>JAPPNP010000084.1 GCA_028873795.1 Chloroflexota bacterium
GGCACTACACACCGCTCGCGGCTTGACACCTTACGCACCTGGGGTGTCTTGTGGCCGCCCGCTGCTCTCGTCAGGGCGTCTCGCGGCAGTCGCCCGTCAGATCGATCCGCACCACGTGCCGCCGGCGTCCCAGAGGCCCCAACTCGCGCGCGCCCGCGGCCTAGAACATGGGCCTGATCCCGCCGAAGCGGTAGCTCGGCGAGTCGGGATCGACCGGATAGGCCTCGACCGCCGCCGCGCCCTGCGTGCGGGCATAGTCGAGCGCGGCCCGCAGCAGGCGCGACGCCAGGCCGCCGCCACGTAAGCGACGCGGCACGTAGAAACAGGTGAGCGCCCAGACCAACGCATCGACGGCGCGGGCGGCGCCGGGGACGGCCGAGGTGTTGGGCCGCGCGAACGTGGGGCGCGGCCCGATCGAGCACCAGCCGACGGGCTCGCCGCCGGCATAGGCCAGGATCCCCACCGGCACGCCCGCCATCACCCGCGCCCGCATGCCCTCTTTCCGCGTCGTGCGGTCCAGCCGCCGATTCTCCTCAGGCGTCGCCCGATAAGGCATGCACCAGCAATACGACGGCCCGCCCCGCGCCTGGAACAGCCGCTCGAAGTCCGGCCATGTGGCCGCCTCAACCGGCCGAAACGTGAGGTCCGCGGGCAATTGGTCGTACATGGGTAAACCTTAGCCGCCGATCGTGACCGGCATGTAGGGGCGGTTCGCGAACCGCCCTTCACATAGGCAATCGGAAAGTGGCCCGGCGAAGCGCATCGCCGACGTTCGGATCACCGGTCTATCGATCCGGCAAAGGTTTGCATCGTGCCTGCACACGGGCGCGCGTGACCCTTGCCACGCGGCAAGCTGCCGGCGTCGCGGCGTGCGAGACGTCATGACGTTCGGCCAGTCGCTCGCGGTGGCTAGTCCCAAGCCGTCGACGTGGTTCAAGCGGGAGATTCCACGGGCAGGTTTCAAACCTGCCCCTACCGACACGAGTGCGCCGCCCGCCGACGCCGGGTCCGACCGGCGACTACGGGACGGTCCGCTGCTGGCGGCCTATTCTTGGTCCGATTCTGATCCAACATGAGGCGTCCGTGCAGAATTCAAGTCGGCACAAGCCGACCAGCCGCGAGCGGAAGCGGGAAACGCTGGCGCTGCTGAGGATTCTGGCTTTGGGCGAGCGGCAGATTGCGTCCGGCGAGGTTCAGCCCGCCACGGAAGTCATCGCGCGGCTGCGGAAGCGGCAGCCGACCGGCTGACCTCGCCCCCTACGCCGCTACATCCTCGACGTCCGCCCCGCAGAGGTAGCGCCACCAGTCGTCGCGTACAGCTGCGACCTGGTCGCTGGCGGAGCCTTGCCAGGCGTGGCGGTTCACGTTGTCGCGGAACAACTCCCACATCTCGTGGCTGTCCCAGCCGGTGGCGTCGAAGTGCCCTCGCTGCGGCTCGGCGGGGTGGTAGCGCACCTTGAACATGAACCTTGGCCGGTCGGTGAGGTTCGGCTGGGCGCAGTGCCAGACCGCGTCGTGGATGAAGGCGATGCGCCCGCCGGGACCGGAGAGGTGCTTCTGTCCGACGATGTTGCGGTAGCGCGCGATGTCGTGGCCCACCTGGCGCAGGTGCGATCCCGGCAGGATCAGCGTCGGCCCCATCTCGCGCGGCACGTCGTGGGTGAAGTAGGCGATTAGGATGTTGAAGCGGTAGAAGTCCTCGCGCGTCAGCCGCCGGCCGTCGCGATCGTGATCGACGTGCCAGGACTGGGCGCTTCGCAGGCCCGCGGGCGTGATGTGCAAATAGGAGTGGTCGTGGATGTAGGACGGGCCGAGCAGCGTGGCGAGCACCGCCTTCACGCGCGGCAGCTCGAGCACGGCCTGCGTGGCGGGCGAGGTGTCCAGGAACGCGTCGGGAATCTTGGGCTCCCAGCGGGCGTCGGTGGGCGCGCGAAGCTGCTCCTCGTGGACCGCGGCGTTGAGGTCTTCCGGCACCAGGTCGTCGAACTCGATGAAGCCGTCCATCACAAACTGGGCCATCTGGCGCATATCCAGACGCGGGGCGGTCTCGGCGGGCGGGGCGGCGGTAGTCATGGGGCAGGCACCATCCTCTCCAGCACGAATTCGTGGTCCAGGTAACCGGGATCGAGCTCGTTGGGCGGTTGGGGTAGCTGAATGACGCGCCAGCCGTCGCGCATGGCGTCCACCACGGTGGCGTAGGGCGGCTCGTCCGCGTCGCCGGTCCTCATCTGTCCGTCACTGGGCAGCGTGCCGTCGAACAGCGCCCAGGCCACCACAGCCGACGTGAGGTTGAGACTGTTCGCATGCAGGATGAGGATCTGCTGGCGTTCCTCGGCCATGTCTCCCTCGGGTCGATCCGCGTAGTCGGATTCGCCGGATCGCGACGATGCGCGGGTCCATTATCCAATGTTTGTGAGCTAGCGCGCGGCTGCGGAAGCGGCGACCGACCGGGCTGACCTGGCCGCCTACGCCGCTACATCCTCGGCATCGGCCCCGCAGAGGTAGCGCCACCAGTCGTCGCGCAGGGCGGCGATGCGGTCGCAGGCGGCGCCTTGCCAGGCGTGACGGTTCACGTTGTCCCGGAACACGCGCCACATCTCGAGGCTGTCCCAACCGGTGGCGTCGAAGTGCCCACGCTGCGGCTCGGCGGAGTGGTAGCGCACCTTGAGCATGAATCGCGGCTGGTCGGTGAGGTTTGGTTGGGCGCAGTGCCACAGCGCGTCGTGCAGAAAGGCGATGCGCCCGCCGGGCCCGGCCAGATGCTGCTGTCCGGCGATGTTGCGGTAGCGCGAGATGTCGTGGCCCACCTGGCGCAGGTGCGACCCCGGCAGGATCAGCGTGGGGCCCATCTCGCGCGGCACGTCGTGGGTGAAGTAGGCGATCAGGATGTTGAAGCGGTAGAAATCTTCGCGCGTCATCCGCCGGCCGTCGCGGTCGTGGTCGACGTGCCAGGTCTGTGAGCTTCGCTGGTTTGCCGGAGTGATGTGCAGGAAGGAACAGTCGTGGATATAGGACGGGCCGAGCAGCGTGGCGAGAATCGCCCTCACGCGCGGCAGCTCCAGCACGGCCTGGGAGGCGGGCGAGGTGTCTAGGAACGCGTCGGGAATCTTGGGATCCCAGGTGGCGTCGCGAGGCGCGCGAAGCTGCTCCTCGTGGACCGCGGCGTTGAGGTCCTCCGGCACCAGGTCGTCGAACTCGATGAAGCCGTCCATCACGAACTGGGCCATCTGGCGCATATCCAGACGCGGGGCGGTCTCGGCGGGCGGGGCGGCGGTAGTCATGGGGCGGGCGCCATCCTCTCCAGCACGGAGCATTCCTCGGCCATGTCCCCCTCAGGTCGATCGCAGTGGTCGGATCCGCCGGGTCTCGGCGACGCGCTGCGGTCATTATCCAACGCTTGTGAGCTTGCGCGCGGTCTGAGGACCGGCCGTCGCCTCACCCCATCGCTCTCCCAATCAAACCCTTGCAGAATCCATCCGGGCTTGGGAATGACCGGGCGCATCCTGTCCGCCCCCAGGTTCAATGAAGGGTGGATTCCCGCCTTCGCGGGAATGACGAGACTCAAGTGGGGTCCTAGCCCTGGACCGCGGCTGCTGCCTGAACTGCCCGGCGCAGGCCCATGAAGGAGTCGTGGGAGTTCTGCGCGCGGCTGCGGCCTTCCGGGTGCCAGTGGGTTTCCAGGCTGATATGGCCCGCATAGCCATCGTCCAGCAGGGCGCGCATCTGGGCGGTCCAGTCGAGATCGCCTGCGCCGATGGCGGTCCACGCCGTGAGGCCCGTGGCGGCATCGACCTCCGTGGCGTCCTTGGCGTGGACGTGGACCATCCAGGGCTTGGTCGCCTCGTAGCCCGGGCGGAAGTCCTCCCCGCCGCTGACGAAGTCGTTGGCGGGATCCCAGATGGCGCGCACATTCGGATGGTCCACGGCCGCCAGAATCGCCGCCGTGTTGACGCCGGTGTTGCCGAAGCAGCTCCGCACGTTCTCCACGCACAGCGTGAGCCCGAGCGCTTCGGCCCGATGGGCGGCATCAAGCAGGATCGCGCGGATCGCGGCCAGGCGCTTGGCGGGCAGGCCGCCGCCGTCGGGCAGGCGGGGGCTGGGATTGTCGCCGCCCACGTCGCGGCGTCCGGTGAAGAGCCGCACGCGCGGGCAGCCGATGGCTGCGGCGAAGTCCATGGCGGCCTCGAGCTCGCTCAGGTGCTCCCGCCAGCCGTCCAGCGCGGCGATGTCGTCGGGGTCGGCATCCGCCAGCCGCAAGGCTTTGAATGCCGGGGAGAGCACCATGGCCGGTTCGAGGCCCGCGCGTTGCAGGGCCTCGCGGACGCGCGCGTGGTCGTCGGCGTCGGCGGTCTCAATGGGCACGCCCCACACCGTGTCGAGCTCGAGGGCGGACATACCGTGCGTCCGAGCGAACGACATGGACTCGTCCAGGTCGTCGCTGACTTCGTTGACCACGAGGCTGTAGGTGAAGGAGGGGTTGGGCATGGCGGGCAGCCCTGTGTTTGGCTTGTAGGGGTGGCGCGGCCGGAGTGTAGTCGGCCGGCCCTTCCGCTCGAGTGCCCAAAGGCGACCGCAGTCTGCAACGGACTGTTCGCGCACTGCTCCTCCGCCACGAATCCAGGCATGCCCGGATTCGACCGGACTGGATTCCCTAGATTCACAAACGAAGTGCAACACCTGGCAAAGGTGCTGCCATGGGACGCTGCTACGCACATCTCACCATTGAAGACCGGTGTGACCTGGCCCGACGCCACGCCGCCGGCGCCTCGATCCGCGAAATTGCGGCAGCTCTGGATCGCGCGCCATCGACGATTTCTCGGGAGTTGAAACGCAATGCCTCCCGCACCCAGGGCTACCAGCCGCGCTATGCCGATCAGCAGGCCCACGCCCGCCGCTGGCGTGGGCCCCGCCTCGACCGCGACCCCACCTTGCGCGCCCAGGTCCTCCCCCGCCTCCAACAGGGCTGGTCTCCCGAACAGGTCGCCGGGCGCTTGGCCCGCGACGCTGGCCGGCCCGTCATCTCCCACGAGTCCATCTACCGCTTCATCGACGCCCAGATCCGCCGCACCAAGGACTACGCCTGGCGCCACTTTCTCCCCCGCGCCAAGTACCGCCGGGGCCGCCGCGGGCGCCAGGGGGGCAGCCCCGCCTCCTTTATTCAGCACCGCCGCCCCCTCGCCGAGCGCCCCGCCAGCGCCGCCGACCGCCACTCCCCCGGCCACTGGGAAGCCGACCTCATGCACTTCAGCTCCTACCGCCAGACCGTCCTCACCCTCCACGACCGCCACTCCCGCCTGCTCCTCGCTGTCCGCCCGCTCTCCAAGGCCGCCGCCCCCATCGCACAGGCGCTCACTCGCCTCCTGACGCCCCTGCCCCCGCCCTGGCGCCAGACCGTCACATTCGACAACGGCACCGAGTTCGCCCGCCATCACCAGCTCCACGCCCACGGCATCCAGACGTTCTTCTGCGACCCTCACGCCCCCTGGCAGAAGGGCGGCATCGAGAACGCCATCGGCCGCCTGCGCCGCACCTTGCCCCGCAAAACCGACCTGGCCACGCTGCCGCCCGCCCGCTTCACCCAGCTCATCCAGGCCTACAACAACACCCCGCGCAAATGCCTCGGCTACCAAACCCCAGCCGAGGTTTTCTGGGATCAACTGTTGCACTTGAAATGTGAATCCACCTTCCGGCTTTCGCCGGAATGACGGACTTCGGAGGCCGGCGCCGTCGAGCCGATCCGTCGCAGGCAGGCATGATGAGCGCACAGTGTCTGTCGGCGCCGTCCATTCATGAAACCGCCCACGCCTGAGGTACCCGCCGACGCGGCAGCGATTGACTCCGCGTGGCTTACGCGCGCGCTTCGGTCGAGCGGCGTGCTCACCGACGGCGGGGTGACGGACGTCCAGGTGGAGCCGCTTGGGGGCAGCCAGGGATTTGCCGGGCAGTTGCGGCGCGTGCGCGTGAACTATGACCACGAGAGGCAGGGCGCCCTTGGTTCGGCCGAAGACGAGTTAGGGGTGGATTCCCGCTTTCGCGGGAATGACGGAACCAACGTAGCCCGCTCCCTTCCGCCCAGCTTCATTGTCAAGCTGCACAGCCCGATCGCGATCACGCGCGGGCTGATCCGTCGCATCGGGGCGGCGTCGCGTGAAATCCGCTTCTATCGCGAGCTGGCACCCCGGGCCGGCGTGCCGACCGCGGCGCTGCACTTTGCCGCTCAGGACGGTGACCGCTACGTGCTGCTGCTGGAAGATCTCGCGCCGGCCCAAGCGGGCGACCCGGCGGCAGGTTGCTTGCCGGAGCAGGTTCAGGCGACGGTCGCCCGCGTGGCCGGAATGCACGCTGCGTGGTGGGACAGCCCGGCGCTCGCCTCGCTCGACTGGATTCCGGTTTTCGAAGAGCTCACCGCCACCCGCCACGCGATCTGCCGCGAGGCCTGGCCGGAGTTCGTGGAGCGATATCGGCGTCACTTCCCCGACCTGTGCCACCGCGTCGGTCCCGCGCTGATCGACGGCCTCAACACCGTGCGCCACGCCTTGTCACAGGCGCCCCCAACCTTGCTGCACGGCGACTTCCGCCCGGACAACGTGATGTACGCGGCGGGCGGCGCCGGTCCTCCGGTGGCGTTTGTCGACTGGCAGGTGATGCTCCGCGGACCCGGCCCGATGGACGTGGCCTACTTTCTGCTGTCGGCAGCCGACCGCGGCACGCGGCGCGCACTCGAGACGGACGTTCTGCGAGACTATCGAGCGGCGCTGACGCACGGCGGCGTGACCGGCTATACCGCCGAGCAGTGCCACACCGACTACCGCCTCGCGATGGCCGACGTGCTCTCCCGCATCGTCGTGCTCACGACGCGGGTGCTGCCCGAAGGCGCGGCGGGATGGTCGGTTTTCGACGTCCTGGCCGAACGCATCGCCGGCGCGGTGGTCGATCTGGAGTGCCTTGCGCTGATCGCGTCGCTGTCGGACCGGTCACGTCCGCTTGCGTAGACTGCCTCGCAATCGACCGACGCAATCAGGACGGCCATGCCCAGATACGAAGTATTCGAGCGCCAGCGCCAGTTAAAGGTATTCGCCGACGGCCGCTACCTGGCGGCGGTGCAGCAGGGGCTCTACCGGCCCTACGTCTTTCCGCTGCGCACCGTGCAGGGCCACCTGGTCACGCAGGCCGGGCCGGCCGACCACCCGCACCACCTATCGATTTGGATCGGGCACACGGACGTCAACGGCCTCAACTTCTGGGCGCCCGAGACGCTGGGCATCTTTCCGCCGCCGCGGATCCTGGTTCGAGATACCCGGACCGACATCTCAGCCGACGGGGTAGTGTTCGACCAGGAGACCGAGTGGGTGGACGGCGAAAGCGCCCTCGTATTGCGGGAGCGGCGCCGCACCGGCGTGCGCCTTTGGGCGGGGCAGGTTGCCGTGGACGTGGCTACCACGCTCACTGCTCCGGACGCCTCGGTGGAGTTCGGGCAGGACAAAGACGCCGGGCTGGCCCTGCGCATCGCCGACCAGATCGACGTGCTGGACGGCGGCGAGATTCGCAGCGCGACGGGCGCCCGCAACGAGCCCGCGACGTTCGACACCCAGGCGGACTGGGTGGATTACTCGGGTCCGGTTACCCATGACCACGTCGCCGGCGTCGCCATCTTTCCCTATCCCGAGGTGGCGGACACGCCTTGGTTCACGCGCGATTACGGCCCGATCTACGTGGGACCGTGGCGGCACAGCGCCATGACGCTGGGCCCGGGAGAGTCATTCACCCTCGGCGCGCGGTTCGTGGCCCACGATGGCGGACCGGACGACGTGGACATCGACGGGCTGTTTCGGCGCTTTAGGGCGGAGCACGGCGAGTAGGAGACCCTTACGTAGTCCCTCCGTCATTCCGGCGGAGGCCGGAATCCAGTCCGGTCGAATCTGGTGGCGCGCCGGATGCTAGAGGTCGGGCGGGTCTGAGACCCGCCCCTTGTATGTTGCGAGACCTTCGGATCGTCCGAAGGTAAACACCGGGCCGGGACAGACCGTCCGCCCCTGGGTCCCAAGAGACCGTCCGGTAGCGTGG
>JAPPNP010000004.1:0-53083 GCA_028873795.1 Chloroflexota bacterium
CGCACCTCCAGGTTCGACCGAACTGGATTCCGGCTTCCGCCGGAATGACGGAGGGGTTCTGCAAGGGTCTCCAGGTTCGCGTTGCCCTGATTGGGCGGGTCTGAAACCCGCCCCTACTCGAAATTGCCAGCGCGTCTTCAAGCCTGACGGGGCTGGATACAGGCTTCCGCCGGAATGACGAAGAAGCGCCCTTCCGAGGAATGGCCCCTGCCGAGGAACCCTAGAAATGGGCGGCGTCGAAGCGGGCGCGCAGGGCGCTCTCGTTGGCGATATCCACCACCGCCACCAACGTATCGCCGGGCCGGAGCACGAGATCGGTGAAGGTGAAGAGCGCCTCGTCGCCGCGCAGCACGACGGCAATGCGAGCGCCAAGCTCCTCGAGCCGCAGATCGGCGATCGACGATCCGGCCGCGGCTGACTCACCGGCTACGGTCAGCTCCACGAGCTCGAGACCCGCGGACCGCAGGCGCATGAGGTGCACCACGGACGCCGCGCCCAGGCCGCGCTCGATCATGCTCATGACCAGGTCGGTGGCGTTGACGATGGCCTCGATCTCCAGCAGACGAAACGCGTCCTGGTTCTTGGGGTTGTTGAGACGCGCGATGGTGCGCGCCCGACCGTTGGAAAGCGCGCGGGCAAGTTGACAGATGATGAGGTTGTCCTCGTCATCGCCGGTGACGGCGATCACCAGGTCGGCGCGCGCCACGCCCGCCGTCGACAGCCAGCGGCCCTCGGAGGCGTCCTGGGGAATGACCGAGGCGCCAAGGTCGTCCTCCAGGTCCTGCGCTTTGCGGCGGTTTTTCTCGAGCACCACGATCTCGTGCCCGCCGGGCGGCAGGTCGTGCGCGAGCGCGGCGCCCACCTTGCCGCCGCCGGCGATGATGATGAACACGGTCAGGCCGCCGGAGAGTCGGCCAGCCGGTCCATGATCGCGCCGGCGATGATGTCCGTGGAGCAGATGGTCTCGATGCCGCGATCGGCGAACACTCGGGCGCGCACGGGGTCCTTGACGCGGGCGATCACGCGCGGCACGTCGTATTTGAGGCGAGCCAGTTGCACCGCGGTGAGGTTGGAATTGTCGCCGTAGGTCGCCGCCACGAGCACGTCGGCGCGGGCCACGCCGGCGGACTCCAGCACGTCCAGGTCAATGGCGGTGCCCACGAGCGTGGTGCCGGAGAAATCGTCGGGCAGTCGCTGGAACGCGTGGCTGTCGCGGTCGATGACGACCACCGAGTCGCCCGCCGCGGCCATGCGGGCGGCGATTTCGGCGCCGGCGCGTCCGCAGCCGATCACGATGGCGTACATGTGCCTGCGCCCTTCCGGCGAAACCGCCCGGTCCCTGCGGCCCCCATGCTACGCTCCCGCGCGCTCGCCGTCCGAGGTCATCCCGCCATGCTGTATGAGTTGCGCATCTACGAGATTCTTCCCGGCAAGATGCCGGTCATCGACGCACGTTTTCGCGAGCACACGTTGGGCTTCTTCGAGCGGCACGGCGTGGAAGTGGTGGGGTTCTGGCACGAAGTCGTGGGCCGCAGCGACCGCCTGGTGTACCTGACGCGCTTCGAGGACATGGCCGACCGCGAGCGGAAGTGGGGCGCCTTCATCAGCGATCCCGAGTGGGTGCAGCTTCGGGCCGAGACCGAAGCCGACGGGCAGATCGTAGCCCGCATCCACAACCGCTTCCTCGAGCCGACCGACTATTCGCCGCTGCCGTAGATCGGCGATCCGCCTTCAGGTGTAGGGGCGCCCCTGGTGGGCGCCCGGCGAACACCATCCGGTGTCCGACGCTGCGCGCAGCGTGGGACAAGTTGCAGTCTTGCTTCCCAGGCTGCACGCAGCCTGGGCCACCGAGCAGCCTACGGTGTCTTGTGGGCGCCCGTCCGATTCGACCATGAACACCGCGCAGGCCCGGCGCCCGGCGCCCGCGGTGACCGGCAGGCGCCGAACGGGCTAGCGGCTGTAGCCGGAGGGAGCTTCCGGCGGGGCCTCGGAGTACGCCCGCTCCGCCATCCGCTCCAGCAGGAAGCGGAAGTCGCGATAGGCGTCCAGGCCGCCCAGCGGACCGGCCAGGGCTCCCAGCTCCTCCTGCAGGATCGCCAGGTCGGTGGACACGCCCGCGGGGCCGTCTTCGGTGCCCCGCGGCAGGCTGCTGTAGCGGTCCGCCGCCAGCGCCACGATGCCGCCCAGCCGCAGCAGCGGGTCGGCCTCGACGCTTCCGAAGCTCAGGTCGCGTCGTCCCGTCACTTCGACCTGCTGGCTGCGCGACTGGCCCGTGTCGGGCACCACCCAGCGCAACTCCACCTTGCCCAGCGTCAGGTCGTCACTGCCCCGCACGCCCTCCTGCAACTCCACCTCGTAGAACACCGTCGTCGCCGCCCCCGACGGCAGCTCCGCGAACTCCTTGCGGTCTTCCGCGAAGCTGGCGTCCGACGTCACCCGATTCTCATACCCAATGATCCGCCAGGACTTGACCACCTCCGGGTCCCACGTCACCTGCGCCCGCGTCTGGTCCGCGAAGGGCGTCGACAGCGCCAGCCAGTTCGCCCGGCTGAACGTGGCCCGCGCCTGGTTCGGGTCGTTGAGATACCGGTACCAGCCGTTGCCGTGCTGCGCCAGTTGCTCCAAGAGCACGTCGTTGTAGTTGTTGATCCCCACCCCGACCGTGATCAGCCGCAGCGGGTTGGCGGCGTCCCGGTCATACGCCGACTCCAGGATCGCGAACGGGTTGGTGGCGTCCACATTCGCCACGCCGTCCGACATCAAGATCACGTAGTTGGTGGCGTCGGGCCGCTCCAGCCGCGCCCGGTGCGCCAGCTGCACGCCCAGGTTCAGCCCCGCCTGCACGTTGGTGCTGTCATGCGGCGCGAGCTGGGCAATGGACGCGACCACCGACGGGTCGTCCGGTGACTGATGCTCAACCGTGAGGTCGTGAATCACGTCCGTGGTGAAATGCACCACCGCGATCCGATCCCGCGGTCGCAGGCTCTGGCGAATCGCCTCCGCCGCCGCCCGCGCGATGTCGACCCGGTTGCCGTCACCCATCGAGCCCGAGGCGTCCAGCACCAGCGTCACGTTGAGCGGGCGGTCGTCGGCGACTTCCGCCGCCTGGAACCCGATCCGCACCAGGTGCTGGCGCTGGTCGAGCGGGTGCGCCACCAGGTCGCTGGTGATGCTGAAGCCCCAGGCGTCCGCCGGCGGGGCGTACTGGTAGTCGAAGGCGTTGATCCACTCCTCGGCGCGCACCGAGTCCGGCTCGACGTCGTAGCCCTGCCGCGCCCAGGTGAGCGCCAACTGGTACGACGTGCGATCCGTATCCAGGCTGAAGGTCGAGACCGCGTCGTCGGCCGTGGCGACCAAGGGCTGCCGTCCGTAGTCCTGGAAGGTGGTGTCCGCCGGCCGCGTAGCGGTGGGAGGGGCAGCTTGGGCTGCGGCGCGCGATCCCGAAGACGATTGCGCGACTACCTTCTCAACCGCGACTTCCTTGATGACCTCTTGAGTCACGACCTTCTCGACGACGGTCTCGACCGGGACCTCCTTGATCACGACCCGTTCGACCACCGTTGCCGCCGCCGTCGGTCCCGGCCCTGGAGGGGCTGCCGTCATGGCAGGCGTCGGGGCTACCGTTGGAGGTGACCGATAGGGCGCCGCCGTCGCGGCCGGCGTGGCGTAGGCCTCGACGGCTGCCTCATACGACGTTTCCTCGGCGCCGAAGTTGGCCGAACTCGCCCAGACCGCCAGCACGGCGCCCGCCGCGACCGCTCCGCCGGTGGCCAACGTGGGGAACCAATAGCGTGAGGCGGCGGCCAGAACCTTGCGTCGCATGCGCGGAATCCGTCGCGGCTCGTCGAGACGCTCCGCGAGGGCGTCCCAAAGGTTCGTGGGCGCGCGCAGCGAGGGGGCTTCCGCGGCGAAATACACCCGCAGCGCGTCGCCCAGGGATTCGTCGGTGGAGTAGTTAGGAGCCATCGTTGGCGACCTCCTGGGCACCTTGCGCCTCGAGTCGTTCGCGCAGGTGACCGAGCGCGTGGCCGAGGCGGGCGTTGATGGTGTCCTCCTGAGCGTCGAGGGCTGTCGCTAGCTGGGAGACGGTGAGGTCGGCGAAGTAGTGCAGCACCAGCAGGTGCCGCTGGTCGGCATCGAGACCGGCCAGGGCCTGCCGCATCTCTTGGCGCCCGTGTCGCCCCTCGTCGGGATCGACCGGCTGCCCGGAACCGGACGGGACAACGCCGGCCACCGGCCGGCGGCGCTGGGACACGCCCTCGCGGGCGAGATAGCGCATCAGCCAGGGTTGGAACGGGCAGCCATGCTGGAAGCCGTGGATGCCCCGCCATGCCGCGCGCAGGGTTCCTTGCACCAGCTCCTCGGCCGGCGCCCGGCTTCCGGTCATCAGCATGGCCGTGCGATAGAGCAGGTCTTGATAGCGCTCCACCAGATGGTGGAAGGCTTCGCGATCGCCGTCCTGGCAGCGCAGGACAGCCTGTGCATCCGTCATAAGCCGCCCTCATGGCCCGCGCGTCGCGGGGTAGTGCATAGAGAAGTACGCCGGTCAGGGCGCGATCGTTCCCTCCGGCGGACGGCGAATGACCGGGTTGGTTTGCCGCTTCGGATACCTTTGCGTAACCCCTCCGTCATTCCGGCGAAAAGCCTGCCCCGTACTCGATACGGGGCCGGAATCCAGTCCGGACGAACCTGCAGGCGCGCTCGATGCTTGGCATCGGGCGGATCTCAGACCGGGGCCGCGCGGATTCTTGCAACGGTCTCTTTCCGCCGGACTGACGGACTCACCGTGAGCCGACATCCGATCGACAATTATGTTGACTCAATTGCAGGCGACGCCTACCATCGCTCCGGGCGTTTGTCTGCCGTGGGGGCCCGTGGGCGGCAGCGCTCGGAGACGCCAATGGCTGTCACCATCGCCGTTGCCAATCAGAAGGGCGGCGTCGGCAAGACCACGACCACCGCCAACCTTGCCGTCACGTTGGCCCGCCACGATCTGCGCGTGTTGGCCATCGACACGGACCCGCAAAGCAACCTGACGACCTCGTTCGGCCTCGACAAAGCGGTGTCGCCCTCGCTGGCGGATTCGCTGCTGCACCGCGACGCCGAACTGCCCCGCTACCGCGTGCAGGAGGGCACGGACGTCGCCATCGACCTCGTGCCGGGCACGCCGGAACTGGCGGCCGTGGAGACCGAGCTGCACACCAAGCTCGGTCGCGAAATGCGCTTGCGCGAGCACCTGATGCGGCTCGACCAGGACTATGACTACGTCCTCGTCGACACGCCGCCGTCGCTCGGCGTGCTGACGCTCAACGCGCTGGTCGCCGCGCAATGGGTCATCATTCCCACCGAGGCGCGCTTCTTCTCCCTGCGCGGCCTGCAGATGCTCACGGAAAGCATTGAAGAGGTGACCATCGTCAATCCGAACCTGCGCGTGCTGGGCATCGTGCTCAACAAGTTCGACCGACGCCTGCGCGAGGAGAAGCACGTCGCCGGATACCTGAAGGAGCAGTGGGCCAGCGAGATGTTCGCCTCGAAGATCCCCACCAACAGCAAGATTCTGGAAGCGTCGAGCTCCGGGCTGTCGATCTTCGCGCCCGGAGCGCGCGGCCGCGGCGTGCGCCGAGCGGTTGACGCCTACGAGGCCCTGGCCGAGGAAGTGCTCAAGCGTGCCGCCTAGCGACGGCGGCGGCTTCGACCCCGCGCGCATGGACGCCAACAACCGGCCGCCGGGGCTGGTGCCGCGCATCTTGGCGCGGGACGCCCCGCTGCCGGGACGGGCGACGGGCTTCACGCAGATCCGCGTGGTCGGCGTGGGCGGGGCCGGCGTCAATGCGGTGGACCGCATGATCGACGCCGGGCTCAGCGGCGTGGATTTCGTCGCGGTGAATACCGATGCCCAGGCGCTGCGCGGCTCGCGCGCGGCCGAGATCGTGCAGATCGGGACCCACACCACCGGCCAGCTTGGGGCGGGCGGCGACCCACGGCGCGGCCAGAAGGCGGCCAGCGAGAGCGCGTCGGCCCTGGCCGACGCCACCGAAGGCGCCGACATGGTGTTCATCGCGGCGGGCATGGGCGGCGGCACCGGGACCGGCGCCGCGCCGGCCATCGCCGAGATCGCCTCGGAGCAGGGGGCGCTGACGGTTGGCGTGGTCACGAGCCCGTTCACCTTCGAGGGCACGCGGCGGGGCCAGATCGCCGCGGGCGGAATTCAAGCCCTCGGCGAGCAGGTGGACGCGCTCATCGTGGTGCATAACGACCGGCTGTTGAAGATGTCCGATCCCCGCATGGGCATCGGCGACGCGTTCGTGCTGGCCGACGAGATGCTGCAGCGCGGCGTGCAGGGCATCACCGACCTCATCCTCACGACCGGGATCGTGAACGTGGATTTCGCGGACGTGCGGGCGGTGATGAGCAATGCCGGCCCGGCGCTGATGGGCGTTGGCGAGGCCTCCGGCGACGACCGGGCGATCACCGCCGTCAACGCGGCCATGCACAGTCCGCTGCTCGAAACCAGCATCGAGGATGCGCGAGGCGTGCTGCTCAACGTCACCGCCTCGGAAGACGTCACGCTGGTCGAGTTGAACACGGCCGCGCAAGCGGTGGCCGACGTCGTGGCCGACGACGCCAACATCATCTTCGGCTCGGTGATCGACCCACGCCTGGCGCAAGGCCTGCGCATCACCCTGATTGCGACGGGATGCCGGCCGGCAGCGGCGGCGCAGACGTCCACGCCCCGTCGCCGCACGCGCCGCCGAACGTCGCGAGGCGCCACGGCGCCGGGCAGCTCCCCCTTCACGGTGGTTCCCACGCCGTCCGGGCGCGACGAGACCGGCGCCGCCGGTCGCTGACGAGCCGAGCGCCCTCACCTCATCCGGCCGGACATGAGGCCGCCGCCGACCGATAATGGCGCCGACATGGTTGACGCCGAGCGCCTGGCCCTGTGGCTGGCCGACCGCGAAGCCGGCCGCGTAACCGCGCCGGATCACGAGCTGGCGCGCCTGGCGCTGCACCTCGGCGCGTCCCTGGAGTTCCGTCAGCACCTGCACGCCGCCGGCGCCGACGCCGCCAGTCATGGGAGCTCGGCGGCGGTGTTGGCCTCCACCGCGATTCGGCGCCTGGGCCACACGGCCACCGACTACCTGGCGCGCCTGGACGCCTCGCAGCGGCTGCATGCCGCCGAGCGCCTCGAGGAGCTGCAGGCGCTGGTGGTCGAAGCCCTGATCCAGGGTCACGGCTCCGTGGTCGCCCTCAGCTCGAGTCCCACCAAGCGCGAGCGGCAGCTCACCGAGACGATCGAGGGACTGGACCGCATCAACGCGGCCATCAATTCATCGCTGGAGCTGGAAGAGGTGCTGCGGCTCACGGTCGAGTCGGTGGGCGAAGTGCTGGACGCGCCCGAGGTCACCATCTATCTCTACGACCCGGCCATCGACCGCCTGATCCTGCGGGGCACGCGCTCGTTCAACCCCGAGGCCGTGGGACAGCTCACGCTGGGCATCGGCGAGGGCATCGTCGGCGAGGCCGCCAAGATCGGCCGCCCGGTGCCGGTGCGCGACGTGTGGTCCGACCCGCGCTTCAGATACGTGCCCGGCCTGGGCGAAGAGCGGCTGCGCAGCTTCCTGGCCGTGCCCATCGTGCTCTTCACCGTAAACCGGCTCATCGGGGTGCTCAACGTCACGTCGACGGAGTTTCGCGATTTCGCCCGGGAAGAGATCCGCTTCGCCGAGATCACCGCCGGCCACATCGCCATCGCGGTGGAGAACGCCCGGCTGCACGGGGAAACCGACGATGCCCTGCACGGCAAGGTCGAGCAGCTCACGTCGGTGCAAAACCTCGCGCGCACCCTGGCGTCGAACCTGGAACTCCAGTCGGTGCTCGCGCAGATCGCCCGCCAGGCCGCCGAGCTGACGGGCATGGAGAAAGCGGCCATCTGGCGCGTGAGCGACAACGACCTGCGTATCATCACCTCCTTCAATCTCGGCCCCGAATACGCGCGGCACCGCCTGGCATTGGGCGAGGGCGCGGTGGGCCGCGCGGTGCAGACGCGCGCGCCGGTGGTGGTGCCCGACGCCATCAACAGCGACCTGCTGTCGGCCTCACCCGACCTGGTGCGCCGGGAGGGCTACCGCGCCATGTTCTCGGTGCCGCTGATCACCGGCGACGACGTGCTGGGCGCGGTGAGCCTCTACAGCCAGCAGCCCGGAGAGATCAGCCAGGAGCAGGTGGACCTGGCGTTCACCTTTGGCAATCACGCGGCGATCGCCATGGAAAACGCGCGCCTCTTCGAGGAGGCGCGCAGCAGCCTGGAGAGCCAATCGCTGCTGCTGCAGGAGCTCCACCATCGCGTCAAGAACAACATGCAGACCATCAAGTCGCTGCTGGAGATGCAGGCGCGGCGCGCGCAAACGGACGAGGCGGCGGAGCTGCTCAAGCTCAGCGCCGGCCGCATCGCGGGCATGGCGCAGGTGCACGACTTGCTGTCTCGGCAAGACATCGGGCTGGCGTCGGTGGGCGAGATCATCGAGGCCATGGTGACGCTGATGCGCGCCGACCTGGCGGTGAGCGGCCGGTCGGTGGAAATCCAAGTCGCGGCCGAGCCGGCGCAGATCACCTCGGATAAAGCCTCGGTCTTCGCCCTGGTCGTCAACGAGCTGCTGTGGAACGCCCTCCAACACGGATTGGAAGGGCGTTCGTCGGGGCAGATTCACGTGACGGCGCAGGTCAACGGCCCAACCCTGATCGTGACGGTGGCCGACAACGGCCGCGGACTGCCGCCGGGCTTCGATCTCGATTCGGACCTCGGTCTGGGCCTCTCCATCGTGCGCAATCTGTCGGAGCGCAACCTGGAGGGCGCGGTGGCCATCGCGCCGCGCGACGACGGCCCCGGCGCGGTGGCGACGCTGAGGTTCGCGCCCTAGGTCGGCGAGGCGGAGCGGCCGCGGGCCTCCCGCGTCGCGGTGATGACCGCGATCACCCCCGCCAGCGCGATGAGGCCGCCGATCAGCGTCGTCGGCCCCGGCACTTCCTGCACCAGCCAGATGCCGATGAGGACTCCCGCCGGCACTTCCTGCGCCGCGATGACGTTGGGCACGGTGGCGGGCAGCCGGCGCAGCGCCGCGTTGATGAGCGTGTGCCCGATCGCCAGCGGCCCCAAGCCGAGCAGCGCGATCCACAGCCACGTGTCGTCGAGAGCCGCGACATCCAGGGTGACCGCGGCGCCGGGAAGGGCCGCGAGCGCCGCCCAGCCGTAGACGCCGGTCACGTAGGTTTCCAGCGGGTTGGCGCGGCGCAGCCAGCGGCCCGCGAGCACATAGGCCGCCAGGGTGACGGCCGATCCCAGCGCCGCGAGGTCGCCGAGCAGCGAGACGCCGGGCTCGCCGGGGTCGAAACCGGCGAGGATGCCAATCCCCACCACGGCGGCGGCGACGCCGCCCAGTTGGATTCGCGAGGGCGGCTCGCGCAACAGCAGCGCCGAGCCGGCGGCGACGAAGATCGGCGCCGTATAGGTGATGGAGAGCGCGTGGGCGACCGTGGACGTCTGCGCCGCGACCGTAAACAGGTAGAAGTGCAGATAGAGCGTCACGCCAAGCACGGCGTGGCGCAGGCTGAGCGCCGGCCGCAGCGGGCGGCGCAGCGCCATGGTGATGAGCAGCACCACCACCACCGCCACGGCTAATCGCCCGAACGTCACCACGGCCGGCGACGCGGGGACCGTGAGCCGGGTGACGGCGCCGCTCCACATGAAGAGCGAGGCTGCGACCACCGACATGGCAATGCCCCGCCAGGCGCTTGCGGTCAGTCCCGCATCTCCTCGTCTCGCAGCCATTGGGCCGCGTCCGGCGCGAAGTAGGTCACGACGATCTGCGCGCCCGCGCGGACGATGGCGGTGAGGGCTTCGAGAGCCGCGGCGCGCTCGTCGAGCCAGCCCTGGGCCGCGGCGGCCTTGATGGCGGCGTATTCCCCGCTCACGAAGTACGCGGCCACCGGCACCGTGACCCGGTCCCGCACGCGCGCCACGAGATCCAGGTTCACCAGCGCCGGCTTGACCATGACGATGTCGGCGCCCTCCGCCACGTCCAACTCGACCTCGCGCAGGGCCTCGCGCGCGTTGGCGGGGTCGAGCTGATAGGTGCGGCGGTCCCCGAACGCGGGCGCCGAGTCGGCGGCCTCGCGAAACGGTCCGTAGAAGGCGCTGGCGGCCTTGGCCGCATAGGCCAGGATTCCCACGTCGGTATGACCGGCGGCGTCGAGGGCGGCGCGAATGGCCCCCACGCGGCCGTCCATCATGTCGGAGGGCGCCACCAGGTCCGCGCCGGCGGCCGCATGCGACAGCGCCGTGTCCACGAGACGCGCCACCGATCGATCGTTGTCGATCCGCTCCTCGACGACGATGCCGCAATGCCCGTGGTCGGTATAGGCGCAGAGGCACACGTCGGTAATCACGGTCAGCTCCGGCACGGAGGACTTGATGGCGGCCACCGCGCGTTGCACGGCGCCTTCCGGCGACGAGGCCTCGCTGCCCCGGGCGTCCTTGGCGGCGGCGCGGCCAAACAGCAGCACGGCGGGGATTCCCAGGTCCGCGACGCGCCGGGCCTCGTCCACGACCCGATCAACCGAGCGCAGGAACTGCCCCGGCATGGCGTCGATGGGTTCAACGATGTCACTGCCGGGGGTGACGAACAGCGGGTAGACGAACTGGTCGACGGAGAGCCGCGTCTCGCGCAGCATGCGGCGGAGCGACGCGGTGGCGCGCAGCCGACGTGGGCGCACGATCGGCGGCGTCCAGACTTCGGGCCGCGACTCGTCGGCAGACATCAGGCGGCCCCCGCCGTCTGCACGACGTCAGCGACGGCATCGGCGAGTGCCGCTGCGGAGGACTCCCGCGCTACCGCGTCAGGCGCGCGTCCGGCGCGGCGGCAGGCGTCCGCCGTGGTCTGGCCGATGACCGCGATCCGCACCGACGCCGCCGACTTGCCAAGTCCGCCGAGCGCGATGGCGAAGCTGACGACGCTCGACGGGCTGGCGAAGGCGAGCGCATCGACCTCGCCGTCCTTGATGGCCTGCGCGACGGCCGGCGGCACCCTGGCGTTGCGGGTGCGGTAGGCCGCCACCGACCGCGCCTGGAATCCCGCCATGGTCAGCAGCTCGGTCGCCTCGGGCCGGCCGTCTTCGGCCTGCACGACCACGACGGCGGCGCCCGGATCGGCGCACGCCATGACCTCCTGGGCCAGGTCGTGGCCGCTGCGTCCCGGCGACTCCAGGTCCACGTCAATCTCCGCCCGGTCGCACGCGGCCCGTGTCGCCGGCCCCACCACCCCGACGTTTACCCCGTCGGGCACGGCCCGGGATCGCCGCAGCCGCCGGCTGCGCTGCACGAAATAGCGCACGGCGTTGCGACTGGTGAAGAGCAGCCAGTCCGCCTGCGCGGGGTCGGCCACCAGGCGGTCCAGCGCCTGGTAGCTGCGCGGCGGACCGATCTCGATGGCGGGCACGTGGACGACTTCGAATCCCAACTGCTCGAGCCGGTCGACCAAATCGTCGGCGGCGTCTTGCGGCCGCGTCACCACGACGCGTGGCTGGGGGGTCATGCCGCGTCGCCCCGCAACGCCCGAACCACCGGGCCCACCACGACCACCGCCGGGTTGCGCGCGCCAACCCGCTCGGCGGTGTCGGCGATATCCGCCAACGTGCCCATGGTGATTCGCTCGTCGGGCCAGGTGGCCCGCTCGATGACGGCGACGGGCTCCGACGAGGGGCGTCCGGCGGCGATGAGCCGCTCGCACGTCGTGGGGAGGGTAGCGATGCCCATGAGGATGACGATTGTGCCCCCGGCACCGGCGACCGCGGCCCAGTCGACCGGTGCGCCGTCCTTGGCTTCGCCCTCGTGTCCCGTGACCAGGGTTGCGGTGGAGGCCCAATCGCGATGGGTGAGCGGGATGCGGGCGGCGGCCGGCGCGGCGACGGCCGAGGTCACCCCGGGCACCACGTCCCAGGGAACGCCGGCAGCCTGCACGGCGGCGATCTCCTCCGCGCCGCGACCAAACACAAATGGGTCCCCGCCCTTGAGACGGCAGACGGACCGTCCGGCGCGTGCGTGCTCGATGATCTGCGCGTTGATCTGGGCCTGTGACGGCCCGCGGCCACCCGGCGCCTTGCCGGCGGACAGACGCTTCGCGCCGGGCTTGGCCGATTCGAGCAACTCGGGTGCGACGAGGCGGTCGTACACCACCACGTCGGCGCTCTCGAGAATCCGTTGGCCGCGCACGGTGATGAGCCCCGGATCGCCGGGGCCGGCGCCGACCAGGTGCACGGTGCCGGGCTGCGCGGTCACGTGACGCCTCGAGCCACGGTCTCGGCTGCCGCTTCGCGGCCCAGCGCCGCCGCCTCGTCGACCGGACCTTGCCGGTGGGTGCGCACCGCGCCGCCGTCGTCCACGTAGACGGCGGTATCGAGCACCAACTCGTCGCCATTCACGGTCGCAAGCGCCGCCGCCGGCAACGAGCAGCCGCCCTGGAGGTCGTGCAGAAACGCGCGTTCGGCGGTGGTGGCGGCGCGCGCCGCCGGATCCTCGATCGTGGCGATGAGCGCGACCACGTCCCGGCGGTCGGCCTGCGCCTCCACGGCCAACGCGGCCTGGGCGGGCGCCGGCAGAAAGTCCGGCAGCTCGAGCACGGCGGAGATCGCCGCGTCCAGCCCGGCCCGCTGCAACCCGGCGACGGCCATGATCGTGGCGTGCATGCGTCCCTCCTGCTGCGCGGCGACGCGTGACCCTACGCTGCCGCGCAGCGGCACGATGTTCAAGTCGGGGCGTTGGCGCAGCGCCTGGGCGACGCGTCGGGGGCTGCCGGTGCCGAGGGTCGCGCCGGGCGCGAGGTCGGCCAGCGAACGCACGGGTCCGGCCACGAGCGCCTCGCGCGGGTCGCCGCGCGTCGGCACGGCGGCGATGGTGAGTCCGGGCACCGATTCGGTGGGCAAATCCTTGAAGCTGTGCACCGCGACATCCGCCCGACCGTCCAGCAGGGCGTCTTGCAGCGCCTTGGTGAACACGCCGCGCTCGCCAAGGGCGGCAATGGGCCGCGTGGGGTCGGCGTCGCCGGTCGTGCGCACGACCACCGGCTCGCAATGCATCTGGGGATGGACACGCTGCAGCGCGGCGACGACGAGATCGGTTTGGGCGCGCGCCAACGGCGTCCCACGCGTGGCCACGCGCAGCACCGGCGGCGCCGCCCGGGTCACGGCGCGCCGCTAGTCGCGCCGGTAGGCCGCCACCAGCTCATGCGCCACCTCGGGGCGGGTGAACTCCACCGGCAGCGCCTGGTTCGCTTGCAGCAACTCCCGCACGGCCGTGCCGCTGAGGAACGTGCGCGTCGAAGGCTCGTGCGGACATGTCTTGGTGGTGGCCATGCCGTTGCACGCGCGGCACCAGAAGGCATGCTCGAAGAACAGCGGCGTGATGCCAAGCTCGTGCGGGCCGAACTCCCCAAAGATGTGCTGTGCATCGTAGCTGCCGTAGTAGTTGCCCACGCCGGCGTGGTCGCGGCCCACGATGAAGTGGGTGCAGCCGTAGTTGCGGCGCATGAGCGCGTGGAAGATCGCCTCGCGCGGGCCCGCGTAGCGCATGGCCGCCGGCAACACCGCCAGGACGGTGCGATCGCGCGGGTAGTACTTCTCCAGCAGCACGTGATAGCAGCGCATGCGCACGTCCGCGGGCACGTCGTCGCCCTTGGTTTCGCCGACCAGCGGATGAAGCAGCAGCCCGTCCACGGTCTCCAGCGCCGCCTTTTGGATGTATTCGTGCGCGCGGTGGACCGGATTGCGCGTCTGAAATCCGACGACAGTGCGCCAGCCGCGCGCCGCAAACTCGGCCTTCAGCTCGGCGGGCGTCAGGCGGTACTCGGGGAACGGACCCGTCGGCCCCGTGGCGGCGTGGCGCACCGGACCGCCAAGCAACACGTCGCCTTGGGCGAAGAGCGCCGCGACGCCGGGGTGCGCCTCGTCGGTGGTGCGGTAGACCTCTTGCGCCTCGCGCCGCTTGTCGTAGCCGAACTTCTCGCGCACTTCGAGATGCCCGACGACGCGGTCGGACTGGTCCAACAGCGCCAGGTCGTCGCCTTCGGCAACCATCGCCGCCGTCTCGTCGTCGACCGCCAGGGTGATCGGCATGGACCACGGCGCGCCGTCGGCAAGGCGCATCTCGTCGACCACGCGCGTGTAGTCGGCGCGCGTCATGAAGCCGGTCAGCGGGGCGTAGCCGCCGACCCGCAGCATCTCGACATCGTCCAGGTGGCGCTCGCCCAGGCGCAGGGCCGGGGGCGCGGCAACGGCGCTCATCGGACGGCTCCCGCGACCGCGGGCGCCAGCGGCTCCAGGCTGTCGGCGAGGTGCCCATGCCGCTCCAGCGCGGCCAAGATCTTCTCTAGCGACGCTTGCGGCGACTCGCCGGCGGTGTTCACCACCACCTCGGGCTGCTCCGGCTCCTCATAGGGGTCCGAGACGCCGGTGAAGTTGTCGATCTCGCCGGCCAGCGCCTTCTTGTAGAGGCCCTTGGGGTCGCGCCGCACCAGCTCATCGAGCGGGCATTCGACGTAGACCTCGAAGAACGCGGAGGTCATGGCGCGAACCTCGCGGCGCACGTCGCGATAGGGGGATATGGCGGAGACGATCATCGTGCCGCCCAGTCGAGTCCCCATGGCCGAGACCCACCCGATGCGCCGGATGTTGGTGTCGCGGTCCTCTTTCGAGAATCCCAGTCCCTTGCTCAAGTGCGTGCGGATCACGTCGCCGTCGAGCTTCTCGACGCGATGGCCGCGGGCCTCGAGTTCAGGCGCCAAAAGGTCGGCCAAGGTGGTTTTGCCGGCGCCGGAGAGGCCGGTGAACCAAATGGTCACGCCGTCAGAATTCATGCGGTGGTGGGTCCTTTCATGCCGGTCGAACGTCGCGGTGCGGATGCGATCAGATTTGCCAGTGCAGCCCGCACTCGGTCTTGCCGGAGCCGCGCCAGCGACCGGCCCGCAGGTCTTCGCCGTCGCGGGCCGGGGTGGTGCAAGGGGTGCAGCCAAGGCTGGGGTAGCCCTGGGCGTGGAGGGCGTTGACGGGTATGTCGTAGCGGCGGACGTAGTTCCAGATCATGGCTTCGGTCCAGTTCGCCAGCGGCGCAACCTTGACCAGATCGTGGCGGTCGTTCCAGGCCACCACCGGCGTGTTGGCGCGGGTGGGCGACTGGTCGCGGCGGAGCCCGGCGATCCAGGCGCCCCGCCGGCTGAGCACCTCTCGATTGGGCGCCACGCGGCGCATGGCGCAGCAGGCGTTGGGATCGCGCGTCCACAGGGCGTCGCCGTGGGCCGCCGCTTGCTGTTCCAGGTTCAGGGTCGGCGCGAAAACCGTGGCGCTGAAGCCGTAGCGGCGCTCGACCTCGGCGCGCAGCGCGTGGGTTTCCTGGAACAGCAGCCCCGTATCGACCACGTACACGTCGACCTGGTCGAGCAGCGCCAGCCGGGCCAGCATGTCGACCAGCACGATGCCGCTTGGCCCGCCGAACGAGCACGAGACCGCCACGTCGGGACCGAAACGCTCGACCGTCCAGCGGAGGATGTCCTCGGGCGCCGCCGACTCGAGGCGCCGCGCGGCGGCCTCGATCTCAGCCGAATCGACCGCCAATGCGGAATTCGGCAGATCGACCTCCGCCACGGCCTGGGCGGCCAGCGCCATCACTCACCATTTGTTCTTCAGAGGGGAGCGTAAGTGTACAAAGTTGATCGGGTTTATCAAGAATGGGCCCCGCGCCTCCTCCGTCATTCCGGCGCACGCCGGAATCCAGTCGGGTCAACCCGAGAGGCCCGGTGGATGCTTGCGGTAGGGGCGGTTCGCGAACCGCCCCTAGTCGCGAGGGAACCGCTTCAGCGGCCGCGCTCGAACGCCTGAGACTCCTCGCGTGCACTCGGAACCGCCGCGGACGGGACCGTCCTAGACGGCGCACTCCCCTTCGCCGCGCTCCAGCACGTAGAGGCGGTCGCGGTCCCAGTCCACGAAGTGCTCCCGGTTCTCGTCGGTGAACTCGGGCGGGAGCGCCAGGTCCTTGAGCAAGTCGTTGAAATACAGCTTGCCCAGGCGGTCGACGTACTCGTTGAACGCCTCGTCGTCTTCCTCGCGGTTGTCTTCGTAGTCGAGGATCAGCCGCTCCACGGCCAGCGGGACGCGCTTGGCCGGCAGCCGCGTGCGCAGCAGCGTGCCGAGCTTCATGGGCTCGCCCGCGCGCCGGTTGCCCCCCACGAAGACGTGATAGGCGGGCACCTGCCGGTCGCCGCTCTTGATGGCCGCGCCG
This sequence comes from Chloroflexota bacterium, assembly GCA_028873795.1. Taxonomy (GTDB): domain Bacteria; phylum Chloroflexota; class UBA11872; order UBA11872; family UBA11872; genus JAJECS01. The sequence continues at coordinate 16,322 of JAPPNP010000004.1, forward strand.
TGGAAGCCGATGTTGCCCACGTGGTGCATGCCGCAGGAGTTGGGGCAGCCGCTCATGTTGACCAGGATCTGGCGCGTGAGCGGGTCCTGGATGTCCATCTCTTCGATCTTGCCCTGCACGGCGCGATTGAGGCCCATGGACGAGGTGATGCCCAGCTTGCAGCTGTCGGTGCCGGGGCAGCTCACGACGTCGGTGATCTCCAGCGCGCCGGGGTTGCCCAGGTCCATCGCGTAGAGCTCGCGCCAGACGTCGTAGACGCGGTTTTGCGGAATCCAGCGCAGCACGATGTTCTGCCACGGGGTCGTGCGTGCGCGCCCGGACCCGTAGGTGCGCAGCAGCGTGGCCAGGCCGCGGAACTGCTCGGGCGAGAGATCGCCGCGGGTGACCTTGACCTCGACGGAGGCGTAGCCCTCTTGAATCTGCGGCTGCACGTTGGAGCGCATGAACCGCTCGAACATGTCGCGGTCGGCCTCGGCAACGGTCGGCGTGTGGCCGTTCAGCACCGGCGCCTCGGCGGCTTCGTCGTCCAGGTACACCAGATCGTCGAGCGGGTAGTCGCGCTTGGCCCAGTCGCCCTTCAGCTCTTCCTCGACCATCTCGCGGAAGGCGTCGATGCCGACGCGATGCACCAGGAACTTGATGCGGGCCTTGGCGCGGTTGCGGCGCAGGTCATCGGAGCGCTCGAAGATGCGCAGGACGGCTTCCGAAACGCGCAGGTATTCGGTCAGCGGCACGAAGTCGTAGAGCACGAACGCGCGCTTGGCCATGATGGAGAGTCCGCCGCCGGTCACCATCCGAAAGCCGCGGACTTCCTTGCCGTTTTCGTGCCGGATCTGCGAGATGAAGCCCAGGTCGTGAATGTCGGTGACCACGCGGTCGGTCTCGGAGCCGGTGAACGCCACCTTGAACTTGCGCGGCAGGAGCTGCGTGAGCGGGTGCCGCACGAAATAGCGCACGAACGCGCCGGCGTAGGGCGTGGCGTCGTAGACCTCGTCGTTGCAGATGCCGCCCCACGGGTCGCCGGTCACGTTGCGCACGGTGTTGCCGCAGGCCTCGCGGCTCGACAGCCCCGCGTCGCCCAGCACGCGAATGGCCATGGCCGCCAGCGGCAGCGGCACGTGGTGGTACTGCACGTTCTCGCGCGTGGTGATGTGGCCCTTCTTGAGCGGGGCGAACCGCTCGGCGACCTCGCCGAAGGCGTCCAGCTGATCGGCGGACACGCCGCCAAACGGCAGCTTGACGCGGATCATCTGGACGTCCGCCTGGCGCTGTCCGTAGACCCCCTGCTTCAGGCGAAAGCCGGTGAACAAGTCCGGATCGCGCTCACCGCGAAGGAAGGCCGAGGCTTCGGTGTCGAAGTCCTCGAACTCTTCGTCGCTGATCGGAATGACGCGCCCAGGCGTGTCGGTCGAATGCGTGACTGCCATTGCACAAGCCTCCAGGCGCGCCATCGGCCCCTGCTGATAGACAGATTTTGCCAGATGGGCCGACCCGGGGTGGTTGACTGACCGGGTGCGGGAAGTCTACAGGCCGGAACGCCCTGCGCCAAAGGCGTCCGCGGGCGACCCCCTCATCCTTGTCTTCGCCCAACAGCGGAGACCCTTGCGTGGTCCCTTCGTCATTCCGGCGGAAGCCGGAATCCAGTTCGGTCGAGTCTGAAGGCGCGCCTGATGCTCGCCGCCGGGCGGGTCTGAGACCCGCCCCTACCAGACTCTTGACGAGTGTGGAAGGGCGGGGGCTTGGGTGACGATCACTTCCCCCGGTCGCTCTCCGCCTCAACTCGTGCCATCCAAGCCGCCGCATCCTGCGTCTCCGCCAGCGTCGGCAGATGCTCCGGGCCTTCCCAGAGCCGGTTGGCGAAGGCTATGCCGCGCTGCCGCACCACCTCGTCCACGAACGCCTCGCCGATGCGGTATTGCTCCAGCTTCATATCGAGCCCGAGCGCCCGCGTGAGCAGCCGCACCCAGGTGGCTTGCGAGCGTTCGCGGGCCTTCATGCGCCGGGCCAGATGCGCATATCCCGGAATCAGGCGGGCGCCGGTGGCGTGCATCACGTGGTTGCCGTAGCCCTCCACGACGGTCATCAGCGCTTGAATCTGCTCGATGGTGCGCACCTGCCGCGGCGACAGCGCCAGGCGCAGCCAGCCGGATTGGCGCAGCCCGCCGCGCTGGAATTCCTGCACCGCCGCGCTCAGCCGCGCACGCAATTCACCGTGCTGCCCCAGCGTGTCGACGGCTTCTTCCAGATAGTCCTGGAGCAGGGCGGACATATAGCCGTGCAGCCAGGGCGGATTGCCCGCATGGAACTGGAAGGCGTGCGTGACCTCGTGCAGCGTCACCCACAGCCGCAGGTCGTCGACCGGAACGCCCGCGCGGGCCGCCACGGCTCTGAGGTTGGTATCCACGAAGTAGATCGCGGCGGGGCCGGGCTCCGGATCAAGCAGCGGGATGTCGTATTGGCCCAGGACGCGACGTCCCAAGAACCCCAGCAGCACGCCAAGCTGTGTCGAGACGCCGGCCTGCGTGGCGGCGCCCAGCGCCCGCCCACCGACGCCGCTTCCGGCCTGGGCGTGGTCATAGGCCTCGATGACCGGTCGCAGGATGCGCCGGAAGTTGGAGAGATTGGCGCCGATCCAATCCGCGCGCCGCAGCACCCGCACGGTGTCCACCGTCGGCGGGATGGGCGCCTGGATGTAGTCGCCGACCGCGGCATAGCTGCGCGCGACCAGGTCGGCATAGACGGCCGTGAGCTCGGGCGGCGACGCCGGCTCAGCCTGCGCGTCCGCCAGCCGCAAGGCCAAGCGCCGCGTGAGCGACCAGTTGACCAGCGTGGTCCGCTGCCCGCGCCCCGCCAGCGCCACGCCACCCACCGCCGCCGCCAGCAGCCCCACCGCCAGAAGTCCTAACCGCCTCCCAGCCGCCATGGCCCTCGCTTATCCGGTCTGTTTGTCTGGCCCGCCAGCGTACGGCACGGGCGAGACGCGCTCGTCGCGTCAGGCGAAGGGGCAATTCCCGTGGGTGCTCACCGAGACTCTGCCAGGGCCGGGCACCCGTCGGCTGCCGCCAGTCACACAGTCCGGGGGCGTGGCGGCACCTCCGGCTCCAGGTTGTCCGCCTCCGAGTCCTCGACCTCGCGGCTGCGGGCGCGGTTCCAGGTCATGAGGATGGCGGGGATGATGCCCAGGGCGGCGACGACGGCCGCGACCGCGAAGAACGTGACGAACACGTCCATGCCGATGTTGGTGAGGGTCTCCTGGAACTCGGCCACCCGCTGCCGGGAGACCTCGATCGCCTCGCCCTCCTGCGGCACGGGCATGGGGATGCCGGCCACGAGCAGCGAGAACCGCTGGGAGCCCCAGGCCGTGATCGCCGCCAGGCCGAGCGTCATGCCCACCAGCCGCATCGACGTGACCGCGGCGGCCGCGGAGCCGCGGTCGCCGTGGCCGACGGGCTCGGTGGCGCCCAGGGCTATGGGAGCAATGAGGAAGCCGAAACCCAGTCCGGCAAGCGCCAGATGGATCGTGAGTTGGGGATCGGCCACGCTGAGGTCCCAGGTGGTCATGAAGGCGTAGCCGATCGCCACTAGGATCAGGCCGATCACGCTCGGGATGCGGTAGTCGATGCGCTGGCAGGCGAGCCCGCCGAGGACCGCGCCGAACGGCATGGCCACCGTCATGCGCATGAGCCGGAGCCCGCCTTCAAGCGGCGAGTGGCCCACCAAATAGGTGGTCATGATGGGAATGGTCACCATGCCGATGATCAGCGACACGCCGACCATCAAATGGGCCACGTTGGCCATGACGACCGTGCGGCTGCGGAACATCGAGTTGGGCAGCAGGGTGACCGCCGCCGTCCGCTGGCGGTAGACAAAGGCGGCCAGTGCCACGGCGGTGAGCGCCAGGAGCCCGAGCATCCCCAGGTCCAGCCGATCGATGCGCGAGAGCCCGAGCGTGAGCGACGCCAGGGCCACGGCGATGAAGAACCCGCCCACATAGTCCAGCGAGGACTTGAACCTCGGGCTCGGCCCAAGCAGCAGGAACAGGGCGATCAGGACGAGCGCGCCGAGCGGCAGGTTCATCCAGAACACCCAGGGCCAGTCGAGGAAGCGCGCGACCAGGCCGCCCCAGAGCGGACCGATGACGCCGCCCGCCTCCGCCGAGCCGCCCACGATGCCCAGCGCAAGGCCCCGGCCGCCCCGGGGGAACAAATCGCCGACCACCGCGATCGCAATCGGCAGCATGGCGCCGGCGCCCACGGCCTGAAAGACCCTGATGCCGATCAGAAACGGCAGGCTGGGCGAAAGCGCGGCCACCACCGAGCACAGCATGAAAAACACCGTGGCGATGGCGAACATGCGGCGGTGGCCAAAGGCGTCCGACATGCTGCCAATGAGCGGCATCGCGGCCACGTAGCCCAGGAGGTAGGCGGTGATGGTCCACGACGCGTAGTCGAGCTCGATGGGCGGGATGCGGAAGTCGAACATGATGTCCGGCAGCACCGTCACCATCACCGTCTGGTCGTCGGCGGCGACGAACACCCCTAGGCAGACGGGGATAAGCGCGACGTAGGGGGAGACGCGGAACACGCTAGGGCCTCGCCGGCCGTCGAATGCCGCCTGGGCACGCGCTCATGGCCTTCCCTCGGGGCCGTGCTCCGTGGACCACGGACTCCTTAGGAACCGGTGTCGGGGACCTCGATCGAGACGGACTCGTCGAACCGCGACAGCTCGACCACCCGAATGACGCTCGGATCGTCGAGGGGGCTGACCTGGCCCGCGAAGCGGATCTTGGTCAGGTGGAAGCTGTCGGCATCAATCTCGATGCTCACGTCGACGACGGAGTCCTCCAGGGTGTCGCCGATCAGCGCTGCGAAAGCGCTGGCGGGCAGCGTCCCCGAAAGAGTGAAGACATCGCCCTCGGGGCCGTCGAAGGTGGCGTCGATTGACGACATCACGGAGGCAATCCCCTCCTCGGGCCGGAAGAAGCCGACCGGCGAGTTCGCCGCCGGGACCTCTTCCCAGACTCCCGTGAGCGGGTTGGTGATGTAGTGCAAGTCACCGACCTTGATGAGCTCGACCTGGATGGGAATGTCCCCGAACAGGCCGGAGAACTCCACGCTCAGCTTGTCGGGAATCTCGAGCTGGCCTTTCACTTCCTCGACCGCCAGTCCGGGCAAGAACTCGCTGGAGCCCACCTCATGGGTCAGCGAGAAATCGAACGTCTTGGCGGCGCTCATCACCGCCCCCGCGCGCTGGAGAACGTCGGCCTCCGTCAAGGGCGTCGGGGTGGGGGTCGGCGTGGGGGCCGGGGTTGGCGTGGGGGTGGGAGCAGGGGTCGGAGTGGGGGCGGCGGTCGGTTCAGGGGCGGCAGTGGCCGCGGCCGCTTGGGCGGGCGCGGCCTCCGGGGTCGGCGCAGCTTCCGATTCGGACTCGCCGCATCCGACGGCGGCAACGGCCAGGCAGCCCAAGACCAGCAGGGACATGCCGCCGTGGGCCAAGCATCGGCGCATCCACGGCCGCCAACCGGAGGGAACAAGGATTCGGGCAGCGGGACTCAACATTGACGCATGCCTCCAGGTTTGGCTGCGATGTCAACGGCGGCCGCGAGGAAGCGTGCCACCTCCCGGCCAAGCCGAGCGCGCGCGCCGTTTCGTAGCGAATACTACAAAAGCCACCACATCGGCGCTATCAGCGCCGTACTCCCTCATCCGCTACCTTCGGGCGACATGCGTCATCACAAACCGCGCACCGTTTGCATCGGTCGATGACTAGCCCCGCCCCCGGGCCGTCGCAGTTGCGCGTGGCCCTGCTGCCCGAGCTCATCGAGCCCGATCCGGCCGGCGTGTGCGCGGTGGTCGACGTGATTCGGGCCTCCACCACGCTCGTCGAGCTTGCCGGGTCCGGCAACCCCGAGGTCTGGCTGGCAGCCGATCATGCGGCGGCCCGCGCGGCGGCGGCGCGACTGGGTCCCGGCGCGCTGCTGGGCGGCGAGGAAGGCGGGCTTCGGCCCGAGGGCTACGACTTTGGCAACTCGCCGCGCGAAGCGGCCGCCGGCGACTTCGCGGGCCGGCGAGCGATCTTCGTCACCACCAACGGCACCAATGCCCTGCGCCGCTGGTCCACCGCGCGCCGGACCTTCGTGGGGGCGTTGCGCAACCGCGATGCCGTCGCGCGGCGCCTCGTGGAGGAAGCGGCGCTGGGCGGGTCGTTGACGCTGGTGTGCGCCGGCAAGGAGGGAACCTTGGCCCTCGATGACGTCTATACCGCGGGGGCCATCGTGGCGCGCCTGCTGGAGCTGCGACCCGGCATTGAGCTTGACGAGACGGCGATCGTGGCGCTGCGAGTGACGCGGGCGCAGCCGGATCCAGCCGCGGCGCTGGCGGAGTCGCAGAGCGCGCATGCCCTGGTCGGCGTGGGGCTTGGGGACGACGTTCCCTATTGCGCGGTGCTGGACGCTTCGTCGGCGGTGCCGGAGCTGGGTGGCGGCGGTCGCCTGCGGCTGCTCGAAAATATCTGAGTGACTGCGAGCAACCTGGCGACAGCTCGCGTAGGGGCAGCCCGCGAACCGCCCCCTGCCTGGCGGCGAACCCGTTGGCAAGCGAAGAATCAGGCTTCGCGGCGCGTCAGCTCCGCGGCGTCTCCGTCGAGCACCTTCACGCACTCGCGGGCGATGCGCACGTTGTAGTTCGTGCCGCGGTCTTCGGGGTAGATCTGCGACGTGTTGCAGATGTAGAAGCCGGGAATCGGTGAGCGATAGGCCGGCTTGCGGCGCTGGTACCCGGCCGCAATCACCGGCTGCGCCACGGGATCGCGCGAGACCCAGGAGCGCCCGATCTGCTCGCGGGCGAAGCGCGGGAAGACCCGCTGAATCGGCTCGACGAACCGGTCGATCAGGGCGTCGTCGTCGATGTGGAAGAACTCGTGCTCGGGCGGGAGATAGTTGCTGACGTAGAGCAGCCGCTGCCCGCCGTAGCGCTCGCGCTCGACCATGTTGGTGTGCTCGATCAGCCCCGCGAAGGGCAGGTCGCGGTCGCCGATGTTGGTCCAGTAGTACTCCGAGAGCTGGCGCTCGATCTCCATCAGCACCACGCAGGCGCCCACATAGTTCGTGGCCGCTAGGGAGTTGGTGAAATCGCGTCGCTCCTCGGGCAGGATGCGGCGGATGATCGGCAGACCCACGGTGGCCACGACCGCGTCGGCTTCAATGGCTTGGCCGCCGACCCGCAGCGCCGGGGCTCCAGGCGAGCCAATGGAGACTTCCTGGACCGGCGAGCGCAGATGCAGCGCCACCCCGCGGCTGGTGATGGTGCGCGCCAGCGCGTCCACCACGACGCGGAACCCGCCCCGGAAGTAGCCCAGGCGTTCGCGGCGTTTATCGGGCGTGCGGGTGCGGGCGCGCGACATCAGCCGGGCCCACATCCAGGCCATGGACACGCCTTCCCAGTGGCGGTCGAATTTGGCTTCGAGGAGCGGTCGGAAGATCTTCTCGAAGGCTTCGCGCCCGGTGTAGCGCGGCATCACCTCGGCCGCCGTCCGGTCCTCGAACGCGGCGTAGCTGCGGCGCCTCTGCAGCAAGACGGTCCCCAGGCCAAGCCGCACGCGGGCCGGCGGCGAGAGGTGCCCAAAGCGCAGCAGGTCGAGCGGCGAGGTGAAGGGGTGGACCCGGCCGCCGGCGTAGAACGCCATCAGCGGTTCGTGCCAGTCCAGCCGATCCGCGATGCCGAGCTCCTCGCACAACCCGATCATGAACCGGTCGTGGGTGAACAGGTGGTGATAGAAGCGCTCGATGGGCTCGCCGCCGACCTCAACCGTCGCCAGCTCGCCGCCCGGCGCGCCGCCGGCCTCGAACACCTCCACCGCATGGCCGCGCTTCCGGAGCAAGTAGGCCAGGGTGAGCCCGGTGATGCCGGCTCCGACGATGGCGATCTTCACTTGAGCGCCTCACCGACGGGTTGAGTGGGTTGGACGGGCCCCACATCGTCACGGATGTGCAACACGTAGTCGAAGCTGCCGATGGGCACCGGCGTCTGCTCCCGAAAGACCAGCCAATCCCAAAACGTCTCGCGGGCCTTGGCATCGCTGAAGAACGTGCCCAGGAACCCAATGGTCCAGCCGCGATAGGCGAACTCGGGGAACCACCGCCGCAGCGGCAAGACCTCGGAGGAGTAGCCGTGGGTATCCAGGCGCAAGTGCGCCGACGTCTCTTTCTTCAACAGCACCACCGGGGAACTCAGCGCTTCCTCCAGCGTCACTTCTTTCTCGTAGGCGATGTTCGGATAGTTCCGCAGGTACCAGGCCAGCGGCCAGGCGAACTCATGTTCCACCACCGCCCGCACGTAGTTGGCGTCGCCGGTGACCTGGCCCGAGGCCTCGATGGCGGCGACGCCCTTCAGCGCGTCGGGCGACGTTTGGACATACATCACGAAGTCAATGGGAACGTCGCCCCGTTCGTAGGTGGTCGGCACGCCGAAGCGCACCGTCCAGGCGAATAGACCCACCACCAGCACGGCCATGGCGGCGCGCAGCATCCACGGCTGGCCCGCTTCGAGCCGGCGTCCGGCGTACCAGCTTGCCAGCACCAGGAAGGGCCACATGACGTGCAGCACCAGCCACGGGGCCTTCTCTCCGAGCGTCGAGTAGATGCCCATGCCGACCACGCCCCACAGGGCCAGCACCCAGGGCAGCGGCGTGCGCGCCGTGGACAGGCGGGTGAGCGCGAACGCCCCCACGAGCAACACGAACGGCTCATACACCAGGAGGAACATCGGGTAGTAGAACCACGGCTGGTTGACCCGCTCGGACTCGTGGACCGCGGCCCAATAGTTAACCGAGTCGACGAAGGCGTCGCGAAACCCGGTCAAGTTGGTCAGAAACGAGGTGTAGAACAGGAACGCGATGAGCACGAAGACGAGGAAGCCGTAGACGAGGTGCTCCGCGTCGCGGCGCAGGTGCGTCATGGCCGAGTGAATCGCGCCCACCACCGGCAAGGCCTTCCGCGACGGGCGCCGCGCCGCGGCCCACGCCACGATCGCGAACGCGCCCAGCAGCCCGACCAGCAGCACGCCGTGGATATAGGTGTTCTCCTTGGTCACGAACGAAAGCCCCAACGCGACCCACGCGATATAGATCCAGCGCCTACGCGGCCGGGCCATGTAGCGCATCAGCGCGCCGACCAGCACGAGCGTGAACAGCGCGACGTAGATGTCGTTGCGGACGAACCGCGAGTAGTAGAGGAACGCGGTCGAAAGCGTCATGGCGGTCATGGCCAGCGGCGTGCCGACGCGGCCCAGCTCGGGACGCAGCAAGATCAACGCCGCCACCGTGGCCACGCCGACCACGGCCGGGATCACGCGCGCCGTCACGTCGTCGTGGCCCACCGCCATGAAGAACAGCGTGTTGGTGAAGTAGAGCAGCGGTCCGTGATAGGCCGGGTCGTAGCGATACTGCTTGCCGCGGATCATCTCCACGGATTCCTTGGCGTGGATCGCCTCGTCGTGGTGGAAAGTTCGCGCGCCCAGGTCGTGGAACCGCAGGCCGGCGGCCAACGCCAGGATCGCGAGGTACAGCAGCACCTCGCCGCGAGTCAGCCCGAAGCCCACCGGACCCGCCAGCCAGGCGCGGATTTCGTCCGATCGGCCGACCTGGACGGTCTGCTCGCCGATCACGGGCCGGCCGGCACCGCGAAGACGATGGTGCCGCCAAACTGCGCCACCGGCTCGAGGTAGGCCCGCAAGCGAGACGCCGCCTGCACGTCGTAGCGCGCCCGCTCGATGCGGCCGAACACCACGTGCGTCACCTCGTAGCGGCGCATGAGCCGCAGCGCTTCGGCGGCGTCCGTCGTGGAATAGATGCGGTCCACGTCATCGGCGCGCTCGCCGATTTCGGGAATGCTTCCCCGCCACAACTGCTCATGTTGCGTCCAGCCGATCACGGTCGGCACACCCGACCACGTGGCGATGCGTGACATCTCACTGTACGGAGTACCCGGCGCTTCCAGAACGACGGCCGCGTCCTCCGCGTTCCGCGCCAGCCAGCGCGCCGCCGCCAGATCGTCGCCGCGCAACCGCTCGGCCTGGGCAAGTCCGTCAATGGTGCCGCTCACCTCGCTGTCGGCGGCCTTGTCGCGCAGGGCCACCGCGGAGTAGCTGAGCGCCAGCACCACCAGCACCGCCAGCACGCTCGCATAGCCGGCGCGAACCACCGCTCGCCCCGGGCCGGCGGCGTCGGACAACTTGCGCCAGGTGACCAGCAGCGCCGGCCCCGCGGCAATCGCCAGCAGCGCCCACGCCTGGTAATGCACCTTGAACACGGTGTTCATGCGGACATACGGCGGTCCGAAGAAGTCGTCCACGTGCACCATCTCGACGAGGAGCATGAGGCCGAACGCGGCCGCCACAAGCACGCTCAGCGCAAACGGCCCCGGTTCCCCGTGTCGGCGCGCCATCACCGCCGCCGCCAGCGCCAGCACCACCAGGAGGACGCCCACGATCTCGCCGCCGGTGCCGACGACGGTCAGCGCCGCGACGGCCAGGCTCACGCCGAGCCAGATCCGCGCCGACCGCGAGCCGTCCGCCAGCAAGGCGACCAGCGCCCCCACGGCGAGCAGCCCCAGCAAGCCAAACATCTGCACGAAGTGCAGCGCCAGCGTGCGCGTGGGCACCACCCCCAGGCCCTCGCTGAGCAAGGTGACATTCAGGCTGTAAGGCAGCCACGCGACGGCCGCCGCCGCCGCGACAAGCGCGCCGTGGCCCAGCAGCCGGCCCCAGGCGCGTGGCCCCGGCCCGACCAGGTGCGCCAGCAACGCGGCGCCGAGAACCAGGACCAGGTAAGTCGGAAGGTCCCACGCATTGAGTCCATAGAGGCCGCCGACCAGGAGCCCCGCCAGCAGCGAGCCGCCCCACGGCGTCCAGCCCCGGACGGCGCCGGGCCGCCACCAGGCGGCGATGCCCTGCAGCGCAAGGCTGGCGGCCACCACGGTGAATGGCAGCGCCATCACGTGGGGATGGAGGTCGCCGAGGATGAAGGAAAAGGCCGGAAACTCGTTGATCGTCTTGTCGGCGATTCCGTCCACCGGCTGCCGTTCGATGACCCGTGAGGCGTTCCACCCGATGCCCGGCCAAAACCCCGTCTGGCCACGGAACTCCTCCGTCACCACGGCGCGCGCGATGGCCAGGTTGCCCGCGACGACGCCGACGATCACCGATCCCAGCGCCGCCCGCAGCGCGCGCCGCGGTCCGGCGCCGAGCATGGCGGCCAGATCGAACGCCGCCGAGCCGACGCCGACCACCAGCAGGGCGAGCAGCGTGGCGAGGTAGGTGTTGAAGGCCACCTCCGGCGATGCGCCGGCCAGGTGCGCCAGCGCGCCGCCCATCGAGTAGCCCAGGTAGTAGTAGTTGATCGTCCCGCCCGAGAACCACGGGTCGAGCGGCGGGAACGCGGTGCTGCGCATGGTGGCGCTGAGCAGCGCCAGGTCCATGGGCTTTTCGGTGCCGGCGATCTCGGGATTGAGCCAGCGCATGCCCACGCCGACGCCGTAGGCGATCAGGAGCGCCGCCACGCCCCAGATCCAGACGCGCCGCCGCGGCCAGAGCTCGCGCAGGTCCGCCCGGGTGAACCAGGCCAGCGCGGCCGTGAGCGCCGCGAAGACCCCGAGCGCCGCCCACGCATACGCCTGGCCGTTGCGGAACCAGCCGGTGAAGAGCCCCAGCCAGGCGACGTAGTGAAACAGGAAGAAGCCGACGGGCGCGGCGAGCGCGAGGCCGCGAGACGTCAGGCGGCCGAACGCCAGGCGCGCCCAGGGCGCCCCCAGCACGGCGAACGCGACCAGCGCGAGCATCCAGAGCGCCTGATCGATCGGTCCGGCCCTCCGTGCACCGGCGCACCCCTCGCGCCGCGCGTCAAGCATAGCCACGCGCCCAGGGGCGGTCTGCCGTCAGGCGAATGCGCCGCGGCGCGCCCCACGAGCCATTCCCAGCCACCCCTTCCTGTCATTCCGGCCCCCCTCCCTGTCGCTCCGAGCCCCCTCCCTGTCGTTCCGAGCCCCCTTCCTGTCATTCCGAGCGCAGCGAGGAATCTAAGCGGCACCGGAGACAGCGCAGCGCCCTTGGATTCTTGGATTCCCCACGTTCGTCCGGAACAACTCTTCCAGGGCTCACTCCCCGGTGGCCCAGGCTGCGCGCAGCCTGGGATTTTCCACCTCGGCCGGTCCGTCATTCCGGCGAAGCCCGTCCCCGCGCCGGGAGACCTTTGCATAATCCCTCCGTCATTCCGGCGGAAGCCGGAATCCAGTTCGGTCGAACCTGGAGGTGCACCGGATGCTCGGCGTCGGGCGGGTCTGAGACCCGCCCCTGCCGGATTTTTCATAGGTCTCCGCCGGCGGGGAGCCGGAATCCAGTCCGATCGGCCCGGCACCGCCGAGTTCGACGGCCTCTGGACCCCGGCCTCCGCCGGGGTGACGCCAGATGGACTCGCCAGCGCCGCGCCCATTGCCCCGGTCGCATCGCTTGCCGTAGGCTTGCAGTGCACCCCACCTGGGGTGGGGTAGAAAGAGGGATTCCATGGACGATGCGACGCGCCGCCTGGTCAATCGCTGGAGGTCAATCGCCGGGCACGCGCGCGGCGTCGAGCGCATGCTCGCCGACGAGGCCTACTGCGTCGACATCCTTAAGCAAACCCTCGCGATTCAGGGCGCCATCGACAAGGTCAACGCCGCCATCCTCGAGCGCCACCTCCAAACCTGCGTCATCGCCGCCATCCGGAGCGACGACCTCGACGAGCGCGAGCAGGTGATCCGCGAATTGCTCGAGGTCATGAAAGGGACGGGCCACCTGCGCCGGGTCGCGTCGACGGGCGACGTCCTCGAGAGCGTCGCCGAGGCGCTGGCCGGCGGCGGCCCGGCCCCGCAGCCGGCGCCGACGGAGGCGGGCCCGGCATGACCACCCTCGCGCCCGCGCGCGCGGCGACCAGGATCACGCTCCCGATCAACGGCATGTCCTGCGCCTCGTGCGTCGGACGCGTCGAGAAGGCGTTGTCCGGTGTCGACGGGGTCGCGAGCGCGACCGTCAACCTGGCCACCGAGACGGCCACGGCGGAGTTCGATCCAGCCCGGACGGATGCCGCCGCGCTCGCGGCGGCGGTGGAGGCGGACGGCTACGCCGTGCCGACCACGGCGATCCAGTTGCGAATCGGCGGCATGAGCTGCGCCTCATGCGTCTCGCGCGTGGAGGGCGCGCTGCGGGAGACGCCCGGCGCGCTTGAGGCGGTCGTCAACCTGGCCTCGGGGCGGGCGCAGGTGCGCGCGATCCGGGGCGCGGCGACCCGCGACGACCTGGCCGCCGCGGTTGATGCCGCGGGTTACGAACTGGTCGAATCGCCGGCGGCGGACGCCGATGAGCGAGCCGTCGGCCGGTGGGACGCCGCCCGGCGCCGCGAGCAGCGCGTGCTGGGCTGGCAAGCCGCGGCGGCCGTAAGCCTGGGCCTGCTGGTGCTGTGGGCGGGCGCGACTTACATCCCCGGTCTCTGGCAGCCCGAAGTCTTCGCCAATCCGGTGGTGCAGCTGGCGCTGGCGACGCCGGTGCAGTTCGTGCTCGGCTGGCGCTTCTACCGGGGAACCTGGACGGCCCTGCGCCGCGGCGGCGCCGACATGAACACCCTGATCGCCGTGGGCACCAGCGCGGCCTACGGCTCCAGTCTGGTGTTCACGGTCTGGCCGTCGCTCCTGGCGAACGCCGCCGCCATGCATCACTACGACACGGCCATGATCATCATCGGCCTGGTGCTGCTGGGACGCTGGATCGAGGCGCGGGCCAAGGGCCAGGCCTCCGTCGCAATCGAGCGCCTCATGAACCTGCGTCCGGCGACGGCGCTGGTCGAGCGTGACGGCGAGCGCGTCGAGATTCCGCTGGCGAGCGTGGAGGTCGGCGACATCGTCCTCGTGTCGCCGGGCGCCAAGATCCCGGTCGACGGCGAGGTCCTGGACGGCGCGTCGGCGGTCGACGAGTCGATCATCACGGGTGAGAGCGTGCCGGTGGAGAAGGCCGCCGGCGATCCCGTGGTCGGGGCGACGGTCAACACCACGGGGCGTCTGCGGATTCGGACGACGGCGGTGGATCGCGAGTCGGTGCTGGCGCAGATCGTCCGCCTCGTCGAGCAAGCCCAGACCACCAAGGCGCCGCTGCAGCGCCTGGCGGATCGAGTGGCCGGGCGCTTCGTCCCGGCGGTGATTCTGATTGCGCTGGCCGCATTGGCGGTATGGGCGGCGGTCGGGCCCGAGCCCAAGGCGGCTCACGCGCTGGTGAGCTTCGTGGCGGTCCTGGTGGTCGCCTGTCCCTGCGCGCTCGGGCTGGCCACGCCCCTCGCCATCATGGTGGGGACGGGCCGGGGCGCCGAGCATGGGGTGCTGGTCCGCAGCGGCGAGGCGCTCGAAGCGGCCGGCAAGGTCGACACCGTGCTGCTCGACAAGACCGGCACGCTGACCCACGGCGAGCCCGAGCTGGTGGACGTGCTGCCGCGCAACGGCGTCCCACCGTCCGAGTTGCTGCGGCTGGCGGCGGCGGCCGAGGCCGACTCGGAGCACCCCATCGGCCGCGCCACCGTGCGCGGCGCGCAGGCCCAGGGCGTCGCGATTCCGCGAGCCGAGGCGTTTCACTCGGTCACCGGCAGCGGCGTTGAGGCCGTCGTCGAGGAGCGGCCGGTCATCGTCGGCACGGCGGATCTGCTGATGGACGCGGGCGTGCCGCTGGACGCCGACGACTCCGAAGCGGCACGGCTGGCGGCGCAGGGGCGGACAGCGCTCTACGCGGCGATCGACGGGCAGCTTGCCGGCGTCTTGGCGGTTGCCGACACGGTGCGGCCGGAAGCGCCCGACACGGTGGCCGCGCTGCGGCGCATGGGACTGCGGGTGCTGATGCTCACCGGCGACCGACCGGAAACGGCGCAGGCCGTGGCGCGCGCGGTCGGGATCGACGAGGTCCGCGCCCGCGTCCGGCCCGAGGACAAGGCGGCCGTCGTGCGCGAGCTCCAAGCCAAGGGCGCGCGGGTGGTGATGGCGGGCGACGGCATCAACGACGCCCCGGCGCTGGCGCAGGCCGATCTGGGCATCGCCATGGGCGCCGGCGCCGACATCGCCATGGCGGCGGGGGACGTCACGCTGGTGCGCGGCGACTTGCGCGGCGTGCTCACGGCCGTTCGCCTCAGCCGCCGCACCGTGCGCACCATCAAGGAGAACCTGGCGCTGGCGTTTGGCTACAACATCCTGGTCATCCCGCTCGCCGCCGGCGCGTTTTTCCCCGTGCTCGGTCTGCAGCTCGATCCCATGCTGGCCGCCCTGGCGATGGCCCTGGAGTCGCTCTCGGTGGTGGGGAACTCCTTGCGACTACGGCGATTCACCGCGGGCGCCCATTGACGGCCCGGTCGCACGAATTCGACGTCAGCTAGAAAGCGTCCCGCCCGCGCGCCGGCGACTCAGCACCACTCCGCGGCATCGGGAAGGGTCTCCGGACACGTCGACAGGGGATCGACGCTTCCGATTTCCTGACCGGGGAGATGCAACTGGTCGCGCATATTCACGCTCTGGTAACCGGCGCTGTGGATTTCGCGCGCCAGGCGCGGCAGCGCGGCCAAGTCGCTGGCCAGGGCGTGGAGCAACAGCACGGCCCCGGGTTCGAGCTTTTGGGTCAGGTTGCCCAGCACGAAGTCTCGCGCGCGGGCGCCGCCGTCCCAAGGGTAGAGCCATCCCTGGGAATCGGCCGTCCACATGGCGATGTGAAGTCCCGCGGCCTGCGAGATCCGCAGCAGGCGGTCTCGAGCGCCGGGGATGCCCGCTCCCAGCGGCGGCCGCATGAACCGCTGAGGGTACGCATAGCCCAACGCGGCGTTGAGTTGACGTCCGGCCTCATCCAACTCCCAGCGAATGCGTGCATCGCTCATGTCAGGCAACGGCAGATGCGAATAGGTGTGGTTCTCGATCGAATGCCCCTCGACGACGACCCGGCGCCAGAGGGCGGGGTTCTTCTTCAGCTCCGCGCCGACGGGAAAGAACGTGATCTTGATCCGCTCGTCCCGTGCAATGTCGAGCGCCCGGCCCGTCAACTCCGGATCCCAGCAGTCGTCGACGGTGACAAACACATACGGTTGCGCCGTGTCGCCGTAGCGGATTACCGGCGGCGCCTCCATCGGATACACCGGCAGCGCGCGGGGCAGAAACGGCGTCTCGGGAAAGTAGCCCGCCGCCTGCAGATAGTGCGGCGCGGGGACCAATGCGGCGCTCTCGTGCCCGCCGCCCTCGGGCAGGGTGATCACGGCGTTG
Source organism: Chloroflexota bacterium (assembly GCA_028873795.1). Lineage (GTDB taxonomy): Bacteria > Chloroflexota > UBA11872 > UBA11872 > UBA11872 > JAJECS01. The sequence goes on from JAPPNP010000004.1 coordinate 32,625, forward strand.
TCGAAGCGTTGCAGCGTCACGCCCTGCCCTTGGACCTCCGGCGTCGCCGGCGCGCCCAGGACGGGCCAGTTGCCGAGGGCGTGATAGGCGTCCGCGAAATCCCCGCTTACCCCAAGGCTCGCCGCCGCGCTCCCAGTCCGCGCTGCGGGGATTCCGTGTTCGGCCTCGAGGACATCGTCAAAACCGCCCTCGCTCGCCATCTTGAGCAGCGGCGCCGGCCGGACGGTGCGCGTGAGCGGCGACACGTGAAAGACAAGACGCTCGAACGCCTGGCAGAACTGACCGCTTGGGCCATCCCGAAACCGCCCGCTGATCGCCGGACCAGCGACGGCGTTGCCGCCGAGCGACATGTAGGTCGTCGCGAACTCGGCCTGGCGATCGTCTTGCACCACAAAGCCAAGGTCCGCCCGATGCTCCGACACGAAGACGAACCACGGGTCGCGGTCCTGGGCCACCAGCCTGGACGGCCCCACGCCCAGCGCGCCACCGAGCACGGCCCCTGCGCCAAGCTTCAAGGCCCGCCGACGCGGGAGCTGGAACGGCCTCGGAGACTCCCCGGCACCGGGGAGTCGAGCGATCGTCATTTGGGTCACCGTCACAAGAGGGACGGTTATATTACCGGACTCAGCGCCGGTGCGGAACCGGGGTGAGACCCTCATCCACAGCCGCGCGCGAAGCAGGAGTTCGGTCGGCGCGAGATGGCGCCGCGGATCGACCGGCGCGCTGCGTATCATCGGTTTCGCCGGCTCGAATCTCCGAGGCCCCAGTGACGCCATCGACCCTCAAGCGACCCCTGAACCCAATGCCGGAGTTCGTGGAGCGCGCGTTGCTGGACCGCGGCCTCATGGAGGCCTACCGCTGGCGGCCGCCGTATCAGCGCAACGACTACCTCGGCTGGATCACGCAGGCCAAGCGCGAGGCGACGAAGCTACGGCGCTTGGCGCAAATGCTGGACGAACTCGCGCGGGGCGACCGCTACATGAAGATGGCCTGGCGGCCGTCGTCCCGCGGACGCTAGTCTCGCCACGCCGCCCGGTTCCGCCGGCCGTGCTCGCCGGCGCGTCGCTATCCGGGACGGCCCCCGGCGAGAGTCCGCTCGAAACGCACCCGGCCGTCCACGCCGGCGAGGCGCCGGAGCGACTCCGAAGCCGCGCCGTCTCGCTCCACGTAGCCCGCGCGGTCGTAGAACTCGCGTGCGGTCGCGTTGCTGGTCGGCACATAGAGGCTGCATGCCGGCGCGTGGGTCTCGGCATGCCGGTAGACCGTCTGCAGCAAGGCGTGCGCGACGCCGTTGCCCCGGTGCTTGGGCAAGACCGCCAGGCAGGGAATGAACCAGTGGTCCGGCGGCACCGCTGGACTGGCCCGCATCAGGGCGCGGAGCCGCGGCATGAGCTTCAGCAGCGCCCACGGCCCATAGGCGCGCAGATAGCCCCACAGGGTGGCCCGCCGCCGCTGGGCCAGCACCGCCCACGGCGCGTGCGACACCAGGCCGACGACCTCACCGTCGAGCTCGGCCAGCGTGGTGATGTCATAGCTCCACAGGGTGCCCCGGCGCGCGAAGAGGCGCTCGAGGTAGGACGAGGCGCCGGCTGCGCCGAGGCCGAATACGGCATCCGCGAGCCGCGGCGTCAACGCCTCACGCAGCAGCGTCCCCGCCTGAGCCCGGTCGCCCGGCCGGGCGTCGCGCAGCAGCAGCCGTCCCTGGGACGACTCGTGTCGAGCCGCCGCCGGGCGCCCGTCCACCACGCGCACCGATCCGCTCACAATGGTCCTCCCTGGGTGCGGCCATCGCACCAGCCCATTGGATGCTATGTGGAACCGATTGAGCGCCGGTGCAGCGCTCATGCAGATTTTATGCAATTCGCCGGGGAGCCCGTGGGTACCATGGCTCGCCCGCGCCGCGTGGAGGCGCCCATGCCGCAACCGTTGAATCGGCGCTTCGTCCGTGCCGGCAGGCCCCATGGCCTGCCCCCCGCCGCGAAGTTCCGGCCGGAAGCGGCGCCCATCCCCGACCCGGGCGGGGCGCCGGCGCGCGCGCTCCGGCTTTCGGCTGACCTCTACCGGCGCCGGGCGATTCGCGGGAGGCGAACCACTGTCGGCGAGGCGCTCGTGAGGATCGCCGGCCCGTTGGAGGTCGCGTCGTAAACGACCAACCGCCGGTGCGCGTGCGCTGGAACTTCGAGCGCACGGTTCAGCAGTTCGCCGTGCACTGGGCCGGCGCCTTTCTGGGCGTGTTGCTCACCGCGCTGCTGCTGGACCCGTATGTCCGCCTGCCCGAGACCGGCTCGCTGATGTACTGGGCCACGGCGGCGGCGTTTTCCGCCGTGCTGGCGGCGCTGAACGTCTATGTGCGCCCGCTGATGTACCTGGCCACGCTGCCGCTGACGTGCTGCTTCATGGTCGCGACGCTGGGGTTCGGTCACTTCGTGGTCGGCGCGTTCATGTTCTGGCTGGCCGGGCAGATCATTCCGCCGATCTATGTGGAGAGCTTCGGCTGGGCGCTGCTCGGCGCGCTCATCACCGCCGCCATCTCGACCAGCGTGTCCTGGCTCGTGTTTCGGCGGGGCCAGGGACAAGCCGGCGGGCCGGCGCCGGGACAGCCAGGGACTAGGGGCGGCCCTGCACCCTAGGGAGACCTTTGCGTAACCCTTCGTCATTCCCGCGGAGGCGGGAATCCACCCCTAATTGAATCTGGGGGCGGAAGGGATGCGCCCGGTCATCCCCAAGCTCGCGTGGGATTTGCAAAGGTCTCCTAAGGCATTCCCACCTCGCGGAAGAGGGCGCCGGACTGTGTCATTCCGAACGAACGTGAGGAATCTAAGGCCGTTGTGCCTTCTCCCCGCCCCTTAGATTCCTCGCTGCGCTCGGAATGACAGGAGGGGGACGCTCGGAACGCCAGGGTGCTGCGCGCGGCGCGACAGGTCGGGCGGGGCGGGCCGCTCTGGCGCCCGCGCGGGGAGACCTTCGAAAACGGTGTAGGGGCGGTTCGCGAACCGCCCTTCCTCGTGGGCGACCAGGTTAAGGGCCGCTAGATTCCCACCCGCGGAGACCCTTGCAGAGTCCGGTAGGGGCGGGTCTGAGACCCGCCCGACGCCAAGCGTCCGCCGCGCCGTCAGATTCAACCGGACTGGATTCCGGCCTCCGCGGGCGGACTAGTTCAGCGCCGAGGCGAAGGCTCGCAGGGACTCGCGTAGCGAGCTGCCGGTGGCGGCCACGGCGGTCGGCTCATAGCCGCAGTGGGCCATGCAGTTGTCGCAACGCGGGTCGCGGCCGCGACCATAGCTGTCCCAATCCGTGGTCTCGATCAGTTCCTTGTAGGTCTCGACATAGCCGTCGGCCATGAGGTAGCAGGGCCGCTGCCAGCCGAAGATGGAATAGCTCGGAATGCCCCAGGCGGTGCAGTCGTAGTCCACCTTGCCTTCCAGGAAGTCGAGGAAGAGCGGGCTGTGGTTGAGCCGCCAGCGCTTGCGCCCGCCGCCGCGAAAGGCCTCGCGGAAGAGCCGCCGCGTCTGCTCCACCGGCAGGAAGTGCTCCTGGTCGGGCGCTTTCTCGTAGGCGTAGCCGGGGGAGATCATCATGTGATCCACTTCCAACTCGTCGTTGAGGAAGTCCAGGACCGCCCGCACGTTGTCCGGGGTGTCGTGAGTGAAGAAGGTGGTATTGGTGGTGACGCGGAAGCCCGCGTGCTTGGCCGCCTTGATGGCCTCCACCGCCTTGTCGAACACGCCCTCCTGACACACCGACTCGTCGTGCCGCTCGCGCAACCCGTCGATGTGAATGGCGAACGCGAAGTAGGGCGACGGGGTGAAGAGCGACAGCTTGCGCTCGAGCAGGAGCGCGTTGGTGCAGAGGTAGACGAACTTTCCGCGCCGCACCAACTCGTCGGCGATCTTGTGAATCTCCGGATGCACCAGCGGCTCGCCGCCGGCGATCGACACCATGGGCGCGCCGCACTCCTCGACGGCGGCCACGGCCTGCTCGACCGGCATGCGCTTGCGCAGCGTCTCGACCGGATGTTGGATCTTGCCGCAGCCGGCGCAGGCCAGATTGCAGGCGTAGAGCGGCTCGAGCTCGACGATCAGCGGGAACTTCTCCCGCCCGCGCAGCCGCTGCGTCATCAGATAGCGCGCCACGGTGATGGTCTGTCGCAGGGGAACGCCCATGCCTACATCTCGTGTTCGGGAGCCAGCACGAGCAAGCTACGACGTTCCATCGGCCCCGTCCAGTACAAAGCGGGTGAGCCGTCCGGCGTGCCAGCCATTCACATAGCGGCCGAGCGCCATGACGGGAAAGATCAGCCGGTAGAGGTGATAGTTGATGTAGAACGCCCCCGGAAAGCCCGTGCCGGTGTACAGCTCTTCGTCCCAGGAGCCGTCCTCGCGCTGGGTGTCGACGAGGAATTCGACGCCGCGACGCGTCATGGACCCGTCGTCGCCGGCCGCCACCAGCGCGAGCAGCGCCCAGGCCGTCTGCGAGGCGGTGCTCGCGCCCCGGCCCGACCAGCCGTCGGGGTCGTCATAGGACCGCATGTCCTCGCCCCAGCCCCCGTCCGCGTTTTGGCGCGCGGCCAGCCACTGCACGGCGCGCCGGATGGATGGGTCGTCGGGCGAGACGCCGGCCGCGATCAGGGCCGGAACCGCCGCGCCGGTGCCGTAGATGTAGTTGGCGCCCCACCGGCCAAACCACGAGCCGTCGGGCTCCTGCGCGGCGCGCAGCCACGCGATGCCCCGCTGGACCCGGGCGTTATAGGTCTTGCCTTCGAGGGCCAGCATCTCGATCGCATGCGCGGTCACGTCGGCGCTGGGCGGGTCGATCACTTCACCGAAATCGCAGAAGGCCGGCGCGCGGCAGAGCGTGCGAGTGTTGTCGGCGTCGAAGGCCGCCCAGCCGCCGTCGACGCACTGCATGCCCAACGTCCAGGCGACGCCGCGGTCGATGGCTCCCTTGGCGTTGGGCGCTTCCACGCGGCGCAGGGCCAGGATGACCTCGGCCGTGTCGTCGACGTCGGGATAGTTGCGGTTCTCATACTCGAAGGCCCAGCCGCCGGGGTGGAGATAGGGGCGGCGCACGGCCCAGTCGCCTTTCTGCGACACCTCCTCGCCCACCAGCCACTCGCCGCCGCGCTGCATCGCCGGGGCGTCGGGGGGCATCCCGGCGTCGGCCAGCGCCACCAGCGCCAGGGCGGTGTCCCAGACCGGCGACTGACAGGCCTCGAGGCGACGCACGTCGCCGTCCCAGATCGTGAACCGCTCCAGGCCCTCGAGGGCGTGCTTGATGACGGGCTGCGACATGCCGTAGCCGCGCAGCCGCAGGGCGATGATGGAGTAGACCCAGGGAGGTTGAATGCCGCCCCAGGAGCCGTCCGCTTCTTGCCGGCGCATGACCCAGGACTCGGCACGGTGCAGCGCGGCGGCGCGGAGCCAGCCCAGCGGGCGCCGCTCATAGCGCCGCAGCGCCCGGTCGATCCAGGTGAACCACCCCTTCCACGAGCGCAGCGAGGCGGTCGTGGGCGGCGCCACCCCGGTGCGCAGCTCGTCGATGCTGAAGGCCGCGGGCCTGACCGGGCGATAGGCGCGCACGATGCTCAGCGCCACGATCGTCTGCCGGGCCCAGCAGCCGAAGTCGTAGATGTTGAGCGGCACCCAGGTGGGCAGGAAGATCATTTCCGGCGGAATGGCCGGCAGTTCGTCCCAGTCCCACCAGCCGTGCAGCGCCAGCCACATGCGGGTGAAGACGCGCGTCGCCTCGAGTCCGCCCCCTTCGACGATCGAGGCGGCGGCCCGCTGCATGTGGCCGGCCTCGGGCGCATCTCCCGCCATGCGCAGGGCGACATAGGCCTCCACCGTGGTCGAGATGTCGCCCGGACCTGCATGGAAATTGGCCCACGTGCCGTCGTCCCGCTGCCGCTGCCGGATCCACGTCGCCGTCGCCTGCAAGACGTCGTCATCCAGGATTCCCAGAAACTCGCGCAGAAACAGGTCCTCGGCCTCGATGGTCACGTTGGTGCCCAGCTCGCCGCGCCAGACGCCCTGGGCGTCCTGCTGTTCGAGCAGTTGGTTGCGGGCGCGCTCCAGCGCGGCGCGCGCGCCTTCGAGGACGTCGCTCGATGCCGCTGAGCGCGTGGGTCCGGGGCGCGACCCGGAGGCGGTGCCCGGAACACGTCGAATCACGAGACGACACCGCTCCTTGTCGCTGTGGGGCCGGCGCTTGGCGAATATATCAACGCATGTCGCCTACCGACAGGTGCGCGCGGCTCACGCCGCGACCGGCGTCGCTAGCCCCAGCGCGCGCAGCGCGTGTTCCCCGGCGCGGTTGCCGCTGCGCACCGCGCCTTCCATGGTGGCGGGCCAGCCGGTGTCGGTCCACGCGCCGGCCAGGAACAGATCCGGCAGGGCCGTGCGGGGTCCGGGACGCCGCGCCTGGCACCCCGGCGCCTGGCGGAAGGTGGCCTGGTGCTCGCGGGTGACGTAGAACCCCCGCACCTGCGCCTCACGCGCCCGAGGAAACACGCGCGCCAGCTCGGCCGCGAACCGCTCGCGCAAAGCGTCGGTGGGGACCTGGGCATATTCCACGGCGCCGGAGAGCGAGACGGCCAGCGCCTGGCCCTCGGCAAGCCCGGCGGCCTCGGTGCGGTCGAACACCCATTGCACGGGCGTCCCGACCCCGGCCGCGAATTGATAGGGCATAACCGGCCGGTCGTAGATCACGTGCAGGTTCACGATCGGCACGGACCCCAGGTCGGCGAATCGCGCCGCGTCCGGATCGGCGGCGGTCGGCGCTAGACGCGCGGCCTGCAGGTGCGGCACCGCCAGCACGATGGCGTCCGCCGACAGTTCGCCGCCTTGCCGCCGGACGCGCAGCTCGCCCCCCGGCTCGACGCCTACCTCCGAGACGGCGACCCCGAGCTGCACGTCCACGCCCGCGGCTTGCAGCGCGCGCAAGCCCTGGTCGCTGTGCGCGCGACCCAGGGTGGTGGTGGTGTAGCCCATGTCCGCCGCCGACCGGTCGCGCAGCAGCCCGACCTTGAAGACCATGGCGGCGAGGCTCAACGAGGCCTCGGCCGACGGCAGGTTCACGGTGGGCAGCACGATCAGGTCCCACAGCGCCTCGAGCGAGCCGTCGGACTGGCCGCGGGCGCGCAGCCAGTCTCCAAAGGTGCGAGCGTCCAGCGCGGCGTCGCGAAGATCCAGGCGCATCAGCCCCAGCAACGCGCGCCCCAGTTGCAGGCGCTCGACGAGCGACAGATGCCGATAGGCTCCCAGGCTGCGAGCCAGGTGCAGCGGGGCCGGCAGATTGGCACGCTTGATCCAGGCCACGCCGCGCCCGGGATGGATCACCGGGATCTCCAGGCGGCGCTGCATGGTGACCATGCCGGAAGCGCCGATGCGGTCGATGAAGGCCCGGTAGGCGGTGCAGCACCGCAGGTGGACGTGCTGGCCGTTGTCGAGCCACAGGCCGTCGCGCTGAAAGGAGTAGGTGGCCCCGCCGAGACGCCGGCGAGCTTCCAGCAGCGTCACGCGCGCTCCGGCGTCGGCGCAGGTGAGCGCCGCCGCGCATCCCGCAAGCCCGCCGCCGACCACCACCACGCGGCGGTTCATCCGCGGAGCAGGCTCCACAGCGCGACGCGCACCTTGGTCCCGGTGGACAGCGACACCCGCCCGCGGGTCACGGCGGCCGGCTCCTGCTCGATGCGCCGCAGCACCTGCCGGTAGATGCCGGCCATGGCGGCGGCGCAGGCGGTGCTGCGCCAGTCCAGCAACGGCAGCAGCTGCAGCCCGATGTCGAATTGCCGCCGGGCGCGCTGGGCCTGAAAGCGGATCAGCGCGTCGAAGGCCGGCGTGGGCGTGAGCGGTGGGCGCAGCTCGCAGGCGAAGGCCGCCAGGTCCTCGCGCGGCAGGTAGACGCGGCCCTGGGCCAGGTCCTCGCGCACGTCGCGCAGGATGTTGGTCAGCTGCAACGCCACGCCCAACTCGTCGGCCAGCGGCTCGGCGCGCGCCATGTCGCGTGACTCGAACACGCCCAGCGACAGCCGCCCGATGCTGCCGGCGACGCGGCGGCAGTAGACCACCAGCTCGTCAAAGGTCTCGTAGGTTTCGCCGCGCAGGTCCATTTCCACGCCGTCGATCAGATCGCCAAACGCATCCAGCGGCACCGGGAAGCGGTCGGCCGCGTGGCGCAGCGCCGTGATGACCGGGTCCGCGGCGCCATCGCCGGCGGATTCGAGCCGCTGCCGCGCCTCGGCCAGCGCGGTGGCCTTCGCCGGCGCCGGCAGGCCGCCGTCGCCGATATCGTCGATTTGCCGCGCGAAGGCGTAGACGGCGCTGAGCGCGCGCCGCTTGGGCGGCGGGAGCAGACGGATGCCCCAGTAGAAATTCGCCGCGCGGGTGCGCGTGATCTGCTCGCAAACGTCGTAGGCGGCGGCGACGTCCACGGCCTACCAGCTCATCCAGAGGCGCGCCACGGCGCGCACCGCGCGCGCCTTGTGCCGCAGCGTGGGGCGGGGGGAGCGCCCGAGCACGTCGTAGTCGGCGTCGCGGATGGCCTGCAGCGCGGCGCGCCCGCCTTCGGTAAAGGCCGCGATGGCCAGCCCGTACGTGCCGGGGAGCAACCGGCTCAATGGCGCCCCGCGGTCCAGGTGGGCCTCGGCGCGGTCGACTTCGAATGCCATGAGCTCGCGAAACTCAGACGTGGCCACCCGCAGCGCGAAGTCCTCGGGCCGGCAGTCGAAGCGCTCCAGGTCCTCGCCGGGCACATAGACGCGCCCGCTGTCGTAGTCCTCGGCGATGTCCTGCCAGTGCTCGACCAGCTGCAAGCCGGTGCAAATCTGGTCCGACAGCCACACGCGCTCCGGCGTGGCCGCGTCGAAGACGTGGAGCACCAGGCGGCCCACGGGATCGGCCGAAAGCTGGCAGTAGCCCGCGAGGTCCTCGAAGGTCTCGTAGGCGTGGACCGTCTGATCCTGTCGGTTGGCCTGGATGAGGCGGCGGAACGGCTCGTCGGGGATGTCCGCCGCCCGCACGGTGCCAACCAGCCGGCGCATGATCGGATGCGCCGGGGCCCGCTCGGCGTAGATGGCCGACACCTCGTCGTCCAGCCAGTCCAGCAGGGCCAAGCGATCGCCCTCGGCGGCGTCCCCCAGCTCGTCCACCAGCCGGGCGAAGCCGTAGATGGCGAGCAGATGGCGCCGCACGTCGGGCGGCAGCAGACGCAGGGCGACGGGGAAGTTCTCGCCGGAGGCGCGCGCCATCACCGCGTCGCGCCGCGGCACACCGTCCGGGATCGTGGACGGCGGCGGGGGCGCGGCGTTGACGGTTGACATGGCGGCTCCGCCCGCCGCGCCCGGCAGGTGCGGCGCGGCCTGGCTGCTGAAGGGTGCCCGGGGCGCAATTCTACGCGGGGCGGAATCCGTGCAGGGCGGGTGATGCGGCCCAGGCGTCGACTGCATCGCCGGACCTATACTCGACACGCGATCGGGCGCTGCGCGGGAGGGCACGACGTGCGCATTGCCATCAACGGGTTCGGGCGGATCGGCCGGCAAGCGTTCCGCGCGCTGCTGGAGCGCCAGCCGCAGGTCGACGTCGTGGGCATCAACGAGCTGGTGGACCTCGAAACGCTGGCCCACCTGCTGCGCTACGACAGCAACTACGGCCGCTTCCCAGGCGAGGTGGCCGTGGACGGCACGGACCTGGTCGTCAACGGACGCCGCATTCCGACCACCGCGCAACGCGAGTGGGATCGGCTGCCGTGGGGCGATCTGGGCGCGCAGCTCGTGATCGAGGCCACCGGCGTCGGCACCGCGCGCGAACGCGCCGCGCTGCACCTGGACGCCGGGGCCGAGCGGGTGCTGATCACCGCGCCCGCCACGGGCGCCGACCTGACCATCGTGATGGGGGTCAACCACGACCGCTACGATCCCGCCGCCCATCGCGTGGTGAGCAACGCCTCGTGCACCACCAACGGCCTGGCGCCGCCGCTGGACACGCTGCACCGCGCCTTCGGCGTGCGCAAGGGCCTGATGTCCACCGTGCATGCCTACACCGCCTCGCAGGCGCTGGTGGACGGCCCGGCGGGCGACATCCGCGAGGCCCGCTCCGCGGCGCTGAGCATCGTCCCCACGTCAACCGGCGCCGCCAAGGCCATCGGCCTGGTGATCCCCGAGCTCGAGGGCCGCATGCACGGCGCGGCCTACCGCGTGCCCGTGCCCACCGTGTCGATCGTGGAGTTCGTGGCGCACCTGGAGCGTGCCGCGAGCGAGGCGGAGCTCAACGACGCGCTGCGGGAGGCGGCCGCCGGACGACTGCAGGGCATCATGGCCATCAATGACGAGCCGCTGGTGTCGGTGGACCTGCGCGGCGACCCGCACTCCTCGATCGTCGAGGCCGAGAGCACCATGGCCATCGGTGACGACCTGGTCAAAGTCGCCGCCTGGTACGACAACGAGTGGGGCTATGCCTGCCGCGTGGCCGACGCGGCGGCGCTGGTCGCCGCCGGCACGCCCGCGGCGGCCGCTGTTTAGCCCCAACCGCCCGGTGGCGTCGGTCGCCGATCGGTCCGCCGCATGAAACGCGGTCTGCCGGACCTCGACGTGGGCGGCCTCCGCGTCTTCGTGCGCGCCGACCTGAACGTGCCGCTCGACGGGAGCGCGATTCGCGACGACTCCCGCATCAGGGCGTCGCTGCCGACCATCCGCGATCTGCGCGACCGCGGCGCGCGAGTGGTGCTGGCGTCGCATCTTGGCCGACCACAGGGAGCCGCCAGCCCTGAGTTGTCGCTGGAGCCGGTCGCGGAGCACCTGGCGCGCACGCTGGACGCATGGGTGCTGTTCGCGCCCGACAGCGTGGGCCCCGCGGTCGAGCGGCTGACCCGCGACCTGGGGGATGGAGCGGTGCTGCTGCTCGAAAACCTGCGCTTCCATCCCGGCGAGGAGGCCAACGACCCGGACCACGTGCGCGCGCTGGCGCGCCTGGCCGACCGCTACGTCAACGACGCCTTCGGTTCGGCGCACCGGGCGCATGCCAGCACCACCGGGCTGGCTCACGCGCTGCCCGCCGCCGCCGGACACCTCCTGCTGGCCGAGCTTCGAGCCTTGGACCCCATCGTGCAGGGGCCGCCGCGGCCGTTTGCGGCCATCGTGGGCGGGGCCAAGATCAGCGACAAGATCGCGCTCCTGGAGCGGCTGGCGACATCCGCCGACGTGCTGATCCTGGGCGGCGCGATGGCCAACACGTTCCTGGCGGCTGACGGTGTCGGCATCGGCCGGTCACGCGCGGAAGACGCCGCCGATGCCGTCGCCGCCATTCGCGCGGCGGCCGCCGCGTCGGGCTGCCGGCTGGTGCTGCCGGTGGACGCGGTAGTGGCGAATGAGGTCGCGGCCGACGCGTCTCCGAGCACCGTGGCGCTGGACGCCGTGCCGTCCGAGGCCATGATCCTGGATGTCGGGCCCGCGTCGCTGGCGACATATGCCGCGGCGCTCGCGGACGTGCGAACCGTGCTGTGGAACGGACCGGTCGGCGTCTACGAGCTGGCGCCGTTCGCGGGCGGCACGCTGGCGCTGGCGCGGCTCCTGGCCGACTTGCCCGCCGAGGTGGTGGTGGCGGGCGGCGACGCCGTGGCGGCCGCGCAAGCCTCGGGGCGCGCGCACGACTTCGCCCATCTGAGCACCGGCGGCGGCGCCACGCTGGAGCTCATCGAAGGCCGCGAGCTCCCAGGCGTGGCCGCGCTGCCGGACGGCTGAGGCAGGTCACTCGACCTTGCGCGCGCTGGTAGCGGAATCTCATTGTCATTCCGAACGAACGTGAGGAATCCCAGGCCGTTGCTAGGTCTTCCCGCCCCTTAGATTCCTCGCCGCGCGCGGAATGACCGGAAGGGCTGGCGCGAGCGTCGGGCAGGGGCGCCGCGCAAAGACGGCGGTGCCCGGTGGCCCAGGCTGCGGGCAGCCTGGGAGACACACCCACAGCCGGCCCCACGCTGCGCGCAGCGCGGGCCACCGGGAGAACGATCTGTCATTCCGAACGAACGTGAGGAATCCAAGGCCGTTGCTAGGTCTTCCCGCCCCATAGATTCCTCGCTGCGCTCGGAATGACCGGAAGGGACAGCGCGGGCCACCGGAGCAATCCGGCCTAGATTCCCGCCTTCGGAGACCTTCGCGTAACCCCTCCGTCATTCCCGCGAAGGCGGGAATCCACCCATAATTGAATCTGGGGGCGGAAGGGGTGCGCCCGGTCATCCCCAAGCCCGCCTGGATTCTGCAAAGGTCTCCCTTCGCGGGAGTGACAAACGGCGGCTCTACGGCGTTCGCTACTCCCGCAGCCAGCTCCGGTCCAGCAAAATGCGGACCTCGCCGACCCGCCGCGTGACGGCGCGGGCGTCCAGGTGCTCCAGGAACGCGAGGACGTATTTGCGGCTGGTGCCCAGTTGGTCGCGAAGCTGCCGCACCGTCACCTGCTCATTGGCCGCGAAGGCCTCCCCAATGGCCTCCCGCCAGCGTGCGTATCCCGCGCGCGTCAGGCCGAACGCCGGCGTGACGCGCACCAGCTCTCCGGCGGCGGTGAGAGCGTCGAGCACCTCGGGCGGAGTCTTCTGGGCGCGCGCCAGCGTGGACAGGTCCGGTGGCGCGAAGCCGCCCTGGTCGAGCGCGGCCAGCAGGCGGTCGGCCACCGGGCCGCGCGGCGCCGCCGCTTGTCCCGGTGGGAGGACCCGCCCGCCCTCGAGGACCAGCTTCCCATCGGCCGCCAGGCTCTCGAGCAGCGCCGAAACCAGGGCCGCGGGCGCTTCAAGCCGCCGGGGCAGCGCGGCCCGCGCCAGACCGCCGGCAGCGCCGGGCGTCAGCAAGCCGCCAATGCGCTCGCTCAGGGCGTCGACGGCGGCCGCCGGCGCCACGTAGCCGCCGACAACACTCAGCGCGCCTTCGCGCTCCATGGCGTCCACGATCGCCGTCACCTCGCCCAGGCTCACCTCGGTGCGCCGCGCGATCTCGGCGGGCGTGAGCGGGCCCGCGGCCTCCACCGCCGCCGTCACCAGCTCGGCCGGCTCCGCCCGGCGGGCGCGTTCGAGGCCCTCGAGCGCGCCGGCGTCGCCGCGCGGCACGTGGCGGGCCTGCGCGCGCACGATCTCGCCGCCGCCGATGGTCATGGGCGGCGAGAGCCGCCGGATCACGTAGGGATCGCCCTTGCGCACGGCGACCGCTTCCCCAAGCCGCCACTGGACCCAGCCGGCGGCGCCCGGCCGCATGGGATCGGCCTCCAGGTAGCGCAGCGCCGCCACCACTTCGGCGGTCCCCGAGTGCCAGGACACCCGCTCCCCGGGCTTCAGCGCCCGCGGCGCCGACGGCAGCAGCCGCAGCGTGGCGTCCACGCGCCGCGTCTCGGTGACGGCGCCGGACGCCGCCACGACCGTGCCGCGCGGGACCTCGGACGGCGCCACGCCGCCGAGGTTCACCGCCACGCGCCGTCCCGGCCAGGCGCGATTCTCCGTCGCGCGATGGGTCTGCAAGCCGCGCACGCGCGTCCGCGCGCCGCCCGGATACAGATGGACCATGTCGCCCACGTCCAGCGGCCCGCCGGCCAGCGTGCCGGTCACCACGGTGCCGAAGCCGGGTTGGGTGAAGGCCCGGTCTACCGGCAGCCGCGGTCCGCCGGTCTGCTGCCGAGACTGGGGCTGCGACAAGATGTGCTCCAGCGTTTCGAGGAGCAGATCCAGGCCTTGGCCCTCGCGCGCCGAGACGGGAACAATTGGCGCGTGGGCGAGCGAGCCGTCCGCCAGCGCCTCTCGGACTTCCTGCTCGACGAGGTCGAGCCATTCCTCGTCCACCAGGTCCGTTTTGGCGAGCGCGACCACGCCCCGGTCGATGCCCAGCAGCGTCACGATGTCGAGGTGCTCGCGCGTTTGCGGCATCACCCCTTCGTCGGCGGCCACGACGAATAGGCAGGCGTCGATGCCGCCCACGCCGGCCAGCATGTTGTGAATGAATCGCTCATGTCCCGGCACGTCCACCAAGCTCACCGAGCGCCCGCCGGGCAGGGTGAGCCACGCGAACCCCAGGTCGATGGTCATGCCCCGCGCCTTCTCTTCGGCCAGGCGGTCCGGGTCGATGCCGGTCAGCGCGTGGACCAGGGTGGATTTGCCGTGATCGACGTGCCCCGCCGTGCCAACCGTGGCCGCCGGTGGGGCGTCCGTCGCCGCCGTCACGCCGAGGCCGGACCGTCGCCGCCCGATTCAGGCGCGGCAACGGCCGGCAGTGGTTCGGGCTCGACGTCCACGAGGCCGTCGCCCAGGACGAAGTTGTCGATCAGTCGCACCCCTTCCACCCAGGCGGCCACGAGCAGCGCGACGGCGGACGCCTGGTGGTCGAGGGCGTCGAGCGCGTGGGGCTCCCGCGCCACCGCGTAGTCGACGCCGACGCCGGGTTCGGTTTCCAGCTCTCGGCGCATCGCGCGCTCCAGGTGGTCGGCCCGCCGCTCACCGCGCTGCCAGGCGTCGGCCCCAGCCGTCAATGCTCGATAGATCACGCGCGCAGACCGGCGGCCCGCGGCTGTCAGCCGCACGTTGCGCGTGCCCAGCGCCAGGCCCGCGTCATCGCGCACGGTGCGGACCACGCGCACCTTCACGCCGAGCGCCAGATCCGCCACGACCTGCCGGATCACGCGCGTTTGCTGCCAATCCTTCTGCCCGAGATAGGTGCGCTCGGGGCGCGTGAGGTTGAGCAGCACGGCGACCACCGTGGCGACGCCGTCGAAGTGCCCCGGCCGGCTGGCGCCTTCGAGCACGGCGCTGAGTGCCGGTACGCCAACCTGGGTGGCGAACCCCGGCCCGTAGATTTCGTGGGCCGGCGGCACAAACACAACGTCGGCGCCCTCGGTTTCAAATCGGCGCAGGTCAGCCGCCTCGTCGCCGGGATAGGTCGCGGCGTCTTGCTCGATCTCGAACTGGATGGGATTCACGAAGAGCGTGGCCACCACGGAGGCGCATTCGCGGCGCGCGGCGCGCAGCAGGGCGGTATGGCCGTCGTGCAAGCCGCCCATGGTGAACACGGCGCCAACCGGATCCGGGAGTCGGGCGCGCGCCGCCGCCAACTCAGCCCGCGTGCGCGCCACGATCATGCCGCGCCCCGGTGGTTGGGGATGGTCGTGGCGTCATGGCCGCGCCGATCCCTGGATTCCGGTCCCGTATCGAGAACGGGGCCGGCTGTTTGGCGGAATGATGGGACGGGGGCAATCCCCCTCTCGCCAGGGAAACCTTCGCAGAGTCCGGTAGGGGCAGGTCTCAGACCTGCCCGCATGCCAAGCATCCAGCGTGCCTCCAGGCTCGACCGGACTGGATTCCGGCCTTCGCCGGAATGACGGAGGTGGTGGTGGTTGTTCCGGTCCTGGCCGCGCTCCATACTGCCAATCATGGCACTTGAAGCCGAGGCGCCGACCGCACTCACGGCCCCGGAAATCGCGACCGCGTTGGCGCGGGAAATGCCGGCCGGCCGCATCCGCAGCGGCGATCTGGCGGCGGTGGCCGTGGACGGGATTGAGCCGTCGGTGGTCGTCCGCCCCGCGCACCCGGACGAAGCGGCGGCGGTCGTGGCGCGGTGCGACGAAATGGGCGCCGCGGTGGCGCCGCGCGGCGGCGGCAGCCAGATGGCCCTGGGCAACATCCCCGAGCGCGTGGACGTGGTGCTCGACATGACCGCGCTCGACGAAATCGTGACCTACACGCCCGCGGACCTGACGCTTGGCGTCCAGGCCGGCATCACCCTCGCAGCGCTACAGGCGCGCTTGGGCGAGGAAGGCCAGCACCTGCCGTTGGACCCGCCGTTCGCGTCGTCGGCCACGATTGGCGGTCTGATGGCGACAAACATCTCGGGGCCGCGCCGGGTGGCCTCGGGCTCGTTCCGCGACCTGGTGATCGGCGCGGAGACGGCGGGGCCGGACGGCGCAATCACGAAATCCGGCGGCATGGTGGTCAAGAATGTGACCGGCTACGACCTGCACAAGGGCCACATCGGCGCGCTGGGCACCCTGGGACTGATTACCCGTGTGAATCTCAAGGTGGCGCCGCTGCCGACCAACGAGCGCACGGCGGTCTATGGGTACGCATCGGTGCTCGACGCCGGGGGAGCCGTTGGGTCGATCGTGGGCCTGCCGGTCGCGCCCACGGCCGTCGACCTCATCGACCGTCGGCTGGTCGCGGCAGCCGTAGTGCCGAACCGGCCCTGGTTGCTGGCGGCGCGCTTCGCCGGAACGGAAGCGGGAGTCGCCGCCCAACTCGCGATGGTCCACGAGGCGCTCGCGTCGAATGGCGCCGCGCCCAACATCCTGGAGCGCGATGCCCAGCGCGACTTCTGGCGCGATGCGGTGCGCGTGGCGGAACCGCCCCAATCCGGTGAGCCGTATACGGTGTGCCGCATGAGCGCCCTCTCATCGCAGATTCCATCGCTGCTCGGGTCGGCAGCCGAGATCGGCGCCGAGCACGGCTTGGAGTGGCGCGCGGAGGCTCACGCCGTGAGCGGCGTGGGGCGGGTGCGCTGGACGGGCGGGGACAGCGACGCGGTTTGCCGTGCGGTCGACGACTTGCGACGCGCCGCGCAAATGTTCGATGCGCCGGTCGTCGTCGAGGCGGCTCCGCCGGCGGTCAAGCGGCGCCTGGACGTCTGGGGCTCGGACTCGGCGAACGCCGCGCATGCGCTCGCGAGCGAGTTGCGGCGCGCGTTCGATCCCAACCGCACGCTCAATCCGGGACGCTTTCTGGCGGATGCCGCATGAGCGTCGCCGCACCGCGCGTCGGCTTCAGCGCGCAGGACGCCCCCGATCCCGCCACCATCGCCACCTGCGTGCACTGCGGCCTGTGCCTCAACGAGTGCCCGACCTATCGCGTGCTGCGGCTGGAGATGGACTCGCCGCGGGGACGCATTCAGCTCACCAAAGCGGTCTCCGACGGGCACATGTCGCTCGCCAGCCCGACATTTCTGAAGCACACCTTCCGCTGTCTGGACTGCCGCGCCTGCGAGACGGCCTGTCCCTCGGGCGTCAAGTACGGCGAGATCATCGAGGACGTGCGGGCGCAGACGGTGCAGGCCGGGCTGCTGCCGCGGGCGCGCCGCATCGCCGACCTGGTGCTGCGGCACGTCTTCACCCGACCGCGGGCGCTCCGGCTGCTAGGGCAGGGACTACGGCTGTATCAGCGCAGCGGCCTGCAGTGGCTGGTACGCCGCAGCCGCCTGCTGCACGCGCTGGCGCCGCCCCTGGCGCGGCTCGATGAAATGTCGCCGCCGATGTCCGCGAGCTTCCTGCAGGCAAGCGACCTGCGACTCGTGCCCGCCGAGGGCGAGCGTCGCCATCGCGTGGCCTTCCTGACCGGCTGCATCATGTCGCTGTCGCTCGCCGACGCGCACCGGGCCTCGCTGCGAGTGCTGGCGCGCGCCGGCTGCGAGGTTCACATCCCCGAGCACCAGCAGTGCTGCGGCGCGCTGCACGTGCACGGCGGCGCGCGCACGACCGCCCGCGACCTGGCCAGGCGCAACATCGACGCCTTTGAGGCGGACGCCTATGACGCCATCGTCGTCAACTCCGCCGGCTGCGGCTCGACGCTGAAGGAATACGGCCACCTGCTGGCGGACGACCCCGCCTACGGCGAGCGGGCGCGCGCGTTCGTCGCCAAGGTGCGGGACTTCTCCGAATTCCTCGCGGAGATCGAGGCGCCCGGCGGCTCAGCCTCGGTCGAGCGCGACGTGATCTACCAGGACGCCTGCCACCTGGTGCACGCCCAGGGCATCACGCAGCAGCCGCGCGACCTGATCGGCGCGATCCCCGGCGTCAATCTGGTGGAGACGGCCAATCCCACGGTCTGCTGCGGCGCCGCGGGCCTCTACAGCGCCACCGACACCGAGGTGTCGCTGCAAATCCTGGACGAGAAGCTCGACGCCATCCAGGCCACCGGCGCGCGCACCATCGTGTCGGGCAATCCCGGCTGCATCCTGCACCTGCGCACCGGCGCGCGGCGACGCGGGCTGGACCTGGAAGTCCTGCACGTCGCCGAGTTTCTGGACACGGCCCACGCCACGGAGTGACGGATCGGTCGCCGTGCCGCCGGGCGTCAGCCCGAGAGCGCCTCGCTGACCAGCGGATAGATCTCGCCGGGTTTGGCGTGCCGCTTCAACGCGCGCTTCGAGAACACCAGCTCGTCGTTAACCTTCACCTCGAACACGCCGCCGCCGGACGGGATCAGCGTCCACTCGGCCACGTCGTCTGCAAACTCGGTCAGAATCTCCTCCGTCGCACGGACGGCTCTAGGGAGATAGTTTCATTGACTGCAGTATTCGATGGAGACTCGGGCGCCATGCGACATGTTGCGCTCCCCCTGATGCGGGTCGAGATTTGCGCGTGCGATTCCATCGTCGCACGCCGCGCGGCCCACGCGCACGTCAAGAGATGAGACCCTTACCGAATACTTCGTCATGCTCGCCCCCCTCCGTCATTCCCGCGACGGCGGGAATCCACCCCTCCACCACCTCCGCGCACCCACCGACCCAGGCGCACCCAACCTGTCATTCCGAGCGCAGCGAGGAATCTCGGAGGCGGGCAGCATGCGCCGACGACCTTAGATTCCTCACTTCGTTCGGAATGACATATCTGTCATTTCCGCGTCCCACGGGGTTGGGCAAGCGTCGCGACACTTCGCCATGCGCCTGAGACGTCTGCGGCGACCCAAGGACGCGTCCGTGGACGCCAGCTCTGCGCCCACGCGCCGTCGATTCGGCGGGGGCCTGCGACGCTGGTTCGACCGCGGCGGCCTCGGTGACGCCGACTGGGAAGAGCTCGAAGAGCTGCTGATCCAAGCCGACCTCGGCCCCGAGCTGTCGCTCGAGCTCGTCGACGGGCTGCAAGAGGCCGTGCAAGACGCGGGCGTCAAGAACCCCGAAGCCGCACGGGCGCTGCTGAGCGAACGCCTCACGGCGGAGCTGGGCAGCGGCGAGCGCGCCTTCGCCGCGGGCGATCCGCCGCAGGTGGTGCTGGTGGTCGGCGTCAACGGCGCGGGCAAGACCACCTCCATCGCCAAGCTGGCGACGCTGCTCCAGAGCCACGGCTATTCCGTGCTGCTGGCCGCGGCCGACACCTACCGCGCAGGGGCCATCGACCAACTGCGCATCTGGGGCGACCGCGTCGAGGCGCCGGTGGTGGCGCATCAGCCGGGCAGCGATCCCGGGGCGGTGGTCTACGACGCCCTGGACGCGGCCAAGGCGCGCGGCGTGGACTACGTCATCGCCGACACCGCGGGGCGCCAGCACACCAACCTGAACCTGATGAACGAGCTGGCCAAGGTGCGCCGCGTGGCCGAGCGGCAGGTGCCGGGCGCGCCGCATGAGGTGCTGCTGGTGCTCGATGCCTTGACCGGGCAAAACGGCCTGCGCCAAGCTCAGGCGTTTCGCGACGCGGTGGACGTGACCGGCGTGATCGTCTCCAAGCTCGACAGCTCGGCCAAGGGCGGCGTGGCCTTTGCCGTCACGCGCGCGCTCGGCGTGCCGATCAAGTTCATCGGTACGGGTGAACAGCCGGAGGATTTCGCCGTGTTCGATCCCCAGGAGTTCGCCGCCGCGGTGCTGGCAAGCGACGACGCCACGGAGCCCGGCGCGTGAAGGGCGTCATCCTGGCCGGCGGCACCGGCTCGCGCCTCGACCCCCTGACGCGCGTGACCAACAAGCAGCTGCTGCCCGTCTTCGACAAGCCGATGATCTACTACCCCATCGAAACGCTGGTGAACGCGGGCGTCACCGAGATCCTGATCGTGACCAGCGGCTCGAGCGCGGGCGACTTTCTGCAGCTGCTGGGCAACGGTCGCGAGTTTGGCATCGACCACCTGGGCTACACCTACCAGGAGGGCGCGGGCGGCATCGCCGAAGCCATCGGCCTGGCCGAGCCGTTCGTGGGCCGCGACCGCATGCTGGTGATCCTGGGCGACAACATCATCGGCGGGAACATCGTTCAGGCCGCGCGCCGCTTCGAGGCCCAGCCGTCGGGCGCCAAGGTGCTGCTCACCGAGGTGGAGAATCCGCAGGCCTACGGCGTGGCGGAGTTGGACGGCGATCGCATCGTGCAGTTCATCGAGAAGCCCGAGCGCCCGCCCTCGAACCTGGCGGTGACGGGCATCTACTTCTACGACGAGAACGCCTTCGACCTGGTGCGCCAGCTCGACCGGTCGGCGCGCGGCGAGCTGGAGGTCACGGACCTCAACAACGCGTACCTCGCGCGCGGCGAGATGACCCACGACCTCCTGGAGGGCTACTGGGCCGACTGCGGCGAGTCCATCGAGCACTACCTGCAAGCGTGCAACCTAGTGGCCGAGCAAGGCGCCAACCGGATCAACCCCAACCCCTCCGGTCCGGCCCCCTCTCCCGTGGGGAGAGGGTTGGGGTGAGGGGATACCCCGGCCGTCATACCGCGTCCGGCCCCCTCGCCCGTGGGGAGAGGGCCGGGGTG
>JAPPNP010000004.1:53183-64836 GCA_028873795.1 Chloroflexota bacterium
GGAGAGGGCCGGGGTGAGGGGATTCCCCGGCCGTCATACCGCGTCCGGCCCCCTCGCCCGTGGGGAGAGGGCCGGGGTGAGGGGACTCCCCGGCCGTCATGCCGCGTCCGGCCCCCTCGCCCGTGGGGAGAGGGCCGGGGTGAGGAGATTCCCCGGCCGTCATGCCGCGTCCGGCCCCCTCGCCCCTGGGGAGAGGGCCGGGGTGAGGGGATTCCCCGGCCGTCATACCGCGTCCGGCCCCCTCTCCCGTGGGGAGAGGGTTGGGGTGAGGAGATTCCCCGGCCGTCATACCGCGTCCGGCCCCCTCTCCCGTGGGGAGAGGGTTGGGGTGAGGGGACTCCCCGGCCGTCACAGCGTGTCCGACTCCCTCTCCCTTGAAGAGACCTGTGGGTAGCCCTCTCGTCATTCCGGCGGAAGCCGGAATCCAGTCCGGTCGAACTCGGAGCACTCCGGATGCTTGGCCTGCGGGCGTGTCTGAGACCCGTCCCTACCGCGTTTTCCCAAGGCCCCGCGATGAGAGACGGCTCCTGTGCGTGTGCTGAACCCCGACCGCCGCCCCCTCGTGGCCGGCAACTGGAAGATGCACACGACGCCGCAGTCGGGCGTCGAGCTGGCCCGCGCCATCGTCCGCGCCGGGCCGCCCGACGGGGTCGACCTGGTGCTGTGCCCGCCCGCAATCGCCGTCACCGACGTCGCGCGCGCGGTGGTGGGCACGTCGATACGGGTGGGCGCGCAGAACATGCACTGGCTCGATAGCGGCGCGTTCACCGGCGAAATCTCCGCCCCCATGCTCGCCGGCGTGGCGGAGGTGGTGATCGTGGGCCACTCGGAGCGACGCGCCGACTTCGGCGAGACCGACGAGATGGTGAATGGCAAGCTGGAGGCGGCCCTGGCCGCCGGACTCACGCCGATCGTCTGCGTGGGCGAAACAGAGTCCGTGCGCGACGCCGGCGGGGCGCAGGCACTGATTACCGCACAAGTCGAGGCGGCGCTGGCAGGGATCGGCTCCACGGCCGCCGAGCCGCTGGTGATGGCCTACGAGCCGGTGTGGGCCATCGGCACCGGCCGCACGGCGTCTCCGGCACAGGCGGCGGAGGCCATCGGCTGGGCGCGCGAGGCCCTGAGCGACGCGCTCGACGCCGCGGCGGCGCAGCGCACGCGCATTCTTTATGGCGGCAGCGTGTCCCCGTCCAACGCGCGCGACCTGCTAACCCAGGACGGCGTGGACGGAGCGCTCGTCGGCGGCGCCAGCTTGAAGGCGGACGACTTCATCGCGATTGCCCGGAGTGCGGTTTCGTAGGGACTCCCTAGTCCGAACGGGCGGGTTTGAGACCGGCCCCTACGCCAGAGTCCAGCGCGCCCCCAGATTCAATGAATGGTGGATTCCCGCCTTCGCGGTAATGACGGACGAGTTATCCATTGGTCCTGCGGCACGGCCAAGTCCGGTCTCGCGGAGCACCCCGCCGGATGGCCGCGTGCGCGAGGGGTGGCCCCGTTCGTGGTGAGCCTGTCGAACCACGCGCCCTGGGCGGCCTAGGCAGACGCCCTTCGACAAGCTCAGGGTGAACGAATCGGGGCGCCCTACCTTCGCCGCAGCCGAAAGAGCCAGCGGCCAACCTGCTGCGTGTAGACCGTGTACTCGTCACCGAACTCGCGCGCCAGATGCGGCTCTTCGTGGAGGCGAATGACTAGGGAGTAAAGGATGAAGAGGCCTGCGGCATACGCCAGCGGCAGGGCCGTTCCGAAGAGCGCGGCCCATCCGGCGACGATGATCAGCATGGCGACGTACAGCGGGTTGCGCGAGTAGCGGTAGATCCCTCGGACGACGAGCCGTTTCGGCGCGTCGATTGGCGCCGGGGTTCCCTGGCCAATCTTGGCGAAGTCCCACACCGCGCGCAGATAGATCGCGATGCCGAGCGCGAAGAGACACACGGCCAGCCCGAGCCACGCGCCGCCGGCAACTGTCCGATCACCCCCAAGAAGGAACGGGACGAGCACCGCCACCGAGCCCGGCACCACCACGGTGAACAGCGCGACCTTGAGGAAGAGCTTCATGGGGTCCCAGGAATCCTCTGTTCGAGTCCATTCTCCTTTGAAGGAGATATTTCCGTAACCTTCCGTCATTCCGGCGGAGGCCGGAATCCAGTCCGGTCGAATCTAGATGGAACCTTGCTCAGTGGCGGAGCGCCTGCCCATTGCTCGATACAGTGCCGGAATCCAGGCGGAGTCTCGGGCGCGTCAGGCGAACCTGGACCCCGGCTTTCGCCGGGGTGACGAAGAGGGCTGGAACTGAAGCGCTCGCCGCGCCTCAGGCCGGCCGCGGGTTCGACCAGGCGATGCGGCCTTCGGCGTCCTCGACCTCCACGCGGATATAGCGTTCGGGATAGGCGGGCGACTCGCGCCGCTCGAGCGTAACCTCGGTGAGCAGCTCGCCGCCGTCGACGTGACGGCTGTCTCCGCCCGCCCGGGCGGTGATAAGGGACACGCGCCGCGCGGGCGAGCAGCGCACTCGCACGTGGGTTGCGTCGATCTGCACGTCGTGAATCTCCGGGCCCATCGAAGCGTAGAAATGCCCCGCGCGCAGGGCTTCCAGCAAGCCGCGTTGGCTGAAATCGGTGGTGCGCACCATCACCCAGCCGCGGCCTTCCTCATTGAGCATCCAATGCGTGTCGTCGGTGGCGAAGCCCCAGGTGATGCCCAGCGTGTCGCCGTAGTCGTCCCAATGAACCGACGAAAAGCCCTTGGCCCGGTTGCGGTCGCAGATGGAGTTGTAGACCTCCATCCCCACGAAGCCTTCCAACTCGCTCATGTCGGCGGCGGTCT
The DNA here is from genome assembly GCA_028873795.1 of Chloroflexota bacterium. GTDB lineage: Bacteria > Chloroflexota > UBA11872 > UBA11872 > UBA11872 > JAJECS01. The sequence goes on from JAPPNP010000004.1 coordinate 56,007, forward strand.
GCCCGAGCCAGTAGGGATGCCCCAGGATCGCCAGGCCGCCGTCGGCGTTGACGCGGTCGATGGCCTCCTGCGGGCCCAGGGTCTCGTCGCCGCGGTCGAAGCTGTGCATGCCCAGTCCGACGATGTGGTACCTGGTCCCCAACCACGGGTCGGGGCCGTGCATCTCCATGCCCGGAATGGTGATGAAGTCGTCGGTGGTCAGCGCCGAGGTGTCGCTCACCACGTTGTGGTCGGTGAGCGCCATGAAGTCGTAGCCGTTGTCGTGGTACCAGTTCACGGCGTCCTCGGGAGACTTCTGCCCGTCGGAGTTGGTGGAGTGCGTGTGCAGGTTGCCGCGATACCAGCGGCCCTCGACCGCAAACGGATCGCCCGCGTGCTCGTCTGACGTCATGCCCCTACCACTTCCCTTCAGTCATTCCGGCGAACAGCCTGCCCCGTACTCGATACGGGGCCGGAATCCAGGCCCTGCCTCGGCGCCGCTGGCGGTTGATCCAGTCCAGACTTCGCACCCCGTCCGTGTAGGGGCGGTTCGCGAACCGCCCTTATACAACCGCCGCGGCCGCGTGACGCTTGGCGATCTCGTCGTCCAGGTGCACGCAGCCGTCGATGAAGTAGTTGCGGAACCGCACCAGCGCCGGATACTCCGTGAACTCCGCCGGCGTCAGGCCGTCGTCGTCGTAGGCCGTGGCGAAGCGCGGAATCTTGGCCCGCAGCTCGGCGACGTCGGCGGGGTCGTCGGCGAAGTGGATGCGGTCGACGACCGGCCCGTCCTCCTGGATCAGCTCGTCGAAGGTCGACCAGTTCATCGTGATGTGCGCGTCGCCGCCCACGAACTCGGTGTAGTGGTGCGTCCCGCGCACCCCGCCGCCGAGGAAGACCGTGCGGTAGCCCCGCTCCTTGATCACCTTGTACTGCTTGCGCGCGACGATCGAGCCAGCCATCCGCACCAGCTCCGGCGGGAGGTCGATCTCGTTTTCCGCGACCCACTCGCTCAGGTCGTCGTCCAGCACGCCGGTGATGTGCGTGATGAAGAACGGGGGCGTGTTGCCGGTGGCGTCGGCGGCCTTCTCGTAGACCTCACACATCGCCACCGCCTGCGAGACGGCGAAGCACTCCGTGGCGCACATGGGAATGTTCAGGCCCACCAGCCGCCGCATGGCCTCCATGCCCGACTCGATCACCGGGATCTTGGCCAGATAGTTCGGCGCGACCTCGCGGTGCCGCAGGGCGGCGTCCACGATCAGGTCGGGGTCCTCGTCGAGGCGGGGGTCGTCCTGCATTGTGACGAAGCCCCACTGGCCGCCGCTCGACTCCCACTGCGGCAGGAAGCCCTCCATGAACCGTCGCGTGATGCGCTGGTAGACCTCGTCGGCGGCCTTATAGGGGTTGGATTCGACAGCGGCCACCTCGTCGATGATCGGCTCGACGTACTCGGGCTCGCGCCGGAGCAGCACGGAGCCATAAGTCGGATTGGTGGTGCCCGAGACCGCCCCGGCGTCGACCGACGCGCTCAAATCGAACTCGGTTGGATTGTTCACCCACACCCGCGTCGCCGTCTCTCGCTGGACGCGGTGGAAATAGTCCTCTCGCATCGTCGCCTCCGGCCATTCGATCCCGCTCGGCGCACGGGAAGGTTCCAGGCGTGCCGCCGCGCGAGCCACGCCTCCCGCCTGGATGCCAGGATATCCGATGGCGTCACCGTCGGTTGACGCCGCGGCTGCGACCGCGCAACGTTGAGACGCGGCGTCCTGTGGCTCGCGTGACCTCGCGAACTTCCGATCGGCCGAAGAATCCTCGCCGGCCACCAAAGACCCCAAACCTGCATGCCGACCCTCATCCGTCTCGTCAAGTACGCCCTGACGCAGCGGGCGCTCGTCATCGTCACAGCCGTCGTCATGGTCGCCTCGATCGTGCCGCGCGTGGCGCTTCCGCGCCTCGTGGGCGACGCCGTGGACGCGCTGCTCACGCAAGGCCGAGATTCGCTGGTGCTGATCGCGGGCCTGATGGTCGCGGCTGGCGTGGCCAGGGCCGTGCTGGGGTACCTGGGCCTCTACCTGGCCGAACGCGTCGGCCGGGTGACCGAGTATCGGCTGCGAAATGACTTCGTCGACAAGCTGCAGTGGCTCAACTTCGGGTTCTTTGACCGCCAGAAGACCGGCGATCTGATGTCACGTGCCACGGTCGACATCGATGCCGTTGACAGTTTCATATCGACCGGCGTCATGCACGGCATCGCGTACCTCATGCTGTTTTTCCTTCCAGTCGTAGTCATGCTCAGCTTGAACTGGCAGCTGGGCCTTATCGCGTTCGTCGGCTCCCTGATGATCTCGGGGTATGGGGTCTCGTTGGCCGTGCGGCTATTTCGGATTTATACCCACGTCTTCCAGGAAACCGGTCGCATGAACACCGCGCTGCAAGAGAGCCTGACGGGGATTCGAACGGTGAAGGTTCTGGGCGCCCAAGACTACGAGCAGCGGCGATACCGGGAGCGGGCCAGTGCGGTCGCCGCCAGTTTCATTCGCGCCGACCGTCTCGCCGTGACGAGGGACGCCACGCTCAACTTCCTGTACGCCGCCTTGATGGCGACGATTCTGCTCGTTGGCGGATGGCAGGTGCAGCGGGGGGTTATCACCGCCGGAACGCTGGCGACCTTTGTGCTGTTTCTGGTGATGCTGGGCGGCTCCATCAGGGGCCTGGAGTGGAGGGTGCGGCTCTTTTCCACCGCCATGGCCGCGGGCAAGCGCATATTCGAAGTGCTCGACACCAGGAATCCGCTTGTCGTTGCCGAAAATGCTCGGGAGCTGTCCGCCACCGGCCACGTCGAGTTCGACTCGGTGTCCTTTGCCTACACCGACGACGTGCCCGCGTTGCACGACGTGTCGTTTGGGCTGCGGCCCGGTCAGTCGGCGGCGATCGTCGGCGGCTCGGGCTCAGGCAAGAGCACCATCGCGCACCTGCTGCCCCGCTTCTACGACGCGTCGGCGGGTCGCATCACCATCGACGGGGTGGATGTCCGGGACGTGACCCTCGAGTCGCTGCGGCGCAGCGTGGGCATCGTCATGCAAGACGTGTTCGTCTTTTCGGCCACCATTCGGGACAACATCGCCTACGGCGTCGACGATGCGTCGATGGAGGATGTGATTCGAGCCGCCCGGGCGGCCCAACTGCATGACTTCATCGAGAGCTTGCCGGACGGCTACGACACCTGGGTGGGCGAACGCGGCGCGACCCTGTCCGGCGGCCAGCGACAGCGACTGGCCATTGCCCGCACGCTGTTGCTGTCGCCGCCGATTCTGATCCTCGACGACTCCACGTCCAGCGTTGACGTCGCGACCGAGGCGCTGATCCAACAGGCCATGGTCCAGGTGCTCCGGGGGCGAACCTCGTTCGTCATCGCCCACCGGCTCTCCACGGTGCGACGCGCGGACCTCATTCTGGTACTCGATCAGGGCCGGATCGTCGAGCAAGGCGCCCACGACGACCTCATGCGACTGGATGGCTACTACCGCCGGATCCACGATCTGCAGCTACGTCCGGCAGATGAATTGCGCGGGTTCAGTGCGGATGCGTGACCACAGAGGTCGAGGCTGATGGCGACACCGGCGGCCCAGGCAACCCGTGGCAGAACGCAGCTCGACCTCGACCACGATCGCCAGACGCGCTATTGGCGGACGCTGCTCTGGCTGTTCCGGCACTTCCGCCCGTATCGCGGGCGGCTGGCGGTGGCGGTCGTCGCCATGCTGGCCTATAGCGGGGCGGTCGTCGCGCTGCCGTGGACGGTCAAGCTGGCCATCGACCAACTGCTGGCGACGCCTGGGGACGACCTGCTTGGATTTGCCGCCAGCGTGGGGATCTTCGGCCTCGTCGCCGCGGCCCGCTTCGTCACGGGCCTGGTCCATAGCCGGAACATGGTGAAGATTAGCGAGTGGGTAGTGCTTGATATCCGCACCCAACTCGTTGCGCAATTGCAACGCCTATCAATGTCGTTCTATGACCGCAATCAGGTGGGGCAGATCATGTCCCGCGTCCAGAACGACGTAGAGGAGCTGGCGGATTCACTCTGGATCCTCACGTTGTCGCTGGCGAGTTTCGTGAGCGTGATCGGCATCGCGGCCGCGATGCTGGCGATGGACGCGCTGCTGGCGGCGATCACGCTGGCGTTCGTTGCCTTGCTAATACCCAGTCTGGCGTTTTGGCGTCGGATTGCCCACCGGCCCATTCGCAGAGCCCGCGAGACCATCGCCGACGTCACCTCCAGTGTCCAAGAGAACGTGGCGGGTATCCGCGTGGTGCAGAGTCTCAACCGCCAGCAGCAGAACATCCGCGCCTTTCACGATGTGAACCAGATCAACCTGCGCGCCGCATTGCGGTCGGCGCGCTACCGATACGGCTTGTGGCCGTCCGTTGAGCTCCTCGCGGCACTTGCCCTTGCGTTCATCATCCTCGTCATGGGCCAAGGGATCGGCGCGTCCCTTTCCGTCGGCCTGCTGATCGCCTTCGCCCTGTACATCGAGCGGCTCTTCGAGCCCATCCGCGAGCTGACCGGCGAGTTCGGCCAGCTCACCCGGTCGTTGGTAGCGGCTGATCGGGCCGTCGAACTCCTCGAGATCGAGCCCGAGGTGCGCACGGCGCCGGATGCGGCGGCCCTGCCGCCCGTGTCCGGCAGCGTCCGGTATGAGCACGTCCACTTTGCGTACGAACCCGGGCAACCCGTCCTGAATGACATCAACGTAGCCGTGGAACCTGGCGAGACTGTGGCCGTGGTCGGGCCTACCGGCTCCGGCAAAACGACCTTCGTCTCGCTGCTGCTGCGGCTCTACGACGTCACCAGCGGGCGCGTCACCGTGGACGGACACGACTTGCGGGACGTCACCCTTGACTCGCTGACGCACCAGATTGTCATCGTCCCGCAAGAGCCCTTCCTCTTCTCGGCAACCGTGCGCGAGAACATCCGCCATAACCGCACCGACCTGACCGACCGCGCCATCATCGACGCCGCGCAGGCGGTCGGGGCGCACGCATTCATTACGCGCCTACCCGACGGCTACGACACCGTGCTTGAAGAGCGTGGGGGCAATCTGAGCGTCGGCCAGCGACAGTTGATCAACTTTGCCCGGGCCGTGGCGCGGGATCCGCGAATACTGATCCTTGACGAAGCGACGGCCAACGTGGACACCGAGACGGAACTGCACATCCAGCAGGCCCTCCACCGCCTTCTGCGTGGACGCACTTCCTTCGTCATCGCCCACCGACTCTCGACCGTGCGGAGCGCCGACCGAATTTTGGTCCTGGATGAAGGCCGCCTCGTCGAGCAGGGAACCCACGAGGAGCTGCTGGCGCAGCGGGGTCTCTACCACTCCCTCTATACGCGCTCGATCCTAGGTCCGGAAACCGAAGGATCGTGAGACACGGACCGCCGCCACAGACCTACGTCCAGCGGGACGGCCATCTCGCGCACAACGCGCAGTCCTTGGCCTCCATTCATCCCCGTGGCCATCCTCGCCCGGTTGACGCCATGACGCCGACGGCGCACCGTGAGGGGGCTTCGCGCTGCGTCGGAGGGCCGCATGGCTGAACCGATGACTTCGCCGGGCGATGCGCGAGTCGAGCTGTCGGACGCCCACCTGGCCGCGATCGAGCGGCGGCGGCGGATCGTGGTGCACTTCGACGTGATCATGGGCGACGGCGCCAACTTTCCGATCAAGGACATCGACGACCTGCTCGCCTTCAAGTTCGAGTGGGCCGACGATCCCGCCGTGCGCCTGGACAGCATGTGGTGGGACTGGAACGAGGGGCACCAGGCGCCCTTTCCCAGCCGCACCCAGGTTTTGATCGACGCTCCGGGCTTCCGCCGCTGGGCGGACGACGGCGTCAACATCTTGCAGATCTTCCTGGAGGCGTCGCGGCAGCGCGGCCTGGAGAACTTCCACCTCTACCGCATCAACGGCTCCGACAACGATCTCGGTCCGGTGAGCCCGATTCCCATGAAGGAGCAGCACCCGGAGCTGCTCATGACCACCTGGAACGCCAACGGCTATTGGAACTTCGCCCTGGACGAGGTCCACGACTACAAGCTGGGCATCCTGCGCGAGATCGCCGAGGACTACGACTACGACGGCATCACGCTCGACTTCGCGCGCATCCCGCTGGTGCTGCCGTGGGGGCGGCAGTGGGAGCTGCGGGACCGGCTGACGACGTTCATGCGCAAGGTGCGCCGCATGACGCTGGACGTGGCCGAGGCCCGCGGCCGGCCCCTGCTGCTGGCGGTGCGGGTGCCCGAGAACCTGATGGGCTGCCACTTCGACGGCATCGACATCGAATCCTGGGCGAGTGAGCTGCTCGTGGACCTGATGGTCATTGGCTGCCGCTCGTTCGACGTGGATGTCGCCGCGTTTCGCCGTATCACGGCGGGGACGCCGATCAAGCTCTACCCGGCCCTCGACGACCACCACTCGTCCGACGGCTACATGTGGCCGCCGATCGAGGTGTTTCGCGGCGTGTTCGCCAACTGGTTCCACCAGGGCGCGGACGGCGTGCAGACGTTCAACTGGGAGCACAGCTCGCTGGAGTCGGCCGAGCGCATCGGCCTGAAGGCCCTGAACTGGCCGGCGGCGGAGGCCCAATACCGGGCCTACGTCGAGCTGGCCGAGCCGGACGGCTTCCACCGCAAGAACAAGACCTTCGTCGTCCAGCGGCGCGGCGGCGGCCACGGCCCCATCGTCATCCCCAACCCGGAAGGCTGGTACACGCCGCGCAACATGTATTTCAACTCCAACATGTTCGCGCCGCTGCCCGCCCCGCTGGCCTGGGACGGCGCCGCCGACACCTTGCTGACGCTGTACGTGGCGGACGACCTGGGGGGCGAGGCCGAGCACCTGGACTCCGTGGACGTGCGCGTGCTGCTCTCGGACCCGGCGGCGAGCGCGCTGCCCGCCGACGAGCGCCTCGATGCCGTCGAAATCGCCCAGATCGGCCATCCCGACCGCAGCCTGATGAACGAGCCCCCCGCCCGAACCATCGCCAACCGCGTCGAAGTCCGGCTCAACAACCTGCGGCTGGGACCGCCCGCCATCGAAGACGGCTGGCTGGTCTATCCGGCGCGGCCGAATCAGTTCGCGGTGGGGGAGAATCTCGTCGGCGTGCGGCTCGCCCGCGGCACGCCCGCACCCCACCCCGTCCAAATCGAGAAGCTCGAAGCGCGCGTGCGCTACCGGCGGCCTGGCGCCTGAAAGACCCCGGGCCTGGTCCCTTCCCCATGGAAGGGGGAAGGTTAGGATGGGGGTCAACGGCTCACGGCCCCGGTGAGGCTGGCCGGCCCCCTCGCGATTGGCCGCGCGAGCCGCCACCACGAGGGGTTGTTCACGACCTTTCCTAAGTAAAGAAGGAGGCCGCTTGCATGGCTGTGACCAAGGTCGTTCACGTGGGATTCACCGTGGCGGACCTGGACCGATCCGTCGCGTTCTATAGCGCCCTGCTCGGCGAGGGCCCCCATTTCCGCCGCCGCTACGACGAGCCCTACATCAGCGACATCATCGGCTACCACGGCTGCAGCCTGGAGATCGCGCTGTTCCGATTGCCGGGCACCGAGGTCGAGCTGGAGCTGCTGCGCTACTACGAGCCGCCGCCGGGCCGCGTCGATCTCGAGACCTACAACGCCGGCAACGCGCACCTGTGCCTCACCGTCGACGACTGGGACGCTGCCGTCGCCCGGCTGAAGGGTCTCGGCGCGTCGTTCCACCGCGAGGCGCCCGTCTGGCAGACGGCCGGCGAGTTCGAAGGCACCGGCACGCTCTACCTGCGCGATCCCGACGGCATCACAGTCGAACTCGACATCCGCGCGCCGGTGGCGGTGGAGTAGCGAGAGCTCGTAGTCCTAGGAGGCGGCTGAGCCGGATTCGGACGCGTCGGCGCTCGGTGGCTGGCTTACCGCAGACTGCTTCTCGCGCTCATCCCTCCGGCTGCGCGTGCCGTACACGAAAACGCCCACGAGCGCCGCGAGGTGCACGAGCGCGGTTACAACTGCAGGCACCGGCATTTCAAGCCACGCGAATACGCCAGCCAGCGCAAGCACGGCCAGCGCCACCACGAAGCCCGCGATGAGTCCGCCCATGCTCTGCCTTGCGTCAACGGCGACCATCTGCTCCTCAAGGCGCAGTCGGTGGGCTTGCTGGGTTTCCGCCATTGACAGAATTCGATCTGCGGCTCCGGGCAACGTCTTTTCGTACTCCGCAAAGGCGTCCGGATGCGGGATTGGACCCTGGTAGGAAACGGCCTGAGACTGCTCAACAATCACCTGAGGCTGGTTCCCGGCTATTTCGGAACCGCTAGTCGATTCCCGCCGCTGCTCTATATCAGCGGCAGCTGGGTCGCCGTCGCCGGATTGCTCGTTCTCTTCGTCCATGCAGCGTCACTGCCTTGCCGGTACCGGTATGTGTGGAGCGCCGTCCACATGTCGCCGCCAACCGCCCGCCAGTCCGCCCACGCAGCCCTCACGTCTGCCTGGGAGCCCGACGCGGCGGGGCTATAGACCGTCAGAGTGTTGCCGAAGTCAAGGATGCGCGCGACGCCGCTCACTAGAGACGGCCGCGCGACAACTGTCCAGGACCGTGTCTTCGCTGACTTGCCGATTTCGCGACCTCCTCGAGCGATGTTTTGACGATAGCAAGCACCCTTGCCTCGGACAAGAGTCGAGGACGCGGTCCTCCGGGCCCCTGCGTCCTCTTGCAACCGCACGTGGACTCAACGTCTCCCCTGCCGCTCCGACCCCTTCCCCCTAGTGTCCAGACCGGACACATGGTGAACAGGTGTTCGGAGACATGGTGAACACCGC
>JAPPNP010000063.1 GCA_028873795.1 Chloroflexota bacterium
GGTGTTCACCATGTCTCCGAACACCTGTTCACCATGTGTCCGGTCTGGACAGAAGGGAGAGGGAGTCGGGCGGCGTCGGCGTTTCATCCGATGCGCTGAGGTTGAGCGCTCTAGATTCCTCGCTGCGCTCGGAATGACAGATGGTGGGCGGGTCTGAGACCCGCCCCTACCGCGGGGATTTGGCGCTAGCCGCCGGCGGCTTGCTGTCGTTCGGCGCGGACTTTGGCTGAGAGCGCGGCGAGGTGGCCGTCGTTCGCGAGGCGCTGCTCGAGATGGCGCATGCGCTCCGGCGAGGCCGTTTGAAGCATCACGTCGCCGTAGGCGCGCTCCATCTCGTGCCGTGACAGATTGGCCACCGACTTTCGAACGGGCTCCAGGTCGTCGTCGGGTTGCCGCGCTTGCATATTGATGGTGAACATGCGCCGCCGCGTGCCGCCCCCGAACGACGCGTGCTTGATCTCGTGATTGAATACCAGGACGTCGCCGGGTTCGGTTTCCAGCGCAACGGACGGCACCTCGGCCCCTGACAGGCCCCAGGTCTTCTCGGGCAGCGACCCGCGCTCGTCGAGGGGCGTGCGGTAGTAGTCGACGGCGCCCAACATCCGCCAGAAGCGGCCGCCCTTGTGGTGGCTGCCCGGAATCACTCGCAGGCTCCCGGACGCGGCGTTCAGCGGATCCAGGTAGAACGCGGTTTTGATGGGGAGCTTGGCTCCCCAGCTCGTGTCGGAATGCCAGGGCGTATCGCCGCTGTAGACGTTGCCGTCGCTGGTCATGTAGTTGAAGTCCTCGCCGCAGATCGAGGACCCGATGCCGAGGACCCGCGGGTCGTCGAGCAGCGAGCACAGAAACGGATGCTGGTCGATGAACGGCACCACCACCGTCAGCCGCTCGTTCAGGTCGTCCGCCGCGCCGTCCAGCCCGCCGCCGTTGGCGGTCCAAACCTCACGGAAGGCGTCGTTGAGCGCGTCGACCTCGTCGCGAAAGAGGCCCCGCAACGCCAGGTAGCCAAAGGTCTTGAAGAATCGCAGTTGTTGCTCGGTGAGTTGCATGGCGCTCTCCGATCCGCACTCGCACACGGCCGCCCCCAAGAATGCTGCCACCTTCGCAGGCGCCGCGCCACCCACGGTCGCACTTGGCTCGGGGGCAGTCCGCCGGTGGCCGAAATAGCCCGCCCATTCGCGGATCGCTATGCTCAGGCGTCTCCTGAGTAACGCCCGGAAGACCGGCCATGCGCTACATCAGTCGAAATGAGCTGTTTGGCTACGGTTTCCTGACCGGTGCGGTGGTGGTGCTATCGCTGCCGCTGTTTCCATACCAGTGGCATGTGTTCATGCACATCGCCGGGGCGGTCGTCTTCCTGGGCAACATCATCGTCACGGGCGTGTGGATGCTGCTGGCGGAGCGGACGCGGAGCATCCCGGTGATCCACTTTTCGGCCAAGGCCGTGATCCGGGCCGACTTCCTGTTCACGCTGCCCGGCGTGCTGCTTCTCGTGATCAACGGGGTGGTGATGGTGGTTGTCCGGTGGGGCGGGTGGGACGCGTTTCACCAGATCTCGTGGGTCACCGTTGCGCTGGGCTTGTTCATTGCGTCCGGTGTCATCTGGGTGGGCGCTCTGCTCCCCGCCCAGCACCGCATGGCGGTGTTCTCGGACCCGTCGGCCTATCCGGACTCGCTGCCGCCCCGGTTCGTCTCGGCGATCCGCCAGTGGTATTTCTGGGGCGTGCTGGCGATCCTGCTCCCGCTGATCTCGCTTTACCTGATGGTCCACAAGCCGGCTTTCGGCTAGGGTTTTGCACCGGGGGCCAGGGCGCAGGTTGGCGCAGCAGGAGTCTCGTTTATAAGCAATCGTCGTGATGTATTATTTGGCTAATTCCGACGCCCTATCTAATGTTTTTCTTACATGAGAGGAGGACGCTTTGACCGATATCGATGAGGTCTTGGCGAGCAACGCCAGCTATGCGGCGAGTTTTCGGAAGGGCGATTTGCCCGTCAAGCCCGCGCGGAGCCTCGCGGTCGTGGCGTGCGCGGACGCGCGCATCGACGTGCACCGAATCCTGGCGCTGGAGGAAGGCGACGCTCACGTCATCCGAAACGCGGGCGGCGTGGTCACCGACGACGTGATTCGGTCGCTCATCATCTCCCAGCGCCTGCTCGGCACCCGCGAGATCATGCTCATGCATCACACTGACTGCGGCATGCTGAAATTCCGCGATGACGACTTCAAGGACGAGATTGAAGCCGATACGGGGATTCGTCCGGCGTTCGCGCTCGAAGCCTTCGCGGACCTCGAGCAGAACGTGCGGCAGTCCATGGCTCGCATCCACGCCAGCCCGTTTATTCCGCACAAGGACCACATTCGGGGGTTCATCTACGATTGCGCCTCCGGAAAGCTCACTGAGGTCTTGGAAGCTTAGGCAAGTCCTGGCAGGATCTTTGGTTGCTATCTGCCAAGATACTTGATTTTTAATTCAACTGTTATCCTGTATTTTCTCGATGGGTGCATTCATCGACAATCCGAGGCTTGCTCCAGCATTGTCCGCAAAGAAGCTAGGTGTTATAGTTCGGGTTCAATAGGTTTGGCGGGGTCCGGTCGATCCGCCATGCGGCAGCGAGGGAGAGGCACGTTGCCCGCCGTAGTCCCACCCCGGCGGAAAGCATCCCTGCGGTCGGAACCCTGGCGCAGCGCGTTGAGCCACAAAGTATCCATGGCAGACTTCCTGGGCGGCCGCCGTCAGGCGACGGCGGGACGCCGATGGGGCGCTCAGACGTGAGCTACACCCGCCAGGACCTTCGTGGAGACGTCTTCGGCGGCGTGACCGCTGCCGTCGTCGGATTGCCATTTGCGCTGGCCTTCGGCGTGGCCTCGGGTCTTGGACCGATGGCCGGCCTTTACGGGGCGATCGCGGTGGGCTTCTTCGCGGCGGTGTTTGGGGGAGCACGGTCCCAGATATCGGGTCCCACCGCCCCCATCGCCATGGCCATGGCGGTGGTCGTCGCCACGCATGCCGACAACCTGGCCGAAGCGTTCACCGTCGTCATCATGGCGGGCCTCATCCAGACGCTCCTGGGCGCGATTCGCGTCGGTCGCTTCGTGGACTACGCGCCGTTTTCCGTGATCTCGGGCCTCATGTCCGGCGTGGGCATCATCATCATCCTGGTGCAGACGCTGCCCTTCGTGGGCGCCCCCGTCGCAATCGGCGGCCCCGTGGAGACGGTGCGCGCCTGGCTGGACGCCCGACACGACGTCAACTACAGCGCGCTGGCGATCGCCGTGGTCACGCTGGCGGTGGTGGTGGTGTGGCCCAAGCGGCTGCGGACCTATCTGCCGCCGACGCTTGTGGCGCTGCTGGCCGGAACGCTGCTCAGCGCGTTGTGGCTGAGCGACACGCCGGTCGTCGGCGACGTGCCAACGGGCTTGCCGCAGTTGCAGTTGCCCGACGTGTCCGTCGACGCCTTGGCCGGCGCGGTGCTGCCGGCGCTGATCATTGCTCTGCTTGGGGCGATCGACAGCCTGATGACGTCTCGGGTCGCCGACTCGATGACGCGCACGCGGCACGACCAGAACCGGGAGCTGATCGGCCAGGGCATCGGCAACATGGCCGTGGGATTCATCGGCGGACTGCCGGGCGCCGGCGTGACGCCCGGCACCGTGGCGAACCTCCGCGCCGGGGGACGCACGCCGGTTTCCGGCGCCCTGCGCGCGGCGGTCCTGCTGGCGTTGGTCCTGGGCCTGGGGCGATTCGTCGAGTTTATCCCCCACGCGGCGCTGGCCGGAATCCTAGTCAAGATCGGCTGGGACATCATCGATTGGCAGTTCCTCACCCGCATCCACCGCGTGCAACCCGAGCACCTGCTGGTCATGGCCGTCACGCTGGGGTTGACGCTGGTCCTCGACCTGGTGACCGCCGTGGCCATCGGCCTGATCGCCGCCGCCGTGGCAAGCGCGCGCCAATTCGAGCGCCTGGACATGGACAGCGTGGTCTCCACGCCGCTGCCGGAGCAGAGCGTTGGCGCGGAGGGCTCGGGCCAGGAGACCTCATTCGCCGAACGCATGGGCCTGGTGTCGCTCGCGGGGAGCTTCTCCGTGATCTCCGCAAGCAAGCTGATCAACACGATCAGCGCCGACGTTCGCCAGCGCGAGGTCGTGATCCTCGACTTTTCCGACACGGTCTACATGGACGACAGCGCCGCGCTGGTGCTGGAGCGGATGATCGATTTGGCGATCGCCGAGGACACCAAGTGCGTGGTGATGGGTCTGGGAGGTCGAGCCGCCATCACCCTGCACGCACTCAACGTGCTGCGGCGAATTCCCGCCGATCAGTTCGTGGCCACCCTGGACGACGCCCAGGCGACGGCGAGGCAGTTGCTAGCGAGCTAACCCGGCCGGAATTCTCGAATCCGCCGCACCGTAACGGTCGAGGATGACGCGCCAAGTGGCGCGGGCACTTCACAGGCTTGGTCGGCGCCGGCGCTGCCACCGCAGCATCGAACAGCACCGAGAGAAATCGACGCCGGTGACCACGAGGCTCGCCGCCAAACCTCCGGCGGTGACGGCGGCAATGGCGATGCCGAGGTCGTACCACCGCTGGGGGGCAAACTCGAAGATGAGCTCGGCGCCGTCGGCGACGGGCAGGAAATAGCCGTTCCAGAGGCCGTCCGCGAGCACCGGCGCGAACGCTTCGCCATCGACCCACGCCAGCCAGGCCGGATCATAGGCCCGGCGGAGAACGATGAACGCCCAGCCGTTGGCGCCGCGCGCCGTGGCTTCGAGTCGCGTCGGCTCTGCCGTCGAGACCTCCAGGCGCGGCTGGACCAGCGCGGGTGAGGCCGGCGCGACCGTGGGACGCCACTCCATAGGCGTCAGGGCCAGTGTGCTCACGGCTTCGAGTCCGGGTCCGGCGGAGACGCCGATCCGTCCGTCCGCGGCCAGGCCGACCCGCATCCAGCGCCAGCTGGTCGTCGCGGCATTGGTCGTCAGGCGCGCGACGACGGGCCCGCTCGCGACGTCGAGCCAGCTCGAGCGAGGGCTGGTGAATACCCGCAGCCAGACGGCGCGATCTCGGTCGTCGGGGACGTCAATCAGCAGCGTTTCACGTTCGCCGTCGGGTCTGGCGAAGGCCAGGCCCAGGCCGTAGTCCGACGCCCAGTCTTCGAGGTCCTCGCGCGCCAGGCGTTTGAGCCATGCCTGCCGTTCATCGGCGTAGGCGCCGCCGCGGGTCCAGCCGCCTCGCGATCCGTGGAAGCCAAACCAGCCAGTGACCGGCAGGAGGGCAACATCGCTGTCGATGGCAAAGACCGCGTCAGTGGTTGGCTGGGCGGGGAACGTCGCATCGGGCAGCGCAGGCCGCTCGCCGTGGTTGGCCAGGATGCGCGTCGTGCCGGCTGGCGCGGAGGCGCCCAGCCGGTCGCTCCAGACTGCGCGCGTGGATTCGAGCAGCGGCGCGGCGGCGCCGAGCTCAATCGCGAGTGCGTTGGGGCCGGACGCCAGAACGGTTGCGTTCGGCAGTGCGGCGAGGGCCGCGGCCAGCTCGTCACCCGCCGGTTGATCGCGCATCACCACCGCGTGGCTGAACCCCGCGCGTTGGGCGGCGTCGCGCGCGGCTAGCGGCTCGCTGCCATAGATGTACTCCATCCAACGCCCCGTAACGGGCGCGGGCGGAACCGGCGACCGCGTGTCGCCGGTGAGCGATGGGTGCGCCAGGCTTGCGGCCTCCATCAGGCGCAGGGTGCGCGCGGGGTCCCAGGGCGCGGGTCGATCATCGGAGGACACGACGAGAATCCGTCCACCGGGGCCCGCGGCCGCGTCCGCCACCCGGAGCACGTCGCGATAGTCCGCCGGCAACGAACGCGGGACGTAGCCAGGTTGATCGGTGCTCCACAGCAGCGGGATGCCGGGGACGGCGTGAACGCCTAACGCCAGGGCGACATATCCGGCCAGCAGCGCAGCTCCGAGCGCTCGCGGCGCCCGCCATCCGGGCGCCGCGCGGCTCAGAAGATCCGCGATCACGAAACCGGCCCCAAAGGCCTGCGCCAGAATCAGCAGGCCGACAACGCGATCCGGCTCACGGAAGACCCACAGGCCGGGCACGGTATTGACCGCCGTCTGATAGGCATCCGCGGTGAGCGTCCAGTTCGATGCGGCCGCCACCAGTGCCGCGGTGTAGCCGCCAACGGCCACGAACAGCGCCGGCGGACCCCAGCGACGCCGCAGGACGGCCGCGAGCGGCAGCGCCGCCACAACCCACCCCGCGATCTCCCAGGGCAGCCGGTCGGCGCCCGCGGGCGCCAGCACGTCGTGCCAGTTGGCGTTGCCCGCTCCCTGCAGTGTGGTCGGGAGGTCCTGGTAGCGCGACAGCACCGTGCGCGTTTGGTCCATGAGCGTGTAGGCCGGGTCGGGGCTGCCCCCAAAGAGCTTGAGGGCGACAAACGGCGCGATCTGGTAGGCGAGAAGGGGGGCGACGGCGGCCGCCCACACCAGGACGTCGGCCAGCGCCCGGCGCCGCTTGACGGGACACTGCACCATCGTGCCGACGGCCCAGGCGGCGATCATCAGGGCAGTAAGTACCAGATAGTGCGGCTGGGCCGCACCGAGGAGAGCAAAGGCGAGCGCGGAGGCAACGGTCCAACGCCGTTGCGAGGTTCGCGTGCCTTCGAGATAGAGCCCCAACACGAGGGGCATCGCCGCCCACTGGGCCAGGAGCCAACTGTGTTCCAGGCGAGCGATGGCCCAAGGATTGACCACCAGGGCAACCCCCGCGACCATGGCGCCGACGGCGGCGCTGGTGCGGGGGATGCCACTTCGCCAGCAGGCGACCAACGCAAAGGCGGCAAAGGCGCTGACATATCCGACGCCGGCGATCCACAGCACAATCAGCCGTGCATACGTCGCGCCGTCGAGGCCGAGCGCCTTGGCGACGCCGACGAGAGCAAGCGTGATCGGCAGCCGTCCCGTGCCGGCGATGTTGAGCGTGTCGCGCGGGGACCAGAGCGGGTAGACGCTGTGCTCGACGACCCGATCAAGGACCAGCGACGGATAAAGGTCTCGCTGCTGCAAATCGCCAGGAGTCGTGATGACCGCCCAAAACACCGCCCCGACAGTGAGCGCGCCGGCGGTGAATGCCAGCAACCAGGGGTTCGCCAGCCACTTGACGAGCCATCGGGCAACCGCCGGCCGCGCTGGCCGATAGCCGAGGTGATCGGTCGCTACCGATGATGACGCGGCGATTTCGGGTGGTGCCCGGGATGCTGGCGGCCGTGAGTGTAGTCGCGGCCCTGGCCGCAGTCTTGATGCTGGGGACGGCCGAGCGCGAGTGGCCGGCCTTCCCGGCGTACGCATTCAACCTGGACTTCGGACCGGCATTCGCTGGGGGCAGTCTCGAGCAAGGGCTTGCCGCCCCGGCGACGCCGCTGCGCCGCGTCGAGTTGCAAGCGGTAAGCCCCTGGCCCGACACCGTCCTGGTGCGGGTGCGTGACGTCGGCGATCCGGCAGCTTCACTGCTGGTCGAGTCCAGCGTTGAAGTTGACGCCAACGGCGCGATTCGGGTTGCGATTCCGCGGACGGTGGATACAAGCCGACGGATGCTCCAAATCCAGGTTGTCAATCCGGCAGGCTCGTCCACACCGCTGGTGCTTCAGGCCAACCGCACCGATCCCTATGCTCAGGGCCGCGCCGCCATCGGCGGCGATGTCGGCACGGGATCGGTTGACCTGGTGCTTCAGACTTGGCGGCGTATCACGCCAACGGCCCTCGGAATCGAGGTCGTGCGTGCGAACGGGCTCGGCGCCCTCTTCGCGCTGGCGTCCCTGATCGTGGTCGCTGGTCTGGCGCTGGTTTGGATCTGGCGAAGATTCGCCGGGCGATCGCGATCCGCGCTGACGTCGGCGTGCGCGCTGGTCGCCGCGGCCGGCCTCGCATTGGCGCGGGTGGGCTTTGAAGTCCTCGCGCCCTGGCTGGCGTAGGCGGCGGCGCTACCGACCCCACTCGGCGCGGCTGTGCGGACGCGCCGCCCCCAACAGGTGCCGCAGCATCACGGTGCCGTACACGATGAGTGTGATCCAGCAAGCCGGGACGTGAAAGAGCCAGGCGCGATCAGGCCGGCGGATCCAGCCGATCGCCGCCTGGATCAGCAGGGGCACGATCGTCAGCGTGGCGGCGGCGAATAGCAGGACGCCTCGTCGCGGCGGAGCGGCCGGCACCGTCCGAATGCCTTCCGCGCTGAAGTAGAGGAAGTCCTGCGCTCGCCGCGCTTGCTTGCGGGCGAACTGTCGCAGTGTCTGGGCATAGTGGTGCGCAATTCCGAGGTGCAGCTTGGCGACGTGGACGGACGGGCCGGTCGTGCCCAAGTGCAGGATGTCGACGTCGAAGAGATATCCGTCGCGAACGGCGGCGGCGGCAATCGTCCGCCGCGTGAAGAAGCCGTTGGCCCCCACCGTGGGCAAACGCTCTCGACGGAACCGAACCTTCCGATGCGTTGGGGACTCTTCGTAGACCTGATGATCCACGCCGGTCCACTTGCCGGTCACCAGGCACTCGCGGTCGTAGGTCCCAAGGAACAGGACGAGGGGATCGTTCATGCCCAGCAGGGCGAAGTAGCGGTCGAGCGCGGGCATCGTGTCGAGGGCGGCAAACTGAATGGGCTCGGCGCCCGCAATCTGTGGATCGGCCAATGCCTCGATCACAGCCTGGAAGGTCCGCGGCGACGGAAACTCGTTGTCCGAGTCGACAAAGCCGACGATTTCGTGCGACGCGTGCGCCAGGCCCGCCGCCTTGCCCGCTTCGCCTGTGACCAGCGGGTTGTCGACGACGGTGCAGCCCCAGGACCGAGCGGTCGCGCGCGTGGCGTCGGTTGAGCCCCCGTCGGCCACGATGACTTCCACCCCCTTCGCCGGATAGCGCTGGTCGCGGATAGAACGCAGGGCGATCGCCAAGCTGTCCGCGCAGTTGAGGGTGGGAATGACGATTGAGATTCCGGGGGCAGTGGCCATGGCTGGCAGTATGCCGAAGCGCTATCGGAACCAGTCGGCTGGATTCGGCAACCGTGACCGGGTATTCGCGCGTGAGGACTTCTAGGCGCGGTCGCCGTCCGCGCCGCCGTTGTCGGCGTCAAATCCGTATTGGCGGACGATCACATCAGCGTTGCGCTCCGAAAACCGGCGCTCGGCGGCGGCGCGGGCTCGCCGGCTGAGCGCGGCCAGGTCGGCGCGTTCGGACAGCAGCTCCCGCAGGGCGGTCATGAAGGCCTCGGCGCTCGGCTCGACCAGCCGGCCAATATCGGCAGTCACGGCTTCTCGCAGACCGCCCAAGTTGCTGGCGACGATCGGCGTGCCGGCGGCGCTGCCCTCCAGCACGACGATTCCCGCCGCCTCTTCATACTGCGACGGCACGAGCAGGACGTCCGCAGCCGCATAGATCGTCGCGATGGTGTCGAGACGTTGGGCTGGGGCGCCCGCGGGATCCGTCATGAGGGTGAGGTTGGGGTATGTCGCGGAGGCCTGGGCAACCTCGGCTCCCATGTCGCCCTCGGCGCCCAGCATCCTGAACTGCACGTCGGGCAGCCGCCGGGCGAGATCGAGAACGATGCCGACGCCCTTCTTCCGGAGGAGTCGGCCAACAAAGAGGCAGGTGGGCGCCGATTCCGGCCACCCGAGCCGCCTGCGGGCTTCGGCCTGGCTTCGCGGCCGAAACACGTCGAGATCGACCCAATGCTGGTGGGCGGTGACCCGATCCGGATCCAAGCCAATCGCCAGGAGCTCTTGCCGGGACGCCTCGCTCACCGTCAGCACCCGGTCTGCGCGCCCGAGCAGGGAGCGCACGCCTTGCGCCAGCACCCGGCGCTGCCGCAGGTCGTAGATCGCGTGCATGCTGACGACAATCCGCTGTCGTGCGCCGGTCCAGCGCATTCCCAAAGCCGCCACGGCGGCGGCCAATCCGTGCGCGTGAATTACGTCGAAGCCAATGGTGTGGCGGAAGCGGTGTCGAACGGCGCCGACCAGCAGGCCGGGCACGAGGTAGGCAAAAACAAGCGGCGCGTAGGGTTCGATGCGCGGATGCCAGCCCCGCCCAAACCAGGGAATGCGGATGACTTCGCCATTGGCGAGCGCCTCGTGCGATGGGGCCTGCACCGGCGCGACGAGCGGTTGGTGGGTGAGCAACGTCACCCAAATGTTCCGCCGGGCGAGGGCGGCGATGAGCGCGTCGATGTGGGTCTCGACTCCACCACGATTCGGGGAGGCGAACGGGCTCAGCATGAGAACGCGCCGCCCGGTCGGATGGCCCGTGTCTGGCGCAGCGGCGGCCGGCGTCATAACAGCGCGGCCGGCCCGTGCATCAGGGCCAGGACGGCTGCTGCGGTCACCCCGCCGCCTACCAGCACCGCCGTCGGCCGCCCAATGCGCCGGCCGGGCAGCGAGGACCACGCGGCGGTACCGACGACCGTCCCTCCCAGCAACGCAACAGCGACACCGACGACCAGATATACCGGTGACTCCGTTGCCTGGGTTCTCAGGCGGGTGACTGGGCCCGCGTGACCATTGGCCGAGAAGGCCAAATCGACGTCGACCGGAGACTGGCCGAGGTGGTCGACCAACTGACCGCCGGCGAAGGCATCGTTTCCGGTTGCCCCAACATAGAGATTCGCCGGACTCTGCTCCGGCGCCACGACTTGCAGGGACAACGGTCCCGCAGGCAAGTCGATTGGCGAAAACGTAATCGGCACCGCCTGAAGTTCGGCGCTGTCCGGTGCTTCGAGGCGCGCGGATCGGATGGGGGAGCCGCCCTCGGCCGAGAGAAGGTGGACGTCGACATAGGCTGGAGGTCCGCCCGCGCGCCGCGCCCAAATGGTCACGGTGTCGATCGGCCCGCCGGGGAAGGCGATCGACTGCGTGACCGATCCCGCGAGCGGGCCGAGCTCGAAACTTGGCGACACTGGATTCCGGGCAGTGATCAGCGGCTTCCATCCCAGCCCGGCGGCCGCCCCCAGCGCAAGCGCCAGCGCGACGACAACGAGCCACGTTGCGACTCTCATCGCCGCCCACGAATTGGTTCCGGCCGATATGGCCACAGGGCCCACGCGCCCCACGCAAAAAGCCCCGCCCACGCTATGGCGTGGCCGGCCAGCAGCGCCCGGTGCAGGCCGTACTCGAGCACCAGACGGCCCGAGGTTCCGGCTTCGGTGCGGACGCTAAGCAGGCCGCGCCCCGATGGCTTAACGGTGGCGTCAAAGCCCGGTACCTGAGCGGTCCAGAGTGGGTCCCAGTGCTCCTGCGTGACGATTTCGCCAGCATGTCCCCCGGATGGCGGCAGGTCGATGACCAAGCGATGCATGCCGTCACGCGTCCACGGTAGCTCAACAGGACCAGCCGGACTCTCGGCATAGACCCAGGGATACGGCGGATCAATTGTGCGAAACAGCTCGTAGTAGTCCGCGGTCAGCTCCGGGGCCAGACCGTCCGCCTGGCGCAGCGCCTGGGCAAGCTGCCGACCGCGAAGGGTGCCGGTTGGCACCAGCACCCGCGCCACGCCGTGAGCTCGAAGCGTATCGGCCACGTCGGGAGCGTTGGACTCAAGCAGGGCCACGAGTCGGTCACCGACCAACGAGTTGTCCACCGCATATGGCGTAGTGACGGCAAGCGCCTCGATGGCGTGCAACACCCGGTTCTGCCGCGACCACTCGGGGAAGCGCAGCGGCCACGCGGCCAGCAGCGTGCGCGATGCTTCGGCGGCGTTACGACGGTCGATCTCCGCCGGCACCGTGCGGAACGACGCCGGGAACCGCTCCGGGACGATGCTCAGCGCTCGATCGTCCCAGAGCATGCGATGGATTCCCGGCGCCACGAACGCCGCGAGAAGAATCACGAGCACGGCTGTTTGCATGGATGCAACCGCCGACAAACGGCGCGGCGCGTATCGAGCGAGAGTCGCCGGCGCAAGGGCCAGTCCGGGCAGATAGGCCAAGGCAAGCGCGCCGGAGAGCTTGTCGGGCTCCCTGAGCGCCCAGCCGAATGGCGCATGCTCGACGACGGCCAGGTAGCTGGGACGCAGCGCCTCGTGCCAGCTGGCAATTTGAATGCAAGCCGTCGCCGCGCCGACGATTGCGGCGAAGCCCAGCACGCGTCGCTGACCGGGTAGGCGCCAGAACGTCACCGCCAGCAGGGCGGCAGGGACCAGGGCCGCCATGCGCCATCCCGGCAAGGCCGTCGACTCGGGCATTAGACCCCGGCCGAAGAACGTGTGTCCCGTGAGGGTGAGGGTGTTGATGATGGATTGGCCACTCTCGAGCACCGCCTGCACGTCGGTTCCTTCGGCATATCTGGGTCCGGTGGGCGATCCGGCGGCCGCCGTGACCAGGAGCGGTACCAGGATGAAAGCAGCGAACAGGGCGAATCCGGCCACGAAGATCACGGCGCTTGCGCCGATCAGGCGGCGGGGACCGCGAGTCGTGCAGGCGGCATAGACGAACCAGCCCAGACCGACGAGCAAGCCGATCGCCATGTAGTGGGGGGAGGTGGAGACGGCGAAGGCCAGCACGGCGGCCGCCGCCAACGCGCGATGCGCCCCGGCTCGGGCGCCGGGGGCGCGCGTCGCCGCCACGACGAGACCCAGCAGGAGCGGAAGCAACACGGCGCTCACGTGCACCCCCAATTGCTCCCAGCGCGCCAGGGTCCACGGATTGAGTGCCCAGAACAGTCCCGCAAGCATCAGGCCAAGACGCACCGCGATAGGATGCGCGCCCCGGATTTCTGGCCCCGCGAGCATTCGCGCTCCGAGATATCCGGCCAGGAACCCCAGGAGATGCCAGCTCAACCAATGGAACTTTCCGGCCACTTCCGTGGTCAGATCGAACGCCTGCACCAGATAGCCCCACGGCACATAGGTGTAGGTGCGCATGACGTTGACCAGCCCGGTGCCGTACGACGTATCCCAGGCGCTGGTGAAGCGACGAGTCCAGAACACGTCGGCGAACGGATAGCCAAGGTCGCCCTGGATGATTTCGCCCGGAGTCGCCACCACTCGCCAGCCGGCGGCGACGGTGACCGCCAGTCCCAGCACAACCCAGGTCGAGTCGCGGGCCAGCAATCGGGCCATATGGCTGGTCATGGAGGCGGCCTCGGTTGGCTGGCGCGGATCCGCGCCGGCGGCAGCCAGCGGCCACGCGCGTTCAGTACTATTCCGACCACCAACCCGTCAGGGGGCCAGCACGCTCACCGGCACGAATGCACCGCCAGGCACCTTACCTTGTGGGTTGGCGGCGGCGATGATCTCGCGGCGGTCACGCGCCGTGTTCGCGCATGCACCGCACCGCTGAGTCGGCCGCCTCGCCGGCAGCCTGGGAGCGGCTGGCCGGCGTCCTCGCCAATGTTGGCGATCTGTCCTATCGCCGCCGGGTCCAGTCCGTTGCGGAGTACCTGAACCCGCGGCCCGAGCACCGCATCCTCGATCTCGGAGCTGGCGAGGGCTTCGTGAGCCTGGCGCTGCGTGAGGCGTTTGCGTGTCGCGTCGTGGCGCTGGACGCCGCGCCACCGATTCTGCGCCAGGGTGTGGATCGCGACGTTCACGGGTCCAGGCAGGTTTGGCTGCTTGGCGACGGCGCCGAATTGCCGTTTCGCGACGAAAGCTTCGATGGCGTTGTGTGCTCCGAGGTGCTTGAGCACGTCGATGACGACGCCAGCGTCCTGCGCGAGATCGCCCGGGTGCTCAAGCCCGGCGGCGTGGCCGCGCTGACTGTGCCCTGCGCCAACTATCCGGCGCTCTGGGACCCGTTGAACTGGATGCGTGAGCGGCTTGGGCTGGGTCACTTCAGCCCGGACTCCGGCTTCTGGGGCGGGCTGTGGGCCATGCACATTCGGCTGTACCGCGCAGATGATTTTCGCGAGCTTGTGGCGGGCGAGGAGCGCCTGGAGATCACGCACTTCGAGGGGCTCACCCGCTGGTGCCTGCCGTTCAACCACATGCTGTTGTGGACCGGCAAGCAACTCTATGGACGACTGCCGGAGACATCGGCCGCCTATCGGTCGATGGAGAAATTCGAGTATGCGCACACGCCACACCGGCGTCTGAGCCTGAACCCGATCACCTGGGGCCTGCGCTTGATGCAGCGCATCGATCGTCGCAACGACAGCCTGCGGGATCCCTTTGGGCCAAGCACCAACTTGGCCATTCGAGCGGTCAAGCGGTCACCCTAGCGAGCGGCGGCGCGGGCCGGCTAGCTCCGATGGCCCGCAATCTCCTCGAGTTCACGGTGCGCAATGTCGGCCCAATCGAGCGAGCGCACGCGGGCCAGACCTCGCTCGGCGAGATCACGACGGCCTGGCTCATCCGCGAGCAGCGCCACGATCTCGCCGGCGAACGCCGACGCGTCGCCTCGTGGAACGGCGCGAAACGCCTCGCCCCAGACCTCCTGGAGCTCCGGCAGGTCAAAGGCGATCACCGGCATGCCAAGCGCCATCGCTTCGCCGATCGCAATCGCCCAGTTCTCCTTGAACGATGGGTGAAGAAACAACCTGGCCGTGCGAAGCGTGGTGAATGCCCGAGTGGTATCGAGGATCAGCCCCAAGAAGTCGACGTTGTCCTCGAGACCGAGCGTGCGGACTCGAGCCTGGGCGGCTTCCATGTCAATGCCGCCGCCAATGACCGCCAATCTGGCTGAGGGATTCGCCGCTACCACGAGCTTCCAGGCGTCAATGAGCGCAAAAATCCCCTTCTCGGCCGAGACGCGCATGAACGCCGCCGCGTCGTACCGGCGTTCCTTGGTCGTGCGGGCAATGGCATCGAGAGCGGCCAGGTCCACGCCGCAGGGGACGGTTGTCACGCGCCGCTTCGGAAACCCCACGCTCAGCAGCAATCGCGTCGTGGCCGGGGAAACGGCGAGCAGGCGGTTGGCGCCCAGCGCCGCCGCGAGGAGTGACAGCCGCTCGGAAACCAGAAAGGCCAGGGATTGATACCAGTGATGGCCCTCGCGCCGCCAAAACCTCCACGCCGGGATGTTGTGCGCGACCACTGCCCAGCGCACGCGCCCGCGGTACCAGAGCTTGAGCATCAAGCCGGGCAGCGTGTCGTAGAGCTGCTCGTTCGCGCTGACGATCACATCCGGTTGCAGGCGCAGGAGCGACCGCGGGAGTCGAACGCACACGGTAATGGCGCGCAGCATGAACGACCAACGACTCTCACCGCCTTGCCAGTCAACAAGGTGCGCCTGTACGGAGAGGCCCCGCTGACGGAACAGGTCAACGCTTGCCGCACTGCCCATCAGGTGGACGTCATGCCCAGCTCGTGCCCAATGTTTGGCAATCTCGATGACTCGGATGTCACCGCCGGCCACACCGACAGCCCTTTGCCCGGCAATGCCGTTCACGATCAAGAGAATGCGTATGGTTCCGGGCCCCGGCTCTCCGTCAACCAGGCGAAGCTAGCAGAACGGCCGGCTGCGTCGCCAGAGATCCCCGCGGGGATCCGCGCAAGTTTTGCGACGCTCGATGAATGCCATCTCTTGATTAACTCTCATTGAGATCCTGGGATTCTTTGCAAAACCATTGTCGGACAATCACGATCTGTATTCGCACAATAATGCAATATTAATTCGATGGATATACATCATTCTCAACGAATCTCAATGTCCGAGCTCCACTTGGCGTTTCTCGGGTTGCGCCGGTGGCGGTTTGGGCCTCGGAAACACCCGCTGAACCGAATAGCGGTCCAGCCATCACATCGGTTGCGGTGCTAGACGGGCCAACGCGGGTACGGCACGATGATGGGACGAACACCGCCGGCCGGGACGAAGTGACGCTCTCTGGCCATGGCCTCGTCTGACCGGGCGATGATCAACTCACCACATCCCAGGCATCCAGCGCCGCCCCTCGCTGAGGGTGTGCCCGGCGCAGCAATATCCGGCGCGCAGCCGACCTGCTCCTGAAGCGCCGCGGATGACCAGCACGCCAATCGTCACGCTCGGCATTCATGACGGCATGGTGGCCGCGGCCGCGCTGGTCGTGGACGGCGAGCTCCGGGCCGCCTGTGCCGAGGAGCGACTAACCCGCAAGAAGAACCAGGCCGGGATTCCGCTTCACGCGGTCGAAGCAGTCTTGGCGACCGAGAGCCTCACGATCGACGACGTCGACTCGATTGCGATCAGCACCCGTGACGGCGTGATGCCGACCGTCGATGACGTGCGTGCGTCACCGACGACATGGCGGTTCTATGACGCCTATGGCGCCGCCGTGAGCCTGTTGGCGTCGATCGAGCGGCGCTGGCCGGCAAGCCGGGCGCTGACGCTGCCGTCCGACGCCGCCCGGCGGCTTGGTCGGCGGTTGCTCCAGCGCACCCGCGCCGCCGCGATCGCTCGGGCGACCGGAACCGACACGGGGCGCATGCGCTTCTACGACCATCACACCGCGCACGCCATGGCCCTGGCTCCGCTGATCGGCCCCGAGCCAACGTTGGCCTTCACTTTGGATGGCGAGGGCGACGGCCTGAGTGGATCGGTTGCGTGGTATCGAAACGGGCAGCCGCCCGAACGTGTCGGGACCGTGTCGCGCAACGCCTCGCTCGGTCATGTCTACGCCGGAGTGACCGGCCACCTGCGCATGACGCCGCATCAGGACGAATTCAAGGTGATGGGCATGGCTCCATACGCGCATGCCAGCGCGCGCGACGCCTGCTACGACCGCCTGCGATCGCTGCTCTGGGTGGCGAAGGATCGGTCCGGTGCACCCTCCATTGCCGCGGCGCGGGGAACGCGCCTGGTGCATCGCTTCATCGACGACTACCTGCGGGAGTTCCGATTCGATGCCCAGTGCGGCGCCGTGCAACGGCTCTGTGAGGAGACCATTCTCGAGTGGATGTCCGATTGGGTTGGGCATCTGGGCCTCGACCGCGATGGCGTCGATATCGGGCTCGGCGGCGGGGTCTTCATGAACGTCAAGGCCAACATGCGAGTCGCGCAGCAACCCTGGGCTCGCACGGTCACGCCCATTCCGAGTTGCGGTGACGAGTCTTGCGCCGTCGGAGCCGCGTTTCTCGGGTACATGGACGCTTGTGCCGCTGCCGGGAGTCACCCGCAGTTTCATCAGGCCAACCACTTCTATCTCGGGCCAGGCTGGAGTGACGCCGATATCAAGCAGACCGTCGATCGAGCGGCTGGCGAGCACGGACTCCGCGTCGAACGTCCCACGGATATCGCCGACCATACCGCCGCCCTGCTCGCCGATGGTCACGTCGTCGCCCGATTCCACGGGCGCATGGAGTGGGGCGCCCGCGCCCTGGGCAATCGCTCGATCCTGGCGGACCCGTCTCGGCACGACAGCGTGCGCGAGATCAACACGCGCATCAAGAGTCGGGACTTCTGGATGCCCTTCGCCGCCACGATTCTCGCCGAGTCGGCGACGACCTATTTGCAGACACCCCCGGCCCCAAGGTCGCCGCACATGATGCTCGCCTTCGAATCCGTTCCAGAGCGTTGGCACGAGATCGCCGCGGGGACTCACCCCTACGACCGCACCTGCCGCGCTCAGATTCTTGAGCGCCAAACGAATCCGGACTACTACCGCGTGATCGAGCGCTTTCGCGTTCGCACCGGAATCGGCGCGGTGCTCAACACCAGCCTGAATCTCCACGGCGACCCGATGGTGAACTCACCGGACGACGCGCTGCGCACGTTGCTCGCTAGCGACCTAGCCTTCCTCACCCTCGGGGACTACCTCATCAGCAAGCCCGTCGCCGCGTAGCCGAGAGACAGTCGACCGAGCCACCGCGGCGAGCAGCGCCCATGCGCCGGTCAGAAATGCCAAGGTCGTCGCCACGTCATGAGCCTCCTGCATCGCGGCCGCGGCAGCGGCGCCTCCGAGGGGGATCGGAGCAAAATACCAGTGCCGGATCGCGGCGATGGACGCCAGCCACAGGCCCCGAGCGACCCGGCCGGCACTCTCGACGGCAGCCCGCGGCGCCGCGACGACGATCACGCCGAGCCCGGCGATAACGACGACGGGAAACGCGAGCAGGGCGGCGATGCCTGTCGGCGTTAGACCTTGCAGGATGCCGATGTCGGCTCCGGTGTCGAGCGGCACGCTGAGGTGGGCCGCAGCCACAAAGAGCCAAACCACGAGGGCTGCGACGCTTGCGAAAGCCGTGACACCGGTCGTAACGCGCCCGTAGACACTGACAAGCCGTATGGCGCCGGCGGCGCCCACCAGCGCGGCCAGAATGCCCGCTCCGGCTGCCGCGGCCAGGGTCCATCCCTCCAGCCGAGGCGCGACGGCATCCAGGTGGAGCGCCGGTGGCAAGCGTTGAAACATCCGGTGGCCGAGCGCCAGGAAGCCCCGCAATGGCTGCCCCATGATGGTGAGCTGAGTCTTGGCGTCAGGATCACCAATATCGACGCCGCGCAGCACGACTCCCCCGCCAGGCGAATCAAGGACGCGCACTGCCAGGATGTAGCCCGTACCGTCGATTGGCACTGGGAACGTGGCCAGGTACTCCGTCATTCCTTGACGCGTGAGGCTCAACCGGTCGGCCCAAAGCACGGTGTCGTCACGCTCGAGTCGCACTTCCAGCGTCGGTGGAGACTCGATAGACCCAGATGGACGCGCCTGAAATCCGACAAAAAGCTCTGGCCCGTGCTCGGGACTAAGCGCTTGTCGCAGGCTCCACCCCGGGAGCAGCGGCCCAATCTCAAAGGGCTCGCCCTCGACGCCGCCGACAGCCAGCGGCCCCGCGGGCCAGCCAAGGGCGGCGACAACGCTGAGGACCGCCGCGACCATCCAGGCCACCGGCGCGCTAAGCCTGCGGTGTTTCACGCCGACCGCCGCCACCACCGGCGCGGCATCGGCGCCCAGCCAAAGAGAAGCATGCCGAATAGGAACCCGAGATTCACCATCAGAATCCAGAAGTACCCGAAGTTTGGCGTGAACGTCGCCGTCACCACGTCCCCGGGCGCCAGATTCACGAACCACCCATTGAAGTGCCCGTCGACAACCACATGGCGCTCCGGGCTTACCTGCTGGTCATTGACCTGGAGCACCCAGCGCGGGTCGAATCGTTCGTCAAGCCTGACGAGTTGCTCGCGCGGCTCGCCACGGTACTCCGCGGCTGCCCAGCCAAAGCCCTCGTCGGTCAGAGCGAGCGCGCCACCGGCGGGTGGCGGCGATTGCGGCGCATGCGCCAGGACGACGGTGAGGCTATGCGGCAGTGGGGAGACTCCAACCTCAAGCAATTCGAACTCCAGGCCGGGCAGTCCTTCGCGCAGGTGTTGCACGTCAAGCGAGGCGACGGGCGACCCGGCATCGAGCGGCACCTCGACCCGCACGGGCCTGTCGCGCTGATTGGCCAACTCGCGCTGAATCTCGTGCGCGACGTAGGGGTACGCCTGAGCGCCGATCACGTTGACGCCGTCGGCGCCGGTGGAGACTCGACCGGCAAAGGAGACGATTCGGCCATCGGACGGCACCGACGCTTCGACTCGGACGGCGCCGGCGCACGTGGAGGTCTCGCACGGCTGGAAGTCCGTGGCCTCCGGGAGTTGATGGCTCACGCTGACCAGAGGCTCCGGCGGCGGTGCGGCCCTCAGGGTCAGGCGATGCAGTCCGGCGTCGAGCTCCGCAACCCCTTCCAAAATGTCGTAACCCAGCTCAGCTCCGCTGCGTTCCAGTGGGACCGGCGAGCCATCGATGCTGATCGCGGGTTGCAGGCCCGGCGGGGCAGCGAGGCGCACGGTGTACCCGCCGGCACGCGCCAGCTGAAAGGTGCGGTCGCCATCCGTCGTCCCCAGGTCCGGCAACACGGTGAAGACCGGAAGCTCAGCCAGCGCCCGCGCGGCCGCCCGCTCGGCTGCCTGAATTTCCGACGCCGACAGCAAGGCCAGCCGCGAAACGGCATTGAGCCCACGGCCATCGGTTCGCACCTGTACCGCATGGGGGCCCGCGCGGTCGGTCGGCGCGTCAACCCGCGTCCAGCGATAGCCGTAGCCGGCGGCCTCGCGGGTGTTGATGCGAGCCACGGATCGCCCGTTCAACACGACCTCCAGCGCACTGCCCTCGGGGCTCACAAAGTGGCGAATCCACAGCTCGTCGGTTGCGCCGGTGGTATCGACCGTAATCGTGAAGGCCGCGCCGTCGGCACGGGTGAGCAGTCCGCGCGTCATATCCGCGATCTCTGGATCGGCGTACCACCACGCGTTCTTGTAGGGCGCCACCCATTCCCGCGTAGCGTCCGGGACTTGCGGCCAGACCTGGTCCGCCGGGCTCGCCACCGTCTTCTCGGGCAGATAGTTGGCCACCAGGTCAAGCGGGTCGGCGCCCAACCAGATTTCCGTCGCGGCTCGGACGGCGCCGCCGGGCGCGCCGTCGATCCCGCGCACTCCCAGTTCGCCGCTGGCGATGGACACGGCTCTCGCGTCGGCGAACATATGCCAGGCGGTGACGAGTGGGCGCAGCGACGGCGACCCGACGATGACGCGCGCGGGCACACCCAATCGCGATGCCGGGGCGGTGGTCACTTCATACAGTTCGACCTGGCCCACGGACAGGTCATCCAGACGGTCGAGGCCCGGCTGCGCCGCCAGGGCGAGTTGCGGGCGGGGGCGACGCTCCTGCCACGCCAACCATGGCTCGCCGGTCGGCACGATGAAGCCGGCGTGCGTGCTCTCCCAATGCGGATCGAGCATGACGTTGCGAAAGCGGCCGTACGCCAAGAGGCGGTCGACCGGATAGCGGTTCGGGCCATAGAAACCGTGATTGAGCGTGGCGGTCCAGGGGCCGTTGAGGGTGGATGCCGCCGAACCCCAGATGGAGCGTTTGGGCGGCTGCACGACCGAGGGGGGATTCCCCTGGGTTGAGAATCGACCGGTGCTGCTCTGATAGCTGCTCGGCCAGAACATCGGCAAGTGGACCATGCGGTCGTTGTGAGGCAGCGCGCGCAGGTTGTCGAGCGCGGCGACGGTGTCGTCGTCGATCGTGTAGGGCGGCAGGTGGCCCGCCAGGTTGCCATTCCAAAACGGCAGGGTGCTGGCCGCGACCACTACCCCGACCAGAATGCCGCCCGCGCGGCGCCACACATCGGGCGGCCGCGCCGCGAGCTGGGCGACGCTTTGCCCCACCAGCAAGGCCAGCAGCAGGCCCGCCCCAACGGTGAGGTAGCGGATGTTCCTGAAGATCGCGCCCACCACCGTGTCGTCGATCGCATCCTGGATGACGGAGAACGGTTCGTTGAATCCTTTCCCGATCAGCACCAGAGCGAGAAACCCGACCACGCCCAGCAGGGCACGCTGCCGGGCACGCCCAGACAGCAGCACCGGCGCAACCAGTGCCAGTCCCGTCATGAGGCCGCGCGCGACGAGCCGAACGCCGCTGCCGGCGGCAAGTGGACCCTCGGGATGTTGCGAGTAGTTGTAGGGAGGACCGGTCAGGGTCAGCGCCTCGGCCAGGGTCGGCGCGGCGCCCTTGATCCACTGCGCGGCAGCCTCGAGGCTCCATGCCGACATGACCTGATTGGCTGAGGGCACCACGATGAGCTGCCAGGTAATGAAGGAGATTGCCGGGTGCAACAGGATGACGCTGAGCCCCATCGCGGCGATGAGTCCCAGTCGCCGCAGGCGCTGGCCCCACGTGCCCGACGCGGTGAATGCCCGAAAGAGTGCATAGCCGCCGACCACGGCGGTCGTGATGAACGTCATGTGAACCGAGCTGGCAGCCAGGCCGATCCACAGGCTGCCGCGCACGAATCCGCGGACGCCCGGCGCGCGGTCGAAGGTCTCATGCGCAACCTGAAGGGCCTTGGGAAGCAGCGCCACGCTGATGAGCATGGCGGCGTAGCCGGTGATGAAGGCATCCAAGAAGAACGGCGTCGTCATGTAGACGACTGCGGCCGTGAAGGCCGCGGGCCTGCCGAACTCGAAGCGCTTGGCGGCCTGGTACATGAAGACGCCGGCCAGCCCGAGAAAGATGATCGAGACCCGCGAGGTGAACCAGCCGTCGATGCCGGGAATGAGCGTCAAGGCTCCCAAGGCGAGCTGGAGGTA
Organism: Chloroflexota bacterium; assembly: GCA_028873795.1. Classification (GTDB taxonomy): domain Bacteria; phylum Chloroflexota; class UBA11872; order UBA11872; family UBA11872; genus JAJECS01. The sequence goes on from JAPPNP010000063.1 coordinate 22,008, forward strand.
TTGGCTCATCGCCCGCTCTTCCTCGGATTGCCCGAAGTAGTTGGTCTGCCACGCCGAGAGCCGATCGAGGGCGAAGTCGGTGTTTTGCCAGGCGGCAAACGGAGTGGTCCAGTCGTCGCGCAGCCCGAGGTAGCCGGGATCGAAGATCAAGCCGCGGTGCCAGATCACCACCAGCAGCACGATGGCCGCGTAGGCCGCCGCGTCCGGGTGGCGGTGGATCAGCCTCCGAACCTGGGCAAATGTCCGCCGCAGCGCCTGAGACGCGACTGAAGGACCGCGGTTTGCCGCGGCCGGCATGGCGCTTGCGCTCATGCGAACCCGAAGCTCATGGTCCCGGCGTTAGGCGGTCCGCCCGTCACTGGCGTGAGAGCTCCAACTGCCCAGACAACACGGGGGGCAAACTCACGAACGGCGCGTGCCTGTCTCCACCGGCTGACGTCCCCCGCGGGCGCGGTCGCGCCGGAGCACCAGCACGGCCCAAACAAGCATCGCGATGACCCCAGCGCCCAGGAACGCATCCAGCGTCCACGCGACCGCGGTGAGGGATTCGTGCTGCAGCCAAAGCGTCACGGCGCACGCCATGCTCAGCGGGACGAGCACAAGCCATACCCGAAGCGTACCGGCCCCAATGTGGAAATACGTCAGGAGGGTCAAAAGCGCGAGGAGCGACCCGACCAGGGTGTATCCCCAGACCAGCGGGGGATCAGGAACGTAGCGGTCCGCGAAGATGACCTGAAACACGAACTCGGGGGCGACCACGATGATCAGCGCCGCGCCGCCGCTGATGAGCACCGTGAATGCCGCCGTCACCGCGAAGGTGCGCGTCAGCGGCTCACCGGCGGCCACGTGTCGAATGATGTGCGGAAGCACCACCTGCGCCGCGGGCGCCGAGGCGAAGAGGACGATGCGGCCGACGAGCGCGGAGGCGGCGTAGAGCGACGCGTTGGCATCGTCAAAGAAGTGCCGTACGACCAAGACGTCAACGTTCATCAGAATCGCCAGTGACAGGCTCAACAGCCCCACCCGCACGTGGGCGGACATCCCGCTCGAATCCGGCGGGGCTTCGACCGGCGCTTCGGTGGTCGCCCGAGCGATGTAGGGCGCGGCGATCACCACGACAAGGACCCCGACCAGACCGGACAGTGCGGACGCGGCCATGCCGCCCGCCACGCCGAAGCCAAGCGCCACCAGCCCGACGCCAATCCCCGCGCGCAGCGCTCCATCCACCAGATTGGACGCTCCGAGCAAGAGGAAGGCCCGCAGCCCGGTCAACAGGGCCTTGGTGAACGGCACCACAAAGGCAATGGCCACCGCGCAGCCCAACCAGATGACCGCGGCTCGGTTGTCGGTTCCCAACAAGAATTCAATGGCGCCGCTTGTCGCGGCGACGACAATCCAAGCAACCAAGCCAATCAGCGCGCTCCGGATGAGCGACCGCCGCAGGATGTCGAGAGCGGCTGTGCGCCCTCGCGCCACGACCGCGAGGCTGGTGACGCGCGTGCCGATGGGCAGCAGGAGTTGCGAAGGCACCGACAGCACCGCGAACAGCGCCAGCACGGCGAACAAGTCGGCATAGTCGCCCGGCGACAGCATGCGCGCCATGGCCCACTGAAACCCAAAGGATGTCAGGCTGGCGAGCAGGTTGAGGCCGCCAAGCACCACCGTGTCGCGGGCGACCACACGCGGCCCCGAGGGCCCAGCGTCATTCGAGTTCAGCGTATCGGGCGACCCGCCCTCAACGCCGCCAACATCCGATCCGGTGGGCGCCCCCGCGGCCTGACGCACGCTAGGCGAAAGTTCGCTCAGCGCTGTGCCATGTTTACGACCGCGGAGCCGTGGGTGACGGGGACGAACACCTAATCGGCCGCGACGTCAGGCGCCCTGGGATTTGGCCGGTCGGAAGTTGCGCGTGACGTCGACGACGCCACCAGCCGGGGGTCCACGCCGAGCGGGTCGTCACCAGCGAGGTCTCCCATGAGCAACTGGAGCTCTCGCTCCGCGATAACGGACCAGTCAAGCTCACTCACCCGGGCTAATCCCCGCTCGACAAGCTCGCGACGGCCCGCATCGTCCGCCAATAGGCACGAAACGGCGTTGGCAAACGCCGGAATGTCGCCCTCGGGCACGGCGTGGAAAGCATCTCCCCACACCTCCAGCAATTCCGGGAGGTCATAGGCGACCACAGGAGTGCCAAGTGCCATCGCTTCCCCCATCGCGATTGACCAGCTCTCCTCGTGCGATGGGAGTGCAAAAAGCCTTGACGCGCTGATCCATCTGAACTTCTCGGTCGTATCCAGAATCGGGCCGAGAAAATCGACCCTGTCCTCGAGGCCGTAACGCTTTACGCGATCCTTCATCGCCTCGCCGTCAGGACCGTCACCGATCACGGCAAGTTTGGCGTCTGGATTCCGGGCGACGACGAACTGCCACGCATCCATGAGATCCAACGCTCCCTTGGATGCAGCCAAGCGCCCGACCGACACCACTTCATAAGTCATGCCCACGGGACGTTGGACAGCGGCATTGATGCCAGCCAGGTCGACACCGGCGGCAACTGCGGCAGCACGGCGCATTGGGAATCCAGTTCGCCGAAGCTGACGCGCCGTGTCGCGACCTAAAGCAAGCGTGCGATCGGCGAACAGCGCCGCAAAGAGCAGTGACAGCCGCTGGGCTACGAGAAAGGCAAGCGCGTTGTACCAACGCGGCCCTTTGCGCCGCCAAAACCTCCACCGCATCATCATGGGCACAGAGACAGCCAGTCGCACGCGCGTCCAGCGTTGAATCTTGAGCATGACGCCAGGCAACACGTCGTAGGGCTGATCGTGCGACGTGACGATCAGGTCTGGCCTCAAGCGCCAAAGGGAGAGCGGAAGAAAGAGGCAAACCGTAATCGAGTGCAGTGCCAGCCACCAGCGGCCCTCACCGCCTCGCCAACTGCTCGTATGGAGCGTCGGCACGAAACCCCACTGCTCACAGGAAGCGGCCGCTTGTTCGCTACCCATGAGATGCACGTCGTGTCCGGCCTTCTGCCACTGCTTCGCGATCTCGATGATCCGGACGCACCCGCCGTCGATTTGCTCGCGAACCAAACCATTCATGATCAGCAGAATTCGCACGAGGGTCAGCGCCAAGGCAGCGAGCGCGCGATGCTACCACCGTCGCAGCTCGATACTGCAGCAATGCCCTCGAACTGGGTGAACGTCGCTAGCTGACCACGATTGCCGATTCGACCTCAGATGCGGCCGGCTCAAGCAGGCTTGCGTCGATCGGCGCCGTTGACCCGCCGGCGGTGAAGAGCCGGGCGGGAAGCTCGGCCACGCCCGTATCCGCCGACTCCGCGCCGTTCGCGGCCGCCTCCAGCTGCCCCTTCCGGAAGTCGAGCATGTGGCCCACGATGTAGCGCGACCCGCGAACCACGTAGTAGCGGAAGTGGTCGCGGCTCTTGCCCGCGTGCAGCAGCTTGCGGGTCACGTAGCGCGGCGTGAGGAAGCTGGTGTACAGGGATTGCACCAGCCCCATGATCTCCGCCGTGGGAATCGGCGACCGCAGTACGGGTTCTCGCATGTCAAAGCGCTCCCAATGCTCCGGGCCGTCGAACCGCAGCCAATCGTGCTCGCGCGCCTGGGCGTAGAGCTGGGTGCCCGGATAGGGAATGACGATGGTGCCCTGCAGGGTGTTGATCCAGCCCCGGTCGAAGGTCTCGCGCGTGAAGTCGATGGTCCGCTTGGCCTCCTCGAACGTCTCCCACGGGTAGCCGACCATGCACGTGACGTGGGGCTCCAGCCCGGCTTCGCTGGCCCACTTCACCGATTCCCACTGCTGGCGAACCGTGGTGCCCTTGTTGAGGAGGTCGAGGCTGCGCTGATTGGCCGACTCGATGCCGTAGAGGATGAAGCGAAAGTTGCTGGCGCCGAGCATCTCGTACTCGGCCTGGGAGAGGGCGTCGGCCCGCATGTTGCAGCCCATCATCAGGACCTTGTGCAGGCCGCGTTCGCGGAATCCGGTGCAAAAGTCGGTGAGCCAGCGCCCCGCCGGGAAGGTGCCGGTGTCGTCGAACACCTCCTCGACGCCCAGATCGACGAGCTGTTCCAGCTCATCCAGGTAGTCGTCGACCGGCCGCACCGACCAGGTTGGAAGCATGCTGGTCCAGGAGCAGAAGGTGCAGCCTCCGCCGCCGCGACGCGGCCCGCCGGGCACGCGTCGCCGCCACCAGCAGTCGGCGCTGGTGGCGCCGGTGGCCCAGCCGTAGGTGCCCTTCTTCAGGAAGTTGCCGTTGCGATAGGCATAGAGCTCCCACTTCGCCAGTTGGCGATCGATGTGCGGCCGCACGGCCTCCCGCACGGGCGGGTCGGGCTCTTCGCCGGAGTTGACGATCTCGGTCTCGTCGTGCCGCCAGAACACGCCGCCCCCGAGGTCGTCGCGACCTTCGAGGAAGTCGGCGAGATTCAATATGGCGAAGTCAAACTGGCCGCCCCGGATCACGTAGTCGACGGGGCAGAAGAGGAACGGCTCTTCGGGAAACGCGGTGACGTGGTCGCCGACAAGCGCGATGGTCATCGTGGGAAACCGCGACTTGAGGTCGGTGATTGCCTGGTAGAGGGGTGGTGCGCTGGGCGTCTTGGTCTCGATCATCATCAGGTCGGGCTGGGCCAGCTCGACCTCGCGGCAATAGGTTTCCCAGTCCCAACCTTCGGCGATTCCGTCGAGCCACACGGCCTCGTGGCCATGCCGCTGCAGCAGCGTGGCCGCCAACGCCGGCAACACGGGAAAGATAACGGTCGCGTTGTCGCCGACGAACTGATTCAGCGCGCCGACGATCCCACGGCCCTCGCTGCGACCCGTCGAGAAGACCTGGTATTGCCGGTTTTGACTCAGGAGCGGGATACCCTTGGCGCTCTCAAAGGGCGGAAAGCTGATTGCAACTCTCACGCGGGGGTATCGTTCCAGAAGTGGTGAAGCCGCAGCATCAATGGACTGGCGTCAAACCTGTTCCGCCGCGGAACACGTCGGCTTTATGATTCTAGAACACCATGGGTGATTCCGAACCACCGCCCCCGGCGCCCGCCGCGGATCATCACGCACACCGGGCGCCGCGCGGTGCACCCTTCGTGGACGTGTCCATCATCATCGTCGCGGCGCGCGAAACCGCATGTCTCTCCGAGGCGCTGGCGGCGATTGCGACCCTGACGCGTCCGCCGCGGGAGACCATCGTCGTGCTCGATGAGGCGCCGCCGGGCAGCTTGGGCGGGGCGCGCTGCATCGTCAGTGGACCGGTTGGACCGGCGCAGAAGCGCGACATGGGGGCGGCAGCGGCCAGCGGGGCGTGGCTGGCGTTCCTCGACGACGACGCCTACCCCGATCCCGGCTGGCTCGAAGCGGCCCAGGTCCACTTTGAGAACCCAACCGCTTCGGCGATCGGCGGGCCCGGCGTCACGCCGCCAAACGACGGATTCCGCGCGCAGGTTTCGGGGTGGACCTACGCATCGTGGATCGTGTCCGGCCCCGCCCGATTCCGCTACGTTCCGGGCCGACGTCGGGCGGTGGACGACTATCCCTCGATGAACCTGATGGTGCGGCGCTCGGCGTTCGAGGCCGTCGGCGGATTCGACAGCGCCTTCTATCCCGGGGAGGACACCAAGCTATGCCTCGAGATCGTTCGCCGAGGCGGCGTCATCCTTTACGAGCCCGGCGCGCTGGTGTATCACCATCGCCGGCCCGTGATGCGCGGCCATCTCGGTCAGATCGCGCACTACGGGCGGCATCGCGGCTACTTCGCGCGCGTGTTTCCGGAAACCTCGCGTCGACTCCAATACTTCATCCCCAGCCTGTGGCTGTTGTGGCTCGTCATCGGCGCCGTGGCGTCGGTGTGGATCGAACCAGTTCGCGCGCTGCTTCTTGCCAGCCTGGCGCTGTACGGCGTGGCGGTAGTGGGAGGCGCGTTGCTTGCAATATGGGGCTCGCGCAGCGTGGGGATCGGAGCGGCCGTTTTCCCCACGATCATCGCCAGCCACCTCTGCTACGGCTGGCACTTCGTGGGCGGCCTGGTGCGTTCGCGGCCTCGGCCATCCTAGCCTGAGCTTTCGTCGCGCTTGGGGGACGGCAGGGCGAATCTCGGCGGCCGCAGCCTCAGATTGCGTCCCCAACGCTTGCTTGGGTCTCCGAAAGCACCAGATCGACCACGCGGCGAAGGGCGTCCTCGCGCGTATCTCCTTCCAGTCGCCGCAGGCGATAGAGGTCAAGCTGCCGGTCGGCGCCGGTCCCTTCGCGGATGATGGTGCGCGCGTGGCGCAACTCGTCCTCGCAACCGAGCGCGCGGGCGTCCTCGGCCAAGTCCTCCACGAGTTCGTCCGTCAAGTCGCTGATGTCCTTCCGTCCACCGCCACGCTCGTCACCAAAGAAGGCGACCACGCCGTAGCGCTGGGCCAGCCAGCGGTTCTCGGCAATGATCTCGGTCGGTGGCTCCGGCGGTAGGGCGCCGTCCCGATGCTGCCGGAGAAGCCGCCGAATGAGGCACGCATAGATGGCCACGATGCACATGGCGTCGTCGATGCGCGTGCAGACATCGCAGATGCGAATCTCGATGGTTGGATGGGCGTGCGAGGGGCGAATGTCCCACCACAGCTCGCTGCCGTCGGTGATGAAGTCCATACGCTGATAGTCGGCCACCAGCCGGTCATACTCGGCGCGCGACCACAGGGGGCCGGGCAGGCTGGTCCGCGGCAGGTTGCCCACCAGGTTCAGGCGGTACGACTTGAATCCGGTGTCGTGGCCGCCGTTGAACGGCGAGTTGGTGGAGAGCGCGTGCAGCAGCGGCAGGTGGCGCCGCATGGCGGTCATCACGCGAATCCGCTCATCCGGGTCGCCAAACCCGGCGTGGACGTGCATGCCGCCGATCAGGAACCGACGGACGCTCTCCTGATAGGTGGTGGTGAAGCGTTCGTAACGCTCGCGCGGGGTGGTGGCCTGCGCCCTCCACTGCGCGAAGGGATGGGTGGAGGCGGCCATGACCGCTGCGCCATAGGTCTCAGCCGCCTGGGTGACTATCCGGCGGGTCTCGAGCAGTGCGGCCCGGATCTCGGCCACTGTCGCGCACACCCGGGAGATCGCCTCAACCTGCGTGCGCAGCAGCTCCCGTGAAATCTTGTGCGGCCCACTATGCGCCGCGGCAGTCTCGAAGATGCGAACGTCGGGATCCGCGAGCAGATCACGCGACGCGGGGTCGACGAGAAAGAACTCCTCCTCGACGCCGAGCGTGATCGCCAGGCCGTCCTCCGCGTCGCTGCGCGAACCTCCCTGCACCGCTAGTCCGATCCTTCCATAGCCGTCACTCCCGACAGCGTTGCCCACGGCCTCAAAACATACCCTGCGCTCGCGCATGCCCAAAGCAGCCCACGACGGCACAGGTGAGAGCCTCCCGACGCCGGACCGGTCGCAGCCTTACTCGGGGTCGAACCTGCGCAAACGCCCGGCGACCATCAGCGTCTCGACAAACATCGTGGCGACGGTGGCCGGTCGGATCGTACTCGGATATCGGTCGCGCACGATCACGGGCGCCTCGACGATGGTGCGGAAGCCGAGCCGGATAGCCATCGCCAGCGCCTCGATGTCGAAGGCGAATCCCGACGTGCGCACGTGGGGAAACACGCGCTCGACGACCGGCGCCGCGTAGATCTTGAGTCCGACTTGCGTATCGCGCACGGTGAGCCCGAAGAGCAGGCGCGTGAGCTGGCGATATCCCCAGCTATAGATCCGGCGCGCCAGCGGATATTCGACAACCGACCGCGCGTGGAGCTTGGACCCGACCACGATGTCGGAGCCTGACGCGAGGTGGAGACGATAGGCCTCCACGAGACACCGCGGGGGAATGTCCCCGCCGCCGTCAAGAAAGGCGCGCGCGCGCCCGCCAACCGCCAGCAGCCCGCGGCGCACGGCCTCTCCCTTGCCCGAGTTTCGCTCCTGCACGGCCACGCGAAGCCGCTCGTGCGCGATAGTCGCCAGCGCGGCAGCCGTGCAGTCCTCATCGCCGTCAACCACCACCAGAACCTCGTACTCACAGCCCAGGTCATCCAGCGCCCGGAGCACCTCGCTGACCTGTCGCCCGATCACTTCCGATTGACGGTAGGTCGGAATGACGACGGAGAGATCGGGGACCTTTCCGGTCGGCATATCGCCTTGCTCGGAGGGTTGGACGATCGCTTCACCCGCCATCACGCCTCCTGGCCCGGCCGGCGCGCCCGGGTCGGCGCGGGGCGCTGTTCAGCTATGGTCAATGCGCCCAGGCGTGGGGCCGGCCGTGGTTCGTCGGATGATACGCAACGGTCGCTATTGCGGCGGGCGACTGATCGTGAGAATCGATCGCGCCGGCCCTATCCAAGGTCCTCGACGCTACGACTAGGATTGGCCGTTGGGCGACCGATGTCGCCACAGGATGCTGCCGGCGTTGTGCATGACCAGACGGTCATCGTGGATCGTGTCGGCCGGCGCCTCGTCGATTTCGCGCGCCACTTCTTCGGGGCTCTCGTAGCCCACGTCGAGCGCCCGGCATTCATCCGGCGGAATTGCAGTGGCCAGTCGAACGTCGATGCGAGGCGTCTCGCGCCCGTCCACGAGGGGCGCGTCGCCCTTGATCAAGACGCCAAGCGTAAGCGCCAGGGGACTGACGCCGTGAGGCTGCCAGACCTCTGGATGGGCCAGGAGATACGGCCAACCGTGAAGTCCCACCTGGCGGATCGCGCGGCCGTGGGTGGCGGATATCTCCCGCACGGCGGGGGCGTAGAGGACAAGCTCGCCGCCGTCGGCGACCGTGTCGTCGCCGCGGAACACGCCCTTGGCGCCCGTCCAAAGCTCGGGATACATCCATGAACCGTCGGGGAGGCGGGGCGTGGCCGCGACGGCGCGCGAGACGCGGCGGGCCGTGTAGCGGATGTTGACTTCGGCGCTCAACGCCGCCGCCGCGCGGGTGACCTCGCGCCACCCATCGGGCTGCACGAACACGCCGCGCGTCGTCCCCGTGGCGTCGTCGACCACCAGGGCAATGGTGGTGAGGGGAACCGGTACTTTGCTGGTCATGTCGTCGATCAGCTCGCGCACGGGGTTGTCGAGCACCCCCTGAATGGCCCGTGCGCCGCGCAGGCTGCCGATGGTGTGGAGCAGATTGATCATCTCGGGCCCCGAGACGCCCGGGAAGATTTGCTTGGCGCCGCCCGCGAATCCCGCGCCCTCGTGCGGCTGCACGCGCGTGATCAGGATGACGCGGTCACAGTCGAGCAGCCGGCGGTTGATCCGCACCGGCATGTCGCGGTTGAAGCCCAGCCCCGGCGCGAGTTCTCCGTAGTCGCCAAAACGCGCCTGCTGTTCGGCCAGCGGCACGGAGCCTATTTCGACCAAGGCGTCGGATCGCCCCCATTCGTGGTCGTGGATTGGGACCGAGGGATAGGCGTCGACGCCGAATACCCACTGCCGCTTGGCGGCTTCCGGCATCGACGCGTGGGTGCCCTGCGCGATCATGACTTCGACGGAGGCGGCGCGTCCCCGGAGCGCGTGCCAGACAGCCTTGAAGGTCTGGCTGACGGGAACCTTGCGCGTGTCGTCGGGCGCCAGCACCAGCACGCGTGACGCATCGAGCGGGAGCTCGGCCAGCGCATCCGCGATCACGGCCGCGGCATCCGGCGCCGTGACCGCGGGCGGCGGCGCGGCCTGGAGCACCTGGGATCGGACGTTCATGCGCCTCGGGAGGCCAGAGCCTCGGCCTGCGACACCATGTCGCCCAGGATCGCGACTCCTCCCGACCAGAAGCTCGGGTCGTTGAGATCGATGCCAACCGGGCGGACCAGCTCCTCAGGCGAGACGGAGCCCCCGCGACTGAGCATCTCCGTATAGGCCGGCGCAAAGGCCGCGCCCCGCGCGTCGTACACCTGGAGCAGCGCCAGGACCAGCAGCTCGCCGAAGGCGTAGGCGTAGACGTAGAACGGCGAGTGCACGAAGTGCGAGATATAGCTCCACCAGCTGCGGTAGTCGTCCGTGAGCGTGACGGCGTTGCCGTGCATCGGCGCGTTGGCCTCGATCCACAACTCGCTCAGGCGCTCGGCCGGCAGCTCGCCCTCGGTGCGGCGGGCGGCATGCGCCGACTCCTCGAAGCGGTGCATGACGATCTGCCGGAACACGGTGGCGAAGCTATCCTCGATCTTGCTGGCCAGCAGCGACAGGCGCGCCGCATCGGACGGCTGAGCCTCGAGCAGCCGGCGAAAGACCAGCATTTCACCAAACACCGACGCGGTCTCGGCCGTGGTCAAGGGCGTGTGCGATTGCAAGTAGCCCACCCCGCGCGACAGAAACTGGTGCGCCGCGTGGCCCAACTCGTGGGCCACGGTCATGACGTCACGGATGCGGTCGGTGTAGTTGCAGAGCACGTAGGGGTGCGTCTGCGTCGTCGACCCGGCGCTGAACGCGCCGCCGCGCTTGCCGAGCCGCAACTCCGCGTCGATCCAGCGCTCCTCGAACGCCCGCGACGCGATGCCGCCGAGCGTGTCCGAAAAAGCGGCGTAGCTCTCGGTGACGATCTCGCGGCACCGGTCCCAGGAGTAGACGGTGTCGTCGGCCTTGATGGGGGCGTAGCGGTCGTAGTCGAATAGCTCGTCGAGGCCAAGCAGGCGCCGCTTGAGGCGGTAGTACCGCTGCACGATGCCGAAGCCGTCTTCGCAGGCGGCCACCAGCGCTTCGACTGCCGCCGGCTCGATCTCGTTGGCCAGGTTGCGGGCGGCGATGGGCGTCGGATAGTGCCGCAGCCGGTCGTCGATGGCATGGTCTTGCAGGCGCACGTTGAAGACATAGGTCAGCGGATGCTGGTGCGCCGCAAGCGCGGCGGTGAGACCGGCGGCGGCGCTGCGCCGGGTGGCCCGATCGGGGTTGTAGAGCTGGGCGAGAGTCTCGGCTTCGGTGAGCGTGCGACGCTCGCCGTCGATTTCGACCTCGCAGGTGATGCGGCTGGTGATTTCGTCGAACAAACGCGACCACGAGCGCGATCCGGTGTTGGCCTTCTCGTCCATCACCTGCTCTTCGCCCTCGGCGAGGCGGTGCGGCTTGGTGAGGCGCTCGCGCTCGAGCAGATAGGCGAATTCAGCCAACTGCGAATCCGCCATCAACTCGGCGGCGTGTTCATCGTCGAGATGCACCCACTCCAAGTCGAAGAAAATCAGGTGGCGGCGGATTTCGGTGCTGCGCGCCTGGGTGCTGTTGAGCAATCGACCCGCGGCGGGATCGTCGCTGCGCGCCGCATGCCGCAGATGCGCGTAAATCACCGGCGCGTCCATGAGCTCGTAGATGTCTTGCAGCTCGTGGAGGGCCTCGCACAGGCCGGACGCCGACAGCTCGCCGAGCCGTCCGCGATAGCGCGCGGCAAAGTCCCGGGCGCGGGCGTCGGCGTCGTCCTGGTCGCGCTCGATGCGTGCATCGTCGAGGCCGGCGTATAGCGCGGACAAATCCCACACCACGCCGTTGGCGGAACTGGAGGGCGCGACGGCCATCACCAGCTCCGCAGCGGGCTCTGGAGACTCACGGCTGCTGCCTCTGCCATGGCGAGCTATCCGGCCGGAGCATTGGGACTGAGCGCGGCCAGCAGCGCGCCGTGTTCCGCCACCACTCTCGCGACCGCCCCCGAGGACGCCACCTGGTCCCGTTCAGTTTCATGCCGCAGCTTAATCTCGACGGCGTCCGCCCGCACCGTGCGGCGGCTCACGGTGCAGCGAATGGGAATGCCGAGCAGGTCGGCGTCGTTAAACTTGACCCCCGCGCTCTCGTCTCGGTCGTCGACCAGCACCGTGAGGCCCGCGGCTTCGAGATCGTCGGCCAGGCTTTCGGCGGCCTCCTGCACCTCGGCCTGACCCAGCTGCACGAGGTGCACGTCGTAGGGCGCCACGCTGGCGGGCCAGATGATGCCGTGATCGTCGTGGTGGAGCTCCACGATGGCCGCGGCCAGGCGCGTGATCCCGATGCCGTAGGAGCCCATCACGATGGGCTGCGGCGACCCGCCTTCCGATAGGAAGTTGGCATCCAGCTTGTCGCTGTAGTAGGCGCCAAACTTGAACGTATTGCCAATCTCGATACCCGTCCGCAGCTCGAGCGCCGCACCGCACTTGGGGCAGGGGTCCCCGGCAGCGACATCGGCGATATCGACGACGAGGTCGGCGGTGAAGTCGCGCGGGAAGTTCACGTTCAAGAGGTGAACGCCGGGCATGTTGGCGCCGGCAACCAAGTTGGCGGCGCGCTCCACCGAGCGATCCACGACCACGATGACCTGATCGAGCCCCACCGGCGAGGCGTAGCCGGGTACGAGCCCGGCGGCAGTCAACTCCTGATCGGCGGCAAGCCGAATGTCGGGCGCGCCCAACGCGCGGCGCAGCTTGGCCTCGTTGACGTCCAGATCGCCGCGAATGGCCACGAACGCGATCTGGTCGCCGGTCCAATAGAAGACGGCCTTGAGCGTGCGCTGGGTCGAGATGCCGAGATGGCCCGCCACGGCGGCGATGGTTTCCTGTCCGGGTGTTTCGACCTTCTCCATGGGGAGCGGCTCGGCGGCGTCGGGCTCGGGCGGCCGCGTGGTCGCCACTTCCTGGTTGGCCCCGTAGTCGCCGGTGGGGCACACCACGATCGTGTCCTCGCCGGCGGACGTCAGGGCGTGGAACTCGTCGGCGTCCGAGCCGCCCATGGCCCCGGCGTCGGACTCGACCACCAGCGGCTCGATCCCACAGCGGCGAAACGCGCGCACGTAGGCCGTGACGAACTGCCGATAGGTCGCGTCCAGGCTTTCCGGCGAGGGGTCGAAGGTATAGGCGTCCTTCATGGTGAACTCGCGGGTGCGCAGCAAGCCGCCGCGCGGGCGGGGCTCGTCGCGAAACTTGGTCTGAAAGTGGTAGACGCTGGCCGGGAGCTGGCGATAGGACCCCACGAGTCGCGCGGCGAGATCGAGGGCGATCTCCTCGTGGGTGAGGGCGAGCACCATGTTGCGATCGGCGCGATCCTTGAAGCGCACCAGCTCGGGCCCGAGCGAGCCGAATCGGCCGGTGCGCTCCCACAGCGTGGACGGGTGCACGACGGGCATGAGGAGTTCCTGGCAGCCAATCGCATCCATTTCCTCGCGAACGACCTGCTCGATCCGCCGCAGGGTGCGCCAGCCCAATGGGAGATAGCTGAAAATGCCGGCGCCCAGGGGGCGCATGAAGGCGCCGCGCACCATGAGCCGGTGGGAGGCGACGGTGGCGTCGGAGGGGTCTTCACGCAGAGTGCGACCAAACAGCGAGGACATGCGTTGCACGGGCGGCCTCACGACGACCAACGGCGGTCGCTCAGTGTATCGGCCAGCTCAGATCACGTAGTCGGGTGGGTCGCGTCGCTCGCCGAGCTGCCGGATCGGTTGGCGCCGCACGGGCTCGCCCCGGCGCTCCACGTAGCTGGCGCGGGGCCCGACGACCGTGGAGCCCGGCGGCACGTCTTCGGTGACGATGGCCAGCGCGCCGATGCGGCTGCCGGCGCCGACGGTGACGGGGCCGAGGATGCTGGCGCCAACGCCGATGGTCACGCCGTCCTCGACGATCGGGTGTCGCCGCTTGCCGCCGAGGCCGTCGTCGCGCCACCACCCGGTGGCGCCCAGGGTGACCTGGTGATAGAGCATGACGTCGTTGCCGATGCGCGCGGTCTCCCCGATCACCACGCCCGAGCCGTGGTCGATGAAAAAGCGCCGTCCGATCACGGCGCCCGGATGAATCTCTATGCCACCGGTTGCCAGCCGCGCGAACTGGCTGACGGCGCGGGGCAGCACGGGCACGCCGCGCCGGTAGAGCCAATGAGCGATCCGATGAAAGAAGAGCGCGTGGACGCTGGGATAGAGCAATACCTCCAGCACGTTTTTGGCAGCTGGATCCTTGTCGAGCACCACCCGCATCCACTCCGGCCCGCGGCGCTGCTTGGCCGCGGCTTCCGGCGTATCGGCCGCGCCGCCGTTCCTCGCGTCGATTCTCCAACCCCCTCAAACACGTAGGGAGCGCCCATCCCGAAGGACGGGCGCTCCCGTGATTCCACCTTCCTGCGTTGCGGCCTCGCGACGCGCAACCTCAGCGGGTGCCCAAGCACCCTGGCCCGCTAACGGGGGCCAGCCGGCTCGACCTACACACGCCAACGCTTCGGCCGAGCGGCTCCCGAGGGCAATTCGCCGTCCGCCGCGCACCGGCCTCGCACCACCGCCGGCTCGCTGTCCACGTGAGGGACGGCTACTAGTCTCGCTCAACGCCGCACAGTTGTTTGTTCCCCGTACTTACGTCCCCGAGCCGCGGCTGTCAACCGTTAAGCCCCACCGGTAGCCGCCTTCGGGCTGCGTAGAATGCTCGACATGGGCACATTGGCGTCGACGCAGCAATGACGGCCGACGATCCGCGCCGACAGGCCGAAGCCCCGAAGCCCTCCAATGGCGGCGTGGGGGCCGTCAGCGAGCCGGAATCCATGGAGCGCTTTGCCGACGCAGGGCCGGGAGCGCCCGAGCCGTCATGGGCGGCTCCGTCGACGGCGGATTCCGACCGCCCGTTGACATTGCGCGAGACGTGGGAGGATTTTGCGCGCTGGATGGGCCGCACGCGCTGGCAGCGGCCGATTGCCGCCGTGGCGCTCATCGTCGCGGGCGCCCTGACGTGGGCGATAGTCTCGGTGGTCGTGCCGTGGCCGGAGGGAATCCTCGGCACTGTGCAGCGGGTGCTGGCCATGGACGTTGGCTGGGCGCCGCTGCCAACGCCGGATGATCCGCGCCTCGCCGCCGACTTGAGTCTCGTGATGGCGGCGTGGGTGGGAGCGCCGCTGGTCGTGAGCGCATTCTGGTTCGCCGCGGCGTATCACCTCGACCGCGAGAGTCGCCGAACGTTCGGCGTGAGCCGCATCCCCGGCGTGCGGCATTCCACCGGCTACACGGCGATCGCGATTCTGCTCGTGTTTCCGCTCATCGTGCTCGGCTTGGCCAGTGGCGCGTGGGGCGTGTTCATGCTCGGAACGTGGGCCATCACCTTCGGCGCCTGGGGACCCGCCGGGACGTTGCTGGCGCTGCTGGTGATCTTTGGGCTGGTGGTGCGGCTGGCCAACGCGGCGCTCGACCGTCGCGCGGGAGAGTCGTAGCCGGCCGCGGGTCACAAGCGCTCGTGAATCGACCCGCAATGGCTTGGGGGCGCACACAGCCGCGCGTGCGAGTTGCGCAAAGCCAGGACCGGGGGCGTTCGCCGATCGCCCGCTGCGCGCGGCGACGCGCTACTGCTCGATAGTCGGTCCGAGAACCAGCCGATCGCTTTCGGGATCTTCGACGAGCAGAAACTCGACTGTCGTATCCCTGGTGACCATCAGCCGCAGCCGGTCACCAACTCGCTCGCACCCCACGGCCTCCTCGGGCGTGACATCGACGCGACGACATGCGTCGGCGTAGAGATCACTCAGCGATACCCGACGTCGTGTGGCCAAATGAACCTTCCTCTCCGGCAGCTCGAGGGCGCGTATCGACCGCTCGCCCCTATTCTGCCCAACCATACGCCGCGCAGGCGGCTCCTTGCCACGGATGGAAGGCGGGACGATGTGCAAGGTCGGGCGAAACTGTTACAGTGTCGCCCGGCCTCGGGCACGTGTAGAATGTCGGCAGCGTCTAGTCGACATTTGGACGCACGTACCACCGGGCGTGCGGGGTCGCTAGGCGCGGGGAGGCGTTGGGGTAGCGTTCGCTCGCCCATGAATGGGGGCCTCCTTGAACAGCTTGCGTAGGTATCGGCTGTTCCTCACGTTGCTTGTCGGTCCAGCGCTTGTCATTGCCATCATCGTGGTTCTGATCATCACGTTGTTCGGCGGCGATGGCGAGACGGATACCAGCGCCGAGGCCACCGCGACGCCGGCTGCTACAACCTCACCGGGACCAGGCGGGACTCCGCCGCCCGCGACGACCACCCCGCAAACACTGCAGGTGCTCCCCACCCAAACTCCGGTCATCGTGCGGACGCCGACGGCGCCGGCCGAGCCCACCGAAACGCCAACGCCAACCGCGACGCCGACGCCCGCGGGACCCATCGAGCACACGGTGCAGGCCGATGAAACGCTGTCGGGAATTGCCGCTGCCTATGGCGTATCCCTGGACGACATCGTGGCGTTCAACGAGCTGCCCAATGCTGAAGAGATCTTCGTGGGGCAGATCATTGAAATCCCGACCGATCCGAGCCAGCTCGCCGAGCGCCTCGACGCGCGACCGGTAGCCCTGACGGGAGTGGTGATTCCGAGCGATGGTCTGAATGTTCGCGACCAACCCAACACCGCCACCAGCACCGTGCAGTACGTCGCGCGCGCCGGATCGCAGCTGAACCTGACGGGCGTGTTCGAGGACATTGACGGCATCCGGTGGCACGAGGTCGAGGACGGCAACTGGGTGCAGAGTCAATACCTGGAGCTTGGCGCGACAGCCGCACCCGCAGCCGACGCGCCGCCCACCGGCACCGGAACGGGCGCGGGCGGAGCGCTGACGGGCGTGGTGATTCCCGACGACGGGCTGAACGTGCGCAACGAGCCCAACACCACTACCAGCGAGGTGCAGTACGTCGCGCTGGGCGGGGAACAGCTCGACCTGACGGGCGTTGTCCAGGAGATCAACGGCATCCGCTGGCATGAGCTCGAGGATGGCAACTGGGTCCAGGGCCAGTACCTTGAATTGGGCGCCACGGCGGCTCCCGCCCCAGCGGCCACGCCGGCGCCGGCCGAGACGGCCGCTCCGGCGCCAACCCCCGCCGCAACGGCCGTGGCCACCGAGGCCCCGAGCGACGACGAGCTCACTGCCGTGGTCGTGCCCGAAGGCGGGCTGAACGTGCGCCCCCAGCCGAGCGCCGACGCCCAGCCGGCCTATGTCGCACCCGCGGGAACTCGGCTGCAGCTGACCGGCCAAAACAGGGTCGTCGACGGCGTGACCTGGTGGGAGCTCGAGGACGGGAACTGGGTTCAGGGCCAGTTCCTCCGGTTCGGCTAGCCCCGCAAGCACCGCCGGCAGTCAGGGCGTCGGGCTGACGTCAGGCCATGCCTGGCGTCCGCCCGGGTTGATTGCCGGCTAGGCGCGAAGCCTCACCGCGCGCACCCACCGATCCATGAACTCGAGGGGCGCCTCGGTCAGAAACTCATGCCCCCCGTCGAACTCGTCGCGATCCAGGCGATCAGGCGCACCTGCCGCCGCGTAGATGCCCGCGAGATGCGCGTGGGCCTGCCGCGATGCCTCGATGTCGAAGCCGCGATCTGACCGTCCCGCCTGAATCAGAAGCGGCCGCGGCGCGATGCAGCCGTGGATATCGGGCACGTCGGCGATGGCATAAATGCCGGGTAGAAACTGGGAACCACAGAAATTGCCCGCGTCGAGCGCATACGAGCGAAAGGTGGTGAGGTAGCCGCTTACCACCACCGCCGCCGGGCGGTCGTCGAGCGCCGCCAGATACATCGCGCGGGTGCCGCCAAAGGAGAGTCCGGCAACGCCGATGCGGCCGGCAACCACCTCGGGCCGGGCCTGGAGGAGATCGAGGGCGCGCAGGTCGTCCCACAGGGCGAGCGCCATGATGTTGCGCCCGAAGAGGGCCAGCTTGAGAAAGTTGATATTGCAGCCGTCGCGTCCGCCGTAGCGGCGGAAGCGCTCACCACGCTCACCGAATCCGGGAGCGTCGGGAGCGAGGACCACGTAGCCACGCTGGGCGAAGCGCTGCGCGAAGGCGTGGTAGATGCCCGGGGAAACGAGATCTCCCTTGCCCCCGCCGTGACCGTGCAACGCCAAAATGGCCGGCGCCGGGTGGTCGGCATCGACGCCGTCCGGCACGAGCAGATAGGCCGGAACGTCAACGTCGGGCGCGGTACGAAAGACGAGCTTCGTTTGCACGTACCCACTGCCGATGGTGCGTTCAATCTCCACGGGCTCGGGATCGATGGGAGTGGGCAGTGGGCCGAGCAGGGTGGTCATGGCTTCCCGCAGGTCATCGCGCCAGGCACCGAACGCGAGGCCGGGCCGGAAGGCATGGCTCGGCCGATGCTCCGCATCCAGCCGCTCGACTTGATCGTCGAATGCGAACTGCCAATCTCGGGGCGCCGGCGCACTCAACGGCGGAGGTGCGCGCGGAGGTAGGCCAGCGCCCGCGGCGCCTGGCGACTGAAGCAGTCAAACCGCTTGCCGTTGTCTTCGATGCTGACGCGGCCGGTGTAGTTCACCGCGGTCAGCGCACGGAGGAATTCGGGGAATCCGGCATCCGTTGACTGTGGCGGAGACCCGGGGAGCGGCGGGACCGGCACGTGGACGTGGCGCAGTCGATCGCGTGCCTCGGCCAGGTTGGTCAGAGGCTCCCGCTCGTGCGCCATATGCCACCAATCGGCCAAGGCGGCCACCCGGGAGCTTCCGGACTGGCGGCCAACGACCGCGGCCTCGAGGACGGTGTTGATGTTGTCGCAGACCCCGCGCCAGAGCGGCTCGATCACGATGTCCAAGTCGTAGGGCGCGACGGCGTCGGCGGCCAGCGCCAGGAACTCGAGAATCTGGCTCGGTACCTGGTGCCGATCGAATCCGCGTGGCGTAGATCTGGCCGGCCCGCTGCCAAAGACCACCCGCCGGGCGCCCAGTTCGGACATGCGGCCCATGGCGGTGTCCACGTAGGCGCGCAGCGCGGGCAAATCGCGCCGCGGTCCGACAACCGGGTGGTGCGCCGGCACGAAGACGTTGAAGACTTCGGCGGGCAAGCCCGCGTCCTGGATGCGCCGGCGGATCGGCGCGTAGACCGCATCTTTGTCGTCGGGAACCAGGTCCACGACGCGGAGCTCGACGTAGGCGAATCCCGCACGCCGCACCGCGTCCAGCACGTCAAGCGACGCGCAGCATCCAAGCCGCATGCCACCACCGCCTCGCGCCACGGCCGACGTTTCGAGTTCGCAAACGCTAGAGTGCCACGCATCCCCAGGCCGTTACCGTCCGGAGTTGCTGCATGGCGTTGAATCGTGCGTCCGGCGCGTCGGAAGACGACGAACAACTTGCCGTGGTGCATCCCGATGGGACGCCAACCGGACTCGTCAAGTCGCGCGCCGCGATTCACACGGATGGCGACTGGCACTGCACGCGCACCGTGTGGGCGCTCCTGTCGGCGGCTGGAGACGCCGGACCGGCGCTGGTGCTGCAACAGCGAGGGCCGTTCAAGGCCTCCTGGCCCAATCGCCTGGATGCGAGTTCGGCCGGGCACCTGCGCGTGGGCGACCCCGACCCATGGCGAGAGGCCGAAGAGGAGCTGGGTCGGCGCCCGGGCGCGGGCGAGGCGCTGCCGTTGGGCAGGCGGCAGAGCGGCTGCCGGCTCCCCAACGGACAGATCGATCTCGAGGTCCAAGAGCTATGGCTCTGGCACTGTCCCCACGACCTGCTCGAGCTTCAGCCCCCCTATCCCGAGGTGAGGGCGCTGCTCGCCGTGGCCCCGGATGACCTTCAGCGTCTTGCCGCCGGAGTGGTTCAGCAGATTCCGGCGCTGGTGCGGCGACCCGGCGCGTCGCGCGTGGAGGCTGGAAGCGCCGCCGGGCGCCAGCTCATTCCGGGGGAAGAGCCCTACATCCGGCAAGTGAGCGAAATCACGCTTCGCATCCTGGCGGGCGAAAGCTGGACGCCGCTCGAGGTGGATCCAGAGGCTGAGTTCGAGGTGTAGCGGAGCCAACGCGGTCGACCGGCGGTCTGGCACTCAGCGGCGCCTCAAGACAAGGAACGCGCCGAAGGCGATCAGGATCAGCGGCCACAACCGCCACGCATCGAACTGCGCGAAGAGCCCGAGGGAGTCCAGCAGCGCCAGGATGCCGATGACCACCAACGCCAGCCCGATGAATGCCACACCGCCCGCGCCACGGCCTCCCCTGCCGGGCGGCTGTCCAGACGCGTAAGGCTCATACGTTCGCGCGGCGTCGGGTGTCGGTGGCGCCGATTGCTGTTGCGACGCGCCTTCGCTTCCTTCGGTCTCGTCGCTCGGGTCTCCCGCGTCAGCCGATTCGTCATCACCGCCAACTGCGCCGGGTTCGATCCCGGGCGCGGGCGCCGGGGCGACGGGCACGACCACCGCCATCACCACATACGCCAGGATGGCCACCCCGCCGGTGAAGATTGCGAGCAGCACCCAGAGCAGGCGCATGATGGTGGGATCAACCTGGAAGTAGTCCGCCATGCCACCCGCGACCCCGGTAAGCGGGCGGTCATGCTGGCTGCGGTAGAGCCGGCGTTGCATGGCGGGGTTCTCGGCGCGCGTATGCTCCGCAGGTCACTCTAAGGCGGGGGGCCAGGTTTGTCACCGCGCGACGGACACACGTCATCGCCCGACGCTGATCGCGAGCGAGGATCGGCCGACCGCGGCCTGCGGCTTCAGGTATTCCTAGCCCGGGCGGGGCGAGGGTCGCGGCGGACGATGGAGCAGGCGATCCGCGCCGGGCGCGTGGCGGTCGACGGTCAGGTCGTGACGACGCTCGGTGTTCGCGTCGACCCTGAGCTTCAGCAAGTCCAACTGGACGGGAAGCGGATCGAGCCAGCGCCGCGGCCGGCGACGGTGATTGCCCTGCACAAGCCTCCGCACGTGCTCACCACCACCCGCGATCCGCAGGGCCGGCCGACGGTATTGCATCTGCTGCCCAAAGCGCTGCGGCGTGAGCGGTTGTATCCGGTCGGGCGGCTCGACTTCGCCTCCGAGGGCCTGGTGTTGATGACCAACGACGGCGAGCTGGCGTTTCAGCTCATGCACCCGCGCTTCGGCCACGAGCGCGAATACCTGGTGACGGTTCGCGGACCCGAGCCGCCCGACTTGGCCCGGCGACTCAGGCAAGGCGTCGACATCGGCGACCGACGACCGGCTCGCACTCGACGCGCGGCGCGGGTGGGGCGCGACTGGCAGCTCGTGCTGACCGAGGGACGCAAGCGCCAGGTGCGGCGCATGTTCGAGGCGGTTGGGATGCGCGTTACCCGCCTGGTGCGGGTGCGCATAGGCTCGGTGGTTCTCGGCGACTTGGCGACCGGCGCGGCGCGAGAACTCGAGGCCGCCGAGGTGAAGGAGCTGCGGCAAGCGGTCGCCCGAGCGGCAGACAGCCAAAGGACGGGCGAGCCGCGTCAGACCCTCTAGGCGCCCTCCGCCGGACGCATGTTGGAGCGCCTTCGCTGGACGAGGACGGTTATTCCCAGCGCGATCCAGGCAGGGAGCGACAGCACGAGTGGGTAGGCCACGACGCCAACCGGACCGAACAGCCCGCCGATCACTGCCCCATAGACGGTCAGTGGGGCCAGCACCACGCCGCACACGTAGGCCAGGGCTCGCACGCGCCGATGCAGGAAGGTCACCGCCAGGGTCAGCGGGAATGCCGCGATCCAGGCGAACAGGACCATCAGCGCAACCATCGCGACCGCGTTCGGCAGGCCCGAGATTTCCTCGCCCGGCGAAAGGGTGGCGAAGCGGATGGCCGACACCACCAGGATCGCCAGTGGGAGCCAGAGCGGAAGAACCAGCAACTGGAGTAGCCGTTGAATCGTTGACCGTCGCATGTGCCCACCAGCGCGCCACGCCTGCGGAGGATTCTATCGCCGACCTGGCGGGGCTCGGCGGTGGGGTCTTTCGCCAAAGCGCCGACGCTTGGCAAGGATCGGTCCAGCCGGCCTCGCGTCGGCACACTCGCTCAGGCGTGTAGGCTAGGCCGCCGAGATGCCCGCCGCGCGTTGGCGGCGGCGAGGGCGCAGGGCGAGGAGTCCGCGTGGAGACGCAGACGGAGTACGCAGCGGCTCTGGGACAGATCATTCTGTTCGACCTGATCCTGAGCGGCGACAACGCCGTGGTGATCGGGGTGGTGGCAAGCCGGCTGCGGGGGCGGCAACGGCGACTGGCCATTCTCTTCGGCGCGGGCGGCGCTGTGGTGTTGCGGATCGCGTTTGCGTCCATCGCGACGCTGCTGCTGCAGTTGCCGATAATCTCGCTGGTCGGCGGGCTGGCACTGTTTTGGGTGGGCTGGCGCCTGCTCGCTCCTCACGGCGACGAGGAGCACCACGAAGCGGCCGCGACCTTCTGGCAGGCGCTGCGACTGATCATCCTGGCGGACGTGGTGATGAGTTTGGACAACGTGCTGACCATCGCCGGCGCGGCGCACGGGGACATCTCGCTGCTGGTGATCGGGTTGGCGCTCTCTATTCCGCTGCTGTTCGTGGGCGCGGGCCTGATCGCCTTCGCCACCGAGCGGCTGCCGCTGATCATCTACGTGGGTAGCGCGCTGATCTTCCGCATCGCGCTGGTCCTGATTCTGGAGGACTCGGCCTGGCACGGGGGAATCGATGTGGACTCGACTGGGCAACAGATCGTTCTGACCTGGGATGAGGCCATGCATGGCCACTTGGCGCCCAATGCGGTGCTCGAACATGTGGCTCCATGGCTGGCGGCGTTCGCCGGTCCGGCGCTTTATGTGCTCGTGGCGCGGTGGCGGCGACGGCCCGTGATGCCGCTTTGGGCCCGTTCGTCGGCGAAGGACGAGCCGCCGCACGCACCGTCGAACGAGGCGTGAGACCATGGACCAGCGCCGCGTGAGGAGGTCCCACTGATGGCTCAACTGCTGCACACGCGCATCCGCGTCAGCGACCTTGAACGGTCGATTCGGTTCTACGAGGACTTTCTAGGCTTCAAAGTCATCAGCCGCACGGACCGCTCGCCCTCCGGCAACCACATCGTGCACCTGGAGTTGCCCGGCAACGTGCACACGATCGAGTTCACCTGGTCCGAGGACTATGAGCTCAACGTTCCCGAAGACCTCATGCACTTCGCCATCGGCGTGCCGGACCTGATCGCGTTCTGCGACGACCTGGAGCGCCGCGGTATCGAAATCTGGCCCGACGGCTGGCGAGAGAAATTCCCGCTGGGGCGAAAGATGGCCTTCATCGACGATCCGGACGGCTACGAGATCGAGTTGCTGGAGCGCGCGGAGTGACCGAGGCGGGGATGACGACCATTCCGCTGGAGGACGAGTTCGGCGATGTCATCGGCAAGGCGCGCCGCGGGCTCGGGCTGGAACCCGCGGACGTTGCCCGGCGGGCGGATCTCGACGCGGCCACCGTGCAAAGCATGGAGGACTATGAGCGCCAACCCACGCGCGCCGAAAGCGACCGCGTGGCGGCGGCGCTGGAACTCCATGCGCCGAGCCTCTGGGATGTCGCGTCGGAGGCGTGGCGACCCCAGGCGCAGGCGCCCACGCTCGCGGGCGGCCTGCAGGTGCGCATGATCCCGCACCCGCCGATGCGGGTGACGATGTATATCGTCGGCGATCCGGCAACCGGCGACGCGCTGGTGGTGGACCCCGGGGCGTTGCCGGAAACCGTATTGGAAACGGTGAGCGCGTCCGGCTGGGGCGTGACGGCCTACATCATCACGCATGGCGACGCCGACCATATCGACGCGCTGGCCGCGGTCTACGCCCAAGTGCCCGCCCCGGTGTGGGTGCACGAAGGCGCACAACCCCTGGTGCACGGCGTCGACGAGGCGAACCTCAACGTGGTGACCTCTGACGGACCGTTCACGGTGGGGCCCTTTGCCCTCGAAGCGCTGGAGACGCCCGGCCACGCCCCAGGCCACATGGCCTACGCGCTGCGCGACGGGGTGCTGGTGGGCGACACGGTGTTCGCCGGATCGATCGGCGGCACGCGCACGGGCAATCTCGGGTATGCGGGGCAGCTCGACGCCATCCGGAAAAAGCTGATGATTCGCGACGACGACACGAAGTTCTTTCCCGGACACGGCCCGCCGACGACCGTGGGCGAGGAGAAGCTCCACAACCCGTTCTTGGCGTAGGGAACGGGCCTGTAGGCCAATCTGGACGGATGCGCGACAATAGGGTGGCAGCCTGCCGTTACGGCGCGCCTCATAACGGGAATCGATGTTCGTTTACGACATTTCCACCCGACTCGCGTGCTCGACGCTCTTGTTCCGCGCCCAGTCGCTGGATCGAGCGTTGGACGGCGTGAAGGCGGCCGGCATCGACCACGTCGACCTCTGGGCGGCGCCGACGGTGCTGGCTCACGTGGATCCCGCGTCCGAGAGCGCAGCGGACGTACAGGCCGAGCTCGAAGCGCGCGGGCTGCGCGCCTCGTCGGTGACGGCCATCGCCACGTCCGGCGACGACATGCTGCAGCGCATTGGTTTCGCCGCGGAGTTGGGCGCCCGCGTGGTCATCGCCACCGCGCCGCCGCGCGACTACGACCGCCGCGAGGCCGCCGACGACGTGCGCGCCTACGGTCGCACCGCCCAGGAAGCCGGCGTCACCCTCTGCCTGGCGCACCAAGCCGACACCTGGATGGACACGCCCGAGGAGGTGGCCTCGTTCCTGGACGACGTGGGCCATCCCCGCGTGCAGTTGAGCCTGGATCCCGCGCAGGCCGCGCGCGACGGCCTCACGTTCGAGGCGCTGGCCGACGCCGCCGGGACCCGCATCGGCCACGTGCACCTCGCCAGCGCGGATCCGAACAACGCGGACGCCCTGGCCGCCATGCTGGACCAGCTCGAGGAGCGCAACTACTACGGCATGTTCACCTTCAGCTGGGACGGCACCGACAACCTGCCGCCGGAAGAGGTGGAAGCCGGCGTGCGCGAGGCCCGGGCGCACGTGCTGGAGGTCTCCAAGGCCTGATAGCGGGCGAGGGGCTCGGTCCGGCGGCCTACACTGCGCCCGTGCACGTGGGAACCCTGGAGCTGGTGCTGCGCATCCACGGCGCGGATTCCCTCAAGGACCGGCGCCGCGTCGTGCGGGCGCTCACGGCCCGGCTGCGCAACAAGTTCAACGCGGCGGTCGCCGACCTGGAGCAGGACCCCGAGCCCCACTCAGCACGCGTGGGGGTGGCCTGCGTCGCCAACGACGGCCGCTACGTGGACGGCCAGCTCACCGCCATCGTCAACTTCGTCGAGGCGCTGCACCTGCCGCTGGAAGTGGTGAGCGACGCCCGGGAGATCGTGCGGCTGTAGCGGGTGCCTTCGAGCCGCGGTGCTCCCGTAGGGGCTCTTCTCGAAGCGCCCCTACCAGACCAACTGGGCGAATCCGGTCTCTCCAGTCACGCCACCTTGCCGACGCTCCGGTACACTACGGGCCGAATTGCGGCGAAGGGGGTGGAGTTGCAGCGGTGGCCGTAGTTGCTCACCCGGGAAACCGAGGGAGCGTAGGAGGCATGCCGTTGGCAGTCGAAGCCATTCTTGGTCTAGTAGCCTTTCTAGGCCTCTTCCTGATGTGGGCCGTCGTTCCGGCCCAAATCCGAAAGCGATAGCCGAACCGGGCACTTCCCCGTAGAAGCAGGCGCCGCACTGATGCGCGTTGGGCAATGCTTGCCCAAGCCAGCTCGATGGCACAGAGCCTGGTGGTCGCCCCGCGACTCCACGCCCCCGCCGCATTCAAGATCCGACCGGGCCGCGACGGCTACTTGATCAGGTCAGCGACGACTTTGTCATGCGGAATGTACTCGGACGCATCGCCGTCTTCGAGCCGCTCGCGCACGATCGCTAGATCCGCTGCATCTTCGAGCCGCTGAAGGATCTCGGCATCCGCCACGGAAACCAGAGCCACGACACCCTTGCCGTGGCGCGTGAACACAATCCGCTCGTTGCCGTAGGCAACGCGGTTGATGTGCTCGGAAAAGTCTCGACGAGCATCTGAGACGCGCACCTCGATCATTGACCACCCTGTCTTTCGGCGAACACTACGTACTATTTGTACTTAAATCCAATTACGTCATAATAGCGCGAAATAAGATATCAGCACAATCATGAGCCACGAGGTTCTTTGGCACCCGGCGGCGCGTAGAGAACTCAAACGACTTCCACGGCGCGACCAACGGCGAGTCGCCACCCGAGTGACCGGGCTGGCTGACGACCCGCGGCCACCGGGATGCGAGCGCCTAGCCGGCTTGGACAACGCCTGGCGGATTCGCATTGGTTCGTACCGCGTGCTGTATCAAGTTCGGGCGGGCGCCACGCTAGTTCTAGTCGTCCGTGTGGCTAAACGCGGAGCGGCCTACGCGCACCTTGAGACACTGCGCCAGCGACTCAACAGGCCCGATCCATAGCGGCAGCGGCGCCAAAAGCAGAGTGTTTACTCGCTGCTGCTTCCCGCGTCAGGATCATCTCGGGCATTTGCAGCAGGCTCGACGGCTCCCCAACGGCGATCGGCGAGGAGGGCGCCGGCGAGGGCTAGGGCGGCGATGACGGCGCCGGCGGGGGCCGCGAGGAGGACCACGGCAGCGACGATACCGCTGGTGAGGTCGCTGTAGGCGCCCAGGACGAGGCGGCCGAAGCCGAGCATGCGCCATTGGAGTCTTTGGCGCAGATGCAGTCGCAGGCCGTGGATGGCGGCGGCCGCGGCGGCGCCGAGCACGAGGCCGCCGACGATTGCCGCCGGGTGATCGGGCATGACGGCGGCTCCGGCCAGGCCGCCGGCCACAGGCCGCAGCACCCAGCCCACGCGGTCCATGAGCCCCCCGCTGCCGGGGAACTTGTCGGCGAAGAGATCGATGGGCAGGAGCAGGAGGGCGATGAGGAACACGGCGCTGGTGCCCACGAACTCGAAGGCGGGGTTGGGCGTGAGGAAGTCGGAGCGCCAGGCGAAGAGCGCGGTGAGGGCGACGGTGACGTACGGGTTGAGGCCGGCGGCGACGCCGAGGGCGGGCGCTTGGAGGAACTCCACCTAGGGGGTCCTGGTGTCGAGGCGGTGTCGCGTGTCCCCGGTGGCGCGGTGCCCGTTGACCCTCACCCTAGCCCTCTCCCTTCCAGGGAGAGGGAACCGGGCCGTGGTGGCGGGGTCGTTGCGGCGTGGTGCCGGTCATGAGGGGTGGATTCCCGCCTCCGCGGGAATGACGAAGGTGGCGGGCCTGAGACCCGTTCGACGCCGGGCAACCGGCGCGCCTCCGGATTGGACCGGACTGGATTTCGGCTTCCGCCGGAATGACGGAAGGGGCGGGAGGAACGGGGAGCGATTTCCAGGCTGCGCGCAGCCTGGGGGCCACCGGACGGCCTGGGCCGCCGGGCGCGTCGTGCGGAAGGCGCGGTGCACGTTGACCCTCACCCTGACCCTCTTCCTTTGTGCGGATCGGGGACATCATGAACACCTGTTTGGGGACATGGTGAACACATTCGTGGGCTCCCAGGCTGCACGCAGCCTGGGCCACCGGGCCCTGCCGGCATCGGCAAGGGTCTATTCCAGGGAGAGGGACTGCGTCCGCTCACGCCGACTCCGTAGGTTTACCTGCTGACCGGGTCAGCCTACCGATTTACGGTTCGCATCGTGCGTGTCGATCGGACCCATCGGCGCGCCTCGACGGTGTAGGGTGGGCGCCGCCGCGGGCCGCGCCCGGCAACGAGCCGGCCGCGCGCACGGCAACGACATTGGCCGCTAGCACGCGGAAGGAGCAGTTGGATGGCGAACAGCGTGGTGCATTGGGAAATCAACGCCAAGGACGGCCCGGCGATGCAGAAGTTCTACGGCGATCTCTTCGACTGGGAGATCACCGCCGACAACCCCATGGGCTACGGCGTGGTGAGCGCGCCCAGCGAGGGTCCCGGCATCGGCGGCGGCATCATGGGCATGGGGGACGTTGAGCCGCCCACCCGCGTCACCTTCTACGTGGGTGTGGACGACGTGACGGCGTCCTTGGAGAAGGCCGCGAGCCTGGGCGGCAGCATCGTGATGCCGGAGATGGAAGTGATGGAAGACGTGGTCATCGGGATCTTCGCCGACCCCGAGGGCCACGTGATCGGCCTGGTCAAGAACATCCCGATGTAGCCGGACGCTACTTGGGCGGCAGCGAGCGAGCGAACGAGACGCCCAGCTCCAACCAGCCGGCGAGGTCACCGTCATCCGCCGTACCGTCCGGCGCCACCAGCACCCAGCCCTTCATGGGCCGGCCGCTCAGGTCGAATATGCGGGCATGGGATCGGGCCAACGCCTCGTCGAACCGATCCGGTCCCGCGCGCACCATCAACTCATCGCCCGAGACGCCCAGGGCCATGTTGCCGTCGAGCATGAAGGCGACGCCGCCGAACATGCGTCGCTCGGTCAGCCCGTGCTCGTCCGCCAGCCCGTCACGGAGACGCTGCGCGAGTCCTTCGTCATAAGCCATGGGGTTCTCGTCCTGTGCTGGTGGCGTTGCGTCATTCTGCATCCCGCCCGGCGCCGTTGCCGGTGCGATACTCCACTAACCGAACGCATCGCCGACCAGGAGACCCGATGGCTACCTTCATTGCACTGCTCACCCTGCCGAACGACGATTCCGCCGAGCCCGGCTCCCTCGCCCACAAACTCGAAGAAGGCGCGCCCGAGACGCGCAAGGTCTTGGAGGCGCACGGCGGGAAGCTGATCTCGATCTACCTGACGATGGGGCAGTTCGACGGCGTGGCGGTCATGGAGTTTCCGAACACCGTGGCCTGCGCGCAGGCGATGATGGCGTTCCGCGAGCGCTTTGGCGGCGGCACGCAGACGATGGAGGCGTTCCCCGAGGGTCAATGGGCGGAGCTGGCCGCGGGGATCTGAGGCGTCGGGCGGGTCCGTTCTTAGCTGGCACCCTGACCCATCCAGAGGCCCTTGCAAGACCCGGCCGGCATTGGGAATGACCGGGTGCATCCTGTCCGCCCCGAGGTTCAGTGATAGGTGGATTCCCGCCTTCGCGGGAATGACGAAGGGTTACGCAACGGCCTCATCCAGGCAGAAGGGGTCGGAGCGCATCCGAGACGAAGTTCGGATGGCCTGCGCGGCCAGCTTTCCGGTTACACATTGCCCGGCGCGCGGGCCTATCATGCGGCCATGCGCGGAGAGCCGGCCGTCAGTGAACAGGACGCCATCGAGCTTCTGACGGATTTGGTCAGCACGCCGAGCGTGTCGCCCGAGATTCCGGGAGGCACCGGCGAAGCGGCGATGGCGGCCAAGGTCGCGGCCTATGCCGAAGCGTGCGGCGCGGAGGTCGTCTTCCAGGAGGCGCTGCCCGGCCGCGCCAACGTGGTGGGCACGCTCGAAGGCGACGCCGGCGCGCCGATCCTGATGCTCGAGGCGCACATGGACACGGTGGCCCTGGGCGCCATGACGCGCGGGCATGAGCCGTGGCTCGACTCGGCGGGTCTGCTGCATGGTCGCGGCGCCTGCGATACCAAGGGCTCGCTGGCGGCCATGATGCTCACGCTGCGCCGCGCATCCCGTGAATCGGTGCGGCCCTGCACGCTGGTGCTGGCGGCAACCGTGGACGAAGAGACGGGCAGCACCGGCGCCGACACCCTGGCCGCTTCCACCGTGACCGCGGACGGCGCGATCGTGGGCGAACCGACCAGCCTGGAGATCGTGCGCGCGCATCGCGGCGGACGCTTCTGGAAGATCACCACCGCCGGCAAGTCGGCGCACAGCTCGCGTCCCGACCTGGGCGTGAACGCCATCTACCACATGTCCGACGTGATCCACGTGCTGCGCGAGGAATTCACGCGGCGACTGGCCGGACGCTGGCATCCGCTGTGCGGGGATTCCACGTTTTCCGCGGGCACGATTCGCGCCGGAACCTCGTTCAACGTCGTGCCGGACCACTGCGAGCTGGTCTTCGACCGGCGCTTCCTGCCGGACGAGCAGCTCGAAGACGTGGACGCCGAGCTCGACGAGGTGCTCGACATCGCGCGCCAGAGATTCCCTGCCCTGCAGGTGAAGGCCGAGCCGGAGGTCGTCGCGGGCTCGCTGGATACGCCCGAGGACGCCGGCGTGGTGCAGGCGCTCATGGCGGCGTGCGAGCGCGTGACGGGGCGCGCCGCCATCGCCGGGGCGCCCTACGGCTCGGACGCGGCATCGTTGGCGGCCGTTGGGATTCCGAGCGTGCTGTGCGGGCCGGGCGACATCGCCGTGGCGCACAGCGAGGACGAATGGGTGCCGGTCGCCGAGGTCGTGCAGGCGTCCGAGGTGTACTACGCCGCCTGGCGCCATTTCGCCGACGTCGGAGCGAACGGGCCCGCGAGCTAGCGCCCCTCAACAGCCGCTCATCCCCAGAGTCCGAGGTGCGGGCGCGACCACGGCCGGTGCTAGTCTGACCCATTCCGCGCCGTGGCTGAGGCGACATGCTCAACGACCCCCGAATCGACCGTCTGGCCGAGATCCTGGTGCATCACTCGACCAAGCTGCAGACCGGCGAGCTGGTGGCGATCATGGGCCCTGCCGAGGCCAAGCCGCTGATGCTGTCCTGCTATCGCCTCGCGCTCGAGGCCGGCGCCCATCCGCGCATGAGCGTGACGTTCGAAGAGACCGAAGCGCTCTTCCTGCGCCACGCGTCCGACGAGCAGCTGAGCCACTTGGACCCGGTGCGCAAGTTCGAGGCCGACACCATCGACGCCGCCATTCGCATCCGGGCCGCCAGCAACACCCGCGCGCTCACCAGCAGCGATACCGGCAAGATCGGCGCGGTGATGACCGCCTCGCGGCCGGTGATGAACCAGATCATCGAGAACGTGCGCTGGGTGCTCTGCGACTACCCCACCAACGCCTTCGCGCAAGAGGCCGAGATGGCGCTGGACGAGTACGCCGACTTCCTGTTCGGCGCCACCAACATCGACTGGACGGCGATGGAGGCCGAGCTGACCCGCATCAAGGCGCGGCTGGAAGCGGGCAGTGAAATCCGCATCGTGGCGCCGGAGACTGACCTCACGCTACGCGTCGAGGGGCGAATCTGGGAGCCGGCGGCCGGCACCCACAACATGCCGGACGGCGAGATCTTCACCGCGCCGATCGAGGATGCCACCGAAGGGCACATTCGCTACGAGTTCCCGGCCATCTACCAGGGGCGCGAGGTGCAAGGAATCCGGCTCGAGTTCGCCGGCGGAAAGATCGTGTCGGAGTCGGCGGACAAGGGTGCGGATTTTCTCACCGACATTCTCGATACCGATCCGGGCGCGCGACGACTGGGAGAAATCGGCATCGGCACCAACTTCGGGATCCAGCGCCACACCAAGAACATCCTGTTCGACGAGAAGATGGGCGGCACGGTGCACCTGGCGATCGGCCGGGCCTATGAGTTCACCGGCGGACGCAATGAGTCCGCCGTGCACTGGGACATGATCAAAGACTTGCGGCAGGACGGCGCACTGTATCTCGACGGCGAGCTGATCCAGCAGGATGGGCAGTTCTTGATCTAGTTCGACGGTCGCCGGAGCTTGGCGCTTGAGGTCCTGCGCGGCACGGCGCCAGGTGAGGTCGGTCGGCGAAGGGTGGATTCCCGCCCAGGGAGACCTTTACAGAACCCAGCCGGCTCGGGGATGACCGAGTGCATCCAGTCCGCCCCCAGGATCGATGAAGGGTGGATTCCCGCGCCGTATCAAGTACGGAGCAGGCTCTTCGCGGGAATGACGGAAACCGGTGACCCGAGGAGTCCGCTTGCCGTCTAGATAATGTAGCTACAAGAGCACAATCAGCAAGTCGCCTGGGGCGCAAAACACCCCCGGCTGTGATACCATTGAGCGTGCAAGTTGGCGGCGCGAAACTCTTACGATTTGACCAGGTTGGCTGGTCTCGCGCCGATTGCCGCCCCTTCTGATCGACGCTTCGGCATGGGGCTTGACGCGACGGCACGCCGGCCATGCGGTGCCACGCGCACGCGGCGGCGGATTCCGGCGTCGGCTGGCTGGCCGTTCGACCGGCCTTTTGCTTAGACAAAACACCGTGCGACCCGCGAGGTCGAGCGCACGAAGGAGTACCAAGGCGAATGGCGTATAGCGCCAAGGACATTCAGGTTCTCGAAGGCTTGGAGGCCGTGCGGCGGCGTCCCGGCATGTACATCGGCAGCACGGACGCGCGCGGCCTGCACCACCTCGTCTACGAAGTGGTGGACAACAGCGTGGACGAGGCGCTCGCGGGACGTGCGAACGAAATCGAGATAACGCTCATGTCGGGCGGACGCGCGCGGGTGCGGGACAACGGCTCCGGCATTCCGGTCGACGACCATCCGCGGGTCGGTCGTCCCGCCGTCGAGGTGGTGCTGACCAAGCTGCACGCGGGCGGCAAGTTCGACAGCGACGCCTACAAGGTCTCCGGCGGCTTGCACGGCGTCGGCGTCTCCATCGTCAACGCGCTCTCAGAGCATCTCAAGGTCGAGGTCTGCCGCGACGGGCACCTCTGGACGCAGGAATATCGCCATGGTCTCCCGCTCGCCGATCTCAAGCGCGGGGCGCGGACCAAGGAAACCGGCACCACGATCGAGTGGATGGCGGACCCGGAGATCTTCGAGACCCTCGACCTCGACTTCGACACGCTGGTGCAGCGTTTTCGCGAGATGGCCATCCTGGTGGCCAACACGCGCATCGACGTGTGTGACGAGCGCACCGGCGACCGCCGCACGTTCTATTTCGAGGGCGGCACGCAGGCCTTCGTCAAGCTGCTGGCTCGGCGGCGTACGCCGCTGCACCCTGATCCGATCTGCATTCGAGGTGAGGTCGAGACGACCAAGATCGACATTTCCCTGCAGTACTGCGACACGGTTTCCGAGCAGGTGCTCACCTTTGCCAACACCATTCGCAATATCAGCGGCGGCACCCACCTGACCGGATTCCGGACCGCCCTGACCCGCACGCTCAACGAATACGCCCGCAAGCAAGGCACGCTCAAGGACAACGACTCCAACCTGACCGGCGAGGACGTGCGTGAGGGGCTGACGGCGGTGATCAGCGTGATGATTCCCGAGCCCCAGTTCGAGGGGCAGACGAAGCACCGGCTGGGCAACAGCGAGGTGGCGGGTCACGTGCAGTCGGTGGTCAACGAGCAGCTGAGCACCTTCCTCCACGAGCACCCGTCCGACGCCCGCCGCATCATCGAGAAGACGCTGCTGGCGGCCCGGGCCCGCATCGCGGCGCAGAAGGCCCGCGACCTCGTGGTTCGCAAGGGGGCCCTCGACGGCATGGCGCTGCCGGGCAAGCTGGCCGACTGCCAGGAGCGCGACCCCGACCGCTGCGAGCTGTTCATCGTCGAAGGCGATTCGGCCGGCGGCAACGCCAAGCAGGGACGTGACCGGCGCTTCCAGGCCGTGTTGCCCCTGCGTGGCAAGATTCTGAACGTCGAGAAGGCGCGCATCGACCGCGTGCTGTCCAGCGAGGCCATCCGCAACCTGATTACGGCGGTTGGCGCGGGCGTCAACGACGAGGTCGACCTGAGCAAGCTGCGCTATGGGCGCGTGATCGTGATGACCGACGCCGACGTCGATGGCTCGCACATTCGCACGTTGCTGCTGACGTTCTTCTTCCGCAACCTTCGGGAAGTGATTGACGAGGGACACCTCTACATCGCCCAGCCGCCGCTGTTTCGCGTGGCCAACAGCCAGCGCGCGGTTTACGCCTACTCGGAGGAGGAGCGAGAGCAGGCGCTCAAGCAGATGTCCGGCAAGGTGGCCGTGCAGCGCTACAAGGGCCTGGGCGAAATGAACGCCGACCAGCTGTGGGAAACGACCATGAATCCCGAGTCGCGCCACCTGCTCAACGTCACGGTCTCGGACGCCGGGCACGCCGACGACGTATTCACGCGCCTGATGGGGTCGGATGTTTCCGAGCGCCGTCATTTCATCTTCAATCACGCCCACGCGGTCCGAAACCTCGACATATAGGCGGAGGGTGCGCTCTGCATCTTGTGGCTCCACGAATCGCGCTTGACGCGATGGGCGGCGACTACGCGCCGGCGGAGACCGTGCGCGGCGCCTTGGCCGCGCAACGCGATGCCGGCGTCACGCCGCTCCTGGTCGGCGACGAAGCCGCGCTTCGCGCACAGTTGAGCGCCGAAGGCGTCGAGGCGGCGCCCTGGCAGATTGTGCACGTCCCCGAAGCCGTGGCCATGGACGAGCACGCCGTCGAGGCCGTGCGCTCGCGGCGCCCGACGTCGATCCGCAAGGCGGCCGAGATGCTCAAGGCCGACGAGGTCGATGCGGTCGTCACCATGGGCCATACCGGGGCCGCCGTGGCGGCCGGCGTGCTCATCGTCGGGCGCCTGCCCGATGTCGAGCGCCCGGGTCTGGGCGTGCTGCTGCCGGCGCACGATCCGCGCCCGCTCCTGATCGACGTGGGCGCGAACGCCGAGGCGCGCCCGCGGCACTTGGCGCAGTTCGCCGTAATGGGGAGCGTCTATCAGGAGCGCCTGCAGGGCCTCGCGAACCCCCGGGTGGGGCTGCTCAGCATCGGCGAAGAGGAGTCCAAGGGGAACACGCTGGTGCATGAGGCGTCGGCCATGCTGGCGTCTGGCAGCGTGAACTACGTCGGACACGTGGATCCGGCCCACATCTTTCACGATGAGGCCGACGTGATCGTCTGCGACGGGTTCACGGGCAACGTCGTGATCAAGACTGCCGAGGCCACGGCGGAATACGCGTTTGGCGAGTTGCGGGTCGAGATTCTACGGCGTCGGCTGGCGAAGCTGGCGGCACTTGGGCTGCGGCCGGCGTTTCGCGCCCTGCGGCGGCGAATCGACTATGCCGAGATCGGCGCGACGCCGCTGTTGGGCCTCAGGGGTCTGCTCTTGATCGGCCACGGCCGCTCCAAGGCGCCTGCCGTGACCAACGCGCTGCTGGCGGCGGACCGCGCGGTGCGGGCGCAGCTCGTGCCCACCATCGCATCCGGATTGGAAGCCGCGACGATCTAGCGGCGCTTGCCGACCGTCCCTGTTCGTCCCCGCTTGCATCGTGCGGTGAATCTGACGCATTCCGCGGCCGCGTGGTGTGTCCCTTTGCCCACGGCAACGGCGTCGTCCGCATGCCACCATGGACGCCGATCATGTGCCGGCTTTCCACCCTCAGAGACACGGCCTGGCCGCAGCACCTGCCGTCACGGCGCCCCGTGGTCCACGTTGAATGAAGTCAATGGCCCCTGCACCTAGCCAGCGCCGGTCGCTGGCCCGAATCTCACGACGCCGGCTGCTCCAGGGCAGCGGTCTGGCCCTGGCGGCCACAGCCGCTCAGGCATGCGACGCCTGGTCCGTGGTCGGCAACGCCGACGACCGCTATCCGGGCGGATCGCCGTTCGCCATCGAGGCGCTGCGCGCGCGGGATTACCGGGCCGGCGACATCCGGCTGCACCGCATGCTCAGCCAACGCCCGAGCTACTCGACCTACGCCATGACCTACCGATCCGACGAACTGCTGCTCACGGGCGTGGCCACCATTCCCAAGCGCGCCGGACCGCATCCCGTCGTGGTGCTCAATCACGGGTTCACGCTGCCGGTGCAATACCGCAGCGGCGACGGTACGCGCGCCATGGCCGCCGAGCTTTCCCAGCGCGGGTTCATCACGCTCGCCAGCGACTATCGCGGGCTGGGCGGCTCCGAGGACGACACGGGCATGAATTTCGGCGCGCGGCTCGACTTCGCCATCGACGTCCTCAATCTGGTCGCCTCGATTCCCTCGCTGCCGGACGCCCAACACGAGCGGGTGGGCATGTGGGGCCATAGCCTGGGATGCGACCTGGCCCTGCGCGCTGCCGAGGTGGATTCGCGCGTGCAGCCCGTGGGCATGTGGGCGCCGCTGAGCGCGTGGGCTGAGGACTTGGTCGACTACTACCGGCTCCCGACGCTGAAGTCATCCCAGGACCTGCGCCATGCCATATCGCCGGGAAACTTCCTGGAATACCTGGTGGGACCGGTGACCATCCATCAGGGCGCGGCCGACCTCGCCGTCAAGCCTCGCTGGGCGGAACGCCTGCACGAAGCGCTCGGCGCGGCCGGGGTGGAAAGCGAGCTGACGATTCATCCCGGCGTCGGGCACTACCTGACCCTGAACGCCCGGCGTGCGGTGACCTCGACGGGTGACTTCTTCGAGCGCGAGCTGCTGACGGACGCCCAGTGACCACGCACCACGGCGATCACGGCGAAACCAGCCTGTTCGACGGCACCCGCGTGGAGAAGGTCGACGCGCGGATCGAGGCGCTGGGCGCGGTAGACGAGCTCAACTCGTGGCTGGGCTTCGCCGCGGCGCAGCCGGACGTGGCCAACGTGGGCGACCGGGTGCGCTGGGTCCAGGAGCGGCTGCTGGAGGTCGGCGCCGACTTGGCCAACCCGGGCGGACGCGCTCGCAGCACCTCACTGGCGCCCGGGTCACTGCAAGAGCTCGATGCCTGGCTCGCCGAGTATCGCGACGCCCTCCCGCCGCTGCGGCATTTCATCCTGCCCGGCGGGCACCCGCTCGCCGCCGCGCTGCAAGTGGCCCGTTCGGTGTGCCGCCGCGCCGAGCGCGGCGTGTGGCGCGTCGTGCCGGATCCCGCGCCGGACGGCTCGCCGGTGTTTCTCAACCGGCTGTCCGACGTGCTCTTCGAAATGGCCCGCGCGGCCAACGCCGCCGCCGGCACCGAGGACCCGCAGTGGCGGGGGCGGGCAGGCGTCTAGCGCGGCCCGTCTTTGAGCGACAGCGATACGTAGCGGTGTCGACCTTGTCGCCGCCATCGACGGCGCGGCACGACTAGCGGCTCGAGCTGGGGAATCGGCCGGGCCGGGGGATCCGTTCGATGGCTCGATCGTCTTTGGGTCTTCGCATTCCCCGGCCAGACGCGGGGAAAGCCCCTTGGACAAACAGATTCCCTTGTACCAGTATGATCCAACCGGTCGTGCTCCACATTGCTCTTCCGGCAAGCGGTCGGAGGCAACCAAGCCTCCGGCGTCGGGACCGCGCTGGGCGGTGCGTCGCCCGAGCGCGACCACTGTGCACTGGGGGTGGGCGGCGTGCAGAACAGGTGGCAGCCCAGCCAAGTGGCCAGCGCTTGGCGCAGCTTCCTCGGTCTGCGCTGCAGCCTGTCGACTAGCTTCCTCCGCGCGGCTGTCGTGGGCGTCGTGGCGCTTTGCGTCACGCTCATGGCGGCGCCGCGCGCGCAGGCCCAGGATGCCCCGGACGCCCCCACCGCAGTGGCCGTTTACACCGTGGTAAGTGACGACCCGCACGTGACCGAGGGTGACGAGTTGGACGTGCGGTGGTCGTCGTCCGATACCACGGTCACCAAATTCAAGATCCAGTGGAAGTCGGGCACTCAAGAGTTCGCCTCATCGCGGGAGGACGAGGTGACGGCAAGTACGGCCCTGGTGGAGTTGTCGTCCACCGAAACGCACAAGCGGTACAAACACAGGATCGGCGAGTTGACCGACGGCACCGAATACACGGTGCGGGTCATCGCAACCAACGCTCGCGGAAATAGCGACCCGTCGTCCGAGGCGACGGGCACGCCGGACGGACGTCTGAGGCTATCCGCGCTGGCTTTTGTCCGAGACGAGGTCGTCAACGTCTATGCCAGCGACTTCCCGTGGCTGCAGGGCACGTTGGACTACCTTGTCGCTCAGGATGCCAAGGTGGTGTTTGAATTTGGTGTAAGCGGCAACGCGGGTGTGCGGTGTTCTGGCCCAGGAGCTGACGGGCTGCAATCTTGTGATGGGTTCTATGTTGGTATTGGGCAACACGGCCAAGACGCCATCAGCACCGTCGTGCACGAGCTGGCTCACATATATACGATCTCAAACAACGTCACGACGGCCCCCGCCCCTGTGGCCGCCGCCCATCTATACGTTCACTCCCTGGGCCTGTCGATGTACGTTGGGAGCAGCGGACTGACGGCGGCATGGCCATGCGCTCCGGGAGAGCTCTACGCCGACCTCTTGGCAATGGTCGTGCTTGGCAGCCAGGACGAGAATTCCTACTGGAACTCGTGCCCCGGAATCTCCGACGCAATCACGATGGAAGCCGATGGCGTCGCGCGGAGCGCGGTCGCGGGGACGATGCCGTCCTGGTTCTCGACCTACTACGACGCCGGCGGCGGCGAGCTTGACCTGGAGCGGGTGTGGGCCAATATCCGGGCTGTTGTTCCTCCCGACGGCCACAGCAACGCATTTCGACTCGCGATCGTGTACCAACTCAAGGACGCCTTCGGCGGCTACTGCGACAACAGCAGGGCGAACAGCTCTGCCTTCGGGAACGGAGTAGCGAGAAATCCGTGGAGGGACGGCGGGTGCACCCCGGATGCGCCCGGCAGCGTCGTCGCCACCCCCACCGGATCCGGGAAGCTGGCCGTCTCGTGGTCGGCGCCCACCGGCGACGGCGGCTCGCCGATCACGGGCTACAACGTGCAGTGGAAGTCCGGCGCCCAGGAGTTCGACACGTCGCGCCAACATTGGGTCAGCGACCCGACACGCCGGCAACGTGAGATTAGCGGACTCACAAATGGCGTCTCCCACACCGTCCGTCATCCGAGACGACAGCCACCACCGCGGCGTCGGATACGACTGCGCCGTCGCTGGTGGGGGCGCGGGTGGACGGCCCCACGCTCACGCTGACCTGGAGCGAGGCGCTGGACGAATCGTCGGAGCCGGCGTCGAGCGACTTCGCGGTGCGCGTGGACGACAGTGACCGCGGAGTGAACGGGGTCGCCGTGAGTGGAAATGCGGTGACGCTGACGCTGGCTTCGGCTGTCGGCGTGGGCGACATCGTGACGGTGACCTACACCGTGCCGACCGGGACGGGCGCAAACCCAATCCGGGATGCGGCGAGCAACAACGCGGTCGCTCTCTCGAATCAGACGGTGCGCAACCACACCACCGCCCTCACGGTCACGTCGGACCCGGGGACCGACATGACCTATTCGGTGCGTGACGAGTATCGCCGCCAAGACGTGATCGAGTTCACCGTCACGTTCGGCGAAACCGTAAAGGTAGCCGGGGTTCCCAAGCTCGAATTCGCCATAGACGGGAGCACCAGGGAGGCACGGTATGCCAGTGGTTCGGGCACGACGGCGCTTACGTTCCGCTACACGGTGGCCGCGAATGAAGTGGATGACGACGGCGTAAGCATTCCGAGCGGCGAGATCGATCGCAGCCAAGGGACAGTCCGGTACTCCTCGGACCTGGTCTGGGCGCCGGGCCGCGTGGCGCTGGCCGCACAGGCCGGGCACAAGGTGAACGGCGTCCGGCCCATCCTGGTGAGCGCCGCCGCAATTGCCGGCGGCAACAAGGTGACCATGACGTTTGACCGGACGCTCGACGAGACGTCGGTGCCGGTGCTCCGGCCGCGGAGTTTCGCCCTCTTCGACACGGCGACCAATTCAAACATCTCGGACCGAATCACCGGCATCTCGATCAGCGGGTCCGAGGTGACCTTGACGCTCAACTCGCCAATTGCGGCGGGCGAACAACTGGCGGTGCTGTATAGCGAGTGGTCAATTAGCGGACCGACGGACAGCCCGCATACGCCGCACATTCGCGACACGGTCGGGAACTATGCCCTCGACTCCGGGCGCGTTCCCGTCGTGATTCAGCGGGGGAGCGACAACGAGCCACCGGCGTTCCCGTCCAGCGAAACCGGCGCCCGCAGCGTGACCGAGAACTCCGCCGGCGGCGTGAACATCGGCGCACCGGTCGCCGCCACCGACGCTGACAAGGACCGTCTCACCTATAGCCTCGGCGGAACCGACGCGAACAGCTTCACCATCGTGTCGAGCAGCGGACAGCTCCGGACCAAGACGGGCGTGATGTATGACCGCGAATCCAAGTCCAGCTATAGCGTGACCGTGTCGGTCCACGACGGCAAAGACATCGACGGCAATTCCAGCACGGCGATTGACGACACGATTGCCGTGACCATCACCGTGACCGAGGTGAACGAACCGCCGGTCGTCAGCGGACCGACCACCGTTCAGAACTACGCGGAGGGCGGTACCAGCGATGTGGCCACCTACACCGCGGACGACCCCGAGGACAACACCATCATCTGGTCGGTGGCAGGGACGGACCGCAACGATTTCACCATCAGCAGCAGCGGCGTGCTCCGTTTCGCCACGCCGCCCAACTACGAGGCGCCGACAGATTCGGGAGGAAACAACGACTACCACGTGACCGTCGTGGCCACCGACGGGCCCAACACAGTGAGGCGCGACGTAACCGTCACGGTCGAGAACATCGAGGAGGCGGGGGCAACCAGCCTCTCTTCACAACAGCCGCAAGTGGGAACCGACCTGACCGCAACCCTCACGGATCCCGACGGCAGCATCTCATCGCTGTCGTGGACTTGGGAGCGATCGCAGGACCAGGCCAGCTGGACCTCGATCAGCGGGGCCACGTCCCGCCGCTACACACCCGCCGACGGCGATCTGAACCACTACCTGCGAGCCACGGCCTCCTACACCGACGGCCATGGCTCCGGCAAGAGCGCGCAGGAGACGTCCGACCACCAGGTACAGCTAAAACCGACTTCCAACGAGCCTCCGGAATTCCAGGACGGAAACACGGCACGCGAGATCGCCGAGAACTCGGCCGTGGAAACTCCCGTCGGTGCGCCGGTGTCGGCCACTGACGCCAACAACGACCAGTTGGCCTACACGCTCTCGGCCGGTGACCGGGACTCGTTCTTCGTGGACGGCGATACGGGCCAAATCCATGTGAGGAAACTCGCGAGACTGGACTACGAGGCAAGGCGGTCCTACTCCGTCACCGTCACCGCGAGCGACCCGTCTAAGGCCAGTGACAGCATCGTCGTCAACATAACCGTCACCGACGTCAACGAACCGCCGGTGGCGACCACCGACACGGCTCGAATTCTCCAGGACACATCGGTCGTGATCCGTGTGCTTGACACTGACGACGACCCCGAAGACCAGGACCTGACCGTCTCCTGGTATTCCGCGCCCAGCAACGGCTTTGCGACTCTGGAAGCAGACCACAGCTTCATCTACACACCTGATCCCGGATTCCTGGGTGTCGATATGTTCAGCTACCGGGCGTCCGACGGCGTTCACGAATCCGCGACGGTGACGGTCCTCATCAGCGTTCGAAATGTGGCGAGGCCCCCGCCACCACCATCGCCGCCGCCGTCATCGCCACCGCCGTCATCGCCACCGCCGTCATCGCCGCCGCCCCCTGGACCTCCGGTGCCTCCGGCTCCGCCGGCTCAAGAAACGCCTCCAAACGCGCCGGGCATCATTGCCGCCACCACGGCGGCCACCGCCACGGAGTTGCCGGGAAATCGCCTGCTGCTCCAGCGCCATGACGTGCCGGGCGCCGCGCTTGTGCTAACAGTCGGTTCGATTTCCGTCGACGGCGCCAGCGTGACCATGGCCGGCGTCATCCGCGACCAGACCCTGGGCCAGACCTATCTGGTCGTTCGTCGGCAGTCCGACGGCCGGATCGTCCGCCGCTGGGTGCCGCCGTATAGCCCGTTCGTCTACCAGATTCCCTGGGCCGTGGTGAACACCCAGTACACGGTCACCGTGCAAGTCGTCGCCGCCATTCCGCTGGACCACGAGTTTCCCGAGCCGAACATGCTGATCCGGCGCTTCGACGGCGGCGACGACCGCATCCTGGCCTTCGACGCATCCCTGCGGCAGTGGCGGCACGTGCCGGACATCGCCACCTTCCAGGCCCTGGGCTTCTATTGGTGCAACGTGACGGCGGCGGACGCGGCATTCTTTGCGCGCATCACGCCGGGGCCGCCCCATGCCGCCAGTTCAATTCCGCCGCGCGCCGACTACCCCAACTGCTTGACCAGTTCACCACGCGCCGCACAGCCGGCGGGTTGAACTCGGCCAGCGCCGGCACGGGCACGGAAAACCCGCCGTGGCACGGCCGGATGCATGGCTGACCTGCACTGACGTAGTACCTGACGACACGTTATGTCATCCAACAACAGCGTTGCCCGGATACCGAAGGTCAACCGTTGTATGATCTCGGTTCTACACGGAGGAGGCGAGGCTACATCGTGATTACTCAGACATTTGGCACGAAGATTCCATCTCAGCTTCGCAGTATCTTTAGCTTTCCGAATCCAGTTAATGAAGTGGCTGCAAGGATCGT
This sequence comes from Chloroflexota bacterium, assembly GCA_028873795.1. GTDB lineage: Bacteria > Chloroflexota > UBA11872 > UBA11872 > UBA11872 > JAJECS01. The sequence continues at coordinate 63,846 of JAPPNP010000063.1, forward strand.
AGCCGGAATGGTAGTCATCCTATCCGTTGTTGTGCTAGTAACCGGTCAGTGGTGGTTGATGTTTTTCCTTGCGTATGGCTTTCTGGCCAGAGTAGCCACCGGCCCTACGCTGAGCCCAATGGGCCAGCTGGCGACCAGGGTGATCGCGCCGCGGATTGCCGAGCCGCGGCTGGTTCCCGGGCCGCCCAAGCGCTTTGCGCAAACGGTGGGACTAGTCTTTTCGGTGGCCGCGCTGGTGCTGCACTTCGTCGCCGGATTGTCGGTAGCGGCCGGCGTCGTGCTAGCGGTGCTGGCCGTTTTCGCCGCGCTTGAGTCATTTCTGGGTTTCTGCGCCGGGTGCTTCGTGTTCAACTACATGATGCGCTGGGGCTTAGTGCCGAAGTCGGTCTGCGAGGAATGCCTCAGATTTGACCCGACACGGACATAGGCAGCCTTTGGCGACCGACTCAAGCGCTCCGTATCACGCGAACATTGGCGGGGCGGATCGCGGTTTGACAGCCTGAAACAGTCCGCAATCCCCGCGATGCAGACCGCCCGCATCGAACCGGCGCACATGCCGTGGGCGAATCGCCCGCCTTTGCCCCCGGCTGGCAGCCTGCTCCGCTTCATCGTTCATCGGGGCGACGACCGTGCGTCAGGTCGCCGATCTTTCGAGGCGCCACCTCACACTCTGCGACCGTCGTTCGGAGGGTGATCGCTCGTTGAGGCCGAAAGCGCCGGTGTGTACCATCGGCAGTGCTCTAATTGAGACCATATCTCAATACCATCTGCGAGAGGGTTCGGTATGGACACGCCGAGCAAAGTTCCCGTCACCATCCTCACCGGCTTCCTCGGCTCTGGAAAGACGACCCTGCTCAATCGGATCTTGACTGAGGAGCACGGCAAGCGCATTGCCGTGGTCGAGAACGAGTTCGGGGAGGTTGGCATCGATCAGGCGCTCGTCATCAACGCTGACGAGGAGATCTTCGAGATGT
>JAPPNP010000003.1 GCA_028873795.1 Chloroflexota bacterium
AGCGGTGTTCACCATGTCTCCGAACACCTGTTCACCATGTGTCCGGTCTGGACAATGGTGAGCGCGGGCAGGCCGGTCGTCAAGGTCTAGCGGACGGGATTCTTGAGCGACCGCTATTCGCAGACGACGCCATCGTTGTCTCGATCGTTCATGTACTCATACGCCGGATGACCCCGACGAACGGGTGCAATCCCGTGCTCGCGGGCCTCGGCGCAGGTGATCCTGCCGTTCCCGTTTGTATCCCAGCGTTCGAGGGCCGTGCGGCCACTTTCGCTCGCCGGCGGGGACGGGGCCGTGGCGGTCACTTCCGGAGTCGCAGTTGTTGCCGCCGGTCGGTCTTTGAAGATCATTTCCGTCGAGGTGCATCCGGCAAGCACCCGATCAAGGGCATTGGCTTCGGCTTGGTCGATGCTGAGGCCGTACTTACGCCGCACCTGGATGGCCCGGTCGACAAACCAGCACTGATTGAGGTCGGGAAGCCACTCTGCGGCATCCTTCCCGCTTTTCTGGTACCGGTTGACCGCGGGTGACGCCAGCGTGAGGTTCAGGAGATCACCGGCAAACTCCCGACGCCGTTCGCTGGTGGCCGCACACAGCCCGCTGTCGTGGGCTTCTGACCGAGCAACCAGATGCTCGATGTCGGTTTCCCGCGTGCTAGCAAACCAGGTGCCGGTGTATGGCCCGTAGATGTTTCCGCCCTGGCTATCGACAATTCGAGCCTCCACCGACTGAGAGTACGGGTAGTCATCAGCGTCATAGGACGTACAGCGATCCTCAGGTTTCACTTCCAGGCCGCGCCACTGTCCGGATGTTGAAGCAACGACAGCTGTTGGGGTCGGCGCGGCCGCCGTTGGGCTTGGCGTCAGAGTCGGTGTAGGCGTAGCGGCTACCGCGGTTGGCGTAGGCGTCGGAGTGGGTGCGGGCGCGGCAGCGGTCTGGGTTGGCGTGGGCGTCGGTGTCGGCGGGACAGCTGTTGGGGTCGGCGCGGCCGCCGTTGGAATTGGCGTCAGAGTCGGCGTAGGCGTAGCGGCTACCGCGGTCGGCGTAGGCGTAGCGGCTACCGCGGTTGACGTAGGCGTCGGTGTCGGCGCGGCGACCGTTGCCGTCGGCGTCGGAGTGGGTGCGTGAGCGGCAGCTGTTGCGGTCGGCGATGCTGTGGTGGCGGCCGAAGCGGCAGTAGCCTGCTGAGTAGGATCGTGCCGTACCGTCGTATCGGTCGGTGCGCAACTGACACCGACGACCAAGAGCAGACCAACGGCCGGAAGAATCGCCCGTCGAAGGCGTGTGGCTGCCAAAGGTGTTTAGCTCGGCAAGTGCGCCATGCTAGGAATCGGCGGGCTCTGCATTCGACCTGAGACGCCTTCGGCCTCAACGATGCGATGGTACCTGCCCGAATCGAGTCGGACGCGTTTGGCGGCTAGCCGTCCTCGGCGTCAAACAGGGTAAAGAAGTACTGGTCAAGCCTGCGGCAGGGGCATCGGCACCCGTAGGCGCAGGACAGCGCCCGGCTATGCCAAGCCGTAAATCTCGCCGTATTTGCGGGACAGGTGGTCCATGAGGGCGTCGACGCCGATGGGAGCGCCGGTGACGCGCTGCACCATCTCGGCGGCGGTGAACACGCGACCATGGCGGTAGATCAAGTGGCGCAGCCAGTCGTGCAGCGTCGTCAGGTCGCCGCGGCGAATGCGATCGGGCAGGTCCGGCAGCGCCCGGCGAGCGGCGGCGAACACCTGGGCGCTGATGAGGTTGCCCAGCGTGTAGCCCTGGAAGGCGCCGCCGATGGTGCCGTGGAACCAATGCACGTCCTGCAGCACGCCGTCGCGGTCGTCGGGGGGTTCGACGCCGAGGTCGTTGGCATAGCGCGCGCGCCAGGCTTCGGGCAGGTCGCGCACGTCCAGCCGGCCGTCGAGCAGCTCCAGCTCGAGGTCGAAGCGGAGCATGACGTGCAAGTTGTAGGTGACCTCGTCGGCGTCGGTGCGAATCAGCGACGGCTGCACGTAGTTGATCGCGGGATAGAAGTCATCCAGCGGCACCGCCCCGAGCTGCTCCGGAAAGATCGATTGCAGGTGCCCGTACTGCCCCTCCCAGAAGTCCCGACCGCGGCCGACGAAGTTCTCCCAGAGCCGCGATTGACTCTCGTGCATGCCGCTGGAGGCGCCGTCGCCCAGCGGCGTGCCTTCGAGCGCGGGATCGACGCCGAGCTCGTAGAGCGCGTGGCCGGCTTCGTGCATGGCGCTGAACAGGTGCTCGCCGAGGAAGTGCTCGTCGGCCCGGACGGTGATGCGCACGTCGTCCGCGGCGAAGCTGGTCATGAAGGGATGCGCCGTGTCGTCGATGCGGCCGCGCTCGAAGTCGAAGCCCATCAGCGCGACCACGCGGCGGGCGAAGTTTCGTTGGGCGCCGATGGGGAAGTGCCGGCGCACGGGGGCGTCGTCGTTCCCACCGGCGGCGGCGATCCGCCGCAGCAGGGGAACCAGACGCGCTCGCAACTTGGCGAACAGATCCGAAACTTCGGATGCCGTCATGCCCGGGTCGTGGCGGTCGATCAGCGGATCGGCGACGTGCCGGACGTTGGGGGTGAAGCCGGAGAGCTGCCGGCTGAGGTCGAGCGTGCGCTCGAGCACGGGCCGGACGGCGGCGAAGTCGTTGGCGGGCCGCGCCTCGATCCAGGCGGCGTACGAGGCCGCCGCATGTTCCTCGAGCTCGGCGGCGAAGTCGGCCGGCACGCGCACGTCGCGTTCGTAGTCGCGGCGGGTGACGCGAATCAAGGCCGCCTCCGGATGGTCCGACGGCAAGCTGTCGGCATGTGGCTGCAAGTCGTCGAGCAACGAGCCGATCGCGGCCTCCGTAAAGGCTGTATGGGCCAGTCGTTCGAGCGTGGCGATGTGGCGCCCACGCGACGCCGCGCCCTTCGGCGGCATGTAGGTGGTCTGGTCCCAATGGAGCACCGAGGCCGCCGCGCGCAGATCGGCGACTTCGCGCAACCGAAGGCGCAGCTCGTCAAGCTTGGGGGTCATAGGTCCTCCGCTTCGTCATTCGCGCGGATCCGTCATTCCCGCGGAGGCGGGAATCCACCCTGCCGTGACCCCCGGGGGCGTGATTCTGAGCAACATTCCCTGTCATTCCGAGCAACGCGAGGAATCTAAGGGGCGCGGAGCCTGCACTGACGTCCTTAGATTCCTCACTGCGTTCGGAATGACAGTTCTACTCCCTCACGGGGCCGAGGCGTCAGCCGCGGGCCTGACAACGGGAGAAAAGGCGGCAGCGATGGCAGGCCATGGGTCGTCGCGCATGACCTGCGCCGTGAACGGATCGGTGACGCAGATCGACACCGCGCCGGCCTTCAGCGCCGCCGTCTCGTCGTCGTCGGTTCCGGGGCCGTCGAAGATCTTGCCGTATTCCACGCGGACGGTGATCCGATCGCCGTCGACGATCGGCGCTTCCGTGGGGCGCAGGCCCTCGAACAGGGTGAAACGCGCCGGTCGCGTGAGCCACACCGGCTCAGTGGCCGCGAACCGTTCGGGCGTGTTGATGTTGACCAGCAGCGGTTGTCGCAGGACGCCGTGTCCATTGGCTGCGGCGACGAAGCGCGCAACCGCGGCGGCGATGGCCCGCTTGTCCTCCGGCGATTGCGGGGTGTGGGATACGGCGATGCCGGTGAACCCGCGATCGAGCGCCACGCGCGCCGCACCCATGGTTCCCGAGCTCACGTAGCCCTGCACGCCGGTGTTCCAGCCGGGATTGATGCCGGACACGATGACATCGGGCTCGCGGTCGAAGGCGATGGCGCATCCCAGCGCCGCCAGGTTGGCAGGCGACGCATCCGCCGTGAATCCGGGAACACTCGTGCAGATGCCGTCCGGCGGCGCGGCGCGCCGCAATTCAAACTCCGGCGTCAGCGCGACGGACATGCCGGCGCCGCTGTAGTTGCGATCCGGCGAGTAGACCTGAACCTCGCCCAGCGGCTCCAGAGCCTCCGCCAGCGCCCACAGACCCCGGTCCTGGATGCCGTCGTCGTTTACGACCAGGATTCTCATGTAGCCCGCCGAGTGTTCTGCCCAAGATGCCGGGCGCACAGTAGCCGACCGCTCACGAAACGTCCGCGCCCCCCGGCCGCGTGTCGCCTCTCGCCACCGTGCCTATGCCGGACTCGACGATTCACCGCGAAGCAACTGGAGGTCGCAGAGCCGGCGGTAGTGGTCGTTGCGCGCGTAGAGTTCATCGTGCCGTCCGGCATCCTGCACGCGCCCGCCGTCCAGGAAGACGATGCGGTCGGCTTGACGGACCGTCGCGAGCCGATGCGCGATCACCAGCGTGGTGCGCCCGGCGGACGCCCGCTCGAGCCCTTGCTGCACCAGCCACTCGGACTCGGCGTCGAGCGACGACGTGGCCTCATCCAGCACCAGGATCCGCGGATCGCCGACGATGGCGCGGGCAATTGCGATGCGCTGCACCTGTCCACCCGACAGCCTCACGCCGCGCTCGCCGATGTTGGTGTCGTAGCCGTGCTCCAGAGCGGTTATGAAGTCATCGGCGTTGGCCAGCACCGCGGCCCGGCGGACGTCGGCCTCGGTGACCGTCTCGCGACCGAGCGAGATGTTTTCCGAGACCGATCCATCGAAGAGCGTGGCGTCCTGGAACACCACGCCAATGCTCTGGCGCACCGACGCCGCGCTGGCGTCCCGAGTGTCCTGTCCGTCGATCTCGATGCGACCCGTGCGCGGCTCGTAGAACTTGAGCAACAGGCTGATCAGCGTTGATTTGCCCGCGCCGCTCGGCCCGACCAAGGCCACTTTCTCTCCAGGTGAAGCGGTCAACGACACCTGATTCAGCACGTCGTCTTCGCCGTAGGAGAATTCAACCTCTCGAACGTTTAGCTCGCCCCGCGAAACCGTGAGCGAACGTCCGGTAGTTTCGTCGACTTCTCGCGGGGTGTCGAGGAAGCCGAACACCCGGCGCGAGGTGCCGAGAACAACCTGGATTTGGACGAACTCGTTCAGCACGTTGCGCACGGGGCCGCCGACCTGCAAGAGGTACTGGCCGGAAGCCACGAGGAAGCCGACCGCCACGGTTCCGGCAACGACCGCGTCGGCCAGGAAGGCCCAGATCGCGATCAACGCAGCCCAATACGCCAGGTGCGCCGTTCGGCCCAAACTCCCGAGGAGCGCGACTCTCACGCGAGCGCGCCACAGGGTTCGCGTCTCGGAGTCGAGTCGCTCGCCCGCCCACCGTTGCCGGTTGAAGGCCTTCACGTCGCGGGCGCCGCCCACCAGCTCCGTCATCACCGCCGACAGGCGCCCCATCGCGTTCTGCACGCCTCGGCCGGCGGCCTGGGTCCGCCCCCTGACGCGCGTCGCCATCAGCGCGTGAATCGGGAGCGTCGCGACAGTGATCAGTCCCAACCGCCAGTCGATGACGAACATGATGACCAGATAGCCGGGCAGCCGCAGCGCGTTGGCGCAAACCACCGATACCGCGTGCAGGTAGACGGTTGAGATCACAGCCGCGTCGGCGGTGAGATGCGACACGATGTCGCCCGTGCGCCGCCCGCGCAGATCGCCGATGGGAATGCGCTGCGCCTGTTGCAGCACCTCCTGGCGCATCCGGGACATGGCGCCCTCGGCCGCGCGAGTGTGAAACCAATGTCCGAACACGGCGGCGAGCCCGAGCGCGACCCCGCAGCCGGCGATCCCGAGCAGGGTGGGAATCAGCAGGCCCCGGTCTTGCTTGCCGAAGACGTCGTCGATGAGGACATGCAGCAGCCAGGGCCGGGTGAGCAGGACGGCGGAGTTTCCGGCGGTCATGGCCGCGGCCCCGGCGTAGTCGAGGCGCCAGCCGCGCAGATAGCCCCACAGCCGCGAGGCGATCTCCCGGTCGGAGATCGCCGGCGGCGCGGCCGCGCCCGTCGCTAGCGCGGTCACTACTCGCAACCCTTGCGGCGGATCATCCGTCCCCCGACTCCGTGGCCGGCTGCATCTGCCGGTCGCACAGGTCGCGGTAGAGATTGCACCGCGCGTAGAGCTCGTCGTGGCGTCCGACATCCAGCACGCGGCCCTCGTCGAGCACGACGACTTGATCCGCCTGATGCACCGTGGACAGCCGATGGGCGACGACAATCGTGGTCCGTCCCTCGCGGGCGCGTTCCAGGCCCTGCAGCACCAGGTGCTCCGATTCGGCATCGAGCGCGGACGTGGCCTCGTCGAGCACCAGCACGCGCGGATCGCCGGCAATGGCGCGCGCGATGGCAATGCGCTGCGCCTGGCCGCCCGACAGGCGGAGGGCGCGCTCACCGACCTGGGTGTCGAAGCCGTCGCGCGCAGCCTGGACGAAATCGGTTGCGGCGGCAATGTCGGTGGCCTTGGCGACCTCGCGCTGCCCGATGCCGTCGCGTCCGAAGCCAATGTTGTCGGTGATGGACCCATGAAAGAGCACCGGGTCTTGGAACACGACGCCCACGTGCCGACGCACCTCCGTCGCGCTCGCGGATCCGATGTCTTGCCCGTCAAGCCGGATCTCACCGGCGCTCGGCTGGAGGAATCGCAACAGCAGGTTCACGACGGTCGACTTTCCGGCGCCGCTTGGACCCACGACCGCCGTCGTCGAGCCGCCCGGCACGTTAAACGACACGTCGTGCAGCACCGGCGTGTTGGCCATGTATGCCGCGTGGACGCCGCGAAACTCGATGTCGCCGCGAGTTACGGCCAGCGACGTGCCATCGCCCGCGTCGTCTTCCGCCGGCGTGTCCAGGAACCCGAAGAGGCGTCGCGCGGCGCCCACGGCGTGCAGCAAGTCGACATAGGCCATGGTCAGCGGCGTGACTTCACGGTTGAGCCATGAGAGATAGCCCGCCAGCGCCAGGGCGAACCCAATGGTCACCTCGCCGCCGAAGATCGGCTCCGCCAGCACGAGGAAGATGCCGGCGTAGACGATCCAGAAGATGGTGGTGGTCACCCAGGTCCAGCCGACGATGAAGCCCTGATACACGCGCGCATCGCGCAGCGCCAACAGCAGGCGCCGCAGCCGTTCGAGCGACCAGGCCTGGCGATTGAAGGCGCGAATGTCGCGCATGCCGGCGATGAGCTCGGTGGCCAGGCCGCCGAGCTCGCCGGTTGCGGATTGGACGCTCTGCGCGGCACGCACGTGGTGCCCCTGGCGCAGCCGCGGCAGCAGCATGTACAGCGGAACCAGCACGGCGGCGATCAGGCCGAACCGCCAGTCGATGATCGCCACGACGATGACGATGCCGAGGACCGAAATGGCGGCGGCGAGCCCGTTGCCGTAGGCCTGCTCGTAGGCCTCGGCAATCGCGGCCGAGTCGGCGGTGAAGTGGGTGACCGTGTCGCCGGTGCGGTGCCCGCGGAAGTAGGCGAGCGGCAGTCGCAGCACCTGGTCCATCAGCGCTCGCCGCAGGACGTTGGCCGCCTGTTCGCCGGCGCTCGTGAAGAGGTAGTTGGCCGCGACACCGCCAACCGCTCCCGCGATCGCCAGCGCGCCGATGGCGATGAGCAGCGGCGGCAGCAGGCTCAGGTCGCCGCCGATGGCAACGTCGTCAACCAAGGCCTTGAGCAGCAGCGGCGCCGGAAGCTCCGCGCCAACCGTGACCAGCGAGGCCACCACGGCGCCCAACTGCGCCTTCCAGTGCGGTCGCAGATAGGACGCCATGCGGCGAACCGTGCGCGGGATGTTTTCGTTCGGCTGGCTCATGAGCGCTCGGGAGTTCGTTCCTCGGCCCGTCGCCGGGTCCGGCCGACTGTCGGGTCTGAAGGAGGTCGCACTAGCGCTGAGGCGTACTCGGACGTGAAGTCGGCATCGCTAGGCGCCGACATCGAAGCCGAGGGTGTCGTGCGCGCGTGACGCGACGACGGGCTGCACGGCCTTCAGGAAGTCGTCCAACGGCATGCCCTTGAGGTCCTCGCCGGTGCGCAGACGCACGGAGACGTGTCCCGCGGCGATGTCGCGGTCGCCGGCAATGAGCATGTAGGGCACCTTCTGGAGCTGCGCGTCGCGGATCTTGCGGTTCATGCGCTCGGACCGCGCGTCAAGCTCGGTGCGGAGCCCGGCGGCCTGCAACCGCTCGATCACTTCCTGGCCGTAGGCCGCGTGCCGGTCGGCGATGGGGATCACCACGGCCTGCACGGGCGACAACCAGACCGGGAAGGCCCCGGCGAAGTGCTCGATGAGGATGGCCGTGAACCGCTCGATCGTCCCCATGATGGCGCGATGGACCATGACGGGACGCTCGCGGCTGCCGTCGGCGGCCTCGTAGCTGATGTCGAACCGCTCGGGCAGATTGAAGTCCACCTGGATGGTCGTGAGCTGCCAGGTGCGGCCGATGGCGTCGACCAGATGCACGTCGATCTTGGGTCCGTAGAAGGCCGCCTCGCCAGGGACGCGGCGGAACTCGAGACCGTGGCGGTCCAAGGCCTCGACCAGTCCCCGCTCGGCCAGCTCCCACAGCTCGTCGTCCCCGGCGTATTTGTCGCGGTCGTCGTCGGCGCGCACGCTCACGTCGATGGCGTAGTCCGAAAATCCGAACGTGCCCAGGATCATCTGGGTGAGGTCGATGACGCCGCTGACTTCGTCCACGAACTGGTCCCGGCGGCAGAAAATGTGGGCGTCGTCCTGCGTCATGCCGCGCACGCGCAGCGCCCCGTGCAGCGTGCCCGAGCGCTCGTAGCGGTAGACGGATCCAAGCTCGCCCAGGCGCAGCGGCAGGTCGCGGTAGCTGCGCGTGCCCGACGCGAAGATCTGCACGTGGAAGGGGCAGTTCATGGGCTTGTTGATGAAGGTCTGATTCTCCAGCTCCATCTCCGGGAACAGCCCGTCGGCGAAGAACTGCGTGTGCCCGCTCGTTTCCCACAGCTCCTTGCGGCCGATGTGGGGCGAGTACACGAGGTCGTAGCCGCGCCGCCGGTGCTCGACGCGCCAGAAGTCTTCCAGCGTTTCGCGGATCACTCCGCCCTTGGGATGCCACAGCACCAGCCCCGCGCCCACGAGCGGGTTGAAGGAAAACAGGTCGAGCTGACGCGACAGCAGGCGATGGTCGCGCTTCTTGGCCTCTTCGAGCCGTTGCAGATGCGCCTTTAGCTCGGCGCGCGTGGGAAAGGCCGTGCCGTAGATGCGCTGCAACTGCGGCCGCCGCTCGTCCCCGCGCCAATAGGCGCCGGCGATGGACAGCAGCTTGTAGGCGCCGATTTGGCCCGTTGATTCGAGGTGCGGCCCGCGGCAGAGGTCGACAAAGGGACCGGACGTGTAGGTGGTGAGCGTTTCGTCGGGCGGCAGGTCGTCGATGAGCTCGAGCTTGAATGACTGGCCCTGCTCGCGGAATTGCTCGAGCAATTCGGCGCGTTCGTGCTCGGCGTACTCGAAGGGATAGTCCGCCGCCACGTGCTTGCGCATCAGCGCTTCGAACTGCTTCAAGTCGTCCGGCGTGAGCGCGCGCGGGAGCAGGAAGTCGTAGTAGAAACCCTCGTCCGTCGGCGGTCCGATGCCGAGCTCGGCGTCTGGAAAGACGTCGAGCACGGCTGTGGCCAGCACGTGCGCGGCGGAGTGCCGCATGCGATATAGCGTGTCGTTCATGGGAGAGATCTTTCGTCAGGTAAGGGGCGGGTCGAACCCGGCCGGGAAAACAAAATCGCCCGGCGGAGCCGGGCGTGGCCCCCGCGGCGCGGCGCTCTAGCCGCGGCCCGGCGGGGGCTAGGCAGTGACGCGGATCTCACGCAGTGGCGTGCAAATGCTTCGACTGCAAATGACCATGGCGGGATGCTATCACAGCCCCTCGGCCTCCCATTCGAACTCCAATTCGCCGATCACCACGGTGTCGCCGGGCCTGGCGCCGGCGTCCTCCAGGCGAACCGTGACGCCGCTGCGGTCGAGTCGACGCTGGAAATAGTCGACGGCGTCCTGCGTGTTGAGATTGAGCTGCCGCGCCAGCCGCTCCAGCGCAGGGTCGCGGATGACGTAGGCCCCGTCGGCGCGACGAAACAGGCGCGGCGCGTCGTGTACCGGTTCGGGGCGAAGCACGGGCGGGGCCGTCACCAGTGGACGAGCCGGCTCCGGAGCTTCGGCCAGCGTGCGCAGCGTGCGCTGAATGAGCGTCGCGATACCGTCGCCGGTGGCCGCCGACACCGCCACCGGCTCGTTCCCGCGCGCACGGCATTCCGCGGCAAAGTCGCTCCACCCGGCACGCGACTCGGCAAGGTCGATCTTGTTGAAGGCCACGATCTGCGGTCGCGACTCCAACCCGGCGCCGTGGCTTGCCAGTTCGTGATCGATGGCGTCCAGGGCTTCGAGCGGCGGTCGCTCCAGGCCCGAGCCGTCCACCACGTGAATGAGCACGCGCGAGCGCCTGGCGTGGCGCAGGAACTGCGCGCCGAGTCCCGCTCCCTCGCTGGCGCCCTCGATCAGGCCCGGCAGATCGGCGACGACTATGTGCGTGTCGCTGGCCACGACGACGCCCAAGACGGGTTGCAGCGTGGTGAAGGGATACGGCGCGACCTTCGGCCGGGCGTCGCTGATTCGGGTCAAGAGCGAGGACTTGCCCGCATTGGGCGCGCCGACCAGTCCAACGTCGGCAATCAACTCGAGCTCCAGGCGCAGACGGCATTCGTCGCCATCCGCGCCGCGCAGGGCAAGGTCGGGCGCCGTGAAGCGCGACGACTTGAAACGCGCGTTGCCGCGCCCGCCCTGCCCGCCGTGGGCGACGACTTCGACCTGGTCGACCTCCACCAGGTCGTGGAGCACCTGCGAGGTCGCATCGTCGTACACCACCGTGCCGAGCGGGACGTCGATGGTGGCGGGCTTGCCGTCCCGTCCCTGGCGCAGGCTGCGCTGGCCGGGCGCGCCGTTGCCGGCGATGAAGCGATGCCGGTATTGCAGATGCGTGAGGGCGTGCAGGTTCTCGCGCGCCCGGATCAGGACATGGCCGCCACGGCCGCCGTCGCCGCCGTCGGGCCCGCCGAGCGGCACGTGCTTCTCGCGGCGAAAGCTCGCCGCGCCGTCGCCACCGCGCCCGGCACGCACGTAGACGCGGGCGTGGTCGAAGAAATTAGCGGTGGAATCGGGCATGGGTACGGCCCGGCTGCGGCGTAGGTCAATTCTGCCGCACGCGCTTGGTCCGAGGCGCCGGAGGCGCCGGGCTAAACTTTGACCACGTCACGCCCAGAGGAATTCATGCGCATTCTCGCCCTGGCCGCATCGCCCGGCGACGCCGAGATGTGCTGCGGCGGCACGCTGGCGCGCGTGACGGCCCTGCGGGGGGCCGTGGCGATTTGCACGCTGGGCAACGGCAACAGCCTGGGCAGTGACCTGACGCCGCGGGAGCTGGCCGACACGCACCGCGCCGAAGCCGAGGCCGCGGCTGAGTCCCTGGGCGCGAAGCTGTTCTGGTTCGGCCACTCGGACTTCAGCGTGGCCAACGATGCGGTGACCCGGATGCAACTGGTGGAGGTGCTGCGAACGTTTCGGCCCAACGCGCTGCTCGCCCCGGCGTCGGTGGACGCGCACCACGACCTGCGCGACGCGTGGCGCTTGGCGCTGGATGCGGCGCACCTGGCGGCGGCGCCCAGCGCCCGCACGGAGCAGGATCCGCTGGACGCGCCGCCCGCGGTGTGCGCCTATCAGCCGCGATGGCTCGAGGGCTTCAAGCCCGATACCTACGTGGACGTAAGCGACACGATCGACGCCAAGCAGGCGGCCATCGCGCACCTCAAGACGCTGGCGCAGTGGTACATGGCGCAGCGGGGCATCGACATCGCCGAGGCGGCCGAGACGGTGTCGGCGTATCGCGGACTCCAGGCTGGCGTGGACTTTGCCGAGGCGTTCGCGGTGACGCCAATCGCCGGTCGAGCGGCGACGACTCGGATCCTCCCGTAACGGCAACCGTGTGAACGGCCCGACACCCGGCCGTCAGCAGCTGGACCGGTTATTCGGCGCAGGCGGCGGCCTGGCGCGGTTGCTGCCCGAATACGAGACCCGCACCTGCCAACTCCAGATGGCCGAGTTCGTGGAAGGCGCGCTGGCCGCCGGACAGCATGCGCTGGTCGAAGCGGGCACGGGCACCGGCAAGTCGCTGGCCTACCTGGCGCCGCTGCTGCGCTCGAAGTCGCAGGCCATCGTGAGCACGGCCACCAAGGCGTTGCAGGATCAACTCTGGTTCCACGACCTGCCGTTGGCGGTCCGGCTCACAGGCGAGCAACCGGTGGTGGCGCGCTTGAAGGGCCGCGCCAACTACCTGTGCCTGCTGTCGCTGGATGCCCAGGCGCGCATGCCGGACGCGGCAATCGTGGGCCACATTCCCGAGGTGCGGGCGTGGGCGGAGCGCACGACCAGCGGCGACATGGACGAGCTGGGCGAGGGCGCGACGCCGGTGGTGCGGGCGACGCTGACGCGCGGAACCGAGACCTGCGAGGGTCGTCTGTGCCCCTTCGTGCGCGAGTGCTGGGCGGAGAAGGCGCGGGCACAGGCCGCCGACGCCCAGATTGTGATCACCAATCACCACCTGGTGCTGGTGGACGCCAAGCTCCGATCGGTGGACGACGATGACGGCACCGGCATGCCGCTTCCGCAGGGCGCGCCGGCGGTCCTGGACGAGGCGCACACGCTGGAGGATGCGGCGACCTCGGTGTTCGCGGCCGAGATCGATTCCGGCCGCGCCTCGCGCATGCTCAACACGCGGCGGGTGATCGACGCGGTTGGACGCGGCCGCGCTGGGACCATTCGGGCCGCGCTGGAGGCGTCCACGGCGGCGTTCGCCCAGGTCGAGCGCACGCTCGGGCCCGGCCGCACGCCGATCGGGGAAGAGGTGCCCGCCGGAGTCCAACTCGCGGAGCGGACGACCGAGCTGGCCGAGGCGGTGGGCGAGGTTGCCGATGGCGAGGAGAGCGCCTGGTTGAGCCGCCGGCTCCGCGAGCTGGCGATGGACGCGGACCGCGTCTTTCGCGTCGGCGATCCGGATTGGGTGCACTACGCCGAGCGGTCGGACGAGCGCGGCATCGTGGCGACGGCTGCGCCAATCGACGTGGCGCGGACGTTCAGGCAGCTGGTGGCGGATCGACGACAGGTGATCGGCACGTCGGCGACGCTCACCGTGGGCGGCTCGTTCGCCTACGTGGCCGACCGCCTGGGTCTCGCCGGCGCGGAAGGGATGGTCACCGAGCCGGCGTTCGACTACCGGCGCCAGGCGCTGCTGTATCTGCCGCGCGACATGCCGGCGCCTCCCAGCGGTGGGGCCGCGTCCGACGCGTACGCTGGCGCCGTCGCCGCCCGCATCGAGGCGCTGGTGCAGGCTTCGGGCGGCGGCGCCTTCTGCCTCTTCACCAGCCATCGGGCGCTGCGCGACGCGTGGCGCCGGCTCTCGGGCCGGCTGGCGTTTCCCGTGCTCCGCCAGGGCCAAGCGCCGACGCCGGTGCTGCTGGACCAGTTCCGCGCGGCGGGCAATGCCGTCCTCTTCGGCACGCGGTCGTTCTGGGAAGGCGTCGACGTGCCGGGTGAGGCGCTGAGCCTGGTCATCATCACGCGGTTGCCGTTCGCCGTGCCCGACGATCCGGTCATCGCCGCGCGCACGTTTCGCCTGCGGGTCGAGGGCCGCGATTGGTTTGGCGAGTTCGCTTTGCCGCGCGCGACGCTGCTGCTCAAGCAGGGCGTGGGGCGGCTGATTCGGTCGACCCAGGACCGCGGCGTGGTGGCCATCCTCGACTCGAGGCTGACCACCCGCCGCTACGGCGCCCTGGTGCTGGACTCGCTGCCGCCCGCGCGGCGCACCGACGAGCTGGCCGACGTCTACCGCTTCTTCAGGTCACGCGGCCGCTAGCTCTCTTCGGAGTCGTCGTCCTCCATTCCGTCGTCCATGTCGGGCAGCTCGATGTCGAACGTGATGTTCACGGACACGCGAATTGTGAAGTCGCCAGGGGATACCGGCACGCTCCCGCCGGCGGACTCCAGCATGACCGCTCGTTCAACGCGGGCCGTCTGCGGGAATCCGCCCGAGATCTCGGCGATGTGCCGCGGGCTGCCGACGGTGACCCCCAGCCGATCGGCCAATTGCTCGGCCTTGGCGACCGCGTTGTCGACGGCGGCGTCGCGCGCGGCCTCTTCCAGGGCCTGGGTGTCTTCCACGCCGAAGGAAATCCCGCGCACGGTGTTGGCGCCGGCTCCGAGCGCCGCGCCCAACACGTCGCCGGTCACGTCGATGTCCCGCACGCGAACGGAGATCTGGTTGGCCACGTGGTAGAGGAAGTTTCCGGTCGGGCCGTCTTCGTCATAGATCTGCTCGACCCACATGTTGAAGCTGCGCGTCTGGATGTCGTCCTCGGCGACGTCCAGATCGGTCAGCGCCTCGATGACGCTTTGCATCGTCGACGTGTTGTCGTCGATGGCGGTCTTCGGATCTTCGTCGATCGTCTCAACGCCGAGCTGGATGTCGACGATGTCGGGAGCCGCGGACGCCGCACCGTCACCATTCACCGTGAGGGTGCGCGGGGGCTCCAAGTACGCCGCTTTATCTGACTCAGCGCCGACGACGGCGACGCTGCCGATGACCGCGGCCAGCGCCAGGATGGCGATGGCCAGGGTGACTCGCGCACGGTTCAACATCTCCAGCTCCTTCGGTGGAAGACGGCGGGCGCCGTCCTCAAGAGAGTACGCCCAACGGTCACATTTCGTTCCCGCAAATGTCGGGAATGCCACGGAACGCCTCCGCGACGGGAGGCAACGTCTCGAGCATCGCGCAGGGCCGGGGACCGCCCTTCCGCAGGAGTTCTAGGGCAGCGGCGCTAGCAGCCGCAGGCGCCGCCGCAGCAGCTTGGGCCCGCGTTGTAGGTGGGCTGCGATTCGGCGCCGCCGGACGATGAGGCGCCGACCATGGCCAGCGCGTGGTAGACGCGGCGCACACGATTGCTCCGGCAGGACGTGCAAACGACCGGACTCTCGTCCGTCATGCTGCGGCGAATATCAAACACGTCGCCGCACTTTTCGCATTCGTACGTATAGGCCGGCATGCAAGCCTCCAGAGTTGGACCGCCAGCGCCAGAGTATACGCCGCACGCGAGGGGCCATTGGAGCGTGCCATGATGCCGCCTCGGAGCCCCTGCGAGCCGCCGTTCGCGGGCGGGTGGCACATGAAGAGGAGCCCACGCTCATGGACCTGGAGCGGTTCATTCGTGACATCCCGGATTTCCCGAAGCCGGGAATCATGTTCAAGGACATCACGCCGCTGCTGCGGCATCCGGACGCGCTGCGCGAAGGCATCGACCAGCTTGTGGCGCCCTATCGGGAAGCGCCGCCGGACGTTCTGGTGGCGGTGGAGGCGCGGGGATTCTTGTTTGCGGCGGCCGCCGCCGTTCAGTTGGGTTGCGGCGTGGTGCCGGTGCGCAAGCCGGGCAAACTGCCGGCCGCCACCCACCAGATCACCTACGAGCTGGAATATGGCAGCGACACGCTGGAAATCCATCGCGATGCGCTGCGGGCCGGTGACCGCGTGGTGGTGATGGACGACCTGCTGGCGACCGGCGGGACCACGGCGGCGGCCCTGCAACTGGTCCGCGAGCTCGGCGCCGAGGTGGTTGGCAGCGCGTTCCTGATCGAGCTGGTGTTCCTGAAGGGCCGGGCGCAGCTCGACGACCACCCCGTGCACAGCGTGATTCGCATCGAGTGAAGCTCCCCTCGCCGGCGGAGCTCACCGAACGGCTGGACCCGCTGCTCGACGTGCTGGCGGACCACTTTGGCCCGCAGCGGTGGTGGACCGATACCGACCCGTTCGAGGTGATCGCCGGCGCGCTGCTGGTGCAGAACACCGCATGGGCGGGGGCGGCGAAGGCGACCGAGAACCTGCGAGCCGCCGGCGCGCTGTCGGTCGACGGGGTGCTGGGCCTGGACGAGCTGCGGTGCCAGGAGTTGGTGCGTCCGAGCGGGTCCTTTCGGCAGAAGACGGCCAAGCTGAAGGCCTTCGCCGAGCACGTGCGCGAGGCACACGAGGGAGACCTCGGCCGCATGCTGCGCGCCCCCATGGAACCGCTGCGACGCGAGCTGCTCGGAATCTGGGGCGTTGGGCCGGAGACGGCAGACGCCATCCTGCTCTACGCGGCGCGGAAGCCGAGCTTCGTGGTCGATACGTACACGCAGCGCGCGTTGGAGCGGCTGGGCGTGATTCCAGGCGGCGCACCGCGGGCGGCGCTGCGCGCGCTGCTCCTGGAGGCGCTGCCGCAGGACCCGTGGCAGCTCGCCGAGGCGCATGGGCTGTTCGTGCGGCTGGGCAAGTCGCATTGCGGCTCGACGCCGGAGTGCGCCACCTGCCCGCTGCTGCTGGGTTGCCGGTATGGGAGCGGCGGGAGCTTGCGGGAGGCGGCGTCCCATTCCCGAGGCAGATCGACGCATGTCGGTCATCGCGGTTGCCAAGTGTCTCTTCACCTGTCATTCCGAACGAACGTGAGGAACCTAAGGACGTTGTGCCTTCTTTCCGCCCCTTAGATTCCTCGCTGCGCTCGGAAAGACAGGAGAGGGCGCTCAGAATGACAGGAGGGGGCGCTCGGGATGAGAGGAGCGGCACTCGGGATGAGAGGAAACGGCCTATAGAACCGGCAGCGGCTCCGGCTTGGCGGCGTTGAGCTCGCTCAGTTGGGCCGTCATGCGCTGCGCGGCGTCGAAGTACGCCGTCCCGAGCGCGTCGTCGGCGCCCGCCGCGGCTGGCGGTCGGCCTTCATCGCCCCCCAGGCGAATGCGCGGGTCCAGTGGGATCTCGCCCAGCAGCGGCACGCCCGCCGTCTCCGCGGCGCGCGCGGCGCCGCCGTGGGCGAAAATCTCGTGCCGCTCCTCGCAGTTGCCGCAGACGAAGTAGGACATATTTTCAATGACGCCGAGGTTCGGCACGCGCAGCTTCCCGAACATGGCAATGCCGCGGCGGACATCCTGCAGGGCCACCTCCTGCGGCGTGCTGACGATGACGGCGCCGGCCAGCGGGAGGATCTGCGCCAGCGACAACGGGGCGTCGCCGGTGCCGGGCGGCAGGTCAACGATCAGGTAGTCCAACTGGCCCCAGTCGACGTCCTCGATGAGCTGTCGCAAGGCCTGCGCCACCATCGGCCCGCGCCAGATCATGGCGGTGCCCTCGTCGGCCAGGAATCCCATGGACATGACGGGCACGCCGTAGCCGTAGAGCGGCTGAATCTTGTCGTTGGCGAGGATGGGCCGCCCGGTGACGCCGAGCATGCCGGGCACGTTGGGGCCGTAGATGTCGGCATCGAGAATGCCCACTCTGGCGCCCATGCCGTGCAGCGCGACCGTCAAGTTCACCGCGGCGGTCGACTTGCCGACGCCGCCCTTGCCGCTGGCCACGGCCACGGTGTTCTTCACGCCCTGGAGCGGTTGGCCGGACTGACCAAAGCCGGAGTTCGCGGTGACGTTGCTGGTCCAGTCGATTCCCACGCCGCCGACCCACGGCAACCCCGCTAGCCGCTGGCGAATGGCGGCGTCGAGGGTTTGCTTGACGGGACCAAGGGGAACCGGGAGCACAAGCTTGAGGGCCACCGTGCCATTGGCGACCTGCACGTCGCGCGCGATGTTGTATTGGCTAAACGCCGCGCCCAGAAACGGGTCGTGAATCGTGCGCAGCGCCTCGCGCACTTCCGCCGTGGACTGGTCCATGCTGACTCCCGCGTGCCGCCGCTCGGATGATCGGACGGCTCGAGCAAGGCTAGCGCGGCAGGCCTCGGATGCCCAGCGGGTCGGCCCGCCACGACAAGCAGCTATCCACGCCTACACTGGTGCGGCCATTGGCCAGAGTCTGGGGCACTCTCACGCGGGTCACCGTCATCGGTTCGGGAAGCTGGGGCACCACGCTGGCGGCGCTGGTGGCCGACGTCGGCGGCGCGTGCGTGCTGTGGGTTCACGACCCGATCGAGGCCGACGCGATGGCGCGCCGGCGCGAAAACACGCGCTTTCTCCCCGGGATTCCGCTGCCCGATACGCTCACCATCACCCACGATGCCGCCGTGGCGCTGGACGGCGTCGAGGTCGTCGTGCTGGCCGTTCCCATGCAACGGCTGGCGGAGAACCTGGAGCGCTTGGGGCGCTGGCTGCCGCCGTCGGCCATTCTCGTCAGCGGGATCAAGGGCCTGGACCCGCCGTCGGGCGCAAGGGTCTCGGAGGCCATGGCCGAGCTCGTAGGCGGCGACTTGACCGATCGGTTCGCGGTGGTTTCGGGTCCCAACTTCGCGCGGGAAATCGCCGCCCGCGAGCCCGCGGCCACCGTTGTCGCGTCGGCGGACCCGGAAGTGGCGCGGACGGTCCAGCGGGCGTTGCGCGCGCCGTGGTTCCGCGCCTACACGAGCGACGACGTGATCGGTGTCGAGCTGGCCGGATCGCTCAAGAACGTCATCGCGATCGGCGCGGGCATGGCCGACGGCCTGCGCGCGAGCCAGAACGGCAAGGCGGTCTTGATGACGCGAGGGCTCGCCGAAATGACCCGCCTCGGGGTCGCCGCCGGGGCGAATCCCCTGACGTTCAGCGGGCTGGCCGGCGTGGGCGATCTGATCGCGACCTGCAGCAGCGCCAGATCACGCAATCACTTCGTGGGGAGCCAGCTGGCGCAAGGCCGGCCGCTGGACGAGATCACGGCGCAGATGGTGATGGTGGCGGAGGGCGTGGAAGCGTCCCGCGGGGCGCTGCGGCTCGCCCAACGCCTGCGGGTGGAGATGCCGATCGTGGAGTTGATGAACGTCGTGCTGTTCGAGGGCATGCCGGTGTCCGAGGCCGGCGAACGGCTGATGGCGCGCGAGCCGAGCCACGAGCTGTGGGGCATTGGCGGGCAGGTGACACAGTCGTAGGAGAAAATGCTCGCGGCCGCCCTTGAGAGGCAGCGGGCGACTCTCAGTCCGTCATTCCCGCGACGGGAGACCTTTGCGTAACCCTTCGTCATTCCCGCGGAGGCGGGAATCCACCCCTCATTGAGTCTGGGGGCGAAAAGGATGCGCTCGGTCGCCCCCAAGCCCGGCTGGATTCTGCAAAGGTTTCCGAAGGCGGAATCCACCCCGAGGATCAATCGACGATTCAAGGGTGCCTGTCGGCACCGGGTCGCAAGGCGGTGAAGAGGTTTGAAAGTCGCCTGCTAACCCTCGCGACCAACAGTCGCGCCGTGACGTACACTTGCCGCATAACGGGCACCGGCTGCCGGCCGGAATATCCCGAAACGCGAAGGGGGTGATCTGTATGGGTGATGCCAGTCCGAAGGGTCCCCGAACAGAGAAGGTGCGCGCGAGCTAGCGCGAGTCTTCGCCCGCGGCCGCCGGTTGCGGGCCTGATGTTCGGAGACGCAGAAACGGTCCGCCATCGAGCGGGCCGTTCCTGCTTAAGGGGACCTTTGCGCAACCCTTCGTCATTCCCGCGAAGGCGGGAATCAACCCTCATTGAACCCGGGGGCGGAAAGGATGCGTCCGGCGATCCCCAATCCCGGCTGGACCTTGCAAGGGTCTCCTTAGGGGGGACCCAGCAATCACGCTGGGCGGGCGGGTCTGAGACCCGCCCCTACTCGTCCAACTCGAACACGGCTTCGATCTCCACCGGAATGTTCATGGGCAGCGTGCTCGTGCCCACGGCGGAGCGCGCATGGCGGCCGGCGTCGCCGAAGACCTCAACCATCAGATCCGAGCACCCATTGACCACCCGGTGGGCCTGGTCCATACCCGGCGCCACGTTCACGAATCCCACGACCTTGATGACCTGGCGCACGCGGTCCAGCGAGCCGGCGGCCTGCCGCACCTGGGCCAGGATGTTCAGCCCGGCGGCTCGAGCCGCCGCGGCGCCCTGCTCGATCGTGTACTCGCGGCCGATCTGCCCGCCGCCCCAATCGGGGCCTGGAGGCTGCCCCGCGATCCAAAGCTGCGACCCGCTGCGCACGGCCGGCACATAGCTCGCCATCGGTCGCGGCGCATCCGGCAGCTCGATGCCGAGCTCGGTCAGGCGTTCTTCGAATGACATGCGCGTGCCTATTCTCGCGGCCGTCCGTGGTCGGGCATTGTAGGCGTCCACACTCGCGAAAACGCAGCGTCCGCCGATCACTAGCGGACTTCGATTTCGATCAGTTGACAAATGGGCGAAGCCGTCAGAGATTCGTCGAAATGAGATTGACGCGTGCGACTCACCGGCTAGGCAGTAGATGTGGTGCGGACAGCGGTAGACGTCAGCGACTCGGACGCCGCACATGACGGCGAAGAGCCAAGCACGTTTCAAGGATCCCTGCGAGATTTGGCTCGGCGCTCTCCTGAGGAACGCCATCGGGTGCTGCGCCATGCGCGAATCGCGGTCGAGCCAGACGTGACCGACGCCTGGGACGAGACGCTGGCTAACCCGATCCACTAGCCGCCGGGCGAGCCGCGGCCAATGACTCTCCCACGCGCGGCGAGGTGTGGCTGGTTCGCCTGCCGCGCGCTGTCGGGGCCGAGCTGCAACGCGACCGTCCGGTCGTCGTGATCGGGTCGCCGGCATTCGACGTAGCCCCAATCCGGATCATCGTGCCGTTGACAACTTGGTGACCGGAGTTTGCGGGTCGAATCAACAAGCTGCGAATCCCAGCACGTGACCGAAACGGCCTGGACGCAGATTCCGCCGCCGACTTCCTGCAAGTTCGCAGCGTGTCGACCGAGCGGTTCATCGAGCGGATCGGTGCGCTGGACGCCGAGCAGGTCGAGGAGATCGTGGCCGGCGTGGTGATCGCTATCGACTATCCGGGCTGATCAGGTCAGTTTCCCCCGCGGCAGTCGAGCACGATCTTGCCGCCTTCGCCGGCCTTGGCGCGGCGCACGCCGGTTACCGCCTCGGTGAGCGGCAGCACCTCGGTGACGATCGGTTCGAGGTCCAGCAGCGGCACGAGGTCCAGGGCGCGCTGGAAGGTGTTGAGCCGGGTGTTGCTGCCCACGATGCGCAGCTCGTGGGAGAACAGGTCGTAGGGCTTGAGGTCGAAAGTTGCCTCGGGATTGGCCAGGCTCAGCACCAAGATCGTGCCGCTGTCGCGAACCGAGTCGATGCAGGCTTGGAAGGCCGGGTTCACGCCGGCGGCCTCGATGCAGATGTCCGCGCCGAGGCCGCGCGTGGCGTCGCGCACCGCCGCGGGTACGTCGTCGGTGGTCGGGTCCAGGATGACGTCGGCGCCCAGCTCCGCCACCAGGTCGCGGCGCGAGGGGTGCGGCTCGCTGACCAGCACGCGAGAGGCCCCGCTGTGCTTGGCCATCTGCAGGGCCAGCAGGCCGATCGGTCCGGCACCGGCCACGAATACGAAGTCTCCGGCAGCGATGTCGATGCGGTCGAATCCGCGCAGCACGCAGCCCAGCGGCTCGGTGAGGCTGACCAGTTGCGGGTCTAGGTGTTCCGGGAACCGCACGACGTTGCGGTGGTCCACGACGGTGTACTCGGCCCAGGCTCCGCTGCCCCGCATGCCGCGCATGCTGGTGCAGAAGTTCGTAATGCCCTTGCGGCAGGCCGCGCAGGTCTGACAGGGCGTGCGCGGCTCGACCACCACGCGGTCGCCAACGCTCAGGTCCGGCACCGCGTCGCCGACCGCCACGACGCTGCCGGTGAACTCGTGGCCCGGCACCCAGGGCTGGTCATAGTTGGGCAGCCAGGCGTCGAAGGTCCAGCCGTCCCAGTAGTGCAGGTCCGTGCCGCAGATGCCGCAAAATGCCACGTCCACGGCCACGTCGGTGGGCTCGACGGCGGGGATGGGACGGGTTTCGATACGCAAGTCGCCGGGGCCGTGGAGCACGGCGGCGGTCATCGTCGTCGGAAGCATCGCGAGCGCCTCGGATTGGAGCCGTGCTGCAAGCTAGCCCGCCGCCACGGGGACGGCAACCGGTGGGTGGTTGCGGGTCGGTTTGGGTATGGCGGCAGACGGCCTATGAGCGTCGCTCAACTGCCCCTCACCCCGACCCTCTTCCGGTGGAGGCCTCTGCACAATCCAGCCGGGCTTGGGGATGACCGGGCGCACCCTTTCCGCCCCCAGGTTCAATGAAGGGTGGATTCCCGCCCCGTATCGCGTACGGGGCAGGCTCTTCGCGGGAATGACGAGGGGTCACGCAAAGGTCTCCTTTGGGAGAGGGAGCCGGGCGGCGGTAGAGGCAGCCAGAGCGACTCTGATTTCGACCGAATTGGATTCCGGCTTTCGCCGGAATGACGGACTCACGACAACCCGCAATCCAAGCGCTTCGGCGGATGCCTGGGCACGGCCCCTCGGTTACCATGACGCGGCGCGGCGAGCGCCTCGTGCTCCGGGAGGAAATCCATGTCTGACGAGCGCTCGGGCGCCATCGATTCCGCCATCGCGCAGATTGAGCGCAAGTTCGGCGCCGGCGCGGTCATGCGCATGGACGACCAGGCCCGCGACCCCATTCCGGTGGTCTCCACCGGCTCGCTGAGCATCGATCTCGCCCTGGGCGTGGGCGGGCTCCCGCGGGGCCGCGTGGTGGAAGTCTTCGGCCCGGAGAGCTCGGGCAAGACCACGCTGGCGCTGCACGCGGTGGCCGAAGCGCAGCGGGCCGGCGGGACCGCGGTGTTCACGGACGTGGAGCACGCGCTGGACCCGGCCTACGCCGAGAAGCTCGGCGTCAACATCGCCGATTTGATCGTCTCGCAGCCCAACACGGGTGAAGAGGCGCTGGAGATCACCGACGTCTTCGTGCGCAGCAACGCCGTGGACATCATCGTGGTGGACTCGGTGGCGGCCCTGGTGCCGCGGGCGGAGATCGAGGGCGACATGGGCGACATGCAGGTGGGCTTGCAGGCGCGGCTCATGTCCCAGGCCATGCGCAAGCTCACGGCCAACATCAATCGCTCGCGCGCCATCGTCATCTTCATCAACCAGCTGCGCGAGAAGATCGGCGTGATGTTCGGCAATCCGGAGACCACGCCCGGCGGGCGCGCCTTGAAGTTCTACTCTTCAGTGCGGCTCGATATTCGGCGCATTGGACAGATCAAAGTTGGCACCGAGAGCGTGGGTGCTCGCACGCGGGTGCGCGTGGTCAAGAACAAGGTCGCGCCGCCATTCCGCACGGCAGAGTTCGACATGATGTACGGCACCGGTATCTCCCGCGAGGGCGACCTGCTGGACCTCGGCGTCGAGCAGGGAATCCTCACCAAGAGCGGTGCCCACTACTCCTACGACGGTACGCGGCTGGGCATGGGGCGCGAAAACGCCAAGACGTTCCTGCGGGAGAACGCGGACCTGGCGAACGACGTTGACCAAGCCGTGCGGGCGGCGATCCTGGGTCCGGCAACCGAAGACGAGGCGGTGGCGGCGGCCGCCGGCTAGGCGGCGCTGGCCAGGGTGGACGAGGACGGCCAGGGACCAGTTGCGGCGGCTGTCAACGGCGGGCATATGGACGAAATCGTCACCGGCACGGCGGCGCTGCTTGCGCGACGGCACCGGCGGCCGCTCCTGTTGCTGAACGTGATCGAGGTCGGCCATCAGCGACCGCTGGAGACCTCGGACGAACAGGCGGTGGTGCGGGCCGAAGCCATCCTGGCGGCGGCCCAGAAGCACGTGGGCGATCGACGCGTGAAAGTGGAAACCGAGGTATGCCAGGCGCGCGCGGCTTCTACCGCCATCATCGCGGCGGCGCTGCGTCACGACGCCGCGTCGATCGTGGTCGGCGCGCACCGCTTCCTGGGACAGCACGAGTGCGACTTGGGATTCACCGCGACGCACGTGCTGCGCCAAAGTCCCGTCCCGGTCACCGTGTGCTACGACCCGATCCGCTGACGGGTGGCTCTTCACGGGAGGCGGCTGAGCATGCACGACAACGGCCTGATGGTCTTTGGTTGCCGCGGGCACCCCGCGCTCGCCGAGGGCATCTGCCGCGAGTTGGGATGTGCGACCGGCGCCATGGAGACCTTCGAATACGGCAACGACAACACCTTTGTCCGCGTGCTGGAAAACGTGCGCGAAGCCGACGTATTCGTGGTCCAAACCGCGGGCCGGCCGGTCAACCAGTCGGTGATGGAACTGTTCATCACCATCGACGCCCTGCGCCGCGCGTCGGCGGCGCGGGTGTCAGCCGTCGTGCCGTATTTCCCCTATATGCGGTCCGACAAGAAGGACCAGCCGCGGGTGGCGATCACGGCGCGCCTGGTCGCCGATTTGCTGGCCACCGCCGGCGCCAACCGCGTGCTCACGCTGGACCTGCACGCCGAGCAGATCGGCGGGTTCTTCAGCATCCCGAGCGACCACTTGAGCGGCATGCCGCTGCTGACGCGGTACTTCGAAGATCTGGGGTTCAACGACCTGGTGGTCGTGGGCGATACCGGGCGCATCAAGACCGCCAGCGAGTGCGCGCGGCGTCTACGAGCGCCGCTGGCCGTGCTGGATAAGTTCCGCGATCCGCTCACGGCCGAGGTCATGGTTCGCGGGCTGGTCGGCGACGTGCGCGGACGAACGGTGCTCTACGTGGAGGACGAGGTGGTGACCGGGCAGTCGATTCGCGAGGGCCTGCGCGAAATCGTGAAGCAGGAGCCACGGGCCGTTTACGCTGCGTGCGTCCATCCGGTGTTCACGGATGAGGCTTACGAGATCTTGGCGGCTTCGCCGCTCGAGGAGATGGTGGTGACCGACAGCATTCCGCTGGATCCGGGCCGGCCCCAGGACAAGATTCGCGTGCTGCCGGTGGCGCCCCTGTTGGCCGAGGCGATCCGGCGCATCCATACCGGTGAATCAGTGAGCGCGCTGTTCTCGGAATCGGTGGTGGCCTGATGAATCCCGCACGCACGCAGGTCTCGATCCAGAAGTCGGAGGTCGAAGGGTCGCGCGGACTGGTCGCCACCAAGCATCCGGAGGCCAGCGCGATCGGCCTGGACACGCTGCAGGCCGGCGGCAACGCGGTGGACGCGGCGGTAGCGGCGGCCTTCGCCGTTGGCGTGGCCGAGCCGTGGTCGAGCGGCATCGGCGGCGGCGGGTATGCCGTGGTGGCCGGACCGGGCAGCGCCGACGTGGTGGCCTTTCCCATGCAGTCGCCCGCGCTGGCCACGCCCGATCGTTACCCGCTGGACGGCAGGGGCTCCCTGGGCGCCTTCCTGTGGCCGGGCGTGGTGGACGACGCGAACTTGATCGGCTGGTCGTCGCTGTCGATTCCGGGCGCGGTAGCGGGACTGGCGCTGCTGCATGAGCGACATGGCCGCCTGCCGTGGCGGGAGTTGGTGGCGCCGGCCGCTGAGCTGGCGCGGCGCGGGTCGCGGCTAACGTGGTTCGACCTGCTGCAGATGGGCCGTCATGCCGCCGCCGGCCGGCGACGAGCAGAGCTGGGGCGCGTCTACTACGCCGACGGCGGGCCGCCCCGCGCCGACGTGGGCGAAGAGCCGCTGTTGCTGCAGCCCGACCTGGCCGACAGTTTGGACGCCATTGCGCGCGACGGGCCGGACGCCTTATACCGGGGCGACCTGGCCAAGGCCATCGTGGACGACTGCGTGGCGAACGGCGGCGCACTGCGCCGCGACGACCTGGCGCAATATCGCGCGTGGGCGATGGAGCCGCTCGAAACGGCCTATCGCGATGCGACGGTCATCACGCCCGGTCCGGGATGCGCGGGACCGACGACCGCCGGCACGCTGAACGTGTTCGAGCAGGCGTACGGCGGGGGCGGGAACCAGGCCGATGCGGACCGGCTGCACGCCTACATCTGGGCCTCGCGGCTGGCGCAGGGCGATCGGTTCCAGCACATGGGAGATCCGGACTTCGTCGACGCGCCGTGGGCCGAGCTGGTCGGCAAGGCGCACGCCGAGGCGCAGGCAGCATTGATCGACACCCAGCGCGCTCCCACCCCCGAGGGCCCCGGCGATCCCTGGGCCTACATGGCGGCTGACCGCGAACTCGAGCGCCTGAAGGGCGACTCATCCACCACGCATCTGTGCACGGCGGACGGCGACGGCACGTTCGTGTCGCTGACCAACACGCTGGGCGGGGCCTGGGGCGCGGAGATCGTGCCGCGCGGCACCGGCATCTGCTGGAACGACGGCATGTGGTGGTTCGACCCGCGGCCCGGCCGCCCAAACTCCCTGCGGCCGCGCTCGTTCGGCCTCAGCAATATGACGCCCGCCATCGTCACGCGGAATGGACGACCGCTGCTCGCGGTGGGTGCGTCCGGCGGACGCCGCATCACCAACTGCGTCTCGCAGATCATCTCCCACGTCGTGGACCACAAGATGGGCGCGCAGGAGGCCGTCTACGCGCCGCGCATCGATGCAAGCACGCCGTGGGTCACGGCCGACGCCCGCCTGGGCGACGCGGTGATTGAGAACCTGCGGGCGCGCGGCTGGGACGTGCAGGTGCCGCCCTATCCCGAGCAGTCGGCGTTCGCCAGCCCAGTGACGATCCTTGCCGGTCCGGGCGGCTCGCTGCGGGGCGGCGTGGACACGTTTCATTCGGCGGAAGCGCGGGCGTGGTAAGCGACGCGGCGCCGGCAGTGGCGCAAGTCCTGGAGCATGCCGCCAGGCAAATGGCCATTGACGGCGGCGGGCTGCGGTACCTGGGCGACACGCCCGACGGCTACGTGCGGCTGCAACTCACCGGCGCCTGCGCCACCTGCCCGGGCCGCATGCTGACGCTGGACCTCGCCATCGAGAGGCCGCTGCGTGCGATCGGCGCCGCGCGTGGGGTGGAGCTGGCGCCGTCCGCGCCGGCCTGACGGTTTGTCCGGTAACTTCCCAACCGACGCGCCACCGCAGACGTAGGGTCGGGAGAAGGCCACGGTCGTCGCAACGAATCGCGAGCGCCGCATGAAAAGAATGCCCAGCATTAGCCGTCGCGGGCTGCTGCGCGGCGCTGCGGTCGTCGCCCTGGGCAGCGGCGCGAGCGCATTGCTGGCCGCCTGCGGCGAGGAGGCGTCGACCGCCGAGGACGGGTCCACCCCGTCCCCAAGCCCGGCTGCCCCGACCTCGGCGCCTGCGACTGCCGCCGCGGCAACACAAGCCCCAACATCGCCGACGGCCGCCCCGCCTCCGCCGGCCGCCACCCGGGTCGACATGCTTCCACGGGCCACTGTCGCACCGTCGACCCCGGCGCCAACCGCAGCGCCGACGACCCCGCCAGCCACCCCTGCGCCATCCCCCACGGCGACGCCGATACAGGCCGCCGATGTCGTGCTGGCCGATGGGGCCATCACCCTGCCGGGAAGCGTCGTCGCTCGACGCGAGCCACGGCTGATCGCGCCCGAGTCGCAGGACCGGGGACAGATCGAGATCTGGCGGAGCGGAGGCTGGAAGACGAACTTCGACCTCAGCGTGGTGTCCTACGGCGAGATTCTGTCCGGCGGCGTGCCGCGCGACGGGATTCCGCCCATCGACGCGCCCACGTTCGTCGCCGCGTCCGAGGCAGACGCCTGGCTCGACGACCGGGAACCCGTGGTGGTCTACGGCCACGACGGAGAAATTCGCGCCTATCCGATCCAGATCCTGACCTGGCACGAGATCGTGAACGACGTGGTCGGCGGGCGGCCCGTCGCGGTGACGTTTTGCCCGCTGTGCAACTCGTCACTGGTCTTCGACCGCGAGGTGCTCGGGGCCACCATGCGCTTCGGCGTGTCGGGCAATCTGCGCAACAGCGACCTGATCATGTGGGACGACCTGACGGAGACCTGGTGGCAGCAGCTCACCGGCGAGGGCATCGTGGGCGACCTGGCCGGGTACTTTCTCGACCCGCTGCCCTCGCAGCTCATCGGATATGGGGAGTTCAAGGCGTCATTCCCCAACGCAATGGTCCTGGGGCGCGACACGGGCTTCCGCCGGGACTACGGCCGCAATCCCTACCCCGGCTACGACGCGGCTGCCGGCAGCCCGTTCCTGTTCCGTGGGGACCTGGACGACCGGCTGCGGTCGGGGGAGCGGGTGGTGGCCATTGAACTCGGCGGCGAGGCCGTGGCCTACGCCTTCACCCATCTGCAGAACGTGAAGGTGGTCAACGACGTGGTGGGCAGCTTGCCCGTGGTCGTGTTTTGGTCGCCCGAGACGGCGAGCGCGCTGGACGCTCGCGCCATCGCCGAGGCGAAGGCCGTGGGATCGGGCGTGGCGTTTGGGCGCGAGGTCTCGGGCCGTACCTTGACGTTCGAGCCCGGCGACGGCGGCTTCACCGACCGCGAGACCGGCTCGACGTGGTCGATTTCCGGCGAGGCGGTGGCGGGACCGCTGGAGGGAATCCAACTGCCGCCGGTCGTTCACGCCAATCACCTCTGGTTCGCGTGGGCCGCGTTTTTTCCAGAAACGCGCCTCGTCAAGTAGAAGGCGCGCCCTCGCGGTGAATGGCTGCCACCCGACCCTCGACCTGCGGCGCTCCCGCTTGTACCGTGCGCCCCGGCCCTTGCGGTTGTCGGCCGCCACGACCGGTGCCGGATCGCTACGCTTGCCCTGATGCACATTCCTGGATTCTGGCTCGTCGTCGGGCTTGTGGCCCTCGCCGAAGCCGCCATCATCGTCACCGCGCTGCGCATGCGCGTGCGTCCCATCGCGGACCGCAGCGTGGTAGGTGGCCGACGGGCCGAAGTTGCGTGGACCCTGCTTCCGGCGCTGCTGCTGGCAGCGCTGGCCGTGCTGTCGTTCCCGGCCGGCTAGAAGCGTAGCGACCTGTTGAAAGCATCTCGGAGCGCGCCGGCGATTCACCTGCGCCGCGCCGGGCAGTGGGCCATGGGCGCCGCGGTGCTCACCATCGGTCTCATCACCTACGGCGCGTGGGTGCGCGTGTCCGGGGCCGGCCTGGGCTGTCCCGACTGGCCGCTGTGCGAGGGCGTGATCGTCCCTGAGCTGGAGGGCGACACGGCCATCGAGTTCGGCCACCGCGTCTACGCCGGCGTCACCATGCTCGCCACCGCAGTAGCCGCCTGGTACGCCTTCCGCGCTCGGACGCTTGAGCCATTAACCAACCGCCTGCTCCTGTGGGCGCTGGCGGCCATCGTCGCCCAGGCCGGGCTGGGGGGCGCCACCGTGCTCACCGAGCTTCACGGCATGGTTCGACTGGCCCATCTCACCTTTTCGTTGCTGACCCTGGCCCTGTTGACGATCGGCGCGCTGCAAGCGCTGGGTTGGACCCGCGCGGCGCTGCCCGGGGTTCGTCGCACGCGGGCGCTGCTGGTGGCGACCGCGTTCGTGGTGCTGGTCGGCGGCTCCATCGTAGGCACCAACTCCAGCGCCGGCTGCCCCACGCTGCCGCTTTGCGACGGAAGCGTGGGTGCGGAGAACCTGACCCTGCACATGCTGCATCGGGCCGCGGCCTCGGGGCTGCTGCTCACGTTCTTCTTTACCGCCTGGCAGGTATGGCGACTCGGGGGACCGGGCCTGCCCTTCCACCTAAGCCTTGGGGCGGGACTCGTCTCGTCCGCGCAATTCGCCGTCGGCGTCACGTCCATCGCCATCGGCCTCTATCCCGAGCTGCGCGTGCTCCATCTGGCGCTCGCCACCCTGCTCTGGTGGGTGGTGGTGATCCATTTCGGCCTGGCGCTGCAGCCGCGGCGGCGCTGATGGCCGCCCTGGCCCGCCACCTCTTCACGCTGACCAAGCCCCGAATCGTTCTGCTGCTCGTCTTCACGGCGGCCGCCGGGGTCTGGAAGGCCGCCGCCGGCAGCCCCGAGCCCGCGGTGCTGCTGGCGGTCGTGCTCGCCGGCGCCGTGGCCGCCGCCGGGGCCAACATGATCAACCAGGGGCTGGAGCCCGACATCGACGCCAAGATGCGCCGGACGCGCGAACGCGCGGTGGCCTCGCGCCAGGTCGGCGCCAACGCCGCCGTCATTGCCGGCCTGGTGCTGGTCGCGATTGCCGTCGTGGTCCTCGCGGTTACCACCAATCTTCTAACTGCGCTGCTGACCCTCGCGGCGGCTGCGGTCTACGTGCTCGTATACACCGTTCTGCTCAAGCGCCGCTCATGGAACAACATCGTGATTGGCGGCGCCGCCGGCGCGTTTCCGCCCCTGATCGGCGCCACCGCCGTGTCAGGTCAGATCGATGCCGTGGGTCTCTACATGTTCGCCTTCGTGTTCTTCTGGACGCCGCCGCACTTTTGGACGCTGTCGCTGGTGCTGCGCGATGACTACACGGCGGCAAGGATTCCGATGCTGGGCGCCGTCGCCAGCCCACGCGATACCGCCGTCCAGATCATGCTGTACATCCTGCTGCTCACGGCCCTGGCGTGGCTGCCGCTGGTCGCCGGGTACGGTGGGTTGACGTTCGCCGTGGCGACGACGCTGCTGAGCGCCTATTGGCTGCGGGTCTCCTGGTCCTTGCGCAACGGCGCCGGTTCCAAGCAGGCGTTGGACGCCTACAAGTTCTCGCTGGTCTACCTCGCGTTGGTATTTCTGGTCCTAGCCGTCGAGCCGATGCTGCCCTGGTATTCCTAGGCTGCGACCAGCGTCACGCGAGCGGGGAGCGCGGACCTCTAGCGCGGTGCCGGGCGACGCCAGGTGCGAATGTGCGGTCGTCTTGGGACCAGGTTCCGGCCGAATGCGGGTCACCCGCGCGATCTCGCCGCGAATCTGAGCGTCGCGACGATCGGAAGCGCCGCCAAGGCGAGGACGGCGGCGGTGAAGAACGGCAGGTCAATCAGATGCTCGAACACCCCGGCCAGTCGCCCGCTGCCGGCCGCGCCCACGGCCACGCCCAGCGAGTACACGGCGTAGAAGACGCCAAAGACCGTCCCGCGGCGCCTGGCGCCGGTGGCCTCGGCGACCAAGGCCGTGGCCGCCGGGAACACGAGCCCGTAGCCGAGGCCGAAGACGGCCATTCCGATGACAATCCCGCCATAGCCGGCGGACAATCCGACGACGGCCAGTCCGGCGGCCACGCCGACTAGACCGACCAGCAACGGGATAAACCGGCCAATGCGGTCGCTGGCGCCGCCAACCGGACTCGCCATCACCAGCATCGACACCAGCGCATAGACGGCGAAGCTGATGCCGGATCGGGCGGCCGTCTCTCCCTGGTTCTCCAGCACGAGCGGCAGGTGCGTCACGAGCACGCCCACGCCGACAGTGATGGCGAACTGGGCGGCATAGGCCGACCACAGCAAGCGGCTGCGCCACAGCACCGGAGGTGGCTCGGCGCTGCCTGCGCTCGACCGCGAATCCGACGGGCGCCACGTCTCGCGCGTGGTGGTCACGAAGACGATAAGGGTGGCGACCATGAACGCGGCGTCGGCCAGGAATACGGCATTGGCGCCCCACGCGTCGCGCAGGATCCCGGCCGCCGGCGGGCCGATCACGGCTGGGATGGCGATCAGGGCGCCGGCAAGGGCCATCGCCCGGCCCCGCTGCTCCGTTGCGGCGCGGTCGCCGATGATGGCGAAGGCCCCGGGGGTGAGCGCGGCCGCGCCAATGCCGTGGATGGCGCGCACCGCGAGGAGCTGCTCCGGCGAGCGGACGAAGGCGTAGCTGAGGACGGCGAGCGCCGTAACCGCCAAACCAATAATCATCGGCCGGCGGCGGCCCCAGCGGTCGAGAATGAATCCCGCCCCCAAGTTGCCGAAGAGATTGGTGACGGAATAGGCCGCGACGATGACGCCGACTAACGTGGCCGACGCGCCGAGATCCCGAGCATGCGGCGCCATGACCGGGAACTGCATGAAGAGGTCGAAGAATGCCGCCAGCACAACCATCCGCGCGGCCCACGTGGCGTAGCGCGTGAGGCCTTCGGCCTGGTCGTTCCCGGAGCTCGCACGCGCCACGGAGCGGATGGTCCGAAACCCTTCGACTAGCGAGCGCGTGGGGCGAATACGAACTTCCGTGCCGACCGGTCTGGATTCGCCCGAATCGCGGTCTCGCGGCAAACCCGTCTGCTGAGGTCGATGGCACGGCTCCCCGTGGTTGGTCGGCGCGGTTGCGCTGCTAGCCTCTAGTCTAGGTCGAGTCTCGGATCCCATCGCGCTCATGGACTTCGCGCACGGGCGGACATCACGGCAGGCCTCGTTCAGCCCGCGCGAGTTTGCGCGCGCGCTGGGCGCGACTTTTGCCTACACGCCGCGCGTGATGGCCATGGTGTGGCAGACCAGTCGCGGCCTCACCGCGGGCGTGGCGGCGGTGACCGTGGTGCGCGCGCTCATCCCCGCGGCAACGATCTGGCTCACGAAGCTCGTCATCGACGCGGTGGTCGAAGCCATCGCCGCCGGCGGGACGGGAGACTCGGTCAACCGCGTGGTCGTGCTGGTGGTGCTGCAGTTGGTCCTGGCGCTGGTGGGCATTGCGCTCGACCACGGGGGCAATGCGCTGCGGGCCATGCTGGGCGACCGCTTCTCCAACCGGATCAACCTCATGATCCTGGAGAAGGCCGAGACCCTGGACTTGGCCTACTTCGAGGACTCGACGTTCTACGACATGCTGGAGCGCGCCCGCCGCGAGGCCAACATGCGCCCGACCGCGCTGGTCGCAAACGTCTTTTCGCTGGCCAGCGGCTTCATCCAACTGGTGTCCGTGGCGGCGCTGCTGGCGGCGCTGGCGTGGTGGATCTTGCTGGTGGTGGCGGTCACGTCCATTCCCTATCTGGGCGCCGACATGTGGTTCGCCCGGGCGCGCTATCGGATGAACTGGCGCCGCGCGCCCGACGCCCGCCGTCTCTGGTATCTGGGATACGTGATGACGTCGGACGAGACCGTCAAGGAGGTGCGGCTCTTCGACCTGGGCGGCCATCTGCTCGAGCAATACCGCCGCACCTTCGCCCGCTTCTACCGCGAGAATCGCAAGCTGACGCTGTCGCGGGAGAGCGTCACCTTTGCGCTGGGCATCGTGTCGGCGGGGACGGCGTCGGGGCTCTACATCTTCGTGGCGCTGGCCACGATCGCGGGACGTCTGACGCTGGGCGATCTTACGCTCTACCACCAGGCGCTGGTGCAGACCCAGGAACGGCTGCGGCGGATATTCGCCGACGTGAACTCGATGTACGAGGCCAACCTGTTTCTGACCAATCTCTTCGACTTCCTGGCCTTCGAGCCGACCATCCGGCCCGATCCGGGGCGGCGACCGGTGCCGCGACCGGTCCGGGAAGGGATGGCCTTTCACGACGTGCAATTCAGCTACCCGGGCGTGCGCGAGCCGGTGCTGCGCGGCATCGACCTCACGATTAACCGCGGCGAGACCATCGCGCTGGTCGGGGCCAACGGGGCGGGCAAGACCACCATCGTGAAGCTCCTCACCCGCCTCTACGACCCATCGCGTGGCCGGGTCACGCTGGACGGCGTGGACCTGCGCGAGTACGACGTCGCCAGCGTGCGCAGCCAGATCGGGGTGACGTTCCAGGACTTCGTGCAGTTCCACGCCACGGCGAACGACAACATCGGCTACGGCAACTTGCCGCTCAAGGACGTGCGAGCGATGGTGGAGTCGGCGGCGCGCCGCAGCGGCGCGGCGGAGACCATCGAGGGGCTGCCGGAGAGCTACGACACCACGCTGGGCCGCTGGTGGGGCGACGGCACCGAGCTATCCGGCGGCGAGTGGCAGAAGATTGCGCTGGCGCGCGGCTACATGCGCGACGCCCAGCTGCTGATCCTCGACGAGCCCACCGCGTCGCTCGACGCGCGCACCGAATACGAGGTCTTTCAGCGCTTCAGGGAGCTGACCGCGGACCACATGGCGGTGCTGATCTCTCACCGGTTCTCAACCGTGCGCATGGCCGACCGCATCTACGTGATCGAGAACGGGCGGGTGTCCGAGCACGGCACGCACGAGGAGCTGCTGGACCGCGGCGGCACCTACGCCACGTGGTTCGGCATGCAGGCGTCGGCCTATCGGTAGCCGGTCCGCGTTGTGGGCGAGGGCGGCGGCCCGTACGATCGCAGCAACAACATTCGTGGGAGACGTGTGATGTCAGAAACAGCGACTTTGAAGGTGGGCGACGAGGCCCCGGACTTCGAGCTTCCGACCGCGCCGAGAGACGCGGAGCCATTCAGGCTGAGCGACCATCGCGGGTCGACGGTGGTGATCAACTTCGTGCCGGCGGCGTTCTCGCCGGTATGCAGCGACCAGCTTCCGATCATCGAGGACAAGCTGAACGGGCTCGCGGGGACGGTGACGGTCGCGATCTCGACCGACAACACCTGGTCGTTGAAGGCCTGGGCCGAGCAGTCGGGCGTGAGCTATCCGGTGCTGAGCGACTTCAATCCGCTCGGGGCAACTGCCAGCGCCTACGGGGTGCTGATCGAGGATATGAACATCGCCAACCGCGTGGTCGTGGTGGTCGACGGGGACGGCAAGGTCGCGCACATCGAAACCGCTCCCGAGGTGGTGAAACTGCCCGACTACGACCCAGTGATGGCGTGCCTTTCGGGCTGAGGCCCGGGGCGCTAGCTGTCGGTGACCAGCACGCCGCGTTTGGCCTCGTCGGTTGTGAGGCATCGCGGAATCTAATCGGTCCAGGTTTGTCGACTGCTCCACGGATACTGCGCCGTGCGTCACAATCGGCCCAGTGAGTCCGTGATGAACGGAGGACGTTCGTGAGGTTTCCGAATCCGGTCTTGGCCACGCTGCGCCGAGGCGAAGTGTCCATTGGCTCCTGGCTCAACCTGGCGTCGCCGCTGGCCGCCGAGGTGATGGCGGTGGGCGGCTGCGAGTGGCTGGTGATCGACGCCGAGCATGCGCCTTGGGACCTGGGGATGATCACGGAAGGGCTGCGGGCCATCGAGTCTCAGGGGTGCGTGCCGCTGGTGCGCCCCTGGACCAACGATCCGGCCTGCTTCGGGCAGATCCTGGACGCCGGCGCCATGGGGCTGGTGGTCCCGCACGTGAGCACGGTCGAGCAGGCCGAGGCCATTGCCGAGGCGGTGCGCTATCCGCCCCGCGGGCACCGCTCGTCCGGAACGTCGCGCGCCACCATCGACCGCGCCTGGACCGCGCAGGCCAACGACAACCTGATCATCTGCCCCCAGATCGAAGACCTGGAGGGCGTTGCCAACACTCAGGCGATCATGGAGGTCGACGGCATGGACGTGGCCTACATCGGGCCGTCCGACCTGGCGCTGTCCATGGGGCTCACCAGCGCCGACATGTTCACCAACGCGGATCACGCGGACGCGATCGCCAGAATCCTGGCGGGCGCGCAGGCCGCCGGAAAGCCTGCCGGCCTACCGGCGCCGAACGTGGACCGAGCGCGCGAGCTGATTGCGCAGGGGTTCACGATGATCGACTATTCGAGCGACTACCGCATATTGCAAGCCGCGCTGGCTGAGCAACTTGCGGCGGTGAAAGCCTGATGGGCGCGGCGGGCGGCGTGAGCTATCTGACGTCCAACAAGGTCGCCGTGATGGGCGCGGCGGGCGCCGTGGGCTCGAACCTGGTCCAGGCGCTGCTGTCCACCGGCACGGCCAACACCGTCGCCATGTACGACCCGTTCGGGCCCGGCCTGGAGGGCGCGGCGGAAGAGATCTACCACTGCGCCTTTCCCGGCGCCGACGTGACCTGGACGACGGACGCGGGCGAGGCGCTGAACGGCGCGGCCTTTGTGCTCAGCTCCGGCGGCGCGCCGCGCCGCGAGGGCATGACGCGCGAGGACCTGCTCCGCGGCAACGCGGAGATCGCGGCACAGCTGGGACGCGACATCAACAGCCACGCGCCCGAAGCCAAGCTGGTGGTGATCGTGTTCAACCCGGCCGACGTCACCGGGCTGGTGACGCTGGTGCACTCGGGACTGCCGCCGCAGCGCGTGACCACGCTGGCGGCCCTTGACAGCACGCGCTTGCAGACGCGCCTGGCGCAGCATTTCGGCGTGGCGCAGCACCTGGTGGACGGCTGCCGCACTTTTGGCGGGCATGGCCAGGAGATGGCGCTCTACAAGGGTGCGATTCAGATCGACGGGGTGCCACTCAACGACATCGTGAACGGCGGCGCCCTCGCCAACGGCGTGGGGTTGGACGCCGACGGCTGGCAGGCGATCCGCGAGCACGTGCTGGGCGGCGGGGCGCGCGTGATCAAGCTGCGGGGGCGCTCGTCGTTCCAGTCGCCGGCGCACCTCACGGCGATGATGGTGCGGGCGGCCTGCGGCGGCGAGCCGTTCGAGTGGCCCTGCGGCGCCTTCGTGACCGGCGAGCCATATACCAACGTCATGATGGCCATGCCGACGACGCTCGGTCCCGGCGGGGTCGCCTGGCGGCTGCCGGAAGGCGACGCGGACGAGCGGGCCGAGCTGGACGCGGCCTACGCACACCTGCAGCATCTGCGCGACGAGACGATCGGCATGGGCCTGATCCCGGCCGTCGCCGATTGGGGCTCGGTGAACCCGCACCTGGGGGGCTGACGCGGGGTCAGCCGTAGGTGCGCATCAACTCTTCGGGCGTGAGGCGGCCGGCGTTGGTGGCCGAGTAGACGGCCGCCTCGACGCGGCCGTCGGCGTCCAGCACGAAGGCGGTGGCCTGGAAGGCGCGGCGGCGCTCGAAGCGGTAGGCGCCCACCGCATCGAGGGCGTCGGGATAGGCCAGCTCGCCCACCAGCGGGAACTCGAGCCCCAGTCGCTCGGTGAGCGCCGCGATGTCCTCGCGCGAGTCGACGGAGAGGCCCACGACGTCGACGCCGATCGCGTCAAGGGTGTCGAGCAACCAGTTGTAGCCGGCCAACTGCCGGCGACAGTGCGATCACCAGTGGCCGCGGTAAAACAGCAGCGCCGTGCGCCGATCCCCGAGGTCGTCGGGCACGCGGAACGGCGTGCCGTCGCCCAGCACACCCTCCAGCGCCGGAAACGCATCGCCGAGGTTGAGTCGTGCCATGTCTATGCTCTCCTTTCGTTCGCGACAGTATGACCGACGACCGCGGCGCGACCTCGAACCTAGAGGCTTTGTCCGCTAGGAGCCTCCACCGTTCGTGGTGAGCCCGTCGAACCATGAACGGATTCCCCGCCATTACCGACCGCGGCCCCGATTTGACACAATTGGGAGACGACCTTCCCGGTCAGCCGGGATCTCCCAAGGACAAAACTCCATGGCAACGCAGTCCACCCCTGAGATCGTGGCGTATCTGAAGCCGGTTTGCGGCTGGAGCGCCGGCGTCCGCGCCGTCCTCGACAAGTACCACCTCGGCTACGAGGACAAGGACATCATCAACAGCCCGATGAACTACCAGGAGATGGTGATCAAGAGCGGACAGCCGCTGTCACCGTGCGTGGTGGTTGACGGCCGCATGCTGGCCGACGTCAGCGGCGAAGAGGTCGAGGCCTGGCTGGCGGACAAGGGCTACATCGCCAAGAACAACTCGCCCACGCCGGTCCCCATCGACCGCGCCTGCGCCGACGAGGTCCACGCGGCGAACGTCTCGTTCGAGGACCTGTAGCGCCGCCTTTCGCGGTCCGAGTCACCGCTGCCGGCGGGAGTCTTGAGCTGGAGAAGTCGGTTCGTTGTCCTGACCTGCGGCGAAAATGCTCTAGCGCTTGGTAGCTTTGCGGATGAAGACGATCACGGTGTCGGTTGACGAGGAAACTTACCGGCTCGCCTCCGTAAAGGCGGCCGAGCGCGGCACGTCGGTTTCGGCGCTGGTTCACGACTCCCTGATTGCCCTTGCGCAAGATGAGATAGCCGAGCCCGAGTTCAACCGACTGCACCGCCTCCAGAATGAGACGCTGGCCGCCATCCACGCCCGGGGCGGCGGTTTGCGGTCATTGGACAACCTGCCGCGCGGCGACCTGCACCAGCGCGATCCGGCTGCCCATCAGAACTAGCCGGGATTCTCCACGGTCGGGAAAGACGGATGCCGACGATCGGCGGAGGCGCCGCCCGCTCCCCCTCTAAGCCACGTCCACCCGAGCCACTTCGATCGATCGCGCGACGACTTGCCTAAGCGCCGCGCATCCAACGATGCCGTTACCCTAGTTATCGAGCATTGCCGCATGTACGCTGGGTGAGTTGACCGGGCGGGAAGGTCGCTGCGCTTTCCCAGACACCGAGAAGACTCTCCTGCGCCCCACTCGACTCATCACCCTGGCCGTCGCCCTGTTGCTCGCGGCGGTCGCGACGGCTCCCGCCGCCGCGCGCGAGCTCGGATTTGGCGTGGCGGCCACGGCGCAGGTGACGGCCGTGCGCTACTACGCCGAGTTGCAGCACAACATCCTGGATCTGTCGGGCAACTTCACCAACGGCGCCTCCTATGAGGCCAACTTTCTGGCGAACTTCGATCGGACCGGCGGGGTCGAGCGTTGGGGATTCCCAACATCGGAGGTCTTCGAGGAAACCCGCGGCACGCTGACGCAGTACTACCAGCGCGGCGTCGTGGATTGGAAGCCGCCGCCGCAGGGTGGACGGCACACGTTCCAGCGCCGCCTGGCGTGGGACCACCTGGGGGGCGGGCTCGGCGGGTCGGTCGACCAGGGCGTGGAGCCGGGCTTCACCAACCCGCATGCGGGCGAGGTCTTGGGTCCGTGGGGGCACAAGGCGGCGAACGTGTCGGTGGAGGGCGTCGCCATTGGGTTCGCGGACTTCTTCCATCGACTGGGCGGGGTGCACTCTTTCGGCTTTCCCAAGACGGACGCGCGACGCGACAACCACCCGCGAGCCGTGCTGCACGACCCCGGGCGCCCGGTAGACAGCCGCATTCGGCAGTACTTCCAAGCGGCCGTGCTGGAATTTCACCCGGAGTCCGCGGTGGCGCCGGTCAAGCTTCGCCTGCTGGGCGATACGCTTCGCAATCGCCGATATCCCGACAGCTCGTGGGAGCAATATCGCGCGTTCACGTCCAAGCCGCCGTTCAGCGTCGGCGATCACGCCCGCCTGCACCTGCCCGGGGCGGGCGCCGCGGAGGCGGAGGCCGGAACCGTGTCCGGCACGGTGGAGTCCCTGCAACCGTCGTTGCTGCGAATCGAGACCGACATGGGCTGTGGCTCCGGCTTCTTCGTCACTGACGACGGGTACGCCGTGACCAACTGGCATGTCGTGGAGGGCGCCCAGTCGATCACAGCCACGACCTTCAGCCAGCACCGAGCCACGGCCACGGTGGTGGCTGCAAACGCCGAGGTCGATCTGGCGCTGCTGGCCATCGACGGGCTGACCAGATCGGCGCCGGTCACCTGGGGCAGTTCGGGCAGCGTGCCGCTTGGATCGCAACTCGTCGCCATGGGGTACGGCGCCACGTTGACGGGCGAGGGCCCGAACTGCGCGGTCAATCCAACCGTGACCACGGGCTTGCTGTCGAACCGCATCAACCTTCCCGACGGGAGCTACCTGCAGACCGACGCCGCGCTCAATCCGGGCAACAGCGGTGGGCCGGTGGCGACCGTGGGCGGACACGTGGTCGGGATTACGGTCGGGTCGCTGAGCGACCTGCAAAACACGAACTTCCTGATCCCGAGCGAGCGTGCGGTACCCGTGATTGTCTCGTGGCTGGAGACCATCGGCAGCGGCGGCGAGACGTCCCTTCCATCCCCCCAGCCAGTTGTGCTCTTCAGTCGCGCCCGTGTTGAATGTCAAGACAGCTACGAAACCGAGCTGACCCCGGCGTTCGCCTATGGCCGAGAACTGACACTACACGCAACGGTGACCCTGCATGAGAATCCTGGACGGAAAGTCCCGATCATCGATATCAATCTACGCAGCGCCCACGATGAGGACTGGGAGCGCCACGACCGCATCACCATTGGCCGACACGGCAGAAAGAGCATTCCGGAGACCGATAGCTTTGTCATGACATGGGACCGATTCTCCGATGACGCCAACACCATCATTAAGGCGTGGCCTTGGGGGCAGATTGCAGCCATCGACTACGAGCGTCCGTTTTCCATCCGCTTCACCTACGGCAGCGGCTGGGTTGGCCTGTCGATCAATGGAGAGACGGTGTGGGAGGAAGAGGACGTGCCCTACGGCCGCGAGGCGCTCATCAGCCTGGAATGCAGCAATTGGGGAGAGGGCGGCAGCGTCACGTTCACGAACGTGCGGCTGGAAGGCTATCCGCTGGCGCCGGCAGCGACGGTGAGGGCGCCGCACCCCTCGTCCTAGGCGTCGCCCGCGAAGAGACCCTTGCCAAATCCGGTAGGGCCGGGGCTGAGACCCGCCCGACGCTGGTCCCCCGACACGCCTCCATAGTCGACCGGACTGGATTCCGGCCCCGTATCGCGTACGGGGAAGGCTCTCCGCCGGAATGACGGAGGGATTACGCAAAGGTCTCACAGATAGATGGGGCCCGAGGCGGACTGCTCTGCCGCGCGTTCGGTTCAGCTCCGCAAGTCTGCTCCCAGCCGGTGCTGGAGGGCTCGGATGACGCGGTTGTGCGCCTTGTCCGCTTCCTTGTCGGTGAGCGTGCGGTCTGGGGCGGCGTAGCTGAGGGCGTAGGCCAGGCTGCGTTTGCCCGCGGCGATTTGCTCGCCGCGATATTCGTCGAACATGCGCACGGCGGTCAACAGCGGGCGCCCGGCACGCCGGATGGTTTCCAGCACCTCGGCCTGCGTGACGCCCTCGTCCACCACGACGGCCAGATCGCGCAGCGCGGCGGGGTAGTCCGACCAGGCCGCGAACGACGGCGGGCCGGCCGAGGCCTCCCGCAGCGCCGCCACGTCTACCAGCAGCGCCCAGGCGCGTTCGTCGAGTCCATAGGCCGCGGCCACGTCGGGTTCGATGGCGCCATAGGCGGCCACCGTCCGTCGGCCCTGCATGGCTCCGGCCGCCTGGCCCGGCGTGAACGTCGGATGCCGGACCTCGTCGTGGGCGACCGTGGACAGGTCAACGCCCGACCGCGCCAGCACTTCGTCGACGATGCCGCGGACGAAGGGAAGCTCGACGGTCGCCGTCTCATTCCAGCGCCCGGCGCTCAGGCGCTCGCCGATCACAGCGGTGAGCAGCAGCGGTTCGTCCGGCAGGTCGTCCGCGCGCGGCAAGAACGTCGGCTGGCACTCGAAGAGCAGCAGGTCGCGGTCGGTGTGGCGGCGATTCGCGCGCAGGGTCTCGAGCATCGTTGAAAGGCCCGTCAGCCGAAGCGTCGACTCGTCGGATGAGAGGGGATTGCGGATTTGCAGCGGCGCCCGGTGCAGCGGCAGCAGGCGGTCGGTGAGCGCGCGCCCAGCGTCGTTCATCGCCGAGCGGTGGACTTCATCCCAGGTTTCGGCGTCGCCCAGCGGCGACTCGAGATCGGCATCTAGCAGGTCGGGCGACACCAGCCGCGCCAGGCGAGCCTCGCTGGTGAGCGCGTAGGTCACGCACTCGGTGAATCCAAGGCCAATCATCACGTCCCGCAGCTCGTCGTCGCGCGGGTCGAGCTCGCCCGGCACCACGTCCGTCACGCCGCCGGTGGGCAGCGTGTTGGGAATGCGGTCGTAGCCGAGCAGGCGGGCCACCTCTTCCACCACGTCGGCGGGCGTGGTCACGTCGCGGCGCCAGAACGGCGGCTGCACGTGCAACAGGTCGTCAGTCTCCGTCACGTCGAAGGCCAGCGCCTCGAGGGCGCGCCGCACCTCGGCGCGCTCGTAGGCTAGGCCCATCAGGTGTTCGATGCGGTCGAAATGGAGCGAAACCGGCTCGGGCCCGGAGGGCGACGGGTAGGCGTCGGCCGAGAGAAACTCGCCGCG
Organism: Chloroflexota bacterium; assembly: GCA_028873795.1. Lineage (GTDB taxonomy): Bacteria > Chloroflexota > UBA11872 > UBA11872 > UBA11872 > JAJECS01. The sequence continues at coordinate 41,461 of JAPPNP010000003.1, forward strand.
CCCCGCGCCGATGGACTCGATGAGCTGCACGCAGCGACGCAGCGCGGGTTCGGTGAGTTCCGGCGGCAGGCCCTTCTCGAAGCGACGCGAGGCCTCGCTGCGCAGCGCCAGCCGGTGCGCGGTGCGGCGAATGCTCACGGGGTCGAACGTGGCCGATTCCAGAAGCACCGTGGACGTGGCGTCGGTGACCTCGGTCGCCAGCCCGCCCATCACGCCCGCCAACGCCACCGGGCCCTCGCCGTCAACGATGCAAAGCGTCTCGCCGGTCAACTCGCGGTCCTGCCCGTCCAGCGACACCAGCCGCTCGCCCGGCCGGGCCGTGCGGACGCCGATGAGGCCGCCGCGGATCGTGTCCCAGTCAAACGCGTGCAGCGGCTGCCCGGTTTCCAGCATCACGTAGTTGGTCACGTCGACAATCGTGTTGATCGGCCGCATGCCCGCCAGCTCCAGCCGCTTGCGCAGCCAGGCGGGCGACTCAGTCACCTGGATGTCGCGGACGAACGCCGCCGAGTAGCGGGCGCAGAGCGCCGGGTCGTCGATGACCAGTTCGACCGTCGGCCACGGCTCACCGTCGCCTTCCCGAGCGCCAGGGATCGGCGAGCTGACCTCGGCGCCGAAGAGCGCGGCGGCCTCGCGCGCAATGCCCAGCACCGAGAGGGCGTCGGGCCGGTTGGCCTTGAGTTCGAACTCGATCACCTCGTCGCCGAGGACCTCGGTCAAGGGCCGACCGACCGGGGCGTCGGGCTCCAGGATCAGGATGCCCTCGTGGTCGTCGCTCAGCCCGAGTTCGCGGTTGGAGCAGAGCATGCCGCGCGATACGACGCCGCGAATCTTGGTCGGCTTCAGCTCCTTGAGCCGTGGCTCGTCCGAGTAGGCGTCCCACAGACGCGCGCCCTCGTGCGCGAAGGCGATCTTGTCGCCGACGGCGAAGTTCCACGCGCCGCAGACCACCTGGATCTCGTCGGCCCCGGTGGTCACGGTCGGCAGATTGAGCCGGTCGGCGTTGGGATGCGGGTCGAGACGCACGACCTCGCCCACCACCACGCGGTCCCAGTGCTCGCCGGCGCGATGAATCTCGGCGACCTCGAATCCCGCGTCGGTCAGCCGCCCCGCGACCTCGTCAACGGGCGCGCCGACGCTCGCCAATTCACACAGCCACTCGAAGGGAACGCGCACGGGCTAGTGGAACTGCCTGAGGAACCGCAAGTCGTTGCGGTAGAAGCTGCGGATGTCGGTGACGCCGTACTTCAGCATGGCGATTCGCTCCACGCCCATGCCAAAGGCGAAGCCCTGGTAGACCTCGGGGTCGTAGCCGACGTTGGCCAGCACCGTGGGGTGCACCATGCCCGCGCCCAGGATTTCGATCCAGCCACTGCCGCCGCAAACCGAGCAGCCGCCGCCGTCGCAGGCGTGGCAGGACATCTCGGCCTCGGCGCTGGGCTCGGTGAAGGGGAAGTAGCTGGCGCGAATCCGCAGCTCGCGGTCAGGACCGAACATGGCGCGCACGAAGTGGGTGAGCGTGCCGCGCAGGTCCGCCATCGTGATGTGCTCGTCGATTGCCAGGCCCTCGACCTGCATGAACTCGGATTCGTGCGAGGCGTCGCGGTTCTCGTAGCGATAGACCTTGCCCGGCACGATCACACGCACCGGCGGTCGCACCTGCTCCATCACGCGCGCCTGGACCGGCGAAGTGTGGGTCCGCAGCAGTAAGTCGCCGGGGCGGGCCTGCTGCTGGAGATGGAAGGTGTCCCACATGTCGCGGGCCGGATGGTCGGCGGGGATGTTGAGCAATTCGAAGTTGTAGCGGTCCCACTCCACTTCCGGCCCGCTGACGGCGCGGAAGCCCAGCGGCGCGAGCACCGCGCGAATCTCGCGCAGGGTGCGGGTGAGGGGATGCAGCCGTCCCAGGCGCACCGGATAGCCGGGCATGGTGACGTCGGCGCCGGATTCGTCCTCTCGCCGGCTCAGGCTGTCGCGGTGGGCGGCTAGCGCCTCCTCCAGAGACTGGCGCGCGGCATTGGCGGCCTGCCCGGCAGCCCGGCGCTCGTCCGGCGGCAAGTCCCGAATCGACCGCAGGATGCCGGTGAGCGCGCTGCGCCGTCCCAGGTGCGCGACGCGCCACGCCTCGAGCGCCGCGTCGGAGCCAGCCTGCGAAAGCTCGGCGCGCGCGGCGGCCAGCAGCTCGTCAATGCGCTCCTGCACCGGGATCCTTGTTGGTGTAACCGGCCGCGCGCTGCCGCGCGGCCTCGAACAGGATAACGGCGGCCGCAGCGGCGGCGTTGAGCGACTCGACCTCGCGTTGCATGGGCACGCGGACGGCGGCGCGGCTGGCCGAGCGCCAGGCGGGGGAAACACCGGCGGATTCGGCGCCAACGATCAATCCGCTGGGCCCCGTCCAATCGACGTCGTGGTAGGCCAGGTCGGCGTCCGCGCTGGCCGCGTAGAGGTCGACCCCGGCGGCGAACGCTTCGAGGTCCTCCGACTCGGACAGCTTGCGGATGGGCACGCGAAACTGCCCACCGGCGCCCGCGCGCATGGCCTTTGGGCTGTGAGCGTCCGCCGTGCCGGGCGTGCAGATCACGCCGGTCACGCCAGCCGCGGCCGCGCTGCGGACCATGGCGCCGACGTTGCCCGGGTCTTGCACGGCGTCGAGGACCAGAAGCAGCGCGGAGTCCGGAAGCGGCGGTGGGTCCGGCGTGGCGATCACCGCCAGCACTCCCTGCGGCGTTTCCGTATCGGCAACAGCGTTGAACACCCGGTCGGTGCAGTGGCGCACGGAATGCCCCTGGGCCGCGGCCTCGTCGGCGACTGCCGCGGCGGCTGGAGACGGGTTGTCCACACACAGGACGGAAACGACTACGCCTGCGCGCAGCGCCTCGGCCACGAGCTTCGGCCCTTCGACGACGGTGTGACTGGCGCGGCGGCGCGCGCTGCCGCGCTGGAGCGACCGAACATGGGCAACCGCCGGGTTGCGAGCACTGCGAATGAGCGGCGCTGGAGCCACGGCCCCACCGCGCCTAGGCGGCGGCTTGCGCCGCCTTCACCAGGTCCTCAAAGGCCTCGGGCTCGTTGAGGGCCAGGTCCGCCAGCACCTTGCGGTCGAGGTCGATGTTGGCCCGCCGCAGGCCGTGCATGAACTGGCTGTAGGTCATGCCCAGCGCGCGAGCCCGCGCGTTGATGCGCAGGATCCAGCCTCGCCGCATGTCGCGGCGCCGCGTTCGCCGGTGCGCGTAGGCGTATTGCCGCGCGTGCATCAGGTCTTCGTTGGCGGCCTTGAACTGGCGGCTGCGCGCGCCCTTGTGGCCGCGGACGGCCTTGAGAACGCGCCGGCGGCGCTTGCGACTGGCGACGCTGCGCTTGATACGTGCCATCGACGGTCGGTCCTACCCGGCGAGCAGGCGCTTGGCCTGCTTGAGCTGTCCACCCGTGATGGGCTGCTCGTGGCCCTTGGCGCGACGCGCGCGGCGGCTCTTCTTGCGCCGCAGGGTCTGCGCCGTGCTCTTGGCGCACGTCACCTTCCCGTTGGCGGTTCTTCGCAGGCGCTTGGCGGCGGCTTTTCGAGTTTTGAGTTTTGGCATAGGACAAGAAAACCGCGGCGCTGCACGCCGCGATGTTTCAGGGTAGCACGGGTCGACCCGAATCTCCGCGATGCCCAGGCTTCAGCTCCCGTCGCAGAATGGCAGCCCGAGCGTGTCGAGGTCATTGTCGGGGACGTTGCGCAATTCCTTGGGGATGCAGCCCGTAAACCGGTTGTAGGCGAGCTCGAGGGTGCCCAGATTCACGAGCCGGCCGAGTTCGGGGGGCACGGACCCGCTGAGATGATTGTGGTCGAGCCTCAGGGTCGCGAGCTTGGCGAGGCTGCCGAACTCGGACGGGATCGGCCCGTGCAGGCGGTTTGCCGAGAGATCCAGCACGCGCAGGCTGGAGAGACGACCGAGCTCGGTCGGGATCGGCCCGCTGAGCTGATTCTCCGCAAGAACCAGGCCCACGACGCGGCCCCTGTCGTCCGTGACGGCGCCGTCCCACTCGCCAAGGGGCTCTTGGCTGAGCCAGTTGGTGCTGTGCACCCAATTCGGTCCATCGGTGGCGCGATAGAGCGCGACCAGCGCCGCTCGGTCGGCGGCAATGGCGGCCCGAAGTCCCGCAGCCGACCCCGGGTCGGCGACGGCGCAGAACGGCAGGCCCAGCTCTTGGAGGTCGCTGCGCGGCAGCTCGCCGAAGACCGCGGGAATGCATCCGGTGAAGCGGTTGCCACCGGCGAGATGCAGCAGGGTCAAGTTGGCGAGGCGGCCGAGTTCGGCAGGTATTGCTCCGCGCAGCTGGTTGCCGCTCAGCCACAGCTCGTCCAAATCGGCAAGGCGTCCGAGCTCGGAAGGTATTGCCCCGCTGAGCCGGTTATTCCTCAGATCCAGTCCCACCAGATTTGCAAGCCGACCCAATTGGGGCGGGATGATCCCGCTGAGTTGGTTGGAACCGAGCATCAGCCCAACCAGATTTGCAAGCCGGCCCAATTCGGTCGGGATCGGCCCGCTGAGTTGGTTGGAAGCCAGCACCAGCCAATAGAGCTGGGTGAGTTGACCCAACTCGGGAGGGATCGGCCCGCTCAAGCGGTTGTGGGAGACGTCCAGTCCTTGCAGATTGCCCAGCCGGCCCAACGCTGGCGGGACCGGACCGCTGAGATCGTTTCCGGCGAGCGACAGCTCTCGCAGATTGGCGAGACGGCCCAGGGCGGACGGGATCGCCCCGCTAAGCCGGTTATCCCTGAGATTGAGCCCCACCAGGTTTGAAAGCCAGCCCAATTCGGGCGGGATCGGCCCGTGCAGTTGGTTTCCTCGAAGATCCAATAGTTCCAGGTTTGCGAGCCGGCCCAACTCGGGCGGGATCGCACCACGCAACTGGTTGAATCGGATCTCGAGCCTTCGCAGCCGGAAGAGATCGCCCAATTCCGGCGGAATCGCCCCGCTGAGCTGGTTCCCAGAGAGCCACAGCGCGGCCAGCCTGTCGAGGCGTCCCAGCGCAGCCGGTAGCTCCCCGATCAACTGATTGTCCTCGAGCGCCAGCCGCGTGACGCGGCCCGTTCGATCCGTGGTGACGCCGCGCCAACCACCGAGCGGCGCGTCGCTCAGCCATCCGACGCTGTTCGTCCAGTTCGGGCCGTCGGTCGCGTGGTAGAGCGCGGCGAGCACTTCGCGGTCCGGGTCGGCGGCGGACGTGGGCCCGGCGGTGGGCACCGCCGTCGTGCGGGGCGCTGGGGTCGGCACCGGTGTGACCCGAGGAGTCGCGCTTGGGACAGACGCGGTAGCAGGCGGTGGCCTGAATGCGGGCGTCGGGGTTGGGTCTGCCCGCTCAGCCGTGTCGGCGGGGGCGTCGCAGGCGGTCGCCATGAGCACGAGCGCGAGCAGCGGCGCGAGCACGGCGGCGCGGATGGTCATGAGCGATGCCTCCCACGGAGGCGCTTGCGCGGCGCACCGCGCGATGCCCGCAGCCCTATCCGGCAGGTGGACGTGGGCAAGCATCACGCAAGACGCGGTGACCGGCAACAGGGGGCGTGGACAGGCCCCGAAACAGACTCGTCGCATCGCGCCCGTGGGCGGACGCTCCGCATACCTAGGTGGGTCCACAGGCGAGCTTGGGCTGGATTCCCGCCTCCGCGGGAATGGCGGACGCGGGGCGACGCGTTCCGATTACGCCGTGCGGTACAGTCGCCGAAGAGGGAAGCCGGCCGCTGCGTTGTCGCGCGCCGCGATTTCCCGCTCAACGCGACTCATGCACATTGCCGCTTTCGCCGATGTCCACGCCAATCTGACCGCGCTGCGCGCGGTGCTGCGGGACATCGACGATCACGGGCCCTTCGATTTGGTCGTGTCCAACGGCGATCAGATCCTCGGAGGGCCGCGGCCGCTCGAGACCTGGCGGGAGCTCGAGCGGACCGGGGCCTATTGCCTGTGCGGCAACACCGAGCGCGATCTGGGAATCGGGCAGTTTCCACCGGCGCCCGCCGGCGGCCAATGGCGCGACCGCATTCTCGAGGTATTCGACTGGACCATGGACGCCGTGCCGGCGGATGTCCGCGTGCGGGCCGCTGGGCTGCCGCAGCGACTCGATCTGCGAATGGACCTGGGACCGCTGCTGGTCATCAGCCATGCGAACGGCGTCAATCTGGACGACTTCATGTGGCCAGATACCGATCCGTCGGAGCTCGACCGCTTGACCGGCACGCCCCCGCCGGAGCTGCTGGTCGTAGGGCATATCCACGCGCCGATGGACCTGCAGGTTGGGCCAACTCGGGTTCTGCGGGCGGGCAGCGTGGGCTTGATGTACGAGGCCAACGCCTACAACCAGGCCCATTGGACTGAGATCACGTGGGATGCGCCGAGGCGCGTGTGGCAGGCAACACCGCACGCGGTGACTTGGGATCACACCTCGGAGATTTCCGCGGGCCATGCCGTCGGATATCCGGGCACGGAGATCCTTCCGGGGTACGAGCGCGGCTAGCGGGCGTCTTGTTCGCATGCCCGCGGGCTGCGATGCTTGCGCTGGAGAGACATCGCGCTGGAGGCGACCATGGCCGCACCCCTGGCGGAAGAGACGATTCGAGATTCTCTGCGCGAGGTGATCGACCCTGAGATCGGCATCAACATCGTCGACCTGGGGCTGATCTACGAGATTGAGCTGGCCCCCGCCGAGGCCGAGCCCGATGCCCACGACGTGTCGGTGACCATGACCCTGACGACGCCCGGATGCCCGGCCGGACCGCAAATCCTGCAGCAGGTGAAGCAGGTGGTGGAGGGCGTGCCCGGCGTGCACAGCATGGAGCTCGATCTCACGTTTAGCCCCCTGTGGAACGAGGAGATGCTGAGCGAGGACGTCCGCTGGATTCTGGGCCGCTAGACCGACCGCGTCGGGCGGAAGTTTGGTAGGGGCGGTTCGCGAACCGCCCGTCCGGGGGATGTGACGATCGCACGCCGCGTGACCCGGCTGAGCTTTACCAAGCTGTCCCTCTTCGAGTTCTGCCCCACGGCCTATCGCTATCGCTACGTCGAGCGCGTGCCGATGCCCTTCGTGCCTCGGATTGTGGTGGGCTCGATCGTCCACTCGGTGCTCCACCGGCTCTTCGAGCGTTTGCAGGAAAGCCAACGAGTCGACAAGGCGGTCTTGGACGGGCTGCACGCGGACTACTGGAACGATGCGCCGCAGCTCGACCGTGAGCGGTTCCCGGACATGTGGCGGGACGGACAGGCGTTGCTCGATGGCTACTGGACGGCCAATCATGCGGACCTTGGCCAGCCGGTGTTGCTTGAGTCGCGCTTCCGCTTTCGCCCGAGCCCCGCGGCGGGCTTTTCCATCGAGGGCGTGATCGATCGAGTGGACGAGACGCCCTCCGGCGCGGCGATCATCGATTACAAGAGCGGTCGCCGCCCCGAGCGGCTGCCGGACCGCCTGCGGGCGCAGCTGCACACCTACGCCTTGGGCGTGGAGCAGGTGCACCAGCGGAAGGTCGAACGCCTCGATGCCTACTTCTTGGCCGATAACGACGGCATTTCAATCAGGCCGGACCCCGACTACCGCGACGCGTTGCTCGGAAGGTATGCGGCGACGGCGGACCGCGTTAAGGCCGAGAGTTTCGCGGCCACGCCCGGGCCGCACTGCGGCTGGTGCGACTTTCGAGACCGGTGTCCGTTCCGGGCGACCGACACGTAGCGCTCAGCCCGCGTGGCCATTGCCGTTCGCGTGGAATCAGGTTTCCGCTCGGCGATGGCCACCGTGAATGTAGGCTTCGAACTCCTCGCGGAAGCGGCTGACCGCGCCGCGCACCGGCTGGTGCGCGAAGTGCCCCAGCCCGCAGAACGACGCCATCATGCTGGCGCCCAGCTCCTCGAGCAGGTCGAGGTCATCCATCGTGCCCTGGCCGTGCAGGATGCGCTCGCAGATCTGGACCAGGTTGGGCGTGCCCTCGCGGCAGGGGATGCAAAAGCCGCAGCTCTCGTCCTCGAAGAACAGCGCGTCGCGGTAGGCCACGTCGACCATGCACGCGGTGTCGTCGAACACCACGACGCCGCCGGTGCCCATGATCGTGCCCAACTCGGCCATCGACTTGGGTTCGAGCGGCGCGTCGAGCTCGGCAGGGGTGAGGGGCGCGGACGATGCTCCGCCGGGCTTGAATCCCTTGAGCGTCCGCCCCTCGGGCACGCCGCCGCCGTGATCCATGATCACCTCGCGGGCCGACACGCCCAGGGGCAGTTCCACGCAGACGGGGTTCACCACGTTGCCCGAGAGGCAATACATCTTGGTGCCCGCCGCGTCGCCGATGCCGAGGTCCTTGAACCACTCGGCGCCCTTCATCACGATGGCGGGCGCGGCGGCCAGCGTCTCCACGTTGTTGATGGCGGTTGGCAGGCCCCACACGCCGAAGTTGGTGGGGAACGGCGGCTTGAACCGCGGGTTGCCCCGCTTACCTTCCAGGGAATTGAAGAGCGCGGTCTCCTCGCCCACGATGTAGGCACCGGCGCCGCGCCGGAACTCGACCTCCAGGTTGAAGTCGTCCCGGCCGCAAATGCCCTGCCCGAGAAAGCCAGCGTCGTAGGCCTCGCGCAGCGCGGCCTTCACCCGCTCGTGCGACAAGCCGTACTCGCCGCGGATGTAGAAATAGCCGCGCTCGGCGTTTGAGGCGTACGCGGCGATGATCATGCCCTCGATGGTCATGTGCGGGTCCAGCTCGAGGGACAGTCGATTCACGTAGGTGCCCGGCTCGCTTTCGTCGGCGTTCACGACGACGTAGCGCGGCGTCTTGGGGTCCTTGCGGACGAACTCCCACTTCAGACCGGTTGGGAAGAAGGCGCCGCCGCGGCCGGTGAGATTCGACGCTTTGATCAGCTCGGTCACGTCCTCCGGCGACATCTCCTTGAGGACGCGCTCGAGGGCCTCGTAGCCCCCGGATTCGCGATAGCTGGCCAGCGTCCAAGGCTTGGGATTGCCGAAGTTGCGCGTGACGACCAGCTCCATCAGCCCGCGCCGTTCCGGATGTCGTCGAGCAGATTCGGCACGTCGTCCGGCATCACCGGACCGTGCTGATCGAGATTGACCAGCATGGCCGGCTGCATGTCGCACAGGCCGAGGCACGAGACCACTTTCACGATGAACTGGCCGTCGGGGCTGGCGTGCCCGCGCGGCACGCCCAGCTCCTGCTCCAGCGCGCCGATCAGCTTGGGCGCGCCCGCGAGGTGGCAGCTCAAGTCGCGGCACACGCGCAGCACGTTGGGCGGCTGCGGCTCCAGGGAGAACATGGTGTAGAACGTCGCCACGCCGAAGACCTGGCTCTCGGGAATCTTCAGCTCCTCGGCAATCATGGTGATGGCCTCGGGCGGCACGTAGGAGAACAACTCCTGGGCCGCGTACAGCGCTTCGATGGACGAGCCGGGCAGCTCCTTGAGGGGCTGCAGCCGTTCCCGCAGCGTGTCGAGCTTCGGTCGCTCGGCTTCCGGCAGCGGCTCGCGGCCGGGCGGCGTCTCGAGCTCAGTGTGGTGAATGGCCATGCAATAAGGGCGCGCGGCGGCGCGTCCGTTCACCTGGAAATTGGCGGGTGAGTTTAGCACCGATCCCCGTGGCGGCTGGTGACGGACACGCCCGGCCGCCGGACTGAAACGCGTGGTGCTAGCGTGGCGCGTGGGGAGACCCTATGGCACTGACGGAACAGCAAGCCCGCGAGCTGCGCAGCCTGGTGGCGAGCTGGAATCGCGCGTCGATGGCGGTCGGCAATTTGCTGCGCGACGGCGCCGTCACGGCGCAGGGCATCGACATGCAGGCGCTGCGCGACGCGACCGACCGGCGCGCCCAGGCGGAGCACTTGCTGGTCGACTTCTGGATCAGCGCCGCGCAGGACGAATCCGGACGCCGTTAGCTGGCTGACGTGCGCCGCATGGTCGAGCGGATGGAGCAATCAGGCGATGGGTGACCCAGCGCGTCGGTCGAACGCGCCGGTCGGAGAGGCGGAGCTTGCCGCCGGGCATGCCGCCGCCAGCTACATCAACAGCCTTATCCGCGGTCCCGCCGGCCCCACGCAGCCGCGCGCGCCTTCTGATCAACGCCAGCGAGGTCGGAAACGCCTGGCGCGGATGCGGCGCTTTTTGGAGGCGCTCGGCAACCCGCAAGACGACTTGCCCGTGGTGCTGGTGGCGGGGACTTCCGGCAAAGGGTCGGTGGCGGTCAAGATCGCCCAGGGGCTCCGGGCCGCCGGCTATTCGGCCGGACTGCACGTCACCCCCTATCTGCAAACACCGCTGGAGAAGTTCTGGCTCGATGGACAGTTGGCTCGGCCCGGCGAGCTTGCCGACCTGGCAGCGTGGGTCCGGCCGACCGTCGAGCGGGCCGATCCGCGGCGGCCGCCGACCTACGGCATGGTCTGGGTGGCCCTGACGTTCGAATATTTCCGCCGCGCCGGCGTGGATGCGCTGGTGCTCGAGGTCGGGGCCGGCGGACGCTTCGACCTCACCAACGTCTGCGAGCCGCTGCTCAACGTGATCACCACGGTGGGTATAGACCACGAGAAGAGTCTGGGACCGTCGCTGGCCGACATCGCCTGGCACAAGGCCGGCATTGGGCGGCCGGGAGTACCCACCGTCGTGGGCGGCATGCCCGCGCCGGCGCGAGATGTGGTGATTGACGAGTTGCAGCGGGCCGGAGCGCCGCTCATCGATGCCCGGACGACGGCGCCCGCCGACTTCCGCGCAACGAACGATGGCCTGGCGGATGCGGCGCTGGAGGCGCTGGCGGCGAGCGGATTCCGTCGCATCGACCGCGCGGCCCGCGAGGCCGCCCATGCCGCCGCTCTGCCCGGGCGCTATGAGCGCATGCCGTCCGACGACGGCCCGGCCGTGATCCTCGACGGCGCCCACAATCCCGACAAGGCCCGCGCGCTGGCCGACCTGTGGGGGCGCGAATGTCCAGCCGAATCTGGCGTGCTGGTGGCGGGTACGGTGGGCTACCGGTCGCCAGCTGCCGTCTTGACGCCGCTGTGGCCGACGGTCAGGACGTGGATCGCCACCGAGCCCCAGGTGCTGGGCAAGCCGCCCACGCCGGCGACGGTCGCCGCCCAGGCCGGCCGCGACGCCGGGTCGCCGCCTGCCGCCGCCGAGCCCGACCCGCTGCGGGCGCTGGACCGCGCCCTGGACATCTGTCCGCCGGGCGGGAGCGTGCTCGTGGCGGGGTCGTTATATCTGGCGGGCAACGTCCGGTCGCGCTGGTATCCCACCGAAGCGATCGAGCGCCAGCGCACCATGTGGCCGCTGCGCCATACTGCGGCCGACCATGCATGACGAACCCGAAGCGCTCCACGGCGACGAACCCGAAGAGCCGGAGCTTCGCCGCTACACGCTGCGCGAGGCCAACGAGCTGCTGGTCGAGGCGCGGCCGGTGCTGGCGAAGCTGCGTCGCATCTGGCTGGAGGCCGACCCGGACCGCCAGGCCTTTGAGCGCGTCCAGGAGTCGGACGCCGGCGCGGTGGACGTGAGCCTGGCGCATCAACGGCTCATCGCCGGGCTGTGGGACGTCCAGCCGCTGGTGGCCTGGCTGCGCGCCCGCGATATCTTGCTGCGCGACCCCGCCACCGGGCTGATCGACTTCCTCTCGGAGCTCGATGGCGAGGACTGCTACCTCTGCTGGCGTCTCGGCGAAGAGGACATTGCCTACTGGCACGGCACCGACGAGGGCTTCGACAACCGCAAGCCGCTGCCGGGCGTTTAGCTTGGCCACGTTCCGCGGCGTCGCCAAGGACGAGCTCGACATTCGGCAGGTTCTCAAGGCTCGCTTCGGCTACGACGAGTTTCGTCCCCTGCAGGCCGAGATCATCGGCAATGTGCTTGCTGGGCGGGACACGCTGGTGCTGATGCCGACGGGTGGGGGCAAGTCGCTCTGCTATCAGCTGCCGGCGCTATGTCTGGATGGGCTGACGCTGGTGATCTCACCGCTCATCGCCCTGATGAAGGACCAGGTCGACGCCCTGCAGGCCAACGGCGTGGCGGCGGCGTTTGTCAACAGCTCGGTGCCGGCGCAGGAGGCCCACGGCATCCTGACGGCGGCTCGGGCGGGCCGGCTCGAGCTGCTCTACGTGGCCCCGGAGCGCCTGGCCGTCCCGGGCTTTCAAGACTTCCTCGGCTCCGCCAACGTCGGCCTGATCGCGATCGACGAGGCCCACTGCATCTCCGAGTGGGGGCATGACTTCCGCCCCGAATACCGCAACCTCCGCACGCTGCGCGACACCCTCTCGAGCGCCGCGATCATCGCCCTCACGGCCACCGCCACGGCCAAGGTTCGCGATGACATCGTGGAGCAACTGGGGATGTCGCGGGCGCGGCAGTTCGTCTCTAGCTTCAACCGCGAGAACCTGACCTATATCGTCCGCCCCAAGCGCCGCCCCTTCGACCACCTGGTCCAGAGTCTGCGCCGTCATGCCGACGGGGCATCCATCGTCTATTGCCTCTCGCGCGACGGCACCGAGACGCTGGCGTCGAAGCTCTCGCGCCGGGGCTTGCCGGCGCTCCCGTACCACGCCGGTCTCGATTCGAGCGTCCGCCGGGACACGCAGGAACGGTTCATTCGGGACGACGCGCGGATCATCGTGGCGACCATTGCCTTTGGCATGGGGATCGACAAGCCCGACGTGCGGCTCATCGCCCACTACGACCTGCCCAAGACGCTGGAAGGCTATTACCAGGAAACCGGCCGGGCGGGACGCGACGGATTGCCAAGCGAATGCGTGCTGTATTTTTCCGCCGGCGACCGAGCCAAGTTCACGCGCTTCATAGACGAGATCGAGAACCCGAAAGAGCGCGAACGGGCCCGCCAAAAGCTCGACCAGATGATTGCCTACGGCGAAGCGCGGACCTGCCGTCGGGCGTTCCTGTTGCAGTACTTCGGTGAGAGCTACGACCGGCCGGACTGCGGCGGCTGCGACGTGTGCCTGGCCGAGCGCGAATCGTTCGACGCGACCGAGATTGCCCAAATGGTCCTGTCGGCGGTCATTCGCACCGGCGAGCGATTTGGCCCCGCCCACGTCGTCAGGGTCTTGCGCGGCTCGCGCGCCTGGAAGGTCCTGGAGTGGCGGCACCACGAGCTGCCGGTTTACGGCATCGCCGGTGACTACGGCCGCGACGAGCTCAAGGAGATCGTGAGCCTGCTGGAAGACGAGGGGCTGCTGCAACGGAGTCCCGACAAATTCGCGACAGTCTCGGTGACGGCGGCCGGCCATGACTTCCTGCGCCGGCGTGAGTCACTGTGGCTCAGTCGCATCAGGGGCGATGCGCTCGACCCTCAGGCCAGTTCGCACGACCCGCCGGTCCATTCCAACGCCCCTCGGACCGGCGGTGAGACCTTCAGCGTCAATCCCGAGCTGTTCGAGCAGCTGAGCGACCTGCGTGGCGCGCTGGCACTGTCCCGCAAGCTTCCGCCCTACATGATCGTCGGCGACCAGGCCCTGCAAGAAATGGCCACGTTCTTCCCGCGTACCCGCGACGGCCTGGCGCACATCAGCGGCATCAGCCAGGCGAAGCTCGAAGACTTCGGCGACGCCTTCCTCAACGCGATTCGCACATTTGCCGACGCGCAGGACCTGTCGGAACAGGCGAATTCCCAGCAGCGGGCTCGCGACCAGGGCAACGGCCGCCCCGACTTCGACCCGGAGCTGTTCGAGCGCCTGCGCGAGTTGCGTCGACGGCTTTCTGAAGCCAGGGAGCAGCCGGCGTACGTGATCTTCAGCAACCGGACGCTCGAAGAGATGGCGCGCACCAGGCCCCGCGACCGCACGAGCTTTGCGGAGCTATCGGGCGTCGGCCCGGCGAAGCTGGAGGAATTCGCAGACGACTTCCTGCAGGTGATCCGTGAGTACGTGGCTTCAAGGGAAACGGCGTAGTCGAGGGACTTGGTCGGTGGGAAAGTCCGACTATCCGTCGGATGGAGCGTGGATTTCCTGGGTCCGATCGCTCGGCTTGTCTGGCGAAATACGGGGGTGGATTCCCGCATTTGGCGAGGATTGCAGGCCCCGAACGGGCGGGTCTGAGACCCGCCCCTACACCTGAATTCCATTGGGCCTCCAGGTTTGGTCGGAGTGGATTCCCACCTCCCGGGACCTTCGCAAAACACACGCAGGCTTGGGGACGACCGGGCGCGTCCCTTCCGCTCCCAGGTTCAATGAGGGGTGGATTCCCGCCTTCGCGGGAATGACGGACGGCGAATGTCCTAGTGCCTGGCTGTGGGGGCCATTGACGGCGGGTCGAGGCTAGCCGTACGGTCGATTCCGATGCTCATTGCGCTGAGGACCTCGCCATCGCCAAGCCTCCCGTCAGCGACGCGGCCGTCGCCGCCAAGACCGGCAAGACCTGGGACGAATGGTGCGCCATCCTGGACGCCGCCGGCGGCATGACCATCGGCCACACGGCCATCGCCACCTACCTGCGCGATCAGCACGACGTCCCACCCTGGTGGAGCCAGGAAGTCACCGTGGGCTACGAGCGCATCCGCGGTCTGCGCGAGGAGAACCAGACTCCGCGCGGCTACCAGGTGAGCGTGAGCAAGACGCTGCCGGTCGCCGCCGAGACGCTTTATGAGGCCTGGACCGACGAGGAAATCCGTGCGCGCTGGCTCGGCGACGACGAGCCGCACATCCGCACGGCGCGTCCCCACAAGTCGCTGCGCATCACCTGGGTCGACGGCGTCACCCACGTCGAGGCGGCCTTCTATCCCAAGGCGCCGTCAAAAAGCCAGGTCGTGGTGCAGCACTCAAAGCTTGCGGATCGCGCCGACGTCGAGGCCAAGCGCGCCTACTGGAAGGCGGCGCTCGCCCGGCTCGGTGGCGAGGTGACGTAACCGCTCGCTACGCTCCCCAAGTCCACCCGCTGGAACTCAACCATGCTGCCCCGCGAACCCTATTTGCCCGCCGCCGGCGAGGACGTCGCCCAGTGGCATTCGGTCTGCTATATCGACGCCGGCCTGACCCGCCTCGAGCGCTTTCAGACCAGCGGCGCTTCGGACGAATACCACGAGTTCGAGGAACGCACGTCACCCGACAACGGCCGCACCTGGACCGAGCGCGAAACGCTTCCCGGCGTCGTGCAGGATCTCGATGGCGGCGGCATCGTCACCGGTCTGCCTGGCATCTTCATCGACCGCGCACGCAACCGCCGCTACCAGATGCGCATGCGCCGCATTTGGCCCGGCGTGCCGGCCTATACCCACGCGTGGGGGTCCCACCGGCACCCCTGCAACGACCACGTCTTTGCCTGGGTTGGCGACGAGCCCGAAACGCTGATTCGGTACGAGGAGGGACCGGACTTCGACCCGGAGAACCCGTTCGATCCTGAGTTCTGCTCAACCAACCGCGCCTATCCCGGACAGGCCATCACCATCGCACCCGACGGAACGGCCTATCTGCCGCTGGTGGCGCATCCGGCTTGGAAAGAGAGCGCGCACGCCGACGGCGGCCTCGTGGTCATGCGCCGCGAGCCCCAGTCGAGCGAGTGGCAGGCATCGAACATCGAGTTCCTCGGGACCGAGCGCTCCTCGCGCGGGGTGCTCGAGCCGGAAGTGGCAGTGCTGCGCGATGGCCGCCTGCTCGCGGTGGCTCGCGCCAGCAACACCGACACTACGCCGGGGCGCAAGTGGTTCAGCGTCTCCGACGACGGCGGCCGCCGTTTCTCGCCGCTGGACGAGCTGCGCTACGACGACGGCTCGCGGTTCTACTCGCCATCCAGCATCCATCGTTTCGTCCGCTCGGAGCGCAACGGGAAGCTCTACTGGCTCGCCAACATCACCCCGGAGCCGCCCGACGGCAACAGCCCGCGCTACCCGCTGTACATCGCCGAGATCGACGAGGATGGCCCTGCCGTCCGGCGCGACAGCCTGCTGCTGGTCGACGACCGCGGCCCCAACGAACCCGAGGCGCTACAGCTCTCCAACTTCAACATCCTCGAAGACCGCGAGACGCTGGAAATCGAGATCTACCTCACCCGCCTGGGCGAGGTGGCGGACCACTTCTGGCAGGGGGCCGTGTACCGCTACATGTTCTCGCCGCCGACCTAGCAGTGCTGCGAAAGACCCTGGCCGGGAGCGGCGCACCGCGGTCTTCCACCGTCACCTCCGCGAAAGTCGGTGTCGCCGTCTCGACGCCCGCATCAATCGGCCTGGATTCCGGCCTCCGCCGGAATGACGACCGGGGCCTCGGGATCACGGAGCATGCGGCGGCATGGAGAGGTGCCGAGGGCGGGATTCGAACCCGCACGAGCGGTTGCTCACAGCCTCCTGAGGACTGCGTGTCTGCCAGTTTCACCACCTCGGCCGGCTGGTAGCGGAGGCAGGAATCGAACCTGCGGCCAAGGGCTTATGAGTCCCCTGCTCTACCTCTGAGCTACTCCGCCGCGCCCCGCGCGCACGGCGTTGGGGGCTGGGCTTGAACGGTACCACGGTCGCCTTCGGCGATGCCTTTTCGACACCTGTTCTCGATCGCCGGGGCGAGGAGATGAAACGCGGTTCGGTGGCGACCTTCCGCCCGTCAAACGTGTCTCACACCCCTACGGTCAGTGCACTTAGGGACCGAGGCCGCCGCCTACGCCGCCTCGGGCGGGTCCACGCGCACGGTGATGATATCGGTGCCGTGGTACTGCTGATGGTTTACGGAAGTGGCGTAATGCCGCAGCAGCTGGAGCGAGAGTTCGCTCTCGGCCACGATTTCCGAGTCGTGCTGCTGGAGCTGTCGGACGCGGTCCTCCAGGTTTTCCTCGCTGCCGCCGCCGATGAACTCCAGGTCCGCCACCGGACCTTCGCTGGAGGCCACCACGACCAGCCGGCGTCCGTCGTCCTCGTCATCGTCATCATCATCGAGACTGAGCTTCATTGGCGCCAGCGTCAGCAGCGTTTCTTCCGCCACCGCGTTCAAGCGGTCTTTCATGGCGTTGTCCCAGCCCCGGCGGTCGGCGAACTTGGTCACGAACGCCGAGAGCTCGGGCAGGACTTCGATGTGGAGCCTCGACTCGAAGCGCATGCGGCGATGGCTGGTCAGCTCCAGGAACAGAATCATCGCGACGACGGCGAACCCCCCGGTGGTGACGCCGCTCTTGAGCAGCGTGCCCCACACCGTGCCGAGGTCGGGCAGGCTGAAGAGGCCGAACTGGAACGCGGCGCCGATCCAGAACGAAAGGCCCGCAATGGTCAGCCGCTGTCGGTTCTCTTCGGTCTGGATCACCGTTCGCGCGCCGTCCACGAACAGCGTGCCCGTCACCAGAATCAGATACCCCGCCATCACGGGTCCCGGCAGCGAGCTGAGCAGGCCGGAGACTTTGGGAAAGAACGCCAGCAGGATGAACAGGCCGCCGATGAGATACCCCACGCGGCGGGAGGCGACGCCGGTAACCTGGGTGAACGACACGATGCCGGGACTGACGATGGTGGGCACCGAGCCGGCGACGCCCGCGAGCACGTTGCACACGCCGGTGCCGGCCAGCGCGCCCTGCACCTCGCGGAAGTTGATGGCCAGGTCCTCGCGCCGCGCCACGCGCTGCAGCGAGATGGCTTCACCGTTCACCTGGATGGAGATGATTACGCCGAGAAATAGGAATGCCGGCAGCAGCGTCCAGAAGGGGATGCCGAAATCGAATCCCAACTGGGGCCCTGCGCCGGGCAGGCCCACCCAGCCGGCCTCGGTCACTCGATCAAAGTCGTAGATGCCGAAGGCCGCGGCCGCCGCCGAGCCGACCACGATGCCGATCATCGGCGCCCACAGACGCCACACCGGCGAGCCGCGCAGGGTGAGCGCGGCGACGACCACGAGCGTGACCAGCGCGGTCAGCGGCGCGGCCACGGGTTCGGCCTCCGCGGCCTCGTCCAGCAGACCGAAGACCACCGAGGCCAGGGTGATGGAGAGAATCATCATCACGGTGCCGCTGATGGTGGGCGTCACGATTCGCCGCAGAATGAAGAGCCAGCGGGAAATGATTAGCTGGAACACGGCGGAGGCGAGAATCAGCCAGGTCAACGTCGCCGGACCGCCATCTTTGAGCGCCGTGATGCAGAACGGAATCGAGAATGCGGCCGTGAACAGGGGCAGCACGGTTCCGGCGCCGATGGGGCCCACCCGGCGCACCTGCAGCACCGTGGCCACCCCAACGACCACCAGCGTGGCGAAGACCATCCACCCGAGGTAGGCGTCGTCCTGCCCGGAGGCCTTGGCCACGATCACCGGCGTGACCAGCAGGGCGGCGGACGCGATCAGACCGAATTGCAGGGTGTAGCCGAGCGACGCCAGCAGCGGCGGGCTTTCGTGCGCCTCGTAGCGTGGATGCCTAGGGGTCGCCGCCGCCAGAACTACCTCCCCGCGAACCTGGGTTCGGTGAGCCTGCGCGCACTATACGACGATCCCCGGTCTGGATGGTGAGCCGGGGGAATGCCGGCGATGCGATGCCCGCTCAACGATCAGAAATTTGGGTCGGTGCTAGCCGTCGTCCGTCGTCGCCATGCGCTCGGCGCGCCGGGCGATCGCCTTGACCAGTCCGCCGAATATCCAGCGGTGCAGCGGATAGAGGCCGTACCAATACGCCAGGCCAGGCAAGCCCGTGGGTATGAAGGCCGCCGTCTGCTCGAGGTGCGACGTGCCGTCCTGGGCTTGCCGCACGTCGAACTGCAGCCAGGCGCGTCCCGGAAGCTTCATCTCCGCCCGCAAACGCACCGAGCGATCGAGGTGAAGGTCCTCGACCCGCCAGAAGTCCAACGCGTCGCCGATGCGCAGGTCGTCGGGATGGCGGCGACCCCGGCGGAGACCAACGCCGCCGAGCAACCGGTCGAGACCTCCGCGCAGTCGCCAGGCCCAGGTGGCGAAGAACCAGCCGCGCCTCCCGCCGATGCCGGTGAATACCCGATACACGTCTCGCGCCGGCGATGAGACCCGCTCTCGACGCCGCTCGATGATCATTCCGTGGCGAGCCTCCAGCCGCACCGGCTGCTCGCGCGGCGCCGGCGCGCCCAGGGCATCGCTCCACGACGTGTCGATGCGTCCCGCGTTCAGGTCGTCGATCAGCCGGTCGATGGCCGAGGCGTAGTCGCCCGGTGCGACGTGCGGAAACAGGCTGCGGGCGAGGTCGTTGGTCACGACCACGTCGTTGTGGAGGCCCTCGATCAGCGCCGAGCTGATGCCGGCATGAATCGGGGTAATCCAGTGCACCCAGTAGGCGGACAGGCGAGGCGTCAGCACGGGCACCGGCAGGAGCAGCCGTCTGAGCCCGCGCGCCCGGGCGTAGCCCAGCATCATGCCGCGGTAGGTGACGACGTCCGCGCCGCCGATCTCAATGACTCGACCCTGGCTTTCCGGCGCGTCGAGGGCGGCGACCAGATAGTCCAGCAGGTCGTCGATGGCGATGGGCTGGATGCGCGAATAGATCCACCGGGGGCAGATCATCACCGGCAGCCGCTCGACCAGGTAGCGGATCATCTCGAAGGAGATGCTGCCGGCGCCGACGATCACGGCGGCGCGGAACTCCGTGACTGGAACGCCGCTCTCCCGCAGCGCTTGTCCCGTGGACTGACGCGATCGCAGGTGATGGGAGAGCTTCGACGCCGGGTCGCCCAAGCCTCCCAGGTAGATGATGCGCTTGACGCCTGCTTCTTTCGCGGCGGTTCCGAAGGCCCGAGCGGCCTGGATGTCCCGCTCGTGAAAGTCGGTGCCGCTCGACATGCTGTGAATCAGGTAGTAGGCGGTGTCGATCCCCGCCAGCGCCGGAGCCGGCGTTTCAGAGTCGAGGACGTCGCCGACCGCCACATCCACCCGCGGATACCAGGAGCGGCCCTGCGCCCTCGATCGACTGCGGACCAGCACGCGCACGCGGCGTCCCGACTCGATGAGGCGAGGCACCAATCGTCCGCCGATGTATCCCGTGGCGCCGGTGACGAGGATCGTTTCGGGTCGGCCCATGTGCATATTCCGCCCTATGCAGGAGCGTCCGTCTGCCGGAGCCTTCTCAGGTTAGCCGCGATGCCGGACGCCAATCGTGCCGTTAGTTTCGCAACCCGCGACAGAATCCTCACCAGCTGCCGGGAACTCGGGCGACCCTGGTTGAATCCCGTCCCCCGAATGGAGGCCATTGCGAAACCCTTTCGTCATTCCGGCGAAAAGCCTGCCCCGTACTTGATACGGGGCCGGAATCCAGTCCGGCCAAACCCAGGGGCGCGCCGGACTCTTGGCGCAGGGGCGGTTCGCGAACCGCCCTTGTCTCTCAGGGCAAGCTCAGAGCTTGTCGAAGGGGTTGTCTAACGGATGGGGGCGGTGCCTTGCATTCCAGGTCAGACCGATCGGCCACACGCGCAGACGGCTCAGGACTCGCGCCAGCTCCCGGTCGTCATCAGGTCGCCCTGCACCTTAATCATGTGCCGCAGGCTGCGGATCAACTCGGCGTCCTCGCTCACATTGGGAAGCACGCGCGCCACGGGCTTGCCCTGCTTGGCGACGGTTGGGCCGTCGGCGTCGAGCTGATCCAAAAGCACGAGGCACTGCGCCTTGCACTTCGCGGCCTCGATCTCCTTCATGGCAGCCCAGCGACGATCATCACGGCAAAGCCTCCCTGCCTGATCTAGCTGGTGGGTCTGCCAAGACTGCATTGCGAACTTTCCGGTCGGAAGGTCTCGTCGACATGACGAACGACCGTGGCGAATCCCGACCATGCCATCAGGTCTGGGAATATGTTTTTCTCGGTAGTGGGCCACTTTGCCTTCCTCACCGCGTAGTGGAAGGAAGCGCGTCTTGCGGTGCAAAGGCCGCACCCCGTTGGCGATGAATCGGTATTGTCACCGACCATCATCGCCAGCTTTGCCGCCGGCGCCATCGAGGTCGTCCTTTGTAGCAGTCGGTGGATCAGTGGCAGCTCAAACTCCAAGTCCGGGAGATCCTGGTATGTAGGAAAACAGCCTTCCGCTGGAGGCGGAGGAGTCTATCGTCGCCCAAATGCGGGCTGAGGCTAGCCGAAATCCTCCGCGGTGCCGTGAGCCTAACCGGCGTGGCGCGGGTCGCTGCCGGCCGGCGTGATTCTGTCTACCTCCCGATTCCGGGCGCTGTTGCGTTCTTGGTCGCCGCGCCGTTTCCCCTTCCAGATTCTGCCTTTATTGGCCTTGGCTGCCTCGCTCCTCTGGTTGCCCTCGGCTGAACCCGCCCGAGCCCAGAGCGAAGACGCACGGCCCAAGCTCACAGTCGGGCCCAACATCATCTCCAGCCCCGCCAGCGGCGATGCCTATGGCGCGGGGGAGACCATCCGGGCTGCCGTAACTTTCAGCGAAGCGGTGACGGTGAGCGGGAAGCCGCGCCTGCGCCTCAAGGTCGGCGACAAGAACCGGTGGCTCAGGTATGACCGCTCCGATGAAGACGGCGAGCGGCTCATCTTCGCCTACACGGTGAAATCCAAGGATGCCGATGCGAACGGGGTGAGCATTCCCAAGAACCGGCTGAAGCTGAATGGCGGGAGCATCGCCGACGGCGACGGTAACGCCGCCAAACTCAAACACCCAGAGGTGCCCGACCAGCCAGGCCACAAGGTGCGGGGGTCTCCCGAGGCCCCCGCCTCGGAGCCGACGCCCACTTCCGCCCCGGAGCCAACGCCCACTTCCGCCCCGGAGCCGACGCCCACTCCCGCCCCGGAGCCAACGCCGACTCCCGCCCCGGAGCCGACGCCCACCCCCGCCCCGGAGCCAACGCCCACTCCCGCCCCGGAACCGACGCCGACTCCCGCCCCGGAACCGACCCCCAC
>JAPPNP010000042.1:0-25281 GCA_028873795.1 Chloroflexota bacterium
CCCGGTGCTTCCCCACGGACGATCCGAGGGGACTTGCAACATACAAGGGGCGGGTTTCAAACCCGCCCGACGCCAGGCATCCGGCACGCCCCCAGGTTCAGTGAAGGGTGGATTCCCGCCCCGTATCGAGTACGGGGCAGGCTCTTCGCGGGAATGACGGAGGGGCTCAACCGGTTCGCCCACGAGTAGGGGCGGTTCGCGAACCGCCCTTGCTCAGACCTTCAAGGGTCTCCTGAACCGGGGGACTAGGGTAAGGGTGAGGGAGCCACCAGGTGCACAGGGGTACCGATTCCCTACACGTCGGGCAACAGGAAGCTGGTCGAATTCGCGCCCACGGCGAGGAGGCCGTGCGCGTTCAGCCCGCCGATGGCCACGAGCCCAACCGAATTGACGCCGCCGATGGCGACGATCCCGATCGAGTTGACGCCGCCGACCGTCACGAAGCCGATCGAGTTGACGACGCCGAACGTCACCAGACCGACGGAGTTGAAGAAGCTCACGGCGATTAAGCCAACGGCGTTGAGGCTCGCCGCGGCAACCTGACCCATGGCGTTGAAGCGCGCCAGCGCCACCGCGCCGATGGTGTTGTCGCTGATGCCGTTTCCTTCAGACATGTTCGCTCCTCACTCTGGCGCTTGAGGGGCTTGCCGGAATCCCCGCCCCGCACGGCTGAACGGCGCAAGCGTGCTGAGCGCCGCGCCACGCATCAATTGCTCCGGGCGATCCTGTAGGGGCGCCCCTTGTGGGCGCCCGTCCGGTCCCCGCGCCCATTTCGAGAGGGTTAGAACCTGCCCCGTACTTGATACGGGGGTGAGGGTCAAAAGAGTTGCCTAGCGCCGCCCTCCCAGCGGCACGTCGCGGCCCTCGTCCAGGTCCAGCCGGTCGAACTGCCGGCTGACGTCGGTGCGGTGACCCTGGCCGATTTCCTCCAGGAACGCGCGATACCACGCCTCCCGCTCCGGGGTCGCCGGCGTGAGCGTCATCATCATGGCGTTCCAGGCGGCGATCTCGTCGTCCGACCGCTCGGTCATGTTGGCCTGGACCCACGCCAGCACGTCGTCGTCGGTGGCGTTGGCGGCCACCGAGGCGTGAAAGGCGTCGACGTCGAGCCCGAGAAACTCAAGCATCTCGGTCGAAAACCCGCGCCGCGACATGTATTCGCCGAGCGTGCCGGCCGCGTCGGCGCGGGCCTTGTCGATGGCGCGCGGCAAGAACACGATGCCGCCAAGCGAGGCATAAGGGCTGCGCGGCACGTCACGCGTGAGGTCCATGGCGGTGGTCTCCTCGTCAGGTAGTGGCCGGGAGTGTAAGCGGCGGCCCCAACCCCCTCCGTCATTCCGGCGAATGCCGGAATCCAGGACCCCGTGTCAACCGACGCCGGGCCTACCGATCCGTCGCACCGTCGACGATGGCCTGCTGCATGTCGTCCAGGGTCACCGGCGGACCATCGTGGGCGAGCATGCCGAAGAGTCGCTGAATGGGTCGCACGGCGCGGATGCGCACCTCGCCGTCCACGACGAAATAGCGCACGCGGTCCCCTGGGCCTACTCCCAAGGCCTCCCGCACCGCCTCAGGCAATGTGGTCTGCCCTTTGGCCGTGACTTCAGACTCCAGCATCCCGAAATGCCCCTGATCCCGTTTCGTCCCTGATCTACGTTACTGACGCTGGCCGACATTGCCCAATCTGCTTTGGCAAGGCATAGCTGGAGCGGCGGCTCGCTACCCAAACCGCCCCGCCAGCGCCCGGTACAAGCCAGGCCACATGCCGTGGAGCCAGATGGGGAAGCGCAGCCAGCCGGGGACGACGACCTCGTCGCGGTTGCGCTCGATGGCGTTCACGATGGCGTGGGCCACGCGCTCCGGCGGAATCGGCCGCGGCCGGCGGCGGCGAAACGGGCTGCCGCGCCGCCGGAAGAAGTCCGTGTCCACCACGCCGGGCGAGACCGTGGTCACCCGCACGCCGGACGGCTGCACCTCGTAGCGCAGGCCCTCGCTGTAGGTGAGCAAGGCCGCCTTGGTGGCGGCGTAGAGCGCCTCGTCGCGCACGCCCACGTGCCCCGCGATCGAGGCGACGTTGACGATGTGGCCGCGCCGGCGCTCCAGCATGGCCGGCAGCAGCGCCCGCGTGAGCCGCGCCGCGCCCAGCAGGTTTACCGCCACCAGGTCGTCAATCTTCTCGGGTGGCATGGCGGCGAACGGCCCTTCCCAGCCGATGCCGGCGTTGTTCACCAGGATGTCGACCGGCGTGGGTCCATCGAGCGCCGCCGCCGCCAGCCGCTCCACGTCGGCTGGGTTCCCGAGGTCCGCCGCCACCGACGTCCCGCCAGTTTCGGCGCAAACCGCCTCCAGCGCGTCGGCGTCGCGCCCCGTCGCGATCACGCGTGCGCCCGCCCGCGCCAGGGCAACGGCCGTCGCCCGCCCGATGCCGCTCGTCGCCCCGGTCACCAGGGCGGTCGATCCGCGAATGTCCATGAGCGCCCAGTGACGAGTTCGCCTATCGGCTCTGCCGCTCGGAGCGTATCGCGAAGCCGCCCATCCGTTGGCGGTGAGCCCTCATTCCCGTTCGTGGTGAGCCTGTCGAACCGCGTGGAGGACTGGAATCTAGCGGCCGCTCAACCAGTTGCCCCCACAAGTAGGGGCGGTTCGCGAACCGCCCTTTTCTCTTTATTCAAAGGTCTCCCTTCGCGGGAATGACGGACTGGAGTTGCGCAACTCTACGAACGAGCTGGTCAGGAACCGTTTGCCTCTCCCC
Source organism: Chloroflexota bacterium (assembly GCA_028873795.1). Classification (GTDB taxonomy): domain Bacteria; phylum Chloroflexota; class UBA11872; order UBA11872; family UBA11872; genus JAJECS01. The sequence continues at coordinate 2,753 of JAPPNP010000042.1, forward strand.
GCCTTGCGCGGCACGATCGAGCACCCGCCAATCCGTCATCCGGGCCTTCCATGACCACCGACGCCGCCGCGCCGGCCGAGCTATTCGAGCGCTACCGGGAGGACGTCGATGCCGCCCTGCGCGCGGTCTTCGACGGCTTGGATTCGCCGCTGGCCACCATGGCGCGCTATCAGCTCGGCTGGGTCGACGCGGACGGCCACCCGGTGCAGGCCAATCGCGGCAAGGCGCTGCGTCCGACCCTGTGCCTGCTCACCTGCGAGGCCCTTGGCGGCGACGTCGAGGCGGCGCTGCCGGCGGCGGCGGGCGTGGAGCTATTGCACAACTTTTCGCTCGTGCACGACGACGTGATGGACAACGACCTGCTGCGGCGCCACCGCCCCACCGTGTGGGCGGTCTGGGGACAAGCCAAGGCCATCGACGCCGGCGACTTCATGCACGTGCTCGCCACGCTCAGCGTCCTGCGGGCGGGCCCGCCCGACGACGCCCGCGCCGCGCGCGACGCCGTGGAGGTGCTGACCATCGGCTGCCGGCGCATGACCGAGGGCCAATACCTGGACATGGCCTATGAGGACGAGGACGCGGTGACGGTGGACGACTATCTGCGCATGATCGACCTGAAGACCGCGGCGTTGATCGGCACGTCCATGGAGCTGGGCGCGGTCTTTGCCGGCAACGATCCGGCGGTGCGTACCGCGGTGCGCGAGGCCGGAACGGCGCTGGGCGCCGCCTTTCAGATTCGCGACGACTTCCTGGGCATCTGGGGCGATCCCGAAACTACCGGCAAGTCCGTCGAGAGCGACATTCAGAAGCGCAAGAAGACGCTGCCCATCGTCCACGCGATGACGGAGGGCGCTCCAGCCGACCGCGGCCGACTGCGAGCCGCGCTCGCCGACCTGGAGGTACCGCCGGACACCGCGGAGATCGTGGCGCTGCTCGAGCGGTCCGGCTCACGCGCCTATGCGGAGTCGTTGGCCGAGGAGTATCACGCCCAGACTCGGGATCTACTTTCCGAGGCGCCGCTCAGCGCGTGGGGAGCCGAGGCCCTCGGCGCGCTCGCGGCGTTCACCGCCCGCCGAACCGTTTAGGCGACCTCCAAACCCGTCTCTTCCTCTTACCAATCCGGCTCCTTCCCCATTCCAGGAGACCTCTGCAAAATCCAGCCAGACTTGGGGATGACCGGGCGCATCCTATCCGCCCCCAGGTTCAATGAAGGGTGGATTCCCGCCTTCGCGGGAATGACGAAGGGTTACGCAAAGCTCTCCTTCCAGGGGGAAGGTTGGGATTGGGGTCAGACCGGTTGCCCAGCCTGCGCGCAGCCTGGGAGTCTCACCCGCGTCCGGTCCCACGCTGCACGCAGCGCGGGCCACCGAGGAGCCCCGGATGTCATTCCGAGCCGCAGGCGAGGAATCTAAGGGGCTGGGAAAACGCACAGCGTCCTTAGATTTCTCACGGCGTTCGAAGTGACATTTCAAGAACCGAGCACCGCTCGACCCCAAGCGCGACGCCTGAGGGACGGCATCACGGACCTGGATACGGGCTCGCGGCCGGCGTGACGGGCGTTAGCGCGTCTCCGCCAGCGCGACCAGCGAGGCCTTGTTCTGCGAGGCCTGCTCGTAGAGGTCCACCAGCGCCGCCGCCAGCGCATGCGGCTCGTGGTGATGCGGCGCCGCCGGGTCCACCACGTCGGCCAGCACCGCCTGCACCCCGGCGTCGAGCAACTCGACCTGCGTGGCCGGGTCGCAGGTGACGAGACGGGTGCCACTGCCCTCGGGCAGCTCGACCTGCGTGTTGCTGTTGCCCAGCATGTATTGGAAGAGATCCGGCCCCACGTGCCGGGTGCAGCAGTAGACGTGCTCCGCGGGTCCGAAGTCGTCGGTTTCCCCCAGCTCGGTGGCGACGTTGCACACATAGACCTTGACGGCGCGCGAGGCGCGGATCGCGGTGGCCAAGCGGCCCACCAGCAGGTTGGGAATCACGCTGGTGAACACGCTCCCCGGACCCAGCACCACCATGTCCGCCGCCAGGATTTCCTGCACGGCCGCGGCGTTGGCCGCCACGTGTCGCGGCTCGATGAAGACGCGGGAGATGGGCTGGCCCGACGACCGCAGCTTCGACTCGCCGCGCACGATGCGCCCGTCCGCCAGCTCGCCCACCAGCCGGATGTCCGAGTGCGTGGACGGCAGGATGCGCCCGCGCACCCGCAGCACGTCGCTCAGCGCGCGCACACCGTCCTCGAAGTGCCCATCCTTGAGCTCGGTGGTCGCGGCGATCAGCAGATTGCCCAAGCTGTGTCCCCGGAGTCCGTCGCCGCGACTGAAGCGATAGTTCATCACCTCGTTCATCAGCGACTCGGAATCGGCCAACGCGGCCAAGCACTGGCGCACGTCACCCGGCGGCGCCAGGCCAAACTCCTCCCGCAGCCGCCCCGAGCTGCCGCCGTCGTCCGCCACCGTCACCACGGCGGTGATGTTGTTGGTGTGCTCCTTGAGCCCTCGCAGCAGGATGCCCAGCCCCGTGCCGCCGCCGATGGCCACGATGCGCGGACCGCGCTGCAGCCGGCGGCTTTGATAGAGCGTCTCGGCAATGTTGTCGTCGGGGCTCACCACCACCGACAGCACCGTGCGCCCCAGCAGGAACCCGCCGGCGACGACCCCCGCCAGCCCCAGCCCGCCGACCACCAGCGAGCGGAAGGGATGCTCGATGAACTGCAGGGTCATGTAGTAGACCACCGAGCCGGCGGGCCCCGGCACGTCGATGGTGCGGTAGACGTAGGCCAGGAACATCGCCAGCGCCAGCGCCAGGATGACCGTACCCGCGAAGATCAGGAGGATGTAGCGCTTGACGCCGATACCGAGGGTCAACCAACGTCGTGAACGCATGCGCGGACGAGCCTCCAGCAAACGAACGAGTCCGCCGTCGTCTCGACGCTGGGACTCGGCGGCGCGGAGTACCCGGGTGAACCTGGAGCCAAGTATACGCGTCGCGCAATGCCACGACCGCCTGAACAGCGTGAAATTACGGCGCAGTCGGCGCCCCCTCGATCGCCTAGCTAGCGCGACTCGCGTCCAGACGCCGAGCCGCGCGACCTGGGCCTGCAGCCAGCGAGGGACGCGCGAGCGTCAACCGTCCGCACAGAACGGCAGATCGAGCCTTTCGAGGTCATGGTCCTTGACGTCGCGCAACCCCAGCGGGATGCAGCCCGAGAATGGGATCGCCTCCAGCCGTAGAAACTCGAGGTTTTTCAGGCGGCCCAGCTCGGGTGGGATCTCGCCACTCAACGGGTTGTGGCGGAGTAGCAAAGCCTCGAGGGCGGCCAAGCGACCGAACTCGGGTGGAATCGGGCCGGTGAGTTGGTTGGAATAGAGTTCCAGCACTCGAAGGTTGGCGAGGCTGCCCAGCACGGACGGGATCGATCCGGTCAACTGGTTCTGATGCAGCGAGAGATGCTCCAGGTTGGTGAGGTTCGCCAGCGCCGGCGGGATCGCCCCAACCAGTCGGTTGTCCTGGAGCATCAAGGTTCTCAGGTTGGCCAGGCGACCCAGCGCCGGTGGGATCTCACCCTGCAACTGGTTGTGATGAAGCTCGAGCTTGGTCAAATTGGCAAGGCGGCTCAGCTCGGGCGGGATCTCACCCGTCAGCTGGTTGTCGGTGAGGTGGAGGGCGGTCAGATTCGAAAGGCTCCCCAGCTCTGGCGGGATCTCGCCGCGCAAGTCGTTGTAGTCGAGCCCAAGCACGGACAGATTCGCGAGCCTCGCCAACTCCGGCGGAATGGCCCCTGTGAGCTGGTTGTGCGCGAGCAACAGTCGCTCCAAGCTGGTCATCCGGCTGAGCGCAGGCGGAATTGCGCCCTGCAGCTGGTTCCAATAGAGCCGCATGTCTCTCAGGTTTGCGAGCGCGCCCAATTCGGGAGGAATCGTCCCGCTGAGCTGGTTGGAACTGAGCACAAGCTCTTCCAAGTTGGCCAGGCGGCCAAGCGCCGGCGGAATCGCGCCATTCAATTGGTTCCCGTGGAGCTGCAGATGCACCAGGTTCCAAAGATCGCCCAGTTCAGCGGGGATCGCGCCGCTGAGCCGACAGCGCAGCAGCGAGAGCCACCGAAGATTGGAAAGGCCGCCAAGCTCAGGCGGGATCGGCCCTTGCAGCTGGTTGTCGCCCATTCCGAGCCATTCCACGTTGGCCAGACCGCCCAACGCTCGCGGGATCTCACCGGTCAACTGGTTATCCCCGAGGTCGAGCTTGGTGAGATTGGCGAGGCGGCCGAGCTCGGGTGGGATCGCGCCGGTCAAGTGGTTGGAATAGAGTTCCAACACCTTGAGATCGGCAAGACTCGCCAACTCAGGAGGAATTGCTCCGCTGAGTTGATTGTCGCCCAACAGCAAGTGTTCCAACTTACCGAGGCGGCTCAGCGCGGGGGGGATCGCGCCGCTCAACCGGTTTCCAAAGAGCCGCAGGTGTTTGAGGTTGTGGAGATCGGCCAGCTCGGCGGGGATGGCGCCGCTGAGCTGGTTACCCCAGGCCGACAGCCAGTCGAGATTGGCGAGGCGACCCAATTCGGGCGGGATCGCGCCTGAAAGCCGGTTTCTCGCCAGCGACAGCCAACCCAGATTCTCGAGGTGATTCAACTCCGCCGGGATGGGTCCCTCCAACCGGTTGTCAGCGAGCCTCAGAACCCTGAGGTCGCCGGCGTGGCGAAATTCGGGCGGGATCGCCCCGTGCAGCTGGTTGTCACTGAGCGTCAACCGGCGCAGCTTGCCGAGGAAGCCCAGCGCGGGCGGGATGGTCCCGCGCAGCCGGTTGTCGTGCAGCTGCAACTCGATGACGTGGCCGTGGCCGTCCGAGCTGACGCCATACCAATCATTCAGCGGCGCGTCGCTCAGCCAGTTGGCGTTGTTTGCCCAGTTTGGTCCGTCGGTGGCGTGGTAGAGCCGGATCAGCGCCTCCCGGTCGGAAGCCGGCGGGAGCGGCAGCGGAGGCGGCGTCGGAACGGGTGTGGATGTCGGTTCAGGCACAGGGGTTGGACCCGGCGTGGGCGTGCGCGTGGGCAGGGTGACCACAGGAAGCCCGGCAACCTCGCGCTGTGCAACGGGCGTCTTGGCCGCGTCCGGAATGATCACGTTGCTCAGCCGCTTTACCTTGTCCGGCACGTTCTGCAGGTTCACCCGGCCCACCGTCGTCCCCGGCGCCGGCACGTTCCAGATCACGAACACCGTGCGCTGCGCCCGCAGCATCTGGAGCCCCTGTGGATTGCCGTTGACCTCACGCTCCTCGTAGCGGATCGGCAGGCCGTAGAGGTTGAGCCATTCGGGCTCGCTCAAGAACCGCTCCTGGATCGCGGCGTTCTGCTCCAGCAGCGCCAGGTGATTCCGGGTGATCGTGGCGAAACTGGCGCCCGCGTCCGCCTCCAACACCTGGTGCGCCGGGACGTTGGGGAGCTCCACCTCCGGATAGCGGTTCGCCAGCACGTCGAGGGTGTTGTAGTAGTTCATGCGACTGTTGTCGGGATCCCACTGGAGGATCACTTTCTGGAAGGCCTGGAGGATGAACGGCCCGCGCGCCCAGCGCTGGCTGATGGGATAGCCGATGGCCTGGAGATCCCGCTCTCGGACGAAATCCCACAGCGGCACTCCGACGGCGTTTGTCACGGCGTAGCCGTCGTCAGGATCCGCCGTGTCGCCGCCGGTGATGGTGAAGAGGCAGCCGTCGTCGAGAGCGATACCCTCGCACTCCAGCGCCGCCGCCGACGGCCAAACGGCCAGCGCGGCCGCGGCGGCGATAGCCAGCACTGCGAGCGCCAGGCGCAGGCGACCCCAAGACTCGCGCCTGTGGAGCGTCGGCGCGGCCATCCTCACGAAGGGTCTCGGAGGGTCATTGGCGCCTCCGCCCACAACGGCCAACACGCCGACAGCGGCAGTATGTCCCACGCCCACCCGACCTGCCAGCGTCGACAGGCGGCGCCCCCAAGCTGCGATAGCCACGGCGGCCCGCGCCGCCGAACGGAGGCGTACTATCCCCTGAAATCTTGGCCGCGACGCTTGGATTCGTGAGCGCATCCGCATCCGACACATCACAGCCCGCTGATCCCACGATCCGGCTGCTGGCCCTGGACCTGGACGGCACCATCGTCAGCGGCGAGCAGGGCGTCACGCCGCGGGTGCGGGCGGCCATTCGCCGCGCCCAGGCGCGGGGAGTCGCCGTCACCATCGCCACCGGCCGCATGTTTCGCTCGGCGCGGCGGTTTGCCCACGACCTGAACGTCACCGCGCCGATCATCTGCTACCAGGGCGCGCTGGTGCGCGATCCCATTTCCGGCGAGACCCTGCACGCACGCGTGTTGCCCGTGGCGCCCGCGCTGGACGTCGTGGCTTATGCCAAGACGCGCCGCTGGCACATCAACGCCTACGTCGACGACGAGCTCTACATGGAAGCCGTCACGCCCGAGGGGCGCTTCTACGCCGAGACCTCCGACGTGCCGATCCGCCTGATCCCCGACCTTGCGACCGCCGTGCACCGGGGCACCACCAAGCTGGTCGTCGTGGCCGACGAGGCCGACGTGCCGGCGATCGTGAGCGACCTCGATGAGCGGTTCCGATCCGTGCTGGACATCACCCGCTCCCATCCGCGCTTTGCGGAGGCGATCGGGCAGGACGTGAGCAAGGGCGAGGCGCTGCACCTGCTCGCGCGGGCGCTTGGAATTCCGCCCGAGGCGACCATGGCGATCGGCGACAACCTCAACGACCTCGATCTGGTCACCGCCGCGGGCATCGGCGTGGCCATGGGCGATGGTGACCCGCGCGTGCGCGCCGCCGCCGACTGGGTCACCGAGACCTACGCCGACGACGGCGCGGCGCTGGCCATCGAGCGGTTCGTGCTGCGCGAGGACGGGATGCCGTGAGACGGTAATGAGGGCCACGCGGGCCTGAAATCTAGCGTGTCACCCGCTCCCTGGTGGTAAAATACGGCTAACCACCCCAGTTGCTTCGGCGGCCGGGATAGAGGCCGCCCGCGGGCGGCCTCTGCTACGTTTCGGTGGTAGACTATGGCAACCACCCCAGCTTCTTCGGCGGCTGGGATAGAGGCCGCCTGCGGGCGGCCTCTGCTACGTTTCGGGCATGGACGCCAATGTCTATGTCGATGGGTTCAATCTCTACTATCGTGCTCTCAGGCGCACGCCTTGGCGCTGGCTTGACCTGCAAGCTCTTGCCCACTGCCTGCTCGAATCCGAGTGCACGCTCCACCGCATCCGCTATTTCACGGCGCTCATCAGGAGCGGGTCGCTCGATCCCCAGAAGCGACTCCGACAGCAGACCTATCTGCGCGCCCTGCGCACGATCCCACAGTTGGACATTCACGAGGGGCGATTCCAGTCGAACACCGCAAAGCGGCCGCTGGCAGCCCCGCGATCAGACGGGCAAGAGTTCGTCAGAGTCATCGAGACTCGAGAGAAGGGCTCGGATGCCAACCTGGCGGCTTATATCACGCGCGACGCCGCCAAACGCGACAGCCAGGCCGCGTTCGTCGTCTCCGGCGACTCCGACTTTGTGGATGTCATTCGCATGGTTCGCCGGGATTTCAACTTTCCCGTCCATGTGATCGACCCGCAGAAACACGTAAGTCGCCGCTTACGAGACGCGGCGACCAGCTATCGACTCCTTGACCACTCCCTGCTTCCTCAGTGTCAGTTCCCCATCACGCTCTTGGATTCCCACGGCACGATCACGCGGCCGTCCGCGTGGCAGGCCGCCGGCGAGCGGTGAGTCGGCCGCCACAGAACGGCGGACAATGAGCCGCTCCGGGCAGCCCACCGACACCGCCATCGACCGCTGTGCCCGCGTCATCGCCGGCGGCGGCGTCGCGGTGGTGCCCACCGACACGCTCTACGGCCTGGCGGCCAGCATCGTCAACCCTGAAGCCGTCGCGCGCGTGGCCGCCATCAAGGGCCGCGCGCTCGGGACCGGCATGCCCGTGCTGCTGGCCTCGTCCGAGCAGGTAGCGATCGTCGGCGCCGACGCGCCCTATCTCCAGGAGCTTGGCGCCGCCTTTTGGCCCGGCGGCGTGACCCTCGTGATTCCCGCCCGGCCCGAGATCGACCCCCGCATCACCGACGCGCGCCGCACGGTGGCCGTGCGCGTGCCGGGCATGGCGGTCACGCGCGAGGTGTGCCGCCGCGCGGGCGCTCCGATCACCGGCACCAGCGCCAACCGCCACAGGGACCCGCCGCCCACCACCGCTGCCGAGGCCCGCGCCGCGCTTGGCGATTCCGTGGACGACGTACTGGACGACGTACTGGACGGCGGACCGGTTGGCGGCACCGCCTCCACCATCGTCGATCTCACCGGCAACCGCCCCCGCATTCTCCGCCCCGGCGCAGTTTCCTGGGACGCCCTGCGCCGCATTGCGCCCACCATCATCGACGCGCCGGGCGGCTAGCCGTGATGGCTGGGAGATCGAACCTTCCGGCGGTCGCGGCACGTTTCACTCGGGCGTTGCCCGCCATCGGCCCGCGCGCCCGCGCCCGCCTGTTGGCGGCCTTCCTGGTCGCCAATCTGGTGACCGTTCTGCTGGCGATCGTTGACTGGCTTGGCTGGCAGTGGCTGGCGCGCGGCGACTGGCTCGTGCACCTCAACGCCGAAGTGGAGCGCGGGAGCATGGATCGCTACCAGGGGGTGCTCTTTGGGGTAGTCGCCGCGCTGGCCGCGGCGCAAGTGCTGCGGCCGCCGCCCGCTCGCGGCGGTCCTCGATTGCTGTGGACGGTCGGCTGGCTGAGCGCGGCATTCCTCATCGCGCTGGTGGCGTTCGAAGAGTTGCATCGACAGGTTGACGTGGGATCACTCGTGGGTCCGACCCTGGGACTAGAGGAGCTTGGGGCGCGGCACCGTTGGGCGCTTGTGGCCGCGCCCGCCGCCGCATTGCCGGCCGCCGCGGCGATTTGGGTCCTGGTGATCGCGCAGCGGGGGCACCCGGCGCGGGCGCTGCTCGCGCTGCTGGCCGCCGTGCTAACGCTGGCCGCGCTGGCCTACGACGCGGTGGGCGACCTGCTGGTCAATTTCCTGGGGTTCTCCACCGCCGGGCCCGAGCCGATCTCCGTGGTCGTCGAGGAGGGAGCGGAACTCATGGCCGCCGGATCCCTGGCCGTCATCTTCATCGAGATGTTGGCGTCCCAATCGGGACCGGTCCGCCACGTCCGTCCCATGCTTGCAGGACGTCGCCGCTGGGTCGCGCTCACGCTGGCCGTCGCGCTGCTGACGATCACCGGATTCGCGCTGTCCACTCCGCAAGTCTTTGAAGACAACCGTTGGATCCAAACCTGGGTGCACGGCGTCGGCGAACGCCCCGAACTTCGGCGGCTGGCCTTTGAGAACGATCGACAGGTCAGGATGCGTCCCTGGTCGTACACGGCCCCATCTCGCTCGTCGAGCAGCGCTTCCGCGCGGAGCACAACAACCTCTCGCGCATCGACGTGTGGACCTACGTCGACGGAGGCCCGGGAACCGCCGAGATCTTCGCTCGGTTGACACCCGAAGGCTCGAACCGACCCATCCGCGAGAGTCGGACGGAAGTGCGTGGCGCCCGCTTCAGCGACACGACCGCTGCCTTCCACTTCGCACCGATTCCTGATAGTGCTGGGACGACCTACACGCTCGCCGTCGGCGTCCTGAGCGGTTCCCAGGCATATGTGTTCCTGGGCCTCACCGATGGCGCGCTGAATCCCGCCGGCGACGCTCTGATTAGCGGCGCGCCGTCACGCCACGGCGAAGACCTGGCCATGCGGACGTCGTGGACGGGTCGCCTGGCCCAGGGCATCCTCGCGCAAGACTCGCGGCGGCTGGCGCTGGCCGGTGAGATCGTCCTCAATCTCTTCCTGTGGGTGTTCACGGTTGTCGCCACGTGGTCCGGGCTGTCGGGACACCGACCGCGCTTCTGGCGCCATTTCGTTTGGCCCGCAGTGGGCGTCAGCGCCCTGGTCACCGCCGGCATCATCGCCATCACGCTGGCGCTCCTCGCGGTCCGAACGCCGGCGCTCGCCTGATTCGAGCGCCGCGCCAGGCGGCGCGCCGCTGGGCGACGGCGTGCCGCGGCGGTGCCGCTAGGCCGACGGCGGATTCGGAGTAGGCTGCGCGCATGCCGCGCATGCGCCCCAACCTGATGCCCCGGACGTCGGCCGCTCCGGCGATCCCCGGGCGCGTCATCCGCGCACTGCCGGCGCCCAGTCCGCGCGTCCGGGCCTGGCTGCTGGCGGGTTTTCTGTCCGCGAATATCGCGTTGGCGCTCCTTCCAGCGGGTGACGCGCAGCGCCTCGGATGGCTCGGACCGGCCGCTTGGCTCAGGGAACTGGACGCCGAAGTGGAGGTCTCGCTTGCAAACTCCTACTCCGTGGTCGTGTGGGGCGCCATCGCCGTACTGGGGCTTGCGCAACTCGTCCGTCCCACACCCCTAGGCGCCCGGAGGTGGTTGCGGGTGCTCGGCTGGCTGAGCGTGGCGGTCTTGGCCGCGCTCGTGGCGCTCGAGGAAGGTCTCAGTAGGAAAGACTGGGTCGTCGCGGACATGGCCTGGATTGACGCGGCGACCCTGGGGCATGACAGGGTGCCGCCGAATTCCCGCTGGCTGGTGCTGGCCGTGCCGCTGTTCGCTCCGCTGCTCGCCGCGGCCGGCTGGGTCTTCCATACGGATCAGCGCGGCCATCCCGCATTGCGGCTGTGCACGCTGCTCGCGGCGGTCCTCTTGGTGGAAGCCGTGGCCCAAGACGCGTTCAACGTGCTCAATGTCCCGATTCCCGCTTGGCAACAGTGGATGGAAGAATCCGCGCAAGCCCTGGGCGCCGCTGCGCTGGCGGTCATCCTCGTGGAGATGTTGGCCAGGCCACAATCGGCCTACGCGGCACGCGAAATGCCGGCGGGGGAACGCTGGGCGGTGGTCGCGGTCGGCGCGGCGCTGCTGGCGGCCAGCGCGTTCTCCCTGGCGTCGCACCGATACCTCAAAGGCGACGGTTGGGATATCACCTCTCCACGGTTCTACACCGGCCCAATCACAATGGTTGAGCAGCCGTTCGGGGTGCACCGGGACTACTTCTCACGCATCGACGTCTGGGCGTATGCCGACGGCGGTCCACCCGGCGCAACGGCTCAGATCTTCGCCCGGCTGACACCCGAAGGCTCGGATCGCCCGATCCGCGAGAGCCGCGCCGAGGTCCATGGCACCCGTTTCAGCAACGCGACGGCCACCTTCGAGTTCGAGCCCATCCCGGACAGCAGCGGGAAGGTCTACAGGCTGGCCGTGGGCGCCCTGCCGGGTCCAGTCCCATGGGTGTTTCTTGGCATGAACAGCGGAGACACGATCGCCGAGGGCGCGGCCTTGGTCAGCGGCGCGCCAACGACCCACGCCGATGACCTGGCGCTGCGCACTGCGTGGACCGGTCGCTCAATTGACCGGGTGTATCCGCAGGACTCACGCCACTGGGGGCTGATTGGCAAAGTGATGGGCAATATCTTCGTGTGGGTGTTTCTGGTCGTGGCCACCTGGTCGGGGCTCTCCGGGCACCGGCCCCGATTCTGGCGCCGCTTCGTCTGGCCCTCGGTGGGTATCAGCGCCGTTGTCACTGCCTGCGTCGTTGGCATCGCGCTGGCGCTTCTTGCGGTGCTGTCGCCCGCGCTGCTCGTGTGAGCGCGGGGCGATGCACGCCATGCGCCGCTAGCCGATCTCGACAAACCAGTCCCAGAGTCCGTAGCGAGTTCGCGCGGCCCTGACTAGGGGGCCAGCACGGCGGCAGTCACGCCCCCCGGCCCTGGTTGTTCGGGTCCGGCGCCTAGCTTGAGATGGCTGAGGCGTTGGGGGCGGAAAAGGCCGTGCGGTGCCGTGGCATTCCGCGGCGGCGAGACGACTGCCGTGGCTGCCGCGGCGGCCGATCTGGACCTTGCGTCGTCGCCCGGTCCGCCTTCCAAGGCTTGCGGACAAAGCGACGGCCGAGCCCGCGCACAATCTCCCGCCACTTCTTTTCCTCGTCTGGTGTGACGAAGGTCACAGCCTCGCCGGAGCGGCCCATGCGACCGGTTCGTCCGACCCTGTGGGTGAAGAGTTTCTCGGAGTCGGGAAGGTCAAAGTTGATGACCTGGTCGATACCTTGGATGTCCAGCCCGCGGGCGGCGACATTTGTCGCCACCAGCACCGGCGTGGTGCCAGACCGAAAGTCCGCCATCAGGCGCTCGCGGGCGCGTTGGCTGAGATTGCCCTGCAGCGCGCCGGCGGGATAGCCCAACGCCGCGAGCTGTTTGGCCAGCTTCTTCACACCATGCTTGGTCCGTCCAAAGACGATGACCGGCGCATCCTTTCGATCATCGAGCAGGGTCCTGAGCGCGCCCAGCTTGTCGTGCCTTTTAATGGTGTAGATCAGGTGCTCGACGGTGGGCGGCGCATGCACATTCGCGTCCACCTCAACCGTCACCGGATGGCGCAAGTGCTTGGTGGCCGTCTTCGCCACCCACCCTGGCATCGTCGCCGAGAAGAGCAGGGTCTGGCGGCTGCTGGGCGTCCCGCCGAGGATGGCCTCAACGTCACGGGCGAACCCCATATCCAGCATTTCATCCGCTTCGTCCAGGACCAGGAACCGCACGCGTCGCAGATCGAGCGTGCCCTGCCGGAGGTGGTCAAGCGTGCGGCCCGGCGTGCCAATGATGATCTGCGCGCCGCGTTTCAGCGCCGCGTATTCCGGCCGCAACGACCGGCCGCCGTAAAGCAACGTGACCCGCAGCCCCTGGGGCGAGGCCAAGGTCTCAACGACACCGGCCACCTGAATGGCCAGCTCGCGCGTGGGCACGAGCACGAGGGCCTGCACGCGGCGGTCCGCCGGGTCGCACCGTTCGGCCAGGGGCAGCGCAAAGGCCAGGGTCTTCCCGGACCCGGTGCGCGCCTGCCCGATCAAGTCATGCCCTGCCAGGATCTGCGGGATGGTTGATTCCTGAATGGGTGTAGGCGCCGAGATGCCCATGCGCGTGAGGGCGGCTCGGCTGGCCGCGCTCAGAGCGATCCCGGGAAACGCTGACGAGGCATCGGCAGCGTCGGCGATTGCGCGACCGCTCGTTGGTCGCGGCTCCGAGTCACGCGCCCGTGCCGCGGCGGACGAGCCGTGGCGCCGAGCCGTGAAGCACGGTGGACAGTACACCGGCCGGTCCGGCCGTGGTCGGAAGGGGACGGTGGTCGACGTCTCGCAGTCCGCGCAGACGGCGGGATGACCGCCGGAACGGCGGCGACGACGTGACCGGGTCGGTCGAGATTCAAAAGACATACAGACATGAACTCCATGGGCGATGCAGGGTGAGAACGGCGATTCAGCGCGGGGCGAGGAGACAAACGGACAGGAGTTGTACGAGGGGTAATCCGCCGCCGGGTGAATCCCAGGTGCGCCGATTGTGGCGCCTGTACTCACCCTAACAGACCGCCGAGGCGTCGTGGGGAGGATCCCGATTCACGAAACATCGGGCGCTGCCGAGCGCGCGCGGCGTGCCGAGAGGGCGCGAATTCATCCTCACACGTCTCCCGACGAGTCGAGAACGCCCGCAGTCCCGCCGGCGTGGCGTCCCAAGCATCGATCTGGGTGCGTATGAACGCCCTGGCGCTCAGTTGCGCCAGTTGTTCGGCGCTTTCTTAGAGCTGCTTCACGAGGAGCAGGGCGGGATTCTCCTCATTCCACAGGGTCGAGAACTCCTCAATCGGCACAAATCCCATGGCCTCGTAGAACGCGCGTGTCTGACGGTACGCCGCGCTCGGGCGCGAAGGGCCGAGCGTCTTGACGTGAAGCATCGTGACGCCCTCGTCGCGCAACCACGCTTCAGCGGCTTCAAGCAGACGCCGGCCGATCCCTTCACGACGACGTTCATGTATCACGCCCATCACGTAGATCTCCGCTGATCGCGCGAAGTGCCGGGTGACGGACAGAAAGCCCCCAACACCGTCGGTACCGTGCGCGACGAACGTCGGCAGATCATCAATCGTGCACTCGTAGTTGAGCAGCGCCTCCTCGATGCCGAACCAGTCTGGGAGCGCACGGAGTACGGGCATGACCGCACAGGCCTGATTCAACATCGGGCCGTCAATCCGCATACGTCGGCTGCTGTGAACGAGATCGCGCGCCATCCTGCCACTGTTCGCGGACCCTCCGCGCCAGGTCCGAAACGCCCTCACGAGTCCCAGGGCGAGCGCGCCTCTCGCCGGCGCGCCGCGTCTTGCCATGCCGCCGATTCCCTGCGTACCGTCCACCCAATCAACCTGGGCGCCTCGACCGGTCGCCCCGTTTAGAACGGACTCGCTGATATGCGCGTGGGCGTCACCGGGGTCGGCCGCATTGGTCGACCGCACGCCGAACGGCTGGCAGCCAACCCCGACGTTTCCGCCGTTGTGCTGCACGACATCAACACGACGCTCGCTTCCGCGGTGGCCGCCGATCTGAATATGCAGGCTGTCGCGGATCTTGACGCGCTCCTGTCGTCCGTCGATGCGCTGGTAATCGCCGCCATCACAACCGCCCATGCGGACCTGCTCAGCGCGGCCGTCGAGGCCCATGTGCCGGTCATGTGCGAAAAGCCCATCTCGCACGACCTCGAGCGCGCCCGCGACATCGTGTGCCGCGTGCATGCCCTCAACGTTCCCGTGCTCATGGGCTTCCAGCGCCGCTTCGACGCCGGCTATCGGGCCGCGCGCGATCTGGTCGCATCCGGTGGGCTTGGCACGCTCTACACCTTCCGCACCGTTGGCCACGATCCCGAACCCGCCAGCGAGACCTACATCGCCGGCTCCGGCGGCATGTTTCGCGACTTTGGCGTCCATGATTTCGACGCCCTTCGCTTTGTCACCAACCAGGAAATCGCGCGCGTCTACGCCGACGCTACCGTGCGCGCCTTCTCGGTCTACGAGCGCTACGACGACGCCGACACGGCCGTGGCCACGCTCACCCTCTCCGACGGTGCGCTCGGGTTGGCCAGCTACACCCGGCACGACCCCTTGGGCTATGACGTCCGCATGGAGCTGTTTGGCTCGCGCGACAGCGTGGTGGTCGGCTGGGACGACCAGGCGCCGCTACGCTCCCTCGAACCCAACGGCCCGCCGCTTCACCCCACGCCCCATGCAGCGTTTCACGACCGCTTTGCTGACGCGTACGCCGCCGAAATCGCGACCTTTCTCGACGTCGCCCGCGGCCGCATGTCGTCGCCCAGCACCGTTGACGACGCCCTCGAGGCGCTGCGCGTCGCCGTCGCCTGCAACCTGTCCCTGCGCGAACGCCGCCCCGTCGACCTCTCCGAAATCCCCTAGCACCAGCCGCCTGGGCCTAGCGGGCCGGCCCCGGGTCCGCGTGGTCCAGCGCATTCCCGCGTTCGTCACGCACTCCCCCGCTCCGGCGCCACGTTGCGCCAAGCCTAGAGGCCCGCCGCGCTTGGCGACCGCTGAATAGCGGCCGGTGCGCTACCGGATCCGAAAAACTCCCAGCCAGGATCCATGGCGAGCCCGCACGGCCTTGTCCAGCGCGGCCAACCCGCCGGCGACCACGGCCACGCCCGCCGCGCCGAGGAGCTGCGTGCCGAGTTCGTAGATCTCGGGGCTCTGCACGGCGGCCACCGCGCCGGGCACGCCGCCCGCCACAAACGCGACGCTCACGATGCGCACGAAGCGCCGTAGCACACCCAACTTCACGCTGGTGGTGGTCGTCATCGGCTGTCCCTTCATCCAGCTGCCTCCAAATCCTTGCCCCGCGCTCGCCGCGGGATACTGTCGAACCATCGAACCGTTCAAGTCCGTCATTCCGGCGGAAGCCGGAATCCAGTCCGGTCAAACCCGTCGCCGACCCTGGACCCCGGCCCCGTATCGAGTACGGGGCAGGCTCTTCGCCGGGGTGACGAGCGGGTAGCGGGCACTTTGGTTGCATCATTCCGGCCAAGCGCCCGCCGAAGCGCGCCCCTCGGTCACTCACGCGCCATCGGGTCGTGGTAGAACCGCTCGGCGGTCATGACCCGGCGCCAGTCCTCCGGGCGGAAGGCGGCTTCGCCGGCCCTTCGCACTGCCTGGATTACCTCGCCGAGGTGTCCCAGCGCCGCCAGCTTGCGGCTGTGGTTGGCGTCGCGGTCCCGCCGCAGCGCCTCGAACTCCGCCGTAGTCGCCATGTCCAGACCCTCCAAGATCGTGTCGGCGTACCGGTATCCCTGCGCACGGAACGCGCCGTCTGAGTTGCGGCCCGTGTTGTAGTCCGCCAGCGCCTCGCGGTAGTCGCCGCCGCGGTAATCCAGGTGCGCCGCCATCAGCCGCGCGGCATAGTCCAGCGACGCGAACGGGTCGAAGGTGCGCCCGCGCATGGCCGGGTGCCAGCGCGGGATGATTTGCGCCAGACCCTCGGCCCCCGCGCGGCTCACGGCCAGCGGGTTCCAGTCGCTCTCGCGGGTGATCTGCCGCCGGAACACCTCGGGGTCGTAGCCCGCGTCACGCGCGTACGCCTCCGCGTAGAGGCGCAGCGGATCGACCCGCGCCCCGCGCACGCGAAACGTCGCCGGATCGATCGCGCCGCGTGGCGAAGCGTCCAGGTGCAGGTGGTGCCCGGTGCTGTTCCCCGTCGAGTCGCACAGCCCGAGCGTCTCGCCGGCGGCCACGCGCTCGCCCACACGAACCGCCGGCGGCTCGTCAAAGTGCAGCATGCGCCACACCACGCCCGCGTCGTCGCGCAGCGCCACGGCGTTGCCATAGGGAAACCCGTCCCGCACCGCTGGGTCCCGCGTGCTCGGCCGGTCCGTCGTCCAGACCGCCACGACCGTCCCCGCCGCCGGCGCCTTGACCGGGCGGCGGTACACCGACGCTTGTTGCAACGCCAGGTCGAGCCCGCCGTGGCGGTAGCTGCCACGATCCAGCCCGAACACCGAGGTCACGCGGATGATGCCGTCCAGCGGCGGCAGATAGGCCATCAGTTCACCTCGCCGGTCATCGCAGCACCAGGGCCAGCACGCCGCCGCCCACACTCGTCAGGGTCAGGCCCACCAGCCCGTAGATCACGCTGCGGATGGGCCGAAACTCCGCCCGCGTCACGAAGGTCGCGCGCGCCTCGGCCTTGTGCGCCGCCAGGTCGGTCCGCAGCTGCGCCACCTCGCGCAGGATCGACGCCGTGCGCTCGTCGATGCGGGCCAGCAGCCGGCCGTTGCCGCCGGGCGCCACGGGCTCGCCGCGCGTCACGCCCAGACCCGTCGAAAGTCGGCGTCGGCCTCGGCCATTCGCCCCACGCCGTCGGCCAGGGCTTCCTCACGCCAATAGCCGTCGCCGTTGGCGTCCACGAACCACGCCAAGCCCTCCAGTCGCCGCCCGAACACGGCGCAGGCGTAGGCAAAGGCGTTGGGCAGCAGCCCCGCCGGATAGGCCGCGGCGGAGGGCGCGTCGGTGCGCGCGTTGTACTCCGCAATGACGACCGACTTGCGCCCCAGCCCCACCGCGCGCAGCGCCTCGTCCCACGTCTGCATGACGTTGGAGCCCCAACGCCGCCCCAGCCCGTCGCGCGGATCGCGCCAGGGCTCATGCCGGCCGCCGTGGGCCTGACCGGTGGCGCCCGTGCGGGCGTAGGCGTGCAGCGCCACGCCCTGGAAGCGGCGCGACCAGGCGTCCCGCGCGGCGTCCCGGCACCGCTCCCACAGCTCGGCGCTGTAGCGTGCTCACGGGGACTGCTCCACCTCGGCGATTGGCCGCCCGCCGCGCGGCGCGAACGGCCCCGTCGGCGTGACGAAAATGCGGCAGGGCGATGCGGCGTGCGTGCGCCACACCTGCAGGGCGTTCCAGGCGTTGCCCGACTCGGTCCCGGCGCCGTTGAACACCCGCGCCATCCAGGCGGGACTCACGCTGGGGTCGTCGCTCGCGGAGCGCCGCCAGTTGGGTTCGTTGCCGAACGTCACGTCGATGCCGCCGACGTGCGACGCCAGCGCCTCCAGCCCGTGGAGGAATGCGTCCAGCTCCGCCTCGGTCCGCGGCTGATCGATGCCGACGCGAAACTTGATCTTGAGCAAGACGCGATGCCCGGCGTCACGCAGCACGCGGCAGCGACCCGCCATCTCCAGCCAATGGCGCCTCGGGTCGCCGCTGGGGTGGGTGTAGACGTGCTCCACGAACAGCGTCGGCACGGGATAGCCCGGCGTCCGCGCCGGATTCCAGAAGTGCACGCCCAGCAGGGGCGCGTCGTCCGACATCAGGCGCCCGCCCCAATGGCGATCCAGGCAAAGCCGTCCCAGGTGTTGTTGGCGGCGGCGGAGAGGTTGCCCTCGGCCGTGAACCCGGTCGTGCCGATGTCCTTGGCGAACCAGATGGCGGTCCGGGATCGGTTGCCGAACACGCTGATGGGGTCGGCGCTTGGCTCCTTGCCGCGGCCGGTGACCGATCCGAGCCCCGTCACCAGCACGATGGGCGCCGCCGAAAACGCCTGCCCGAACGTGACGGTCTTCCGCCGGCGATTGCCGCTGCCGCTGGCGGAGACGTAGCCCCAGCCCACCTCGGCGCGCAGCTTCGAGACGTTGGGGTCGTTCCGCCCGGCTCCGTCCTGGACGTTGGTCAGCGCGATACCGCCGACATTGGGCGCCAGCTTCGCCGCCGTGACCGCGGCGTCGCCCAGCTTGTCCGCGGTCACCGCCGCGTCCGCCAAGGCGTCCGTCACCACCGCGCCGGCGGCCAGCTTGGGCCGCGTGACGGCCCCATCGGCAAGGGCGTCGGTGGCCAGCGGCGGGCCCTGGCCCGTGGCGCCGTCATGCCGATGTCCGGCGGCGACGTCGAAGGCCGCGTCGACCGCGTCCGCATTGGCATTCGCCACGCCAACGTCATACCGCTCCGTGGGCGAGGGCTTGGTGAGATTGAGATTTAGCGTCGTCGTTGGCATCGGCCCTCCTTAGAGCTGGCTGATTTGGCGGTGGACATAGGCCGCCAGGTGGTCGTGGCCATAGGTGGCCAGTCGGCGGTGCCGGCCATGGGCGGCGGTCGGCCGGTATTCCGTCGCGGAGATGTGCATGGCCCACGTGAGCGGCCGGCCCGTCGCGCGGACCTCGGCCTCGCGCACCAGCACCTCCAGCGCCTCGCCGTCAGGGGTGGTGAGTAGGACGGGCAACTCCGACGCCGCCGCGGCCATGAGCGCCCGCTTGATGTCACGCGCGGTCCGACGGTCCCGACCTCCGTCTCGCAGCGAGAGCCGGTCGGCCAGCCGCACGCGAAAGTCGAAGACCCGCCGGAAGCCGGTGCGCGCCGCGTAGGCCAGCGTGACCGCCCGGATCACAGGCGTGGCCCGGTCGCTCCGCGACGTGAGCCGCAGGCGCAGATCGATCGAGGTCCCGGCCACCGCCGAGCCAAAGTCCACCCGCTGGCCCGAGGCGGTGGCGAATCGACCCAACGGCGCATACGCCCCTTCCCCACCCAGCCGGTAGGCGGCGTCCACAAAGGCTTCCGGCCCCAGGCGCGCACCGTCGAAGACAAGCCCCAGAAACGCCGTGCGCCGGGCCGCGGGGCTGCCGTGGAAGCGCGCCAGCCGCAGCTCGCCGGACGCGGCGAAGCGGCACTCCGGGTCGTGCAAGGGGTTGGCGGTGTGCCGCGGCAGGACGACCACGCCGATGTCGCCGTCCAGCCCGAGGTACAGCCGCGGGTTGGGGCCCGGAGTGTCCGAGATCCACATATGGCGGCACTCGCGGCGACCCAGGTCGGCCAGCGGATGCCAGGCGCCGCGCTCGGCGTCGTGGCACATCAGATAGGTGACGCCCTGCTCGCTGCGCAGCGCCGCGTACAAGTAATAGGCGTCGCCGGCGCAGGCCGTGATGCGTCCCCGCACCGGCGAGTCGTTGTCCGGCAGCGTTTCGGGTCCGATTGGGGCGAACGCGCCCGGCGCAAAGCGATACAGCCCCGTCCGAAACGGCAGCCAGAGCGCCCCGCGCCACTCGGCGGCTCCTCCGCCGTCATCGAGATTGGGTGATCCCGACGGAAGCGGCCACGGCCGCGCGGGCTCCGCGCCGCCGGATCGCGGCGCGCGGAACAGCCCATCGGTCTTGACCACGTAGGTCGCGTCGCCCAACGCCAGCAGGTTCGTCACCGCCTGAGCGCTGTCGCCCACCGGCACGCCGGACGTCCACGTCGCGGCGGGGCCGCCGTCCCTCGATCGGGAGAGCCGGGGCGATCGCGTGTCGGAGGACGCCCGCACCAGTTCATGCCCAACGACCAGAAACCGGTCGGCCTTGCGCGGCTGGCGCGCGGCCACGGCGTGCAGCCCAGCGCCGGAGTCCAGCGCGGCGGTCGTCGAGAGCCGCAGCCAATAGGCCCGCACGTCGCTGACGCGCGAACGGCGCCACGCGGCCGGTTCAGTGAATGAGACCTCGCCCGCGCGGCCCAGCGCCGCGCCCGAGACGCTGGTGCCGTCGGCCAGGCCGCTCACGGACGCCCACGACGTGCCCGTCCAATACTCGACCACGAGCTCGGCGGCGCGCCGATTGACGCGGTCTCCCGGCTCCAGCCGCAAGCCGACGAACGGCGCCTCGGCGCCCACGAGCACCCAGGCGCCGTCGCCCGTCGTGCCGCGCAGGGGCGCCTCGCGAGGCGCCACGGGATTGCCTCCCGTCACCGCCGCCGTGTGGTCCGTGTAGGTCGCGCCGCCGTCGCTCGTCGCCAGCACGGCAGCCGGCGCGGCCAGTTCACCCGGATGCGCGGTCCAGGCTTCGCCGTCGAAGGTCCAATACGGGCCGTCAGCGGGGCCGCTGCCGACCGCGACGAACGCATGGGGAACCGCCGCCGCGCCCTGGAACACCGCCGCCGAAACTGCCTCGACGCCGTCGGCAAACCGGTGCGCCGGCGTCCAGCGGGCGCCGTCGGTCGATCGGTAGACCGCCGAGCCGATCAGCGCATACAGCACGCCGTCCAGCTCGAAATGGTCACGCACGGCGCCGCTCGCCCCGGTGCGCGCCTCCGCCACCGCGGGCGTCAGCGTGATCTGGTTCGGAATGCGCGCGTCGACGAAACCGTGCGCATATTGCCGTCCGCTCTCCGCGGGCGCCGTGCTCGCGCCGTACCCGCCCGTCAGGTCGCCGTTGGTCCAGGCGGCCTCATGCTCGGGTGGGAATTGGGCGTACGCTCGCGCCGGGCCCGAAATCGGCGGCGGCAAGGATTCCAGGCGACGCTCGCGCCACGCCGCGCCGCCGTCGTCGGTCAGCATCAGGCCGGTCCCATTCAGGTCGCAGTCAAAGGGGAAGGGCGTCCGCCGCGACCCGGGCATCTAGAGGCGCTCCCCAAGCTGGACCCGCCGCACGGCCCGAGGCTGATAGAGCCGCGACAGCCGCTGAAACTCACACGCGGCCTCGTACTGCAGCGCGGCGTAGCGGTCCACGTCGTCCGCCGCGGCATCGCGGCGCAAGCGCCAATAGGCGTGCGCCAGCGCCCCCGCCGTCACCCAGTCGACCGGGGCGTCGGTGACGCTCCGGTCGGTGGTCAGCGCCTCGTAGGGGCGCAGCGCCTCGACGATCAGAGCGCCGTCCGGCGCCTCACCGACCTCCAGGTGCAACGGTGATTCGTGCCCGTCCGGACTGCGCGTGAGCCGCCACCAGTCCACGGCGCGCAGGTGCTCGCCGCGCGGCGGCGCCCCACGGCGCTCCCACACCTCCACCACCTGCTGGCGCCGGGAGACCCAGGCCGGCAGCGGAAAGCGCTGGCGGCCGTCGGCGACCGCCGTCAGGTCGGCCAGGGTCCGGCGCCAGCAGCGCGCCAGCGTGTCGTCGATGGCCCGGTGCAATTCCGCCGGCGCGAGCAGCCGCAGCAGCTCGTACTCGGACGTGGTGTCGATGGGACGCGCGAACGGCCGCTGCACCGTGACCGATCCCGACGCCGGGTCGTAAGCCGCCACGCGCCGCACCTCGCCCGCGTTGGCGCCCGCGGTGATGTGCAGCCAGGCGCCGGTCCACAGATCGTCGGAGGCGCCGGCGTCCTGCAGCTCCGCCGGATCGGCCAGCGCCACGGTGGACCCGCCGCCGGCCACGCCGACGACCGTCCGCATCATTCGCGCGGCGACGGCCCGCCGCAGCTCCGCTCGGGTGACGCTCACGACCGCCCACCCCTCATGCGTCGCGCCATTGCGGCCGCTGCGCGTCCAGTCGCTCGCTGAAGGCGCTGCCGCGGTCCGCCAGCCGCCGGCGCTGGCGTTCCAGCGCCGCCTCGGCCGCGTCGGCGGCCTCGCTCGCGTCGGGGGTCACCACCACCACCGGCGAATGCGGCGTGGCGCCGCGGAACCGGTGCACCAGCCGCGCCCGGCGCTCTCGCGGAATCCAGATGATCGGACCAGACATTCACACGTCCCTTCCTCACCGGCGCCGTGCAGCGCCGGCCGTTGTCATGCACTGCCGCCTCGTGGGGGGGGGCGGTGTGGGCGCCCCCCGGGGGGGGGGGGGGGGGGGGGGGGCCCCCCGGGGGGGGGGGGGGGGGGGGGCCCCCCCCCCCCCCCCCCCGCCTAGCCCCCCCCGGGCATTCAAACCCGCGGGGCCGCTCCCATCCACGGCCCGACGGCCCGGATC
>JAPPNP010000042.1:25291-62829 GCA_028873795.1 Chloroflexota bacterium
CCCGCGCCGGCCGTTGCCCTCCCCGGCCGCCGCGGGGGGGCGGCCGTTGGGGCCGCCCCCTGTGCGGGGGGGGGCGGTATGGCCCCCGCGGGGTCGGGGCGGTCCGCCACCCCCCCGACACCACGCCGAATTCGTGGCATGCGGTTTCGACCGCGGCTCCAGCCGCCTAGCCGGTGGGCGCCGCGGCGTCGAAGTACATCTCCACGCCCCAGGCGTCCTGGTACTCGGCATAGCCGTAGTCGGCCACGACGTTGAGCTCCCAGGCGCGCAGCGAGGCGTCGCGCTGACGCTCCACCGCCCAGTCCTTGAAGATCACCAGGACCAGCGCCTCGCGGGAGAACACCCCGCCCTTGGCGTCGTCGGCGTTGTCCAGCGGCAGGTTGCCGGCCTGGAACAGATCGATCCCGAAGGCCCGCCCGACCCAGTGGTTCTCGAGCACCGTCTGCGAGATGCCGCTGGGCACCGGGTAGGTGCCGATGGGGGAGATATCCGCCGCCAGGTCATGCGCCTGGTAGGGATGCAGCACGCCGTAGTAGGGCATGGGCGCCGGCTCGTCGGCCGCGTGCAGCCGCGACACCGCCGCGCGCAGATACCCCATGGTGATGGACTCGCCGGCTCCGCCCAGTGAGGCGCCAAAGCCGTCGAGCAGGCCGAGCAGGTCCGCGTCCAGCTTCTTGGCCACCGCGTCGCCGAGCACGCGGCCGGCGGCCCGCGCCATGTCCTCACGCGCCGTGCGCAGCGCCCGATCCGTGATCACGATCTGCGCGCCAACCTCGGCGGGCGTGATCGTGACCTTGGTGGTCGCCAGCGTCTGCGGGTTGGTCATGTCCACGCCCTCGGTGAGGGCGCCGGCCGTGACCGTGCCGAACTTTGGAATCTCCAGCGTGTCGCCGGCCCCGCGGCTCACGCGGTAGGTGCGCACCAGCGGCTCCATCACCGTGCGATGCATCTGCGTCCGGCGCGCTTCGGCGATCACCGTGTCGACGACGTCCCCAATCGAGGCGCCCGTCGTAATCGCCATGGACTCTCCTTTCACGCCCCAAGCGGGCGTCATGGGAGTGATGAAGGCTCGCCGCGCGGATGCGGGAGACGGCCCCATGGGTGAGGGGCGTCCCGAAGACGACGGCCGGGGCACCGAACCGGACTCCTGCCGGTGATGCCGCCGGTCCGCCGCCTTCCAGCCGCGCGGAAGCGCATGGCGCCTGTCGATCGGGACGCGGGCGCGTCCGCGCCGGTCCGCACGGGCGTCCATCCGCCTTGAGAGGCGCGTCCGCCGCCTGCGAGCCGGCCCGGCGACGCCGAGCGCCGACCGTGGCGCACACCCACGGGACCCACCTCCGCAGCTCCGGGTCCGGAGCGCCGGGCGCATCCTCGTGGGCGCTTACATAGAGAACTCTACGTTACTCAAGTAACGTATGCAAATGGAGTACAGAGCGGCCAAGACTTTGCGCGGCGGCACCAGACGGAGTTCGGTGGCCCGCGCTGCGTGCAGCGTGGGGATTCTCGTGGGAATCTTGGCAAGGAATTCGTGGATGTTGGTATGCTATCGTCTTGATATCACTATCGGAGAGACTCCATGCGGCAGATTGCGCTGCGGGGAATTCCGGACGACCTGCACCGCGAGCTGAAGGCGGCGGCAGCCCGTAACCATCGCAGCCTGAACGGCGAGATCCTGGCGCGCCTCACGGATTCCGTACACCCCGGCACCGCGGACATAACAGCGCTGCTGGCGCGGATTCGACAGCGGCACGAGACGCTGGGCCCAATCGACCTCAGCGAGGCGGCACTGCGAGAGTTGCGAAACGCCGGTCGCCCGTGATCGTGGTCGACACGAACACCATGGTCTACCTGCTGGTCGGCGGCCCGAGCGGGCCTGACGCAGTGCGACTCCTGGAGCGAGACCCCCTGTGGGCGGCACCCGGAATCCTGCTCAGCGAGCTGCGCAACGTGCTGGTGGGTTTCGTGCGACGGGACGCGCTGTCGCCGGAGCATGCTGAGGTGATCTGCGCGGACGCGGCGGAAGTGCTCGGGGATCGTCTGTTCACGGTTCCGAGCAGTAACGTTTTGGACACAGCGCTGGCCTGTGGACTGAGTGCCTACGACGCTGAGTTTGTAGTTTTGGCACGGCAATTCGATGTCCCGCTGGTAACCGCCGACCGAGAGATCCTTGGCTCCGCCACAGACGTTGCCGTCTCGCTGGTCGACCTGTCGTAGCGATCCTGCGCCGAGGAGCACCAATGCCACCCCAGAACCTCCTCGTCATCATGTCCGACGAGCACAACGCGCGCGTGCTCGGCTGCGCCGGGCATCCACTGGTCCAGACGCCGCATCTCGACGCGCTGGCGGCCCGCGGCACGCGCTTCGCCAACGCCTCGTGCAACTTCCCCATCTGCGTGCCCTCGCGGGCGAGCTTTCTCACCGGGCGCTACGGCCACCAGATCGGCGCCTGGGACAACGCCATGCCCTACACCGGCGACGCGGCGCCGAGCTGGGGCCACCGCCTGGCGGCCCATGGCCGTCAGGTCACCACCATCGGCAAGCTGCACTACCGCAACACCCGCGACGACATCGGCTTGCCGGACCAGCGCCTGCCCATGCACGTGATGCACGAGCGCGGCGACGCGTTCGGCTCGATCCGCTGGAACATCCCACGCGCGCGCCGCCAGCTCGAGAACGTTCACGCCGCGGGCCCGGGCGATTCGGAGTATCTGCGTTACGACGCCGCCGTCGCCGACGAAGCCTGCGCCTGGCTGCGAGACGAAGCCGGGCGGCACGAGCAGCCGTGGTGCCTGTTCGTCTCCTTCACGCTGCCGCACTTTCCGTTGATCGCGCCGCCGGCCGATTTCGCGCGCTACCCGCTGGACGAGGTGCCGCTGCCGATCCAGTGGCATCCCGACGAGTGGCCCGACCATGCGCACGTGTCGGCCTTCCGCGAGGCGCGGATCTTCACACCCGAGGAGTTCCCCGGCGAGGAACCCACGCGCCGCGCGATTGCCGCCTACCTGGGCATGTGCACCTATCTCGATCGTCAGATCGGGCGTGTGCTGGACGCACTTGACGCGTGCGGCCTAGACGACCGCACCCGCGTGATCTACACCAGCGACCACGGCGAGACGCTAGGCGATTACGGACTCTGGGGCAAGAGCGTGATGTATGACAGCGCCGTGGCCGTGCCGCTGATCCTGGCCGGGCCCGACGTGCCGGCAGGCGCGGTGCGCGACGTGAGCGTCTCGCTGGTGGACGCCTTTCCCACCATTTGCGAAGGCGTCGGGGCGCCGCTCGAAGCCGCCGACGCGGATCTGCCCGGCATGTCGCTGTGGCCGCTGGCGCGCGGCGACGGCCCCACGTCGCGCACGACGTTCGCCGAATACCACGCCAGCGGCTCGGTGTCGGGGGCGTTCATGCTCCGCGACGAGCGGTGGAAATATGTGCACTACCACGGCTTCGCGCCGCAGCTCTTCGATCTGGCGAACGACCCGGAAGAGCGCCAAGACCTGGCGGGCGATCCGGCGCACGCCGCCGACCTGCGGCGATTCGAGGCTCAGCTGCGCGCGATGGTCGACCCCGAGGCCGTGGAAGCCGAGGCCAAGGCCGCCCAGCGCCGTCTGGTCGAACGCAACGGCGGCGAGTCCGCCGTCCGCGCCGCCGGCCCGCAGATCAACTTCACCCGCGCGCCGAATCAATTCCGATAGGCCTCCGGCTGACGCGGACCTGCGACCGGATGGCTTGATCCGAGGGCAAATCAGATTCGCCCAAGGGAATACTCCCTTGACCAATTGGAATAATCGAATTATTCTCTGCTGACAAGAGACCAATCCACAGGCGGAGCGCATGGAATTCTCGCTGACGGCGGATATCAGCGACATCGACACGGATTCGCTCTTCCGGCGACTCTACGAGGTCCGCACGCTGATCCCGGGCGGCTACGAGCCCTATTTCCGCGAGCGCGCGCGCTATCTGAGCACGCTCGCCTCGGCGAAGGTGGAGGGCAACCCCCTCGGCTATGAAGAGGCCCGGGTCCTGTTTGCGGGCGAGGGCGATCCGGTCCGACCCGAGGAGCGCGAGCTGACGAACCTGCACGACGCCTATGGGCTGATGGAGCAACTGGCGGCGGA
The DNA here is from genome assembly GCA_028873795.1 of Chloroflexota bacterium. Classification (GTDB taxonomy): domain Bacteria; phylum Chloroflexota; class UBA11872; order UBA11872; family UBA11872; genus JAJECS01. The sequence goes on from JAPPNP010000042.1 coordinate 29,407, forward strand.
CGCGACCGTGCGGATCGACCAGGGACTGCTGCGCGCCATGAACTCGCTGATCCTCGAGGGCTTGCCGGACGAGATGTCACGGCGCCGCGGGCAGTACCGCGCGGGACCTAGCCTGATCGAGGACGCGGAGTCGCGCGAGATTCGCTACCGGCCGCCGCCGCCGGCTTGGGTCCCGGACCTGATGGACCGGCTGGTCGCCCACATCCAGCAATGGACGGCCGAAGAAAGCTTTCCCCCGCCGATCATCGCGGCGCTGGCGCACGCTGGCCTGGTCGCGATCCACCCGTTCGAGGAGGGGACCGGTCGCACGGCCCGTCTCCTGGCCGACATGATTCTGCACCAGGCGGGATGGTCGGAGGAGGGCATGCTGGTGCTGAACGTGGTGATCTGGCGCAACCGCGACAGCTACTACCAGGCACTCCGCGACACGCACGGTCTGGACTTCCGGTCGGATGTCGATGGGACGCCGTTCGCCGCGTTCCACACCGACGCCTTGCGCACGGCCGCCGCGATGCTCGAACACTTCGTCGTGTCGTTCAAGGGGCGTCAGGACGCCTGGCGGGAGGAGTTCGGTACACGCTTGAACGAGCGGCAGACGCTGGGCCTGACCTACATCATCGACACGGGCTCCGTGTCCAGCTCCATGTACGCGCGGCTGATCGGCGCGTCCCCATCCACCGCCTACGCGGACCTGACGCACCTGGTGTCCTGTGGCGCCGCCGTGCGATCGGGCAAGGGTCGGAATACGCGCTACGCGGCTAATCCAGACCTCTTGGCCCAGCTGATCGCCGCGGTCGAGCGGTCGGGTTGGGCGGAGACGTATGTGAGAAAAGGCCGCCGGCGCGACTCAGACGGCGGCGACGGCTCGGAGCGGTAGCCCGACGAGGCTCACTCGGTGGCGTCGGCCTGCCGCCGCGCCCGAGTCTCCTGATAGTTGCGGTAGTTCGTCTGCAACGCTCGGATCAATTCGAGCACCCGCTCCGGGGTCAGAGCCAGGCGGGCCACGGGATGCACGGGAATCGTCCCGCGCTCCTGCAGCTTGGCGGCGGCCGCCATGACATCCGCGTCGGACCCCATGAGCAGCGGCGGCGACACGGCGCCCACGTTGAGATAGAACTCGTTGGTCTGCGCGTCGTGCTGGACGGCAAATCGGTTCGAGAAGTGGACTGGCAGGTCCTCAAAGCCCGACCAGTCGAGCTTGAGCGAGAGCTCGCTCGTCTCACGTGGGTTCTTGGCCATGCCGACTCCTCGCCGCGGCGCGCTGGGGCCAAATGGTAGCAACGGGCAGCGTGACGGACTCCCCGTGGACCGGCGCCGCTAGCCCACCAGCGCGAACGGCCGATACGCCCGCGCGGGCCGCGCCACGGGGCCGAAGCGGTCGTAGAGCCAGTAGACCAGCGCCTTGATGGCGTGGTTGTCGCGGTCGATGGGCAGCTCCGAGATCGGGCGGTCGTCGCGCGCCTCGTGATAGCGGTAGCTGCCAAACTCCTGCATGAGCGCGCGGCAGGCCGGCGCCAGGGTGAATCGCGGCTCGCCGCTGGCGGGGTCGCGCAGAAACGTCCGCAAGCGGTCGATGCCGTCCTGGATCCGCACGGGACGCGACCGCAGGCGCAGCCCGGCCAGGGCCTGCCAGATCTCAACCTGGCTGGCGCTGGCGTGGTGCTGGCGTCCGGCGACGTCGATGACGCCGCCGCTCACCCGCGGCCACCACCAGCGACGGCGGCACTCGGCGATGATTTCGGCGGCGACCATGCGGCGGTGGTAGACCTCGTCGACCACCCGCACCACGCCGGCGGCCTCGGTTACCGCGAGCACGGCGTAGGCCCCGGCGTAGCCCGGATCGATCGCGAGCTCGATGGATTGGACGCTCGCCGGGTCGACGGCGGCGACGTGCCGCGCTGGCTCGAACTCGGGAAACACCAGCGTCGCGGGCGGGCAGGGCACGCCGCCGAAGCGCTCCCGAAACACCGCCGCCGGATAGGTGGCTTCGAGCGCCTCGATCTCGGCGTCGGCGCGTCCGCCCGGGAACAGCGCCCGGTTGGACCAGGTGGGGATGGAGAACGACGCCGCCCCGTCGGCGTTCACCACCTGCCAGGCGCTGAAATGGTCGGCGTACCAGCCGCGCGAGCCCTCGAACGTGCCGCTCAGCCAGAGCCAGCCGCGGCGCTCCGCCACGCGCCCGCGCAGCCGCAGAAAGACCTCGAAAGGCAGCTGGGCCGCCTCGCAGCCCAGAATTCCGTCGGGCGCCTCGCCGGCCAGCCGCGCCGGATCGCGGGCCGACTTGGTCACGATCCGCGCTCCCGTGCGGAGCGTCAGGCGGCACTGCTCCGAGCTGGGAAAGCTCAGGCTGTCGGTCGCGCCGATGGCCCCGAACGCCTCGGCCAGGTAGCGGAACTCGGGCCGGCAGAGCTCGTAGTCCGGGCCCACCAGCCAGTAGAGCCGGCCTTCCAGGCAGCGGCCGAACAGCTCCATGGCAGCGCTGCGGCTCTTGCCGGCGCGCTCACCGCCGGCGATCAGCCGAATGCGCGCGGGCGAGTCGTGCGCCCGCCGCTGCTCGGGACTCGGCGCGTAGCCGACGCGCCGCCACAGCGCCTCACGCGCTGTGCGCGAGGCGGGCGCGAATCTCCTCCAACAGGTTCACCAGCGCGTCCTCCGACGCCTCGGCCGAGCGGTCGAAGGCGTACTGCATCACCAGTTCGGTGGCCCAGCGCTCGCCCTTGCGCGCCTTCGCGATGACGGCGACGCAGATTTCGTCCGTGTGCTTCTCGGCCAGTTCGCGAAACCGCGCCGGGAAATCGTGCGGCGACGGCCGCCGTCTCGCCGCCGCCACGAGGCGGCCGCCTGAGCCACGCGCTCCGCGTCCTCCGTGTCCGCGCCGCCCTCGCGGCGCCACAGCTCGCGCCGCACCTCCGGATCGTCCATCATCTCCTCCCGCAGGATCTCCGCCTGCATCTCCGCGGCGTTGGCGATGCCCAGCTTCTCCTGCATCGCCCAGCGCCGGGACGCCAGCTTGGCCGCCACCAGGTTCGCGGCGTAGGCCCCCTGGGCAATCTCATCCGCCGGGGCCAGCGCCTCCAGCCTGGCGCGCACCGCGTAGTAGCCGTTGATGTCACGCGGCGACAGGCCGAGCCACGCGGCATCGTCGTCGCCGTAGACGTACACCGTCTCCCGCACCCGGTGCTCGACGAGGCGCCAGGCCAACTGGACGATGCGCTCCAGCGCCTGCTCGGCGTGCCGCGTGATCTGGTTGAACGACAGTCGCGCCGCGTTGATCAGCTGGTTCAGGTAGTAGCCACTCGTGTTGCCGTCCGGCGCGATGCCGAAGAGCACCGTGGGCACGCCGGCCTGGTCGATCATCGAGCGCGTCAGGGCGATCAACTCGTCGAGATCGGGCGGCGTGCCCGACCATTGCAGCAAGCTCAGGTCTTCGCCGGGGAACAGCGGCAGAATCTCGCCCGGCCGGAACTCGATCGGCGGCGGGCGGCCGTCGTCCCCAAGGGCGCCGTCGCTGCCCGCGAAGCCGGTGAGCTTGGGCGTGGGATAGGCGTAGAGATGCACCGCGTTCTGTTTCATGGTGAGCAGCCGGTCGAGCAGCGGCACCAGGTATTCCACCGACGCCAGCATCGACTCGCCGGCCTTGGCCGGATCGCGGCTGGGCGATTGGTTGCCGTGCGCCATCACGTAGGGCACCGCGCCGTAGGCGTGTCGCCCGCGCCGCACCAGGTGACCGTCCACCAGGTAGGCAAAGTGCTCGCGGTCCCAGTATTCGACCACGCGCACGCTGCCCCCCGCGGCCGCCGGCCCCTCGCTCGACGATGCGCGGCCCGCCGGCGTCAGCCGGCCCGATCGACGGTCTTCGATCAGGCCGTAGCGCCGCATCATGAGCCACTTGGGGCGCTCGGCGATCTCCAGGCACGCCTCGACTCCGTCGTCGCCGATCAGCGGATAGAAGGTCAGCACGTCCACGTCGCGCCAGGCCAGCGGGAACGGCGCGGAACGCTTGAACCGCGTCGACCGCTCGTTGAAGGCCGCGTCGGTCTCCGGCCCGGCGTCGCCGCGACGCGGATAGCCCGTCCAGCGCTCGGGCATGTAGACCAGCTTCATCACGCCGGTGCCGTCGGCCACCAGCGCGTCCACGAACATGCCGAAGATGTCGCGCCCGGCGTCGTTCTTCATGCGTCGCAAGGCCGCGGCCGTCCAACGCTCGCGGCGCGAGGCATTCGCTCGGCTCTCCGACGTCTGGTCGGCCGGCGGCACGCTGACCGTCGGGTGGTTGGCCGTCAGGCTGCCCACGACGCGCTTGAGCTGCTCGCGGGCCAGCGGGGTTCGTACCTCGCGCGTCGTGGCCCGGTAGGCCGCCGGAATGTCTACCGGCTCCTCCATGAATCGCAGCCGCCGCAAGCGCTCGATGCGGGCGTTGCGCCCGCCAAACTCGGTGAGCAGGTGCTGCTCCAGCTCGTGAACGTAAGACTCGGACGGTGGGGGCAACGCATCGGGGCGAAGCTCGGACAAGAGGGCCTCCCGGTGTCAGTGGCGCGGCACGCGTGGCGCGCGCCGTCGTGCTACAGCCCCCATCCTAGATCGTTACAATTGTAACTTCCAAAGCCGTCTGGTAATCCAACGCGTCCCCGCAACGTGCGCTTACCCTGCCGCGTGCTCGCTGCCGGACCCGTCGCTCACGCCCTTCGCGGGCGGACCAGGTCGACGAATCGCAGCTGCCAGATGACCAGCAGGCACTCCACGATGTCGCGCCAGCCCAGCTTGGTTCGACCACGGTCGCGCTCGCGGAAAAAGATCGGCTCCTCGACGACCTGTGCGCCGCTTCGGGTCAGGCGGTGCAGCAGCACCACCTGGAAGGCTTGTCCGCGCGCGCGGATGTCGTCGATGCCGGCGGCCCGCAGCGCCGCGGCCCGAATGGCCCGAAAACCTGCCGTGCAGTCACGCACGTGCCGCAGGCCGGCCACCCAACGCGTCAGGTGGTTTCCCCATCCCGACAGCAGCCGGCGGCGCAGACTCCAACGATCGTCAATGCCGCCGCCGGCCACGTAGCGGCTCCCGATCGCCACGTCCACGCCGGCCCCAAGACGGTCGATGAGCCGGCGGGCGTCGGCGGGATCGTGCGAGAAGTCGGCGTCCATCTGCACGATCGTCTCCGCCCCAAGGACATCGAGCGCGTGCCGCATGCCGCGCACATAGGCATGGCCCAAGCCGAGCTTGGGACCTTCCAGCAGGTGCACCCGCGGATCGGCCGCGGCGAAGTCCCGCACCAGCCGTCCGGTGCCGTCAGGGCTGTGGTCGTCGACGATGACGATCGCGGTGTCGCCGCCGGCATAGAGCGTGGTCAGCCGCTCGAGCAGCGGCGTGATGTTGGCCGCCTCGTCATAGGTGGGAATGACGAAGCAGACGCGCGTGGAAGTGGGCGGCGGCATTCGCCGCAGCATGCCACCGCCGGCTGGGCGCTGTCATAGCGCCCAATCGCCCCCGTGGTCCGGCGCGCGCCCAGATTCGACCGGACTGGATTCCGGCCTCCGCCGGAATGACGAAGCGGTTTCGCCAGGGTCTCTCCAGGGGAGCGGGAGCCGGACCCGGCTCGGCACTTAGGGTCCTTAGCCCGAAACCGCCTCCTGCCGGCGCAGCCACACGTCCATGCTGCTCGGTCCCCGATTGGCCCAGGCGAAATAGGGAATGGCGCGGATGGCGGCGCGATTCGTGGGCGCGTGCGCCGCCTGGCCATCGCCCGGCACCGGCTGATAAAGCGCGCCGCGCTCAGGCGTCCCCGGCAGCGGGACGGCGGTCGTGTCCAGCAGCGTCATTCCCGGCAGGCGCGAGTCGGCGGGACCCGGGGTGACCGGCGCGTCATCCGGCAACGCGAAGGCGTCTTGATCCAGTCCGGGCCGATCGTGGGACTCGACGCAGTAGATCAGCGGCCCGCGCGCCAGGGCCACGCGCCCCACGTTGGCCGTCACCCGCGGGTCGCTGACCACGCGGCGCGGCGGCATCGACAGGCGCAGCGTGACCCGGTCGCCCGGCGCCCAGGCGCGCCGCAGGACGGCGTAACCGCTGGCGGCGAGCCCACGATCGGGGTCTTCAGGGTCGGCCGGGACCACCTCGAGGCCGGCGCGGTCGCACCAGCCGGGCACACGCAATCGCAGAGCCAATGGATCCTCCGGCGCCTGGCGCACGGTGAACCGCACCTCGCCCGACCACGGATAGTCCGTGTCCACCGCCAGCGACAGGCGGCCGGCGCCGGGAATGTCCGCATCCACGTGGCCTCCCGCGAACTGGTGCACCCACAGCGCGCGCTCGGACTCGCCGTAGAGGTAGCCCGGCAGGCTGGCGAGCAGCCGCGCCAGGTTCGGCGGGCAGCAGGCGCAGTCGAACCAGTCCACCCGGGCGTGCCCCCCTGCCGCGCTGAGCGGGTTGGGGTAGAAGTAGTGCTCGCCGTCCAGCGACAGGCCCGCCAGCATGCCGTTGTAGAGCGTGGTCTCCATCCAGTCGGCGAAGCGCGGCTCGCCCGTGCCGGCCAGCAGCCGCCAGTTCCACATCACGCCGGCCACCGCCGCGCACGACTCCGCATAGGAGTGGCGGTTCGGGAGGTCGAAGGCGTCGCCGAACGACTCGCCGGCCCAATGCGCCCCCAGGCCGCCGGTGACGTAGGCCCTGGTCTCATAGGCGCTGCGCCACAGCCGCTCGGACGCCTCCCACAGCGCGCCGTCCTCAAGCTCCAGGCCGGCGTCGGCCAGGCCGCACGCCAGGTAGATCGCCCGCACCGCGTGTCCCGCGATCTCCCGCTGCTCGGCCGCCGGCTCGTGGTCCTGGAGATAGCGGTAGCCGCCGAGCCGCGGCGGCTGCCGACCGCGCTGGTCCAGGAAGAACCGCGCCTGCTCGGCGTAGACGCGCTGATTGGTCTCACGGGCCAGCTCGACCAGCGCCAGCTCGATCTCCGGATGACCGTCCGCCGTTTCGCGGGCATCGGGGCCGAACTCGGCGCAGATGTGATCGGCCAGCCGCACCGCCACGTCCAGCAGCGCCTCCGTGCCCGTCGCGCGGCGGTGGGCGATGCCCGCCTGGATCAAATGTCCGGCGCAGTACAGCTCATGCTTGTTGATGAGGTCGGTATAGCGCTGATCCGCCCGCTCCAGCGCGAAGTAGGTATGGAGGTAGCCGTCCGGCTGCTGCGCGGCGGCGATGTCGTCGACCAGCGCGTCCACCAGCGCCCGCAGCCGCCGATCCTCGCGCCCCGCCAGCGCCCAGCTGGCAGCCTCCAGCCACTTGTAAACGTCGGACTCGTCGTAGTAGCGCCCCCGAAACGGCGCGTCCACGCGGCCTGAGACGCGCCGGATGTTGTCGAGGCGGCCCGTGGCCTCGCACTGGGCGTGCTGCGTGGGCAGCGTGACGTCGTACAGCCGGTCGAGCCATCCGCGCCAGAACCCGTCCCCAATCCGCACCGCCTCGATCGGCACCGGCTGGACGGTGACCCCCGGCGCGCGGCGGGTGTCGGTGACGACGGCGTTCATGGTGCGTCCTCGGAATCGGTTCTGTTAGTCAGTCCAAGCATGAAATCCTGCTTGCCAACGCCGAAAGTCACCACCCCGCCGGCTTGGTGATGATTCCTACCTCATCCCTCAGTGTGTCGGAATACTGGCTCCGTCGCAGATGGCTCCTCCAGAGGCGCCTGACGTAGGTGGCGGCGTCGGCCAGCTCCCTTGGACTGCTGTTCTTGGGATCAGGATTGACGAGCGTGACTCGAAGGCCCAGGTCATCCCGCACGTACCGCATGGCCCCGGCGAAGTCCGCGTCGTTCGACATCACCACCGCCTGCTCGTACTCCCCTTTGAACCCGTCCACCAGGAGGCGGGTAGCGAGATTCACGTCAGACCCCTTCTCCTCCGAGTCCCTGACCAGGACATGAGACGGTAGCCCCACCACCGGCTCCACCAGTGGGCGACGTTTGACGCCGGACCGAAAGACTCCGTAGTGGGCATCGAAGCCCGGCAGCGTCGCCAGAGCTCTCAGGTAGATGAGCTGGCGCTGGGCTTGTCCGGGATTGCTGGGGCGCACGTCCAGACGGGCCGTGAAGTAGCAGACTCGGTTGATCGAATCCCGTGGGAAGAGCGTCTCAGCCAGCTTCCGCAAGTCGAGCCACCTGAACGGCGTGTCCTTCAGGGCGCGGTAGTACAGATTGAAGCCGTCGATGTAAACGTTGGTGATCAATCTCTACTCCCACACAAAGACAGAGACCGCCCTTCCGGGCGGTCTCGACCCTACCGGCGAAGCGATAGGGGTGGTGACCAAAGCATACTACTCAAAGACAAAGACAGAGACCGCCCCGGAGGACGGTCTCGACCCTACCGTCGAATCGATAGGGGTGGTGACCAAGCATACTACGAACGGAAGGCGAGGCTTCACAGAACCCAAGCCCTGGGCGGTTTTGCATGGACCCTGCCGCCCCGCGCCCAGCGTCTTGAGTCGCCAGGGACTATCGCCCCGCTGGAGTAAACCCTTGCACGGGGGACTCAGCGAAACGTGTACCACGAGAGGGAAGTCATGGCCTGGAAACACCCCAGCACGTTAACCAGCACCGCCGAGCTCGAAGAAGGCACTGACATCGCCCTCGACTTCGAGCGGTTCTTCTCCGCCAGCGGCCAGGGGGTGCTGCCGGTCGTGGCCCAGGACGTCGACTCCCACGACGTGCTGGTGCTGGCGCACGCGAACAAGGCCGCCCTCGAGTACACGCTGCGTGAAGGCGTGGCGGCGTTCTGGAGCCTGACGCGAGACAACCTGTGGGTGAAAGGGGAGACGTCGGGCAATGTGTTGGATGTCGTCGACGTGCGCGTGAATTGCGAGCAGAACTCGCTGCTGTACCTCGTCCGCCTGCGTCAGGGCGGCGTGTGCCACACCATGGAGGACGGAAGGGCGCGGCATAGCTGCTACTACCGCCGGATCGTTGGTAATCGGCTGGAGCCCCTGGCGCGCGGACGCCAACAATAGAGCGGCCGACGTGTGCTTCGGTGGCCCACGCTGCGTGCAGCGTGGATCCGGCCGTCCCCCTCTCCCTGGCCCTCTCCCACAGTGGGGAGAGGGGACCGGCTGGGCCGCCGGGCAGGTCGCCGCCGCGTGAGGCAGGAGCAGCATCGGCGGCCCAGCGAGCGGCACATCACCGCCAACGGCGTTTCCCTCTGGACCGCCACCCAGGGAACCGGACCTCCGGTAGTCCTTTGTCACGGCGGCCCGGGCCTCTACGACTACCTCGAACCCGTCGCATCCATGATCGACGACCTCGCCACCGTTCATCGCTATGACCAGCGCGGGTGCGGGAGATCGCAGGACGCACCGCCCTACGACATCGCCACCTTCGTCGCCGACCTCGATGCCCTCCGCGCGCATTGGGGCTACCACGCGTGGACGGTCGTGGGCCACTCGTGGGGCGCGGAGCTTGCCCTCATGTACGCCCTCCGCCACCCGGAACGCGTCGGTCGTCTCGTCTATCTTTCCGGGACCGGCATCGACCCGGCCTGGCACGCCGAGTACCGGCGGAATCGAGCGGCCAAGCTGACACCCGGCGACCGCCAGCGGCTCCGGCGCCTCGATGAGCGACGAGCCACCGCTTCCGAAACAGACCTTGCGCGCATCAACCACGAGCGCTCCGCCTTGCTGGCGAGGACCGAATACTTCGACGTGACCAAACTCAAACAGATGCCCCGATATGACCGGTTCCCCGTCAACGTCGCGCTCAACGCAACCCTGGGCGCCGAGGCGAATCGCCTCGAAGAATCAGGGGAACTGCCGGCGCAGGTCGCCGAACTCACGGTCCCCACGCTGGTCCTGGATGGAGAGGCCGACCCGCGGCCGCGATGGGCGCGGGCCCAGCTGGCCGAGCAGTTGCCCAACGGTCGCCACGTCACCATTCCCCGCGCCGGACACGAGCCGTGGATCGAGCAGCCGCAGGCGACGCGGCAAGCCCTCAGGGCGTTCCTAACCGCGAGCGACTAACCCCTCCGGTGGCTCGCGCTGCGTGCAGCGTGGGTCGGGCTCCAATCCGGCGCCCGCGCGGCCCGCCGCGAAACTCCATGGCGCCGTAGCCCAGGCGCGTCACCTCCAGACCGGTTCGCTCCAGCGTCGCGGTCGCCGATTGCTCGGCCATGACTTCTCCCGTGATGCCGTGCGCCCGTCGCCGGACTCGCCTCACGCTACCCGGCGCACCTCGCCACCGGCGGGGCCTCTAGGCTCTCCGGCTTGCCAGCGCCGCCACCCGGATGCCGTCCAGCTCCTCGGCGGTGAAGACGCCGGCGCGAAACAGGTTGAGGTATTCGTCCGAGACGCTTTGCCCAAACACCGTCAAGTCATCGGTGTTCACCGTCACCGCGACGCCGTGATCGTGGAGACGGCGGATCGGATGACTCTCGATGTCGGACACAACGCCCAGCATCACGTTGCTGGTCGGGCAGACATTGAGCCGCACACCCTGTTCGGCGAGCCACCGCATGACGTCGGTGCTGTCGGCGGCGGCGACGCCGTGCTGCACCTCATCGAGGTCCAACACCTCGACCGTCCGGCGAACGTCGTCAGCGCTGCTGAATTCGCCCACGTGCGCCTTGAGCATCATTCCCTGGGCACGCGCCTGCGCGTAGAGGGGCTGCGCGTCCTCGGGGGCGCACGCGTCCTCGACGTCATAGAGATCGATGGACGTGAAGATGTCGGAGGCGATCGCCGGTAGCGCCAGATCCATCAGATCGGCGGCGCAGATATAGCGTCGCGAGATTCCAAGTTCCGGCCGCAGCCGAATGCGATCTCGGCATTGCTCGACGAGCGATCGAACGAATCCGAGCAACCCTTGCAGCCCGTCGGGATAGTGCCGGGGTGTCAAGGCATCGAAGCTCATCTCGAGAATCGACACGCCGTCGTCGATGGCGTCGGCTGCCGCCGCTGTTGCCGCGAACTCGGCACCCTCGGCGGTGTTGAAGTACGGGTTGATGGCCGGCGTCACGAACTCGCTCATCCCGGTCAGTCCGTCCATTCGGCGCGGAGGTCTCGGCAGCGCCTGCCCAAGCTCGCGCTCGAGGCTCTCGATGCGGGCGCTCAGGTATGAGTGCGCGTGAAAGTCGGTCTTCGGGAATCTTCTGACGGCCGCGACGTCGCCCGCGCGCAGCGCTTCGGCGAAGCCATCCCCGGTCCGCATGTGTTCACGACCCCATCTATCGGCTGCCCATTGACAACATGGCCCGAGGGCTCTCGCGATAGTCGAGTCTCCGAGAGATGTCCAGGCCGGAGGCCAGGCGTTCTACATTCCTCGCTTCGCGGGGACTGATGCTGGGAGATGCCCTCAGGCGTCGGCGGCCGCTCCCTGAGCCTCCCGCGCACCCAAACCCCGTCACCCCGGCGAAAGCCGGGGTCCAGGGTCGTGGCAAAAGGTGTGGGGCGGCGCGGCCGTGCTCCGGGGCACTGGATACCGGTCCCGGATCAAGTCCGGGACAGGCTCTCCACCGGATTGCCGGACGGGGCGCCGCCCTCGCCTCGCCCGCGCACCGCTCACACCCACACCCCGTCACCCCGGCGAAAGCCGGGGTCCAGGGTCGCGGCAATGGGCACGGGGAGGCGCGGCCGTGCTCGGAGGCACTGGATTCCGGCCGCCGCCGGAATGCCGGTCGGGGCGTGGCGACTACCGCGCCCGCGCCCCAAAGCGAGCATCCGAGATTCTTCGTTGGACTCAGCTTGGCGCCTGAGACTGCCCTCATCCGCGAATGGTTACCATCGGACGGACCAGAGCCGCCGCGTTGGCGGCGGTCACTCATACGATTCTGAAGCGACTTCGTCTCGAAGGACACCAATGCCGAACACGCTGAACCGGCCAACTGACGTAGAAGCCCGAGCGGGGCATCGGCTATGGCTGCGGTACATCGATGGCACCGACGGGGAGGTTGATCTGTCGCACTTGGCGGGGCGGGGCGTCTTCAAGCTGTGGGATTCCCCGGGATGCTTCGAAACGGCGCGCATCGCACCGACCGGAGGGATCGCCTGGGGAGACGACGTCGAGCTCTGCCCGGATGCGCTCTTTCTCCGGCTCACCGGCAAGGCCCTCGCCGACGTGATGCCGGCCGCCCAGCACTCTGCCGAGATTGCCTGAGCTCTGCCGGTTCTACGGGATCGTCATCCGGATGTACTTCGACGATCACGGACCGCCACACTTTCACGCGTTGTACGGCGGAGACGAGGCGCTGGTGGGCATTGAGAGCCTGGCGGTATTGAACGGACGCCTGCCGCCCCGCGCCCAAGGTCTCGTCGTCGAGTGGGCCTTGCTGCGCCAAGACGAGCTGCGGGAAGCCTGGAATCGCGCGAAGCGTCTCGAAGCGCCGGGCACGATCGCCCCGTTGGACTGAGCCCAGCTCGCGGCAACGAGCATCGTCCAGATGTGCCCGGCTGAGCGCTTCGACTGGCGCCACAAGACTGCCGTCAGGCAAGGGAGCGGCTTCCCTACCAACGACTCCCGAAACCGCGCCTGACGTTAGCCACCCCTCGTTTCCGGAGTCTCCCCAATGGCATCCAGCCGGCGCTTGGCCTCGGCGTAGACATCGGGCGCCAACGGACCGCGCCGCTCCGTCTCCAGGTTCTCCTGCAGGTGGGCCGGGTTCTTCGTTCCCACGATGATCGTGTGCACGTCCGGATGGCTCAGCGTGTAGCGCAGCATGAAGGCCGTGCGGCTCTCGTCTTCGGCGCACAGCTCGTCCAGGTTGGCCTGCTCGAACTTGTCCCAGGCATCGGCGCGGCCGCCGCCTTCGCCCGGCTCGCCCTTCTGCACGCCTCCGCGGATAACGGTTCCGATGCCGGCCTGCGCCGACTCGCTGATCCACGCCTCGTGCTCGCGGTTCAGCGCCGAATAGGGGATCTGAAAGAGATCAAACGACCCCCACTCGATGAACGTCGGCAGGTTCGGCACCGAGGTCGACGTCGCGATGTGACGCACCTTGCCCTGCTCGCGCATGGCGTTCAGCGTGTCCACCACGCCTTCGCGCTCCGACTCCTCGACGGACGCGCCGTGCAGCTGCATCACGTCGACATAGTCGGTCCGCAGCAGCTCCAGGCTCTGCTCCAGCCCGCGCATCAGGTTCTCGCGCGTCCAGACGTGCTGACCGCCGGCGGGTCCCACGCAGCCGCACTTGGTGGCCAGAAAGTATTCCTCCCGCCGGTCCGAGATGAACCGGCCGATCAGCTCCTCGCTCCGCCCGTAGTCGTTGGACGTGTCGATATAGGTGATCCCGGCGTCGAGCACCGCCGTGAGAATGGCCTCCGCCTCCGCATCGGAGGTGGCGCGCCCGCGTGGCCCGCCGCGAATCTCCATGGCGCCATAACCCAGACGCGTCACTTCCAGACCCGTTCGCCCCAACGTCGCGGTCGCCAATTGCTCGGCCATGACTTCTCCAATGGTGCGGTGCGTCGCTCCGCGGATTCGATTCAAGGTACCCCGCGCCAACTGACGCCCGCGCACCGCTCACACCCACACCCCGTCACCCCGGCGAAAGCCGGGGTCCAGGGTCGCGGCAATGAGCATGGGGTGGCGCGGCCGTGCTCCGTGGCTTTGGATTCCGGTCCCGGATAAAGTCCGGGACCGGCTCTCCGCCGGAATGACGGACGGGGCGCCGCCCTCGCCTCGCCCGCGCACCGCTCACACCCACACCCGGTCACCCCGGCGAAAGCCGGGGTCCAGGGTCGCGGCAACGAGCATCGGACGGCGCGGCCGTGCTCGGCGGCACTGGATTCCGGCATTCGCCGGAATGACGAATAGGGCAGGCTCCCCGCAGCAATCACGGTCGGGTCGTATCGACTACCGCGCCCGCGCGCCCTCCCGCGAGACCGCGACCACGCCGCGGACGGTCTCGATGCGCCGCAGCAGCCGGGCCAGCTGGGCCACGCTGCGCAGCGCCACGGTCAGTCGGAACGTGGCCTCATGCCGCCGGTTCGTCCGCACCGACATGGTGGCGATGTTGAGTCCTTCTTCGCGGATGATCCCGGTGATGTCGTGCGTCAGCCCTTCGCGGTCGTGCGCCACCACGCGCACGCTGACCGGCAGGCTCTGCGTGTCGTCCTCGATCCAGCGCACCCGCACGCGCGGGTCCGACGATTGGGCCAGATCGCGGCAACTCTGTCGGTGCACTTCCACCGCGCCGTTCGTGGCCACGCCGTCGATGCGTCCCCCGAGTCTGGGCGTGCAGCAGCCGGCCAGCCGGACGGGCAGGTCGGTATCCGCCTCGACCAGCCGGTCGGCCCAGGACACGGGCACCAGGCGCTCGGGCTCCGACACGTTGCGCACGTTGGCGCAGTTGCGGCGGTGGATGCTGACCCCGTGGCCGCGGGTGATGAAGCCCACGATGTCGTCCCCCGGCAGCGGATGGCAGCAGGCCGCGACGCGCGTCAGCAGATTGCCGGCGCCCAGCACGTTGACCAGCGGCTGCACGTCGCGCCGCTCGTCCGGCTCCAGCGTTTCCGGCACCTCGGGCTCGGCCACCTCCGGAGTGAGCCGCAGCCGCGTCACCACCTGGTGCACCGTGGTGGCGCCGTAGCCGACGCCCGCCAGCAGGCTCTCGATGTCGAGGTAGCCCAGCGAGGTGGCGATCGCCTTCAGGTCGGCGTCCGGCACGTTCGCCACGCCACCCTGGCCCACGCGCCGCAGCTCGCGGTCGAGCAACGCGCGGCCCGAGACGACGTTTTCCGCCTTCTCGTGCTGCTTGAACCAGCGGCGAATCTTGTCGCGGGCGTGCGCCGTTCGCACCTGCGACAGCCACGTTCGGCTCGGTCCCTTGCTGCTCGTGCTGGTCAGAATCTCCACCACGTCGCCGTTCTCCAGCTCGTGGTCCAGCGGCACCAGGCGGCGATTGACCTTGGCCCCGATGCAGGAGTGGCCCACGTCGCTGTGGATGCGGTAGGCGAAGTCCAGCGGCGTGCTGCCAATGGGAAAGTCCTTCACCTCACCCTTGGGCGTGAACACGAACACCGTGTCGCTGAAGAAATCGGTCTTCACGGCATCCACGAAGGACCCCGCCGAGTCGCCGTCTTCCTGCCAGCTGAGGATCTGCCGAATCCACGCCAGCTTGTCCATGAACGCCTCGGGGCCCAGCGGCCCGCCTTCCTTGTAGCGCCAGTGCGCCGCCACGCCGTACTCCGCGTTCTGGTGCATCTCGCGGGTGCGGATTTGCACCTCCACCGGCTTGCCGTCGGGCCCGAGCACAGCAGTGTGCAGCGACTGGTAGCCGTTCTCCTTGGGCGCCGAGATGTAGTCGTCGAACTCGACCGGAATGTGCCGCCAGGCGCCGTGCACCACGCCCAGCGCGCCGTAGCAATCCTGCTGGGAATCCACGATCACGCGGATGGCCAGAATGTCGTAGATCGACTCGCGGTCGGCGTCCTTGCGGCGGATCTTTCGCTCAATGCTGTAGATGTGCTTGACCCGGCTCTGGATGTGCGCGTCGATGCCCGACTCGTCCAGGCCGCGGCGCAGCTGCTCTTGCACCTCGGCGATGGCGGCTTCGCGCGCGCGCCGCTCGGCCAGCAGCCAGCGGGCCAGGTCGCGATAGCGGTCGGGGTCGAGCAGCTTGAGGGCGTAGTCCTCGAGCTGCCAGCGCCATTCCTCGATGCCGAGCCGCCCGGCCAGCGGCGCGAAGATTTCGAGCGTTTCCTGCCCGTACCGGGTGCGCTTCTCAGCCGAAAACACCCACGCCGTGCGCACGTTGTGCAGCCGGTCGGCAAGCTTGATCAGCACCACCCGCACGTCCCGCGCCATGGCCAGCAGCACCTTGCGCAGGTTCTGGGCCTGCTGCTCGTCCAGGCTCGCCACGGTGACGCGCTCCAACTTGGTCACCCCGTCAACCAGCTCGGCCACCCCGCTCCCGAAGTGCCGCCGGATGCCGTCCAGGCTCAGGCTGGTGTCCTCGACCGCGTCGTGCAGCAGCCCGGCGGCCACCGTGTCGGCGTCGAGGTGCAGATCGGCCACCAACATGGCCACCGCCAGTACGTGCTGGATGTAAGGCTCGCCCGACAGCCGCTTCTGCGGCGCGTGCGCCCGCTCGGCGGCGTCGTAGGCGCGGCGAATGAGCTCGCCGACCTCCGGTTGGTCGTCGGGCGGCGTATAGGAGAGGACGCGCTCCAACAGCTCGTCGATCGCCAGCGCGGGAGTCTCCGCGCTCACCATCGGCGCCAGCGTGGCCGTCACGGATACCGGCATGCCGCGCCTCCGCTAGCTCGCTGTGTGGCGGATGTCGTCGATGAGCATTTGCAATCGAGTCTCGCCGTTGAACGTGCGCAGATTCAGACGAAACGCCGCGTCGCAGCGCCGGCCCGGCGGCAGCGCCTGCCGCATGTCCGCCTCCCCGAACCAGATGCCCTCCACATCGGCCCCCAGCTCCGCGAAGCGCAGGGCCAGATGTGTCGAGCCCACCACGCGGGTCTCGTCGATGGCCACATTTTCTACCACGAAGCACGGCTCGCCATGCGCCGCGCCGAACGGACCCAGCTGTTGGGTCAGCTCATAGGTCTCCCAGGTCACGGTGCGTGGATAGAGGCGGCAGTCGGCCTCCAGGCGCGGCGCGGCCGGCGCCTGCACGCCCGCGCGCGCCAACTCTCGCGCTAGGCCGTCGCGCAACGCATCCACGCGCTCGGGCCGCACGCTGAACCCCGCCGCCTGGGCGTGCCCGCCCCACGCATCGAGCAGGTCGGCCTGCGTGCCCAGCACGTCGGCCAGCATCACGCCCTGCGGCGCCCGCGCCGACCCGCGCACGACGCCGTTCACCGGCGCCCCCACGAACGCGGGCAGGCCCGTCTGCTCCGCCAGTCGTCCCGCCGCCAACCCGACCACGCCCAGCGGAAACTCGTCGCCGATGGCGAAGACCAACGGTTCCGACGGGTCGATCCGCGCCGCGGCCGCGTCCATCACCAATTGCGTCAGGCGGCGGCGCTCGATATTCAGGTTGTCGAGCTCGTGCGCCAGCGATTCGGCCTCGACGGACTGGCTGGCTCGCAGCAGTTGCAGCGCCAAATCCGCGCGCGCCAGCCGACCGGCGGCATTGAGCCGCGGCGCGTAGCCGAAGGAGATATCGGCGGCGCCAACATGCGAGACCGGGCGTCGCGCGATCTCACCCAGCGCGTGCAGGCCGCGGCGCCGGGTCTGGCGCAGCGCGTCGAGGCCCTCGGCCACGAAGGTGCGGTTTTCGTCGCGCAGCGGCGCCATGTCCGCCACGGTGCCGAGGGCGACAAGGTCGAGAAACTCCTCGGGATACGGCAGGCGCTCCGGCATCTCCTCCGCCAGCGCCTGGACCAGCTTGTAGGCCACGCCCACGCCGGATAGCCCGGGAAACGGATAGGCGCCGCCCGGCTGGTTGGGGTTCAGCACCGCCACCGCGCCGTTGTCGGCGCCGTCGCCGAGGTGGTGGTCGGTGACGATCGTGTCGATGCCGTGCGACCGCGCGCGCGCAATCTCGTCCGCGCCGCCGATCCCGCAGTCCACCGTCACCATGAGCCCCGGCCCCTGCGCCCCGATCGCGTCGATCGCGTCGCGGTTGAGGCCATAGCCCTCGGTCAGCCGCTCTGGAATGTAGGGCGTGGCCGCCGCGCCCAGCATTTCGAAGGTCTCCAGCAGCAGCGCCGTGCCGGTGACGCCGTCCACGTCGTAGTCGCCGTAGACGTAGACCCGCTCACCCTGCGCGAGCGCCTGCGCCACGCGCGCCACCGCCGCGTCCATGCCGTCGAGCAGATAGGGATCGTGCGGCGGCAGCGGACCGTCCAGGAACTCGCGGATTGCCGCCTCGTCGCCGTAGCCCCGGTTATGGAGCAGCTGTACGGCCAGCGGCGGAATGTCCTCCAGCCGCCCAAAGAGCTCCTTCGGCGCGCGGCGTCTGATGTCCCACACCTTGCCGGTGAGGCTGCTCATGCCGGGAATCGGAAGTGCGGCATGGCGCCTAGGGTACTCCCGACGTCTACGCCGCCGCCTCGCGCTCGCCGATCACTCGATCGAACGTCCGCACCGTCGCCGCGGCGGGCGGCGGCGTGAGGAGCGAAACCGCAACGGCCGTGATCAGCCCCACCACGAATCCCGGGGTCGCCGGGTGAATGTCCATGACGCCGCCCGGTCCCCCGGAGGACGCCCACCAGATCGAGGACACCAGCGTGCCAGTCACGATCGCCGCGCCCGCGCCCCAGAGGTTGAATCGACGCCAGTACAGCGCCAGGATCGTCACCGGCCCAAAGGCGGCGCCCATGCCGCCCCAGGCATAGGTGACCAACTGCAACACCGACTCCTGGGCCACCAGCGCCAGCACCGCGGCCACGATGCCGATCACCACCAGCAGCCCGCGGCCGATCCACACGCGCGCGTAAGCCGCGCGGGAGTACGTCAGCCGCCGGATCACCGGCACGTCGTCCGCGGCGACGGCCGATGCCAGGAGCAACTGCGAGTCCGCCGTGCTCATGACCGCCGCGATCAACGTGGTCATCAGCAGGCCCGTGATGATGGGATGGAAAAACGCCACCGCCACCACGAGATAGATCCGCTCCGGATCGGCCACCGCTTCCAGCAGGTCAATCTCGGTCAGCGCGGGCAGCGCGATGACGCCCAACACCACCGCCGTCGTGTACATCAGCGCGATCCAAATCGTGCCGATGCTCCGCCCCGCGGGAATGCTCGACTCGCCTTCGATCGCCATGAATCGCTGCAGTATTCGCTGCGAGCCAAAGAACCCCAGTCCCCATCCAACGGCCGACAGCAGCATGACCGGCGTGATGGGATTGTTGTCGGGATCGGTCAGCGGATTCCAGAACCCCGGCGTGTCGGACCCCGCGCGCAGCAGCGACTCGCCCGCGACGACGATCAGCGTCAGCGGCACGATCATGAAACCGACCAGCATCAACACGGATTGAAAGACATCGGTGCGGGAGACGGCCAGGAATCCACCGATGAACGTGTAAGACGCCACGGCGATCAACGTGATCAGAATGCCGGGGGTGTATTCGACGCCGAACTCGGATTCCAGCAGCTTGGCGCCCGCGACCAATCCTGAGCTGACGTAGAAGATCACGAAGAGAATCGTGAGCAGCGCGGCCAACGTGCGCAGGACCTGCGACGTGTCGCCAAACCGTTTTTCGAGAAACTCGGGCAGGGTCAGCGCGTCGTCGGCCGCGATGGTATAGCGCCGCAGCCGCTTCGCCACCACGGTCCAGCAGAGCCAGCTGCCCGCCACGAGGGCGACCACGGTCCACAGGTGGGTCACTCCCCCGGCAAAGGCCAGCGCCGGAAGCGCCAGGATCGTCCAGGCGCTCGTCGTCGATGAGCTGGCGCTCAGGGCTGTCGTGAAGCTGCTGAGTCTCCGTCCGCCGAGCACGTAGTCCGACATCGCTCGCATGCGCCGGGCGCGAAACACGGCAATGCCAATGAGCACCGCGAAGTAGGCAATGAAGACCGCGAGTACCCAGGCATCCAACATCTGTGCCGACCAATCCCCCGGCGTGCAGACCGCCCCGCGCGGGCGGAACAGACTAGCCAACGCCATTCGCTACAGCAACGGTCCGGGTAGTGGGCGGTGGCGATTCCGTCATTCCGGCAGAAAGCCTGCCCCGTCCGTCATTCCGGCGGAGGCCGGAATCCAGTTTCCCCGGAGTGGGGCCGCATGCCTGCCATGCTCACCCGCAGCGAACACCGACCTGATGTGGTCCGCCGAGCCGGCGCCGGGATATCCTCGCCTCCCCCGGCATCGGCAATGCGGACATGATCGATTTCAACCGATCCTTCATCACCTGGACCATCGAGTGGGCCGAGCCCGACCCGGTCTATGCCTACGCCGGCGGATTCGTGGGAGAGCCGGGCGAGGCCACGACTAGCCGCCTACAGATCGACGCCGGCTGCGAGATCGTCGATGACGCGCGAGGGACGGCCTGCACCATCTACCTCACCGCGCCGTGCCGCTCCGAGTTCATCATCGCCGCCGACAACCTGTTTCAGGTGCCCAACGGCGAGTTCCGCGCCGCGGTCGGCGACGCGTGCATGGTCCCCATCGCCACCGAGCCAAGCTGGGAGAACGAGGACACGCGACGGCAGCCCATCGCGGCGCAATTCGCGGAGTTCGCCATCGACCTGCGTACCCATGACGCCGAAGCCCTGGCGTCGGACGACGCCGTCGTGGCGGCGTCGCTGGCGGGCGACCGCCTCAACGCCCGGTCCACCTACCGCGACGACACGCACGGCCTGACCGTCACCGTGGAATACCCGATCAAGCTCATCAATCTGCACGCCGGCGGCGGACGCTACCAGGTGTGCACCGGCGCCGTGGCGCTGCCCGACCTGACGACTTGGGACGGCGCGGGCGTCGACCGGGTCTTCGCCGCCCACGCGGCCTTCACCGCCGACGACCACGTGGAGTTCATCCTGCGACGCGGCGTCGAGATCGCCGAGCGCGAGCTGGCCTGGGCGGCCGCCGTGCGCGGGCGCGACCGGTACCAGCGGCGCGACTCCGGTGAGCCGGCCGACCGGCCGCGCCCCCGCGCCGCCGGCTACTTCGAGACCTGGGAGCTGCCGGCGGTCAACACCGTCCTGCGGGCCGCCAACGAGGCGCGCCGGTGATCGACTTCGCCCGCTCGCACTTCACCTGGGACCACCGGCCCCACGAGCCGGACCCCGACTACAAGTACCCCGGCGGCTTCGTGGGCGAGCCCGGCGAGGCCTATCACGTGCGCATCGGCTACGACGCCGTCTGCACGATCAGCGGTGAGCGGGACGCGCCGCCGCTGGAGATCTTCCTGCTGCAGCCCTGTTTGGCCGAATACACCATCGCCGACCGCAACCTGTTCCAGGTGCCCAGCCAGGAGTTCCGCGTGGCGCTCAGCCGCACGCACGGCATCCCCATCGCCAGGCGCCCGTCAACCGAGCGCGAGCCGACCGCCGCCACGCCGCACGCCGGCCGCTACGCCGGCACGGATTTCACGACCCACGAGGTTCCCGACGCGCAGGCCACGCGCGACGCCGGCGAGGTCATGCGCGCGGTCTTGGCCGGCCGGCGCTTGAATGCCCGCACCACGCACCACGAAGACGCCCTCGGGCTGACCGTCACGCTGGAATACCCCATTCGCACCATCAACATCGAGCGGACCAAGGGCGCCTTTCAGGTCGACACCGGGCCGATGGCGCTGCCCGATCTCGCAACGTGGGACGGGGCCGCCGTGTCGCGGGTGTTCCTGGCCCACGCGGCCTTCAGCGCCTGGGACCGCACCGAGTTCATCCTGCGGCGCGACGTGGAGCCATTGGAATCGGAGCAGTGGTGGTGGGAGGTGCGGGGCCGCGACCGCCGCGCCCTGCACTACCCCGCCCAAACGCCCACTGAGCCGCCGCTGCCGCGCCGCCCACCCACGCTCTACAACGAAACGCTGGTCGTGACCGTCCGCAACGAGATCCTCATCGCGCCGGAGGGTTGACGGGTTCGCATCTCAAACTCAAGCAGCCGCCGACCGGGTCCCCTCTCCGCAATGTGAGATCTCCGCAATGTCAGGTAGGGGCGGGTCTGCGACCCGCCCGACGCCAAGCGTCCGCCGCGCCCCCAGATTCAACCGGACTGGATTCCGGCCTCCGCCGGAATGACGCAAGGGTCACGCAGAGGACTCCAATGTGAAAGAGGGTTAGAGCCTGCCCCATTCCGCGATACCGGGGTGAGGAGTCCGGCCGATCCCTCGCTGCCCGCAACGCGGGCCACCTGACGGAGCGCGGCGGGCCATATGGCGCGGCAGCCCGCCGTCAGGCGTGGCGAATTCGCACCCGGCCCAGGTGTGAAGATCCCTGGATTAGCAGGTTCACGAAACCCGCGTCCGGCTCCGGTTCGTCGCTTCCACTGACGCCGCGCCTGCGGCTGCCGATCGACCGCATCGGACCAATCCAGTTGCGGGGCACGGGGCTGCCGTGTTCCCCGGCGAGCCGCGCCTCGAGCACCAGGCGCGAAAGCGTGGTGTTCACGTTTTGGCCGATACGCCACCAGATCGGGACGACCAGGTCCAGCCGGCCCGCCACGCACGTCACGTCGAGGATCGCCGGCGGCCGTGTGATGTCGACGTAGCGCAGATCGACGGTGACGTCGCACAGCCGACAGGTGATCTCGCCCCGCCGGACATCGCCCCTCGCGCGCAGCGTGCCCCCGGTATAGGTCAGGTCCACGTGGCTGTCTTTCCACCCCCGCAGGCGCACCGTGCGGCGCGTGCGGATGGCCCCGTTTTGCCACAGGGCGCCGAAGGCGACGATCGCGAAGGCCAACCAGATGCCCAATTGCACGCCGCCGCCGAAATCGCCCAGATGGCTCACTTGCACCAGGACCCCAGCGCCCATGACAAGCCAGGGGATCGGACTGAGGAAGCCGAGATCATTTGCCCAGCTGAGACCAAAGAGGACCAAAATCATCGTCAGGAGGTCCCAGTGATCGAGGACGCCGACCATGCGCAGGATGACCCAAAAGATGGCGACCAGCCCGAAAGCCGCTCGCATGAAGCGCGGCGAGTCCAGCAGCTGGCGCCAGTACGGCTTGGCCATCGTGAAGCGCCGGTCAGGCATGGGATCGACCACCGTGCCTGGTGCCAGTTCTGGACGAGTACCGCGCCGAGCAGGCCCAAAGGCCATGCTCGTCCCGTGGCACGAGCCCAGTCTGGTGCATGCAGCGCTCCTCAATTCGGAGCCTAGCAAAGCGCCGCTTTCGTCAGACCGCACGAGGAATCGAGCCTTAAGGCCTGGACATCAACCCTCGACACCGCGGAAATCTGTCGCCGCCAGATTGGACAGCGCGGCGGTCCGGCGCAGTCGCCCGATCAAGACGCACTCATGGCCAGAGTGGGCCGTGGCGGCGAGCGTCGGTCGTCAGGCGTGGAGAATGCGGATGCGGCCGAAGTGCGACGACCCCTGGACCAGCAGGTTCACGAAGCCGGCGTCCGGCTCCGGATCGCCGCTCTTGCGGAAGCCGCGCCTCCGGCTGCCGACTGGCCGCATGCGCGCATACCACGATTGCGGCCTGGGGCTGCCGTGTTCCCCGGCGATGCGCGCCTCAAGCACCAGGCGCGAGAGCGTGGTGTTCACATTCTGGCCGATGCGCCACCAGATTGGGACGACCAGGTCCAGCCGGCCCGCAACGCAGGTCACGTCGAGGATCGTCGGCGGACGCGTGATGTCGACGTAACGCAAATCCACCACGACGTCGCACAGCCTGCAGGTGATCTCGCCCCGCCGGACGTCGCCCCGAGCGCGCAGCGTGCCCCCGGTGTAGCTGAGGTCCACGTGGCTGTCCCTCCACCCCCGCAGGCGCACCGTCCGACGCGTGCGGATGGTTCCGCTTTGCCACAGGGCGCCGAAGGCAACGATCGCGAAGGCCATCCAAATTCCCAGCTGCACGCCGCCACTGAACTCGCCAAGATGACCCACCTGCACCAGGACTCCGGCGCCAACCGCAAGCCACCCGGACGGGTTGCGCGGGCCGTGTTCCATCATCCAGTCGAGACCGGCGATAGCCAAGACGACTGTCAGCAGGTCCCATAAGTCGAGAATCCCCAACAAGTAAAGAATGATCCACAGGTAGAACGCCGCCCCGACGAGACTCCGCACGACACGCGGCGAGTCGAGCATCTGGCGCCAGAACGGCCTGGCCATCATGTAGCGCTGGTCAGGCATCGAATCGACCACCGTGCCTGCGGCCAGTTCTGGACGAATATCGCGCCGAGCAGGCCCAAAGGCCATGCTCGTCCCGTGGCACGAGCCCAGTCTGGGGCATGCAGCGCTCCTCGATTCGGAGCCTAGCAAAGCGCCGCTTTCGTCAGACCGCACGAGGAATCGAGCCTTCAGGCCTGGACATCAACCCTCGACACCGCGGAAATCTGTCGCCGCCAGCGTGGACAGCGCGGCGGTCCGGCGCAGACGCCCGATCAAGACGCACTCATGGCCCAGTGGCCCGTCGCGGCGACCGCCGGTCGTCAGGCGTGGAGAATCCGGATGCGGCCCAGGTGCGACGACCCCTGCACCACCAGGTTCACAAAGCCCGGGTCAGTGTCGGGCGCGATGAGGTCGCGGAATCCCTTGGTGGGCTCCCCGACCGGTTGCATCGGCGCAACCCAGGTTTCCGCCGGGATACCGACCTGCTCCCCAACCAGGCGCGCCTCGAGCACCCCGTGCGAGAACGTCGTGCGCACGTCGCGGCTGATGCGCCACGACAGTGGGACAACCAAGTCCAGCCGGCCCGCGACGCACGTCACGTCGAGAATCGCCGGCGGGCGGGTGATGTCGGCATATCGCAGATCGACGACAAGATTGCATAGCCGGCACGTGATCTCGCCCCGCCGGACATCGCCCCGGGCGCGCAGCGCGTTCCCGGTTGCGGTGAGATCCACATGGCTATCTTTCCACCCGCGCAAGCGCACCGTGCGACGCGTGCGGATGGTTCCGCTTCGCCACAGGATGCCCACGGTAACGATCGCGAAGGCCATCCAAATGCCCAGCTGCACGTTGCCGCCAAACCCGCCGATATGGCTCACCTGCACCAGCACTCCGGCGCCAGCCAAGAGCCATCCAATCGGGCTGCCCAGGCCGAGGTCATATAGCCAGGCACAGCCAACGAGGACAAGCATGATCGTCAGCAGATGCCAGATGTCGGAAACCCCAACTATGCGCAGGATGATCCAAAAGAAGATCGTCACTCCGAATACGCCGCGCACAAAGACTGGGGAATCCACCAGCCGTTCCCAGAGCGGCTTACTCATCTGATAGCGCGGCTCATGCATCCGGGTGACCCTCGTCAGCGCGCTCGATCACGCGACCGGTCTGAGAGGCGTCGCTGACCGAGCCAGGGTTCAGCGTGCGGGACCCGCAACGGCGCCGGGAAAGAGAGTCGGCATCAATTCCGCGCCCATCCACGGTGAAATGGAAATCCATGCGCCTCACCAATGGAATATTCCTTTGCCATAGGAGAATAATTCAATTACCACCATCGAGCAAGAGAATACTCCAATGGCCCAATGTCTTATTTCCTTGGATAGATCCGCCCGATCTCGAGCCGACGCCTACTGAACGCTCACCACGACGGCCTCGGCGCCGAGCGTCACTCGTCGACGCCGCAAAACTCCATCGCCGCCAGGGCGTAGAGCCCGGCGGTCCGGTGCAGGCGCTCAACCGACACGCGCTCGTGGTCCGAGTGGGCCGTGGCGTACTCGGGGCCGCAGCAGACCACCGGCAGCGACGCGTCGTTTCCGTAGATGTTGGCGTCGGTCACCAGCGCCAGCCCGATCCGCGGCAGCGGGGCGCCGGTGGCGGTCGTCGCCGCAGCCTCCAGAGCACGCACTAGCGGATGGTCGCCGGGCGTCTCGAAGGGCTCGTGCGGCGCGTCCAGCGAGAATGTCGCCTCCAGCCCCGAGCGTTCCTCGATGCGTCGGCAAATGTCCCGCAGCTCCGCCTCGATGTCGTCCGCCGTCAACCCGTGCCGCCAGCGGCGCGTGCCCCGCAGCGTGAGGGGCGTCGGCAGACGGTTGGGATAGTCGCCGCCCGCCACCAGGCCGATGTCGACCCGCTGCCGGCCGCAGAGCGGATGCGCCGCCTCGGCCTCGAAGCGCGCTTCCCACTCCGCGAACTCCGCCAGGATCGCGCCCGCCCAGCGCGCCGGGTTGTCGGCGTAGGGCACGTGCAGCGTGTGCACGATGCCCCGCGCGCTGCTCAGCGTGATGCGGAACATCGCCGCGCCCAGCCCCGCCGTCCAGATCGCGTGCGGCCCCTCGGCGATGATTACCGCCGCCGCCGGAATGTCACCCGCGCGGATGCGCTCCACCAGCCGCTTCGGTCCTTCCTTCTTGCCCACCGGCGTTTCGTGACCCACGACCCCAGTCAGCCAGAGGTCGGAACTCAGCCGCACCCCGGCGCGCCGCAGCGCCGTCGCGGCGTGCACCATCGCCACCAGCCCGCCCTTCATGTCCTCCGCGCCGCGGCCCACCACCCAGCCGTCGCGCAACGCCGGCGGGTCGCTGTCGCCGCGCGGGATCGTGTCGACGTGACCGTTCAAGAGCAGCGGACGCCCCGGCTCGATTCCCGGAAGTCGCGCGTAGACGTTGGGCCGGTCGGCGATGAAGCGATCGACATCGACTTCGAGTCCGGCGCGCTCGCACAGGGCGGCGAAGTGCTCGCCGCCGGGACCCTCCGCGCCCGTCTCGCTGGGAACCTGAACGAAGGCCAGCGTGTCGCGCGCGATGGCGTCGGCATCGAGGAGGTCTAGAACCCGTTGGTGCATGGCGTGTGCGTTCCGTCGGCGCGGGCCGCTCATACTAGACTCTGCGCACAAACCAGAGAGTCCGGGAGAGAGCCATGCTCAAGGCCGCCATGATCGGCGCCGGCGGGCGCGCGACGCGGGCGCACTATCCCGCCCTGGCCGACGCGGACGACGTGAGCCTCGAAGCGGTCTGCGACCTCGACTCCGAGCGGCTGGCGCACGCCGCGGACGCCTATGACATCCCGCGGCGCTACACCGACCACCGCCGCATGCTCGACGAGGTCGACTGCGACGTGGTCTACGCCATCATGCAGCCCTATCAGGTGTGCCCGGTGGCCGTGGACGCGCTGGACGCGGGCAAGCACGTCATGGTCGAAAAGCCGCCCGGCGCCAACTCGACCGAGGCGGCCCGCATCGCCGCGGCCGCCGCCCGCAACGACCGGCTGGTTTGCGTGGCGCTGCAGCGCCGCTGGACGCCGCTGATCCGCGCCGCCAAGGAGCGCATCGAGGCCCGCGGCCCCATCCGCTTCGTGCTGGCGGGGATGCACAAGCACCCGTCGCATCAGCCGCCGGAGTCCCTGCGCATCAACGTGATGTACGACCGCGATATTCACATGGTCGATTTCATCCGCTGGGTGTGCGGCGGCCAGTTGGACGAGGCCCACGCCCGCGTCGACAACGCCTACACCGAGTGGACGAACGCCACGCAATCCGTCATCGCGTTCACCTCGGGCGCGCTGGCGGTGCACACGGCCATTGGCCACGCGGGCAGCCGCTACTACCGGATCGAGCTGCACGGCAACGGCATCAGCGCCTACCTGCGCCCGCCGTCCTATGGCGAAATCTTCGCCGACGGCGCCGATACGCCCGAGATTCTCGACGCCGCCAGCCTCACCGGCGACCCGCACGGGCAGCTGGACGATGGCGTGCCGGCGCTGCACCGAGACTTCCGCGACTGCATCCGCGAGGGCCGCGAGCCGCTCACCAGCATCCACGACGTGGTGCACAGCATGCGGCTGCTGGAGCAGGTCGCCCGGCTCGATGCCCTCGGACAGCCGCTTAGGGACGGCGCTTAGGATCGTCTCGTCCCCAGATGTAGCAGCCCAGACCCGGCGGCCTAGGACTTATGGCATGAGAGGTGCGCTGAAGACGTTCGTGGCGGCGCTCACCGTGGCAGTGATCGCAATCGCGTGCGGCCCGGAAGCCCGGGACCAGCCGGCGGCACGCGACGACGCCCCGCCGCCAACCACGCGCATTGCGTCGACACCGACGCTGCCCGACAACGACACGCCGACAACCACGCGGGTGTGGCCGGCCAACTGGCCCGTCCCGCCGCTGCCGGTCATGTGGCTCGTGCACCCCAGCGGATCGGTGTGGGGTTCACCCCACCGCTTCTGCTGGCACCTTGGAGCCGATGCCAGTCGCGTCTGCGAGGAATACAACATCTGGTCGGGGGTGAGGACGTACCCCGAGGCCATCCCGGGCAAGCGGATTCCCGTCACGATTGAGTCGGAGACTAGGCCGGACCGGGTGTTCGCAAACGTCTACACCCGGCACGGAAACCTCATGGTCGAATCCCTGGAACTGGGACCGAACCATCCCGCGCTCGATCTCGACTTGGAGCCCGGCGACTACCACATCCGCGTGATCGGGCAATGGCCATACGCGGACCCCAGCGCTCCCCTCGGTCGGCGGTACAACGAGGTCTCCTACGAGTTCGGCCTGCACGTCCCAGGCGCGGTCGCGTTGATCGGCGGGTGCGGCATGACGGAAATCGGCGGCGACCTGCGCATCGTGTTGCGCTCGCTCGACGACCGGCTGCGCACGGCCGCCGACAGCGCCAACCGCGCCGGCTGCCGCTTCAACAAGCCGATCGCCCAATTCGTGCTGACCCTCGAGAATGACGCCCAGACATATACCGAGGTATTCCGCATCGACCCGCCGTTGGTCGAATTTGGCCTCCCGCTGCCGGAAGACCTGGCCTCGGAGACGAGCGGCGGGCCGCTGCCGCCCGGCGACTACTCCCGTCGCATGGTCGCGATCGCCGAGGATGGGCAAGAGTTCGACATCACCGGCATCGACGGGGTCCTCGACACCATCACTCTGGCCGGACGGTGAGCTGAGACTCATTCTCGAGGGCCAGAGATTGGGAACGCGCGCCGACAACTGAGCCGGCGCCAGCGGACGCTTCGAGGGCGGGTTACTCAACTGTCTCGACGCCCTCCAGAGCTTTCAGGTAAGGAGCGTAGCGGAACACGCGGTTACGCCGGTTGCCGGTGATTTCTTCGAGCACTCCAGCCTCGGCGAGTCGGGCCACTAGGCGGTTGGCGGCGGTATAGCTGGTTGACGTGACGTGCTGTGCGTGGGCGACAGAAACGAACGGCTGCCGGTACAGGTAGTCGAGCACGCGGTGGCCATTGGCAGCGGCGAGTCCGAGGCGCTCGGTGACCAGGGCCCGATGCTCCTCCCGTAGTGTGAGAATGCGACGCACAGTGTCCGCAGCTTGGGCACTGACCTCGGCCGCGCCGCGCAAGAAAAAGGCCAGCCAGCCTTCCCAATCGCCGCTGTCACGCACGGCCTGTAGCCGGTCGTAGTACTCGCCGCGGTGCTGCCGGAAGAAGTGCGAGAGGTAGAGCACCGGCTGCCCGAGAATGCCGCGCTGGCACAGCAAAAACGTGATGAGCAGCCGGCCCACGCGACCGTTTCCGTCCAGAAACGGATGGATCGTCTCGAATTGGGCATGGACAAGCCCAACTTGAACCAGAACCGGCAGCTTGGTTGGGCCGTGGATAAAGTCCTCCAGCGCACCCAAGGCGTTGGGAACCTCGCGGTGCGGCGGCGGCACAAAGGTCGCGTCATTGAGCGTGCTTCCGGCGGGGCCGATCCAGTTCTGGCTGGTGCGCAGCTTGCCGGTCTGCATCTGTGACCCACGGACGTCTTCGAGCAGCCGGGCATGAATCTCCCGGATCAAGCGGACTGAAATCGGCAGCGTTTGCAGGCGCTCCAGTCCGTAGTTCATGGCCGTCACGTAATTGATCACCTCACCGACGTCTCGCGGCTGGTTCGGCGACCGCAGGCTCGCCTCGGCGGCCAGGACGTCCTGCAGGGAGCTTTGCGTGCCCTCGATTTGGCTGGAGAGCACGGCCTCTTTGCGCACGTACATGAAGACGAACAGGTTCGGGTCGGGCAGCGTCTGGATCGAGCCGTCGAGGCGGCCCAGTGCCTGATCGGCCTGGGAGAGCAAGGCCTGAAGCTCCCCATCCAAACGCACCGGCGGCTCCGGTGGCAGCGGGGATGGCATGAACGCCCGGTATCCCTGCGGCTGGGTGACGTATTGCCCGGCGCGCTGACCGGTCGCTGCGTTGGTTGCTTCAACTGCGGACATGTCGGCCCGGTCCGCTGTAACGCTTCATATGTTCAGAACCAGCAATATGCAGGCGAAACGGTTCCATATTATCGGCAGCCGCACATATGGAGGTCTACAGCCGCCATATTGTCGCCAGCCGCACATATGGAACGCTGGCGACAGCCATATTATCGTTTGGCGCACATATGGAAGCCTGCAGCCGCCATATTGTCGCCAGCCGACACTATGGCCAACGTCCGCCGGCGCTTGGCGGATACCGAGCGCGCGAAGCTGCGGCCCTTAGTCGCGAACCCCGCCGCGCGATCGCTCCGGCGGCGGCAGGGGCAGCACGAAGAACACGGCGCCATCCGTGGCCTTGGTGGGATGGACGCCAAAGCCGAGCGCGAGCTTGAGCGCGTGATTGGCCAGGCGATCGCCCGCGCTCCGCGAGCGCACCTGGTGACAGCCAAGGGTCGTGGCTTGCTCGATCAACTCGTTCTGCAGCGCAGCCCCCACGCCGCGGCGCCGGCAATCTTCGGCGACGCCAAACGCCAGCACGTACGCCTCGCGCATCGGCTCTCCGCGCAGGGTCAGGCTCGGTCGGTCGGCGTCGGGTCCGATTTGCTGGACGACGAAACGGAGAAACCCAACCAAGCGGCTATCCGTCACCGCGACCAACGTGTGCTTCTCCAGGTGCCACGCGGCCTCATAGGCGAAGTGCTCCGCTTGGCCCACGGCATCGGCCAGATCGCCGGCCGCCGGCTCGTATTCGCCGCCCGGCAAGCAGCGCTGGATCTCAATGTCGGTCATGTCGCGCGCCTGGTCGCCACAGTCCTTCCCGCCAACCCCATCACGGACACCGTCCGGGTGGAACGATATGCTAGCGGCAGGCTTGCGAGCTGTATAAAGCACGCAAAGGAGCGTGGCCGGTGCTGAGATTCGCCGAAGAGATCATGCTGCTCCTGCTCGACGACGAGGGCGGGGACTTCCTACACGTCTCCGACTGGTCGCTGCGCTGCGCCCTGGCGGGCGCGGTGCTCATGGACCTGGCCTTGGAAAACCGCATCGACACCGACCTCAAGCAGCTCGTCCTGGTCGACGCGACGCCCGTCGGCGACGACCTGCTCGATCCGACGCTGGCCCGAATCGCCGCTGCCGACGAGACGCACGATGCCGCCCACTGGGTCCACCAGACGGCGCGAAATAGCGACCAGATCCGCGACCGCGCACTCGCCCGGCTCATCGACCACGGCATTCTCGAGCGTCGGGACGAGAATTTCCTGTGGGTGTTCAAGTCGCGGCGCTACCCGGCCGTGGACGGCAAGGCCGACCGCGAGGTCAAGCTGCGGATCATGGGCGTGCTCTTCAGCGACGAGATCCCCGACCCGCGCGACATCGTTATCGTCTGCCTCGCCGAGGCCTGCGGCATCTTCCAGGCGCTGCTGTCCGCGCGGGAGCTGGCGACCGCGTCCGCGCGCATCGAGCAGGTGCGCAAGCTCGACCTTATCGGGCAGGCCATTTCACAGGCCGTGTGGGACATCGAGACGTCCCTGGCCATGGCCATGCACCCGCCCATGTAGCAGCCGCCGGGCGGTGGCAGTACGCGACTTTGAGTCCGTCATTCCCGCGCAGGCGGGAATCCACCCCTCATTGAACCTGGGAGCAGATTGGATGCGCCCGGTCATCCCCAAGCATGGCTGAATTCTGCAAAGGTCTCCGAAGGCGGGGATCCACCCCGGCAAGTCAACCGACGAATCGAGGGCGGCTGCCGGAGCTGGGTCGCCGTTCGTCGCCCAAGGGTGAGTGTCGCCCACCACCCTCTCGGCGGCCCGGGCCTAGGGCGTGAAGACGCTCGTCACGGCTCCCGCGCTCGCCGACGAGACTTGCGCGGCGTACTTGGCCATCACCCCGCCGGGATAGCGAGGCGCCGGCGGGGACCAGGCGGCCAGGCGCTCGGCGATCTCCTTGTCCGAAAGCGCCACGTCCAGCCGGCGGCCCACGGGATCGAGGGTGATGCGCTCGCCGTCACGCACGATCGCAATCGGCCCGCCGTGCGCGGCCTCGGGCGCCACGTGCCCCACCATGCGACCGTGAGAGGCGCCCGAGAAGCGTCCATCGGTCATCAAGGCCACCGAGTCGCCCAGCCCCGCGCCCTGCAGCGCGCCGGTCACCTGCAGCATCTCGCGCATGCCGGGTCCGCCCACCGGCCCCTCGTAGCGAATCACCACGAAGTCGCCGGGCGCGATCTCACCCGCCTCCAACGCCGCGTAGCACGCGGCCTCGCCGTCGAAGACCCGCGCCGGTCCGCTGAAAGGCGTCTGCTCCTGTCCCGAGACCTTCGCGACGCAGCCGTCCGGCGCCAGATTTCCGCGCAGAATGGCAATCCCGCCGCTGGCCTTCACCGGCGTGTCGATGCTCGTGATCACGTCGCCGGCGGCGTCCGACCGCTCCGCGGCGGCCGCGATCTCCGCCACCGACCGGCCGTCCACGTTTCGCGCGTCCGCATGCAGCAGGTCGCGCGACGCCAGCTCGGCGGCAATCACGGCCAGGCCGCCGGCCGCATGGACGTCCGACGCCACGAAGCGTCCGGTGGGCTTGAGGTCGGTAATGATCGGTGTGCGCTCGGCGATGCGGTCGAAGTCCTCGAGCTCGAGGGCGACGCCGGCCTCGTGCGCAATGGCCATGAGGTGCAAAACCGCGTTCGTCGACCCGCCGGTAGCCGCCAGCGAGGCGATGGCGTTCTCCATCGACGCGCGGGTGATGACGTCCCTCGGACGCACGTCGCGCCGCAGCAGGTCCACAGCCAGCTCGCCGGCGTCAACCGCCGCCTGGGCCTTGGCCGCGTTGGTGGCCGGAACCGCGTTGGCCCCCGCCGGACTGATGCCCAGGAACTCCAGCGCCGTGGCCATGGTGTTGGCCGTGAACTGTCCCCCGCAGGCGCCCGCGCCGGGACACGCCGCGTCCTCGATGGCCAGCAGTTCGGCGTCGTCGATGCGTCCCGCCGCGTGCGTCCCCACGCCTTCGAACACGTCCTGGACCGTGATGTTGCGACCTCGGTGAACGCCGGGCGCGATGCTGCCGGTATAGAACGCCAACCCCGGCAGGTTCAACCGCGCCAGCACCATGGCGCCGGCGGGAAGGGTCTTATCGCAGCCGACCAGCACCACCAGCGCGTCGACGCAGTGCCCCCGCGCCGCCAGCTCGATGGAGTCGGCGATCACCTCGCGGCTCACCAGCGAGGCGCGCATGCCCTCGGTGCCCATCGCCACGCCGTCGGAGACCGAGATCGTGTTGATCTCCACCGGCGTGCCGCCCGCCGCCCGCACCCCGGCCTTGACGTGCTCGGCCATCTCCCGGTGGTTGAAGTTGCACGGCATGGTCTCGATCCACTGGTGCGCCACGCCGATGATGGGTCGCCGCAGGTCCTCGTCGCTGAAGCCGATGGCCTTGAGCATCGAGCGGGCGGGCGCGCGCGCCGGGCCTTCGGTCATGGCGGCGCTATTGGGTCGCGGCAGCGGAGGCATGGCAAGTCCTTCGAAGAGTCAGGAAAAGGGCCGCGGGCAGAGCCCCGCGACCGGCGGCACGCTAAGTCGCACCGTCACGAATGATATATCCCGCAGCACGACCGGGTAGGGGGACGCTCCAGCCCGGTCAATGCCGCGGAGGCCATCATTCCCGCGGAGGCTCCGTCATTTCCGCGGAGCCCGCCCCCGCGAAGGCGGGGAGTGGGAATTCTGGTCCTTGCGTTGCCCTCCTTGTCATTCGAGCCGCCCCTCTTTTGTCATTTGTATGTTGGCAGCGGCCTCACCACGTGGCCGGGTGGTGAGGCGGGCG
>JAPPNP010000020.1 GCA_028873795.1 Chloroflexota bacterium
TGTCTCCGAACACCTGTTCACCATGTGTCCGGTCTGGACACTTGCAGGGGGAAGGGGTCGGACTTCCAACGGGAGGGGACCGCAAGGAGCTAAGTCAGAGGATTGCTAGCCGTCCGCCGGCTCGAGCCCGGCGGGCGTCACGCGCAGTCGCTGCGCGCGGACCCGGGCGTCGGAGTATTTGCCGTCGTAGACGTAGAGCACCACGTCCGGCTCGACCTCGACCGTGGCGCCGTTGGCGTAGAACGGCGTGTCGATGCGCGTGGCCTGCCAGCTCATGCCGCCGTCCAGGCTCAGCTGCGCCCCGATGCCCGGGTGCCGTCCGGCGATGACCATCGCGCCCGCTGCCGTGGCCGTCATGGCGTCGGTGCAGGCGTACATGGGGAAATGTCCCCGCGCCGCCGGGCCCCAGGTGCGGCCGCCGTCGTGCGACCACATCTCCCACATCCACGGGGAGGTCTCCGGGCGAATCAACGCCAGGATGCGGTTGGGCGCCACCTCGCAGGCGGAGGTTTCCGAGGCCGTCTCGCGGGCGTTCATCAGCATGCCGGGGCGCGGGTTGGGGCCGTCCACGCGAATCGGTGGCGACCAGCTGCGCCCCCCGTCGGTGGATCGCACGCAGTAGCTGAACGACCCCGGCGCGGGGGCGCCCACGTAGCGCCAGCCGTCGATGTTCACGCCGCCGTGCATGCTGGGCCCGACGGCCACGGTATAGCCGAAGCGCAGCAGGGTGCCGTCGCGCAGCGGCACGACCTTCGACAGGTAGGCGTGCTCGATGTCGAGCTCATCGTCGAACGTCACGCGCCCGATGCCCGAAGGCTCGCTCCAGGTGCGGCCGGCATCGGTTGACTCGACCATCGACAGGTCGAAGGGCGGGTCGTGCCGCATCAGGAACGCGACGACGTGGTCGCCGTCGACCGGGTGCAGCGTGGCGCCGTGCAGGGCGTCCGGCAGCACCTCGGGTTCCGACCAACTGCGCCCGGCGTCGTGCGAGCGCAGCAGCAGGAGGGACCGTGTGCCGGCGGCGTGCACGTCCGACGCCGACACCGTCAGCAGCACCTCGCCCGAGGCCATTCGCACCAGGCTCGACACGTACTGATAGGTGCCGAATGTCGCGTCGGGCAGCGGGTAGCGCCAGGCCGGACCCGGCGCGACGGACGAGTCCCAGGGCGGCGCGTCCGCGGTCTCCCCGCGAATGCGGACATTGCGGAAGCTGTTGCCCGAGCCCACGCGCGCGCGGGCGTCGCCGAAGTACTCCTTAACCTCGTCCGGATCCCGACCGTTGTAGGTCTCGAGACCGACGTAGCCCGGCTCGTCGTAGGTGTCGTCGGTGACGACCGGAAAGGCGCGGCCGTCCACCCAGAGCCGGATCTCGGGGCCTTGCACCCGCAGCCTGGCGGTGTGCCAAAGGCCGATCTCGCTGGGGATGCCGGGCACGACCTGGGTGCGTAGCACCCGCGCCCAGCCCGAGGCGTCCACCTTGGAAATGGCGGCCCAGAAGTGGGCGCCGCGGAACTGCTGCCCGGTGCAGGGAAAGTGCACCAGGTAGTAGTGCCGCGCGTGGCGTCCCCGAAACACGAAGCCGCTGTCGGAGCCTTGAATTTCCCAGCGGAAGTCGAACTCGGCCTCGAAGTCGCGGTAGGCCGCCGCCGTGGAAATCGCCAGGCTGTCGTCCGCCGGTTGCGGCGGGCTGGTCACCACGCCGGGCTCTTCTTCGATCCACGGCGCGGTGGTGAAGGCCCAGGGCTCGCCGGAGACCGGTGATAGGGACTGCCAGTCGTTGTTCATTTCGGGCTCCTCAACTTCATTCAGACCGCCAAAGCTGAGCCCCCGCTGTCATTCCGAGCGCAGCGAGGAATCTCAGATGTTCAGCCCCGGCCGGGCGGATGGATGCTCTAGATTCCTCACATTCGTTCGGAATGACAAGGGGGGTGTTCGGAATGACAGGGAGGGCGTCTGGAATGACAAGACGATGGACGCGGGGCAGGGGTCTCATGCATTGGCTCCGATCTCGACTACCAGCAGCTCCTCGCCCCAGAGCACTGGACCGTCGTAAATCTGGCAGATTTCCTTGATTGCCTGGGTGCGGGCCTGCGGCTCGTCCATCCATGGCGGTTGGTGGTTCACGAGCAGGCGCTTGACCCCGGCGGCGGCGGCGACCGCGGCGCAGCCCGCGGTGTCGGACTCGGCCAACAGCGAACCTTCCCACTGCCGTCCGGCCAGGGCCACGGCTTCCATCACCAGCAAGTCCGCGCCTCGGGCCAGCTCGATCAACTCGTCACAGGGGCGCGTGTCGCCGCTGAAGACGATCACGCCGTCGTCCGTCTCGAAGCGAAGCCCCAGGCAGGTGAGATAGGGCTGCGCGTGGCGCACCTCCGCCGCCGACACCGACCAGCCATCCCCGCGGGCGACGTGGCCCGGCGCGATGTCGCGGGCCTGCATCTCCGGCGGCGGGCGATCGCCGGCGCCTCCCCGGCTGTGGAAGGCCCCGATGCTCATGGGGTGATTGGTGCGCGCGACGACGTCCAGCCAGAGCACGCCCTCGTCCGGACCCATGAGCTTGCGGGCGAACTCCGCCGTCGGCGGCGGACCATAGACCTGCAGCGGCGGCTCGCCCCCAATCGACATGTCGAAGCGGGTCATGAGAAAGCACGGAAAGTCGGCCATGTGGTCCGAGTGCAGGTGCGTAAAGAACACCCGGCTGACGTCGGTGGCCTTCAGGCCGGCCTGATAGAGCTTGAGGGTGGCCGCCGGTCCGCAATCGACGAGCACGGTCTCGTGGCCGACCTGCAGGGCGAAGGCCGTGCCCCAGCGACCCGGGCTGGGCGTGGGAACGCCGCAACTGAGGACGATCAGCCGAGCCATGCGGGACTCCTGCCGCAAGCCGGGCGGATGAACGCCGCGCGCCTCACATGTACCGTCGCGGTCCGTCTCGCGAGGCGCCGTAGGCGTCGGCCCGCGCGACGCGGATGACCTGAGTCTTGGCCGGCAGATCGTGCAACGCGCGCGAATCCCGCCGACGGAACATCGAATAGACGTCACCGAGCGGACCAAGGATGAGCAGGGTCGTCATGAACGGCACCGCGTCGATGGCGGACTGGGGCACGACCTGCCACGCGTAGAGGAGCACCAGCTGCACGGCCTCGCGGTTGAGCACGTCGATGGGTCCCGGCGGCTGGCCGTCGCGGTCCACCAGACGCAGGCCCATGCCCAGCTTGCCCAGGGTGTAGCCAAAGGCAGACTGCATGCCCCAGCGATAGACGAAGGGCACCGCCACCAACCAGACCACCAATCCGGTCTGATCGGCCTGTTCGGGTTCCATCGCGGCCTCCGGGCTCGGCGCCACGCCGGCGATGGACGCCGCCACGAACACCACGAAAAAGGCGATGGTGAAATCGATCAGCCAGGCGCCCACGCGGCGCAGGATGAGCGGCATGTCGCCCCCGAACAGCACGGGGCGGGGCGGCGGCTGACGCGGCGGCTCGTCGTCCGGCGGACCGAGGTCGCGCGTGTCCCGCTCCGGGGGCCTGGGGCTCGCCGGATCGCTGGCAGTGCCGTCGCCGGTCCGCGTCATCGCACGTCCGCAGTCAGAGGCGCCCGGCAAACACCGCCTGACGCCGAGCTATGGCTCATGCGGCGCAGTATCGCACCGCGCCGAACGGTCGCGCGCCGGCGGCCCATGCTGCGGGCAGCGTGGGATCCGCTGGGTGAGCCTCCCGGGCTGCACGCAGCCCGGGCCACCGGACCAGAGTCCCGGCGCACCCCCGCCTCGGATCAGCGACCCCACCGTGCTCCAACCGACAAAACGGGGTAGGGCGCGACCAATACAATGGGACTACGTCCTGACGGCTCGAGGAGGCCGCCATGCAATACCAGATCAAGGGCACGATCACGCCGCATCTCGAGATTCAACTCGGGCCGGGGGACACCGTGTTCACCGAGTCCGGCTCCATGGCCTGGATGGACGAGAGCATCGAGATGAACACCGGCGGCTCGGGCGGCCTGGGCGGCATGTTCGGCCGCGTGATCTCGGGGGAGAGCGCCTTCGTCACCAAGTTCAGCAGCCCATCGGGCGGGGGCATGGTGGCCTTCGCCCCGGAAGCGCCGGGCAACATCATCCCCATCGAGCTGGGCGCCGGTGAGTCGATCATCGCGCAGAAGGACGCCTTTATGGTCGCGGAGGAGTCGGTGACCTTCGAGATCACCTTCAACCGCAAGCTCGGCGCCGGCCTCTTCGGCGGCGAAGGCTTCATCATGCAGAAGTTCACCGGTCCGGGGACGATGTTCGCGGCCATCGGCGGCGAGGTGCAGGAGTACGACCTGGCCTCGGGGCAGACGCTCAAGGTCGACACCGGCTACCTGGCCATGTTCGAGCCCAGCGTCACCTACGACATCCAGCGCGTGAAGGGCGTGAGAAACATGCTCTTCGGCGGCGAGGGGCTGTTCCTCGCCACCGTCACCGGGCCCGGCAAGGTCTGGCTGCAGCGCATGCCGCTCTCCAACCTCGCGGGCGCCATCATGCGCTTCCTGCCGAAGCCGGGCTCCGGCGGGGACTAGACCGCACGCCCGCGGTCCCGGCGATGCGCATCAGCCGCGTCGAATCCATTCGGCTCGACCAGTACCTGCTGGTCGAAATCGAGACCGACAGCGGTCTCACGGGCCTGGGCGAGGCCGGCGCGTGGGGCTTTCTGGAAGCCTCGGAGGCCGCCATCGAGAAGTTCGCCCGCTACCTGGTCGGCCAGGACCCGCTGCGGATCGAGCACCACTGGCAGTACCTCTACCGCTGGAGCGCCTTTCGCGGCTCGGCGGTGATGGCGGCCATCAGCGCCATCGACATCGCCCTCTGGGACATCGCCGGCAAGCACTTCGACGCGCCCGTTCATCAGCTCCTCGGCGGCAAGGTGCGCGACCGCGCGCGGGTGTATGCCCACGTCTTCGGCGACACCCGCGAGAAGCTGCTGCGCGGCATCGCCGAGGCCCGCGACGCCGGATTCACCGCCGTGGGGCACCTCACGCCTTTCCTCGACGAGCCGCACGAGCGGCCCTTTTTCCAAACCCATGCGCGCAAGATCGGCGAAGCCATCGACGCCGTGCGCCAATACCGCGAGCTGGTCGGCGACGAGGTGGACCTGTGCATCGAGATCCACCGCCGCATGACCCCGGCGGAGGCGGTGCAGCTGGGGCGCGGCATCGAGGAGTTCCACCCGTTCTTCTTCGAAGACCCGGTGATGCCCGACAACCTCGACGAGATGGCCTACGTGGCCGCCAACACCGCCGTGCCCATCGCCACCGGCGAGCGGCTCACGTCGCTGTGGGAGTTCGACATGCTGCTGCGCCGCGACGCGGCCCGCTACGTGCGGCCGGACGTGTGCGTGGTGGGCGGCATCACGGCCATGAAGAAGATCGCCGCGCTGGCGGAGGCCCAGCACGTGGGCGTGGTGCCGCACAACCCGCTCAGTCCCGTCTGCACGGCGGCGTCATTGCAGGTGGCGGCCTGCATTCCCAACCTGGCCCTGGTGGAATATCCCAGCGGCGAGGACGAGTTCCCCAAGCGGGACATGGTGACGGGCATCGCCGAGCACGACGGGAATGGCTATCTGCTGATCCCGGATCGCCCGGGCATCGGCGTGGAGCTCAAGCCCGACGCGCGCGAAAAGGCGCCCTACGTGCCCCGCGAGGTGAACACGCGGCTGCACGTGGACGGCTCGGTGGTGGACCAGTAGGCCCGCGCAAACGCGGCCCGTAGGGGCGTCCGTCCAACCCAGCGACCTGTAGGGGCGTCCCTTGTGGGCGCCCGCCCCATCTCGCAACCTGTAGGGGTGCCCCTAGTGGGCGCCCTCTCCGCCCCTCGGCTGTAGCAACGGTGTTTGACCGTCAAGGGATCAGCCCACGGTGGGGTCCCACATGGC
>JAPPNP010000034.1 GCA_028873795.1 Chloroflexota bacterium
TGATCGATGCGGTCATCGTCGAGGTGCCGAACCCGAACCACCCCTACGGCGTGCGGGGGGTCGGCGAGACACCAATCATCCCGCCGATGGCGGCGGTCGCCAACGCGATCGAGAACGCGACCGGCGTGCGCATGACCGACCTGCCGATGTCGCCGCCCCGCCTGCTCGAGGCGCTCGACAACGGCGGTGCCAACGGCGGCGCCTGACCAGTTGGCGCGGGTCGTTCTGCCCTCAAGCCTCGCCCGTTACACGGGCGGGGTGACAGAGCTTGAGGTCGAGGCGACCGACATTCGCGGCGTGAT
Organism: Chloroflexota bacterium; assembly: GCA_028873795.1. Classification (GTDB taxonomy): domain Bacteria; phylum Chloroflexota; class UBA11872; order UBA11872; family UBA11872; genus JAJECS01. The sequence goes on from JAPPNP010000034.1 coordinate 303, forward strand.
CCGAGCGCTCGAGGCCCGCTATGCGGGCATCGGGCGCGAGCTGGAGGAGGGCATGGCCGTCGCCGTGGATGGCCACATCCACCAGGACGACCTGTTCGCCGCAGTCTCGTCCGAGAGCGAGGTCTGCTTCCTGCCCCGGATCGGCGGCGGTTAGCCCGACGCCCGGAAGCGCCTACTCGGCTGCCGTCGAAGCGGCGGCGGTCCGCCCGCTGAGCCCGAGCCAGGCGAGCCCGATCAGCACCGCAGCCAGGAACGGCAGCACCGCATAGTTCATCGTCTGCCAGCCCACGGCCTCGTGCAGCGCGCCGGAGAGCAGCGCCGCCGCCGCTACGCCGGTGAACACGGTGAAGTCGTGAGCGGCCTGGGTCTTCGCCTTCTCCGCCGGGCTGTGAATCTCGGTTATGAGTGTCGTGCCGCCGGTGAACAGGAAATTCCAGCCGACGCCCAGCAGGACCAGGGCGACATGGAAGTTGAGCAGCGTGACGCCATGGAGGTTGGACGCGGCGCAGAGCCCGATCAGCAGTGCGCCGCAGGCCATGATCCTTTTCGTGCCGAAGCGCTTGATCAGATGCCCGGTGACAAAGGCGGGCGCGAACATGCCGAGCACGTGCCACTGAATCGTCTGCGCCGAGTCGGAGAAGCCGAAGCCGCAGTACTTCATGGCGAGCGGGGTCGCGGTCATCAGCAGCGACATCATCGCGTAACCGACCAGGGAGCCGAGCACCGCGACGATGAATGTCGGCTGACGCATGATCTCGAACAGGGGTCGGCCCGTGTTGCTGCGCTCCTCTTCGTCCGGCGGCGGAATGGTGATGAAGCGCAGCACCACGAGCGTGGCCACGTAAAGCGCGGCCATGGTGACGAACACGCCTGCAAATGCGATCGGCGCGAAGAGGTCCTTGGACCAGTCGGCGAGAAGGGGGCCGACCGAGGCGATCACGCCGCCCGCCAGCACCAGCGAGATCGCCCGGCTCCTGAAGGCCTCGCTCGCCGCGTCCGCCGCGGCAAAGCGGTAGTACTGGGCAAAACCGTTGGCCGCGCCGATCAGCGCGAGGCCGACGCAGAAGAGCGCGAAGCTCGCCTCCATGATCGCCCAGAAACCCAGGAGCGCGCCGGCGAGCCCGATGGTGGCGCCCACGGTGAAGCCGTCGCGCCGCCCGATGCGCTTCATCAGGAGCGATGCCGGCACCGTCGCCACCATCGTCATCACGAACTGGATGCCGATGGGGAGCGTCGCCAGCACCTTGGTATCGGCGAGCTGGTGCCCGATCAGGGCGGCCGCGGCGACCACCGCAGCCATCGAGGTGAGGAAGAGCGCCTGGCAGGTGGCGAGGAGCGCCACGTCGCGGGCGCCGGAGCGGGTCATGGGTCACGATAGCACATCGCGCCGCCGCCCGATCGACCGCACCGCCCCCAAGGCTGACTGCACCGCGCCGGGAAACGCTCAAACTGCCGCGTTGGATATATTAGTTGGACATATAACTTTTCAAATCTGACATAATACCGCATCTGATATGGCATTAGACTGACCGCTCCACTACTATTCGAGGTAGACCACGAGGCGGGGCTCGATTTTCCGGTGTACGCTGCCAGCCTAGCCGCCCCCGCTGCCAGGGAGGTCCGGCAAGGCTTGCCGTGGCCGGCACTTGAGTCCCGCCAAGTTACGAATATTTCGGGAGCCCACGGAGCGAGACTCTTCGCCCAAGGAGCATCCGGGACAACGAGGGGCGCAAGCTCATCATGAGCGAACGAGGCGCGTTCGATCGTATCCTGGCGTCGATGCATGAAGCTATGCTCGACGATGCCCACTGGTTACCAACCTTCGCCCTGATCGACGATACCTGCCGGACGAAAGGCAACATGCTGACGTTCGCCGAGAGAAGCACTCAGGATGATGTCGAAATGTTGTACGCGAGATTTTGCTTCCGCGGCGAACACAACAGGGAGTTGGAGCGCGAGTACTTCGCCGACTATTTGCCCCGGGACGAGCGCATACCGCGCGTCAGGAAGCTGCCCGACAGCCAGTTATTTCACGTTCCCGACCTCTACACCGATCAGGAATTGAGGACCTCCGCGGCTTACAACGAGATGCTGCCCGCAGGCGAATCTCAGAACGGTCTCAATGTACGGCTGGACGGGCCGGGCGGCTCGCGCATCGTCTGGGGGATCTGCGATCCCGTCGCCACCGACGGCTGGTCGTCCGATCAGCTCGACATGATCAGGCGACTCTTGCCTCACATTCGCCAATACGTGCGTGTCCGCCAGGCGTTGGGCGATGCCGGGGCGATGGGCTCGTCGCTCGCCAGGCTACTCGACAACACCAGGTTCGGCGTCATCCAATTGGCGCGGCGTGGGCAGATCGTGGCCATCAACGACCTTGCTCGTGACCTCCTGCGCGAGGGCGACGCGTTGTTGGACCGGAATGGCTACCTCCACGCCCGCTCGCCAGCCGATGACGACGACCTGCAGAGGCTGCTGGCACGCGTCCTGCCGCGTGGCGGCGCCCAGGGCACGAGCGCTTCGATGTTGGTGAAGCGTCGATCCATCTTGCCGCGGCTCGTTCTTCACCTCAGCCCCGTGGGCGACGGTCAGATTGACTTCCGCCCCCGACGTGTCGCCGCGCTCGCGTTGATCGTCGATCCCGCCTTAGAGGCTCGTATCGATCCGGACCTCGTGATGGCGGCCCTGGACCTCACGCCTGCGGAGAGTCAGGTTGCCGTGTTGCTGGCCGAAGGCAGGACGCCCCAACAAATCGCAGCGGCAACGGGCCGCAGGGAGAGCACAATCCGGTGGCACGTGCAGAAAATTTTCGTCAAGCACGGCATCTCTCGGCAGGCGGAGCTGGTGCGGCTGGTGTCGCCGCTCGCCGGCATCCCACTGCCTCAGCAATCCGGCCATTGACGGTCGTCCATGGCCGGTGCCCTGACCGCTCCCCCGTGGTCTTCGAAGACCACCACTCGGACGATGTCCGTCCAACCCCCGCAATTTAGAGGGCAGGACGGGGCGCTTTGCTCCCTAAACTGCTCCGAGACGACCGACGCCGCCGAGCGCCGGAGGAGGGGACATGAAGATTAGCGAGGTTGTCACGACACCGCTCTGGATCCCCTACGGGCAACCCTTCCATTGGTCCCGGGGCGTCACCCACGGCGCCGAAGTCATCATGGTCGAGGTCCATACCGACGAGGGCGTGACTGGCTATGGTGAATCGATTGCGACACCATCGGCCGAGGCGATTCGCGCCCATCTCTCGCTCGCGGCGGACTTTTGCGTCGGCCGTAGTCCTTTCGAGAACGCCCGCCTGATTGAAGAGGCATACGACGCGCTGTTCGGGCGCGAGGAGGCCTGCAGGGCCTCCAAATTCGCGGGCAAGGCGCTCGCGGGGCTGGAGATGGCGCTGTGGGACGCCATGGGCAAGGCCGTAGGCCGCCCCGTCCACCAGCTGCTGGGCGGCGCGGTGCGAGACGAGGTGCGCTACTTCGGCTTCCCGCAGGGGGAATCCGCCGAGGAAATCGCAGGTGAGGCCGCGCGGCTCGCGGCTTCGGGCCACGAAGTGGTCTTCGTCGAGGCCGGGCGGGGCGACGATCTGGACGCCGAGGTCGTGGCCCGAGTCCGAGCCGCCATCGGACCCGACAAACGCTTGCGTCTCGACCCGAGCGGGCGCTGGCACCCCGTCCGGGCCACCCGCATGATGCGACGGCTTTCCCGGTTCGACATCGAAGTCGTGGAGCAACCGATCGATGCGGAAAGCGTGGAGGCGCTGGCACGGGTCCGGGCCGCGAGTCCGATCTCGATCGCGGCGGACCAGGGTGTCATCGCGCTGGGCGACGCCTTCGACGTCTGCCGCCTGCACGCCGCCGACCTGATCGTCGTCGGCCTGCACGAGACCGGGGGCCTGCTGCGCTTCTGCAAGGTGGCGCACATCGCAGAGGCGGCCAATGTCGACATTTGTATCCACGGGCTGCATGAGACAGGGATCACAACGGTGGCGGCATCCCATGTCGCGGCGGTGACCCCCAACCTGGACGACGGCAACCAGTACATGAACAATTTTCTGGCCTGGGACATCGTCAGCCACCCCGACCTCACGTTGCAGGACGGCAGGCTGCCCGTCCTCGACGGACCGGGTCTGGGCTTCGAGCTGGATTGGGACGCCGTGCGCGAAGCGGCCGAGGCCTGGTGGAAGGGCGCTGACGGCGGCAGCCGTCGCTCCCACAGCCGTCGCCTCGCTTTCGGCCAGGCCGATCCGGTCGATCCGCAGCACGTCGGAGATGATGCGCCGGATCGCGCACGCGACAGCGATGGCCGGTCTTCTGGCAACGACGGCGCCGGCGCCGCCGGTCGTCTCCAGCGCGCTCCCCGGGATTAAACCCGCCGGAACACCCGTCGGAATCCTGGCGACGCGCGGATGTTGCGCGGCCACGCGGAGACCGACGCACACTCTCCTTCGCAGGCACTATCCGCCGCTCGCGACGCTAGGTATGATTCCGGGCTGACATGAACGCGCGACCGCTGATCATCGACTGCGATCCGGGCCAGGACGACGCCGTCGCCCTGCTGCTCGCCTTCGCGTCCCCCGAGGAGTTCGACCTGCTCGGCATCACCGCCGTCGCGGGCAACGTGCCGCTCGCCCGGACCGAGAGCAACGCGCGCCGGATCAGGGACCTCGCCGGGCGGCCCGACGTGCCGGTCTATGCCGGCTGCTCCAGGCCCATGGTGCGCGAGCCGGAGACCGCCGAGTACATCCACGGGCCCACCGGGATCGACGGCGCCGACCTGACGGAGCCGAGCCGCCCGGCCGAGACGGCCCATGCGGTGGACTTTCTGGTCGATGCGCTGACGGCGGCGCAGGAGCCCATCACGCTGGCGACGCTTGGGCCCCTCACCAATGTCGCACTCGCAATCGTCAAGAACCCCGCGATCTGCGCCAGCGTCCGCGAGATCGTGACCATGGGGGGCGCGGTTGGGCTCGGCAACGTCACGCCGGCGGCCGAGTTCAACATCCACGCCGACCCCCACGCCGCGCACGTGGTGTTCGAAGCCGGCGTGCCGCTCACCATGATCGGGCTCGACGTGACTCATCAGGCGATTGCGACGCCGCCCAGGCTGGAGGCGATCCGCGCGCTGGACACGGCGCCGGCGGCCGCGGTCTGCGGCATGCTCGACCTCTATGGCAAGAAGAACATCGAGGCTTATCACCACGGTGCGCCAATGCACGATCCCTGCGTGATCGCGTATCTCTTGGCGCCGGATCTCTTCGAGGGCCGCGACATGCGGGTCGACGTGGAGTTGGGCGACGGCCACTGCTTCGGGCGGACCGTGTGCGATCTGCACGGCCGCACCGGTGTGGCCGCCAACGCCCACGTGCTGCAGCGGGTCGACGCCGATGGCTTCTTCGCTATGCTGACCGAGCGCCTGGCACGGCTGCCGGTCGCCCCCATATAGGAGGGGGAGCC
>JAPPNP010000018.1 GCA_028873795.1 Chloroflexota bacterium
TGCGCCCGCGCCCCGATGCGGCCACCCAACACCTGCACGACCTGATTACCCGGCGGCGCCAACTCCTGGCGATGCGGGTCGCCGAGCAGCAGCGGCGGCCCCAGACCGCCCCGGCCCTCCGCGCCGGCCTCGACGCCCACGTCGCCTGGCTGACCGCCGAGCTGGCCGCCATCGACGCGGAGCTCGCCGCCGCCATCCAGGCCGAGCCGCAGCTGCGCGCCCGCGCGGCCTGGCTCCAGAGCATCCCCGGCATCGGGCCCGTCGCCTGCCACACCCTGCTCGCCGAGCTGCCCGAACTGGGCACCCTCAACCGCCACCAGATCGCCGCCCTCGTCGGCGTGGCGCCCTTCAACCGCGACAGCGGCGCCTGGCGCGGGCGCCGTTCGGTCTGGGGTGGGCGCGCCTCGGTCCGCGCCACGCTCTACATGGCCGCCCTCGCCGCCAGTCGGTTCAATCCCCGCCTGCGCGTCTTCTATCAGCGCCTCGTCGCCGCCGGCAAGCCCAAGCTCGTGGCCCTCACCGCCTGCATGCGCAAGCTCCTCGTGCTCTGCAATGCCCTCTGCAAACAGCAGGCTATGTGGGACCCCACCACGGGCTAACCCTTGACGGCCAAACACCGTTGCTACCGGACTCTGCAAAGACCTCTTTGCAGGGGGACGGGACCTGACCGGCGCTTTAGGTATCCCCCTTGAGCTCCGCGATCTCCTTGGCGCTCAGGTGCGGCGGGTCGCCCGCGGGCGCGTTGCGCTGGATGTCCTGCTCGCTCGAAATGCCGACGATGGAGCACGACACCGCCTCGTGACCGAGCACGTAGCGAATGGCCGTCTCGTGCGCGGGCTCGTCGCGCGCGTCCGCCGTGGCCTGCAAGCGCTCGCGCAGGCCGGTCAGTTGGCGCACGCGATTGCGGAACGACTCGCGCCGGCGCCAGTCGGTGACCGGGAGGCGGTCGATGCCGGCCTCGTCGAGCATCAGGATGCCGCTGCCGAACGGCGACCTTGCCAGCACGCCGGTACCGCGCTCGGCGGCCAGCGGCAGCACGTGGCGGGCGACGCCGTCGTCGGCGAGGCTGAACGGGGACTCGACGACCGGCGCGTTCCACAGCCGAATGGCCTCGGCCGCGGCGGGGGCTGACGCCGACACGCCCCACCAGCGAATCTTGCCCGCCTGCTGCAAGCGCCGCAGCGCTTCGAAGGGTTCCGGTTGCCGCACGATCTGCAACGGCGGGTCGTGCAGCAGCAGCGCGTCGATGTAGGTCGTGCGCAGGCGCCGCAGGGAAAGCTCGCACGCCTGTTGAATGCGTGACGGGGAGAAGTCCTGGGGCTCGTAGTCCAGGTGCAGGTCCTGCGCGCCGTCGCTGCCGGGCAGGTACCCGACCTTCGTCACCAGGACCGTCTCGCCGCGCACGCCCTCCAGCGCCTTGCCCAGGATGGTCTCGCTGCGGCCGCCGCCGTACTGCTCCGCCGTGTCGAAGGTCGTGATGCCCGCGTCGAGCGCCGCGCGCACCAACTCCACCGCGTCCAGCGAAGACATCGGCCCCCACGACAGACCGCCAATCTCCCAGCACCCCATGCAGAGGCTGCTCACGCGTGCGCCCGTCGTCCCGAGCTCTCGTTCCGTCATGGCGTTCTCCCGTCCGCGTCGCTCAGGCGGTCACCGTACCCAACGCTACAGCACGTGCGGCACTCGGTCGTCGCTCGCGCGCGCTCCAGGCACCGTCATGCCGTCGGAAGCCGGCATCCAGGTCCGGGCGCCGGGGCACGGAGCAGTCACAGGCCGCGTCTCTTGCCCGGCTACTCGCCACCGAATCCAAAGCTGTAGAGCTCCGCGCCCTTTAGATGGAAGCGCAGCTTGAGGCCGCCGCGCAGGTCGCCCGGCGCGCCGCCCGACCAGGTGAGGTTGTGGCGGATGCTGTCGCCCTCGAACCGCCGGCAGGCCGAGCGCTCGAATCCCGGCCAGATGTCGTTGTACGGGTCCATTACCTCGGCCTCCACGTAGCCGCCGGGCTCGCAGCGGGCGTTGATGAAGAGCTGGCCGGCGGTCGGCCGCACCGGCTTGGTCTCCACGTAGCCCTCGCGCACCGTGGCGTCGAGCGACACGTAGCCGTCGTAGCGCAGCGTCGCCAGGCACAGGTGATGGCCGTTCTCGGCGATGCTCGGGTCGTGGACCTCGGGCACGTCAAGCCCCTGGCCACTGCCGATGATCCACCAATCGTGGTGCACGTTGTTGCCGCCGTAGTAGAACCACAGCTCGTCCCCGACCACCAGCGGCTGCACCGTCGTCTCGTTGTCGAGCGCGTCGTAGGCGCCCTCGGGACCGCGCGGGATGAAGGGCCGGTGATCGTTGAACCGATGCCAGTTGTGCCCGTCGCGGCTGTAGTGCAGGTACAAGTCCAGGGTGTCGTCGACCGTGTGCAGCATGTTGAGGATGCCCAGGTGCATCTCGCCCGCGCGCCAGGGCACGAAGCTGTAGTGCCCGTCGTCCAGGTTGTCCGCCGCGCCGGGCTCGAAGATCAGCTCCGCCGGCGACCAGTTCACCAGGTCCTGGCTCTCCTGCCGCCAGACTCGGCGGCGGGTTCCCCACACGCCCTCGGGCTGGCTGGGCCACACGGGGGCGAACCAGTGGTCGAACTCGGGGTGCCAGGCTTCGCCGGCGGAGTCGCCATAGCGGCCCCAGAGCACGTACTTCTGGTCGATCGAGTCGTAGGTCAGCACCTGGCAGTCCGCCGCCCACTCCGGGATGATCGGGTTGGCGGGATGACGGGTCCAGTCGAGGCCGTTGCCCGACATCGCCAGGCCCAGTCCCATCCCGCGCCGGCCGACGCGGTAGACGTGAACCTTCTTGAACCGGCGGCTGTGGTCAGTCTCGATCGGGTCCAGCATGATCGACGGGAAAAGGGTGGACTCGTCGTTGGCATCCGGCGATACGATCAGCGTGTTGGTGTCCTGGCCGTCAATGGCGTGGCGCCCCAGCAGCGGCTTCTCCCAGGTGATGCCGTCGGTCGACTGGGCGTAGTAGATGCGGCTGCCCAGCCGCGGGACGCCCTTGCTGCCCCAATAGTTCGGATAGTCCTCGTACCAGCACTTGAAGAGGCTGTCTTCCGGATCCTGCAGGACATTGAACGAGCAGCTGCGGAAGTAGGGCACCACCTCCCACGGCTGATCGTTTTCGATCAGCGGGTTGGACGGGTGCTTGACCGGGTGATGGAAGCGGCGGGTGACGTTCTTGACCACCGCGACCACGTCGTCGTCGATGAAGAGCTGGCGATCGGCGCCGATGTCCTTGGCGATCCGATCGGGGGCGTAGGCCAGAAACATGGCGCCTCGGAAGTGGTGGGAGCAGCGCCCCAGCGTAGCGCTACGCAATCGCCTCCTGCGTGGCGCGGTCGAACAGGTGCATGCGGTCCATCTCGAAGGCCAGCTCGAAGGGCTGATTGGGCTGCGCCGTGGTGCGCGGATCGACGCGCGCCACGAATGAATCCGAGCCCGCGAGCATGTACAGGATGACCTCGCTGCCCAGCGGCTCCATCACGTCAACCGTCGCGGTGATGGTCGCCTGGTGCGTCACGCCGCCGGCCGCGAATTGCGGGTCGGCGATGTTCTCGGGACGGATGCCGAAAATCACGTCCTTGCCGGCGTGGGGCGCGACGGCATCGCGCCGGTCCGGCGGCACGGCCACGCGCAGGGTCTCCGTCTCGACCCACAGGCCGTCGTCGCCCGAGACTCGCGCGTCGAAGAAGTTCATCGCCGGGCTGCCGATGAAGCCGCCGACGAACACGTTGCTCGGCGACGCGTAGACCTCCTGCGGCGCGCCAAGCTGCTGCAGCACGCCGTCGCGCAACACCGCAATCCGCGTCCCCATGGTCATCGCTTCCATCTGGTCGTGGGTCACGTAGATCACCGTGGCCTGCAAGCGCTCGTGCAGGCGAATCAGCTCGGCCCGCGTCTGCACGCGCAGCTTCGCATCCAGATTGGACAGGGGCTCGTCCATCAGGAACACGGCGGGGTCGCGCACGATGGCCCGACCAACCGCCACGCGCTGCCGCTGGCCGCCGGAGAGCGCGCGCGGCTTGCGCTCCAGCAGCTCGCTGATATTCAGCATGTCGGCGGCCTCGGCCACCCGCCGCTGAATCTCGGCCTTGGGCGTCTTGCGCAGCTTCAGGCCGAACGCCAGGTTGTCGTAGACGCTCATGTGGGGATACAGCGCGTAGCTCTGGAACACCATGGCGATGTCGCGATCTTTGGGCGGCACGTCATTCACCAGGCGGTCGCCGATGTAGATGTTGCCGCCGGTCAGCTCCTCGAGCCCCGCGACCATGCGCAGCGTGGTGGACTTGCCGCAGCCCGACGGCCCGACCAGCACCAGAAACTCCCGGTCCTGAACGTCGATGGACACCTCGTCGACGGCCACGACGTCCCCAAAGTGCTTCGTGACTTGATCGAGCGTGACGCTGGCCATCAGCAAGCTCCTCGCCCTGCCGATGCCGCGGCGACGCCACGGTGTCGGGCAAGGACAGAACTGTTCGGCAAAAGCCGTTCCCTACCCCGCCGGTCCACCCATCCGGCCTGCCCGCACGCTACCCAACGCGGTGCGGCGCGTCAACGCGGTCGGGATTGGACGCGAGGACGTGAGCCGGTCGAATCGCCCGCTGCTGAACCTCCGCCGCGTGCCGCACCATCGGCAACTGCAAGGTGCCAGCCCCAATGAGGCTCAGATGGGCCAAAACTGCCCCGTTCGTTGATGAAGCCCCGCGTTAGTCATATCGTTAGTCAAGCACACAGATGAGGCGCCCGAGGAATCGGCCATGGCAACGGTGGACGTCCACCAAGCGAAAACCCACCTCTCTCGCCTGCTGGCGCAGGTCGAGGCGGGCGAAGAGGTGACCATCGCCCGCAATGGCAAGCCCGTGGCTCGGCTGGTGCCGGCGCGCACTCTCGGCCGTCCCCAACCCGACGTATTCAAGGGACAAGTCGTCGTTCCCGACAGCTTCTTCGACCCGCTTCCCCAGGAGGTATTGCCCCTGAGCGAAGGCGGCTAGGTCGTGCGGCAGCCGCGCCGCAACCGTCCGAAGTCTTGAAGCAGACCCGAGTTAGTCATAGTCTTAGCCAAGCACACAGGTGAGGCGCCCGAGGAGTCGGCCATGCCAACGGTGAACGTGCACGAAGCGAAGACCCACCTGTCGCGCCTGCTCGCGCAGGTCGAGGCGGGCGAAGAGGTGACCATCGCCCGCAATGGAAAGCCCGTGGCCCGGCTGGTGGCCTGCAAGCCGCGGGGTATGCGCCGGCCCGGCGCGTTCAAGGGAAAGATCACGATCGACGACAGCTTCTTCGACCCGCTTCCCGAGGAGGAGTTGCGTCTGTGGGAAGGCGGCTGACCCTTGCGGCTGCTGCTCGACACCCACGCGTTCCTATGGTGGTCCGACGACAGCCCGCAGTTGCCGCGGCCCGCCCGGCGAGCCATCCAAGACGAGGACAACGACGTATTGGTCAGCGCCGCCTCCGCCTGGGAAATCACTACCAAGCACCGGCTGGGTAAGCTTCCGGGCGCTGACGCCATTGCCTCCGACATTCCTGGCGCCATTGCCGCCCAGGGCTTCGACGAACTGCCCATCGCCGTCGCAGAAGCCGCCCGCGCCGGCGCCCTGCCGGGGCCTCTCAATGACCCCTTCGACCGCATGCTCATCGCCCAGGCCCTCTCGCGTGACCTCGTGCTCATCTCCAACGAATCCACCTTCGACTGGTACCCCATTCGCCGCCTGTGGTGAGGCGCGCCTCGACCCACTAGCTAGTCCTCACCCTTGCGAACGGCATCCGCCGAGTCCAAGCGACGAGATTGGAACCGAGGACGTTACCCGGCGAGGCCGGGCGTGGCGACGACGACGGCGTCGGCCTGGGCGCTGGTGCGCTCGGCCCAGGACGGATCGGCGGTGAAGAGAAATACCTGCCGTGTTCGGCCGATCTCGCGCAGCACGGCCATGCCGCGGCCGGTGCGGGACGGGTCCCAGTTCACGAACATCTCGTCCATGAACAGCGGCAGCCGCTCGGCGTCCTCGCCCTCCACCTGGTCCACCATCGCCAGTCGCAGCGCCAGGTAGATCTGCTGCAGGGTTCCGCGGCTGAGGGGGTGGCCCACGACGACGGGGAAGTCCTCGCCCCGACGCCGCACGTGCAGCCGCACGCCCTCGCCGGTTGAGTCGTCCGCGATCAGCCGGTCGTAACGCCCGTCGGTGATGCTGGCGAGGTGGGCGCTGGCCGCCTCCAACAGGGGCGATTGGTGCGCGTCTCGATAGGCCCGCTCGGCGGCGGATATCGCGGCGGCCAGCAGCGCCAGCCGGTCGTGCGCGCGGTGAACGTCTTCGAGCTCGGCGTTCGCCTCCTCGATGGCGCCCTGCACGTGTGCAGGTCCAGGCAGCGCTTCCATCTCTTGAACATCCCGGCTCAGGGCGCCGCGCTCGTTGCTCAGGCGCTGCGATTCCTCGCGCAGCTCGTCGCGCCAGCGACGCAGCTCGACGCGGCGGTCGTCCGACAGCGCGATGTCCTCGCCCTGGGCCTCCAGTCGATCGGCCTCGGCCACGCGCTCGCGCCAATTGGGCGTCTCGCGGTCGAGGTCGCCGCGCGCGCGCTCCGCCTCATCCCGGGCGGCGCGGGCCTCCTCCAGCCGTTCCAGGCCCACCGCGGGATCGCCGTCGGCGATGTCCAATCGCGCCAACCGCGCATCCAGGCGCCCAAGCTCCCCGTCGGCGGCGTCTCGCGCGTCACCGACCTGCCGCCGCTCGTCGCGCAGCTTGGCGATTGCCGCGTCGGCCGCCTCGGCGTCGCTATTGGACATCTCTGCGGCAGCCAGCATCCGGCCAAGTTCGGCGACCGCGGGCACGACATCGGCCGTTGGATCGAGCTCCAACTCATGGCGCATGCTCTGCAGATGGCTCAGACGCTCGGTGACGCGGCGCTGCACGATGGCGCGGTCCTCCTCCAAGGCGTGGGTACGCGATAGCGACTCGCGCAGCTCCTCCACGTCGCGCAGCAGGGTCTCGCGGGGGCGTTCCAGCTGCACGGGGGCGATCGAGACGCCGGGCAGCAACTCGATCCAGGCATTGCGCGCCGTGGTGGCGGCCTGCGTGGCCTCATCCTCGCGGTGCGCCGCGTCCTCGATCGTCGTCTTGGCCTCCGCGAGCCGTTGGTCGATGTCGGATGCGCGCCGCGCCGCGTCGCGCTGGCGCATCGCCTCGTCCATGACCTCGGCGGCACGCACTCCCGGCGCCAAACCCACGCGCTGTCGGAGTGCCTCGACGGCTGCCGTCCTGCCCCCGGCCCGGCGCCGCACCATCACGGTCCGCGTCAGGTCGACCGTCGCGCCGGCGGTCAACGACGCGCCCACGCCGGCCACGATCGCATCGCTCACCACCACGCCCACGATGATCGCCGCCACCCCGGCGAGCGCCACCAGCGGAGCGACCCAGAACCGCCAGAATGGCATCGACGACTGGTCGCCTGCGCCCGACAATGCCTCGGCCCGGTCGAGCTCGAGCAGGGTCTGCACGCGGCCATGGGCCTGCGCCGGGTCCGGGACGTCGCCCAGCGCTTCACGCTCCCGCTGCGCGCGCTCCGCCGTTTCCGCCGCGTGCCGCCGTTCCACCGCGCGGTAGTCAACGTCGGCGATGGCCACGATCCAGGCCTCGAATCGGCCCCGCGATTCGGCGATTCGCAGTGATCGCAGCGTTGCGAGGGCGTCGACGTCCAGCTCCCGGTCGAGCACGCGCTCGGCGACTTGAGCAAAGCCCCCGCTTTCGCGTTGCAGCTCGCTAGACATTTGCTCGATGCGCTTCTGGTCCTCGACATGGAGCGGGATCTCGGCCTGCAATTCCAAAACCAGGTTGCGGCGAGCGAGCGCCGCCTGGTGGGCCGGGCCAATCTCAAGTGCTTCGGCCAGCCCCTCGATCTCGTCGTCGATCTCTACGATGCGCCGTTCGCCCGACGACACGGCATCGCGCAGCCCCGTGCGCGCGGCACGCGGATCGGCGCCGAAGTCGTCATCCGCCACGAGCGCCGCGGCTTCGGCCTCCAGCTCCATCGCGCGGCGCGCGCGGCGCACGATGGGCGCCAGCGTGGCGTCGCGCTCCAGCATGAGCTCGATGGCCTGCAACCCGTGCGGTCCGCGCTCGATGGCTTCCAAGCGTTCGGCGATCTCAGCTAGACGATCCTGCTTGGCCTCGACGTCCGCGCGGCGTCCGCTGGCCGGTCGCAGCTCCTCGCGCAACCTGGTCAGCCGCTCGCGAATCTCGGTGGTCTTCGGTCGGCCTCGGCGATCGGGCCGCCAGAGCGCCTGGCGATCCTGGTCGAGTTGCTGCACCACCTCGCGCGCCGGCAGCAGGAAGTCGAACGACGACCCGCCCAACATGCGGTCCTCGACGCTCTGCCAGGTGCGCGGGTCCATGCCCAGCGCGTCTTCCTGGGTCACGGCGTGCAGGTTGGTGAAAATCGCGCGCGCCAGCCCGCCCACCCATGCCACGGGACGGTTGGCCAGGTCGTCGGGACGGCCGTCGATTTCGATGGTCCCCTGGGGGCGAGACGTCAAGCGCCGCGCCAGGCGCACGCGGCGCCCGTCACCGAGGCTCGCGAGCAGCGCCCCACCCGGGAAGCCTCCGGCCCAGGGACTATACGGATGGCTCGCGGCGGTTGCGGGCGCGAAGCCGAACAGCGAGGTCGTCAAGAATTCGAACAGCGCCGACTTGCCGGTCTCGTTGTCACCGGCGATCACCACCACGCCGTGCTCGGCGAGCCCGTGCTGGGTCCAGCCGCTGATCGGACCGAAGGCGTCGATCTCCCAGCCGTCGATTCTCATGCGGTTTCCGACTCACGCAGCAGCCGCACGGCGGCCTCCGCGTCCAGGTCGCGCAGCAGGTCGCGAAGGTAGTCCCGGCGCTCGGCCGCGTCGCCGCCCTGGCTGGCGGCCAGCTCGGTCGGGGTGATGCCCTCAAGCGCCGCGTCGTCGGTGGCGGCGCGGGTCAGCAGCGCCAGGGTCTGACCGAGCAGGTGCGGTTGGTCGCGGTGGGCCCCGATGTCCACGGGCCGGTACAGACCGCGGTCGCGCACCTCCACGTCCAGCACGCCCAGGTCTTCGCGCAGCTGCGCGGCCAGCTCGGCGCGCTCGTCCTCGCTGGCAAGCAAGGGTGCCAGCGGCGACGAGCCGCGCAGGTCCACGCGCAGAATCCACTCTTGATCGGACGGGGAATCGCCCCGTCGCGCGTTGAACGCCGCGCTCACGGCCGCGTGCACGTGGGTCAGGTTGCGCGCCTCGTCGAGCCCTTCCGGCTCGAGCGTTTCCCAGCGCACCGGCGCCAACGGCTCGAATTCGACTTCCGGCGCGGCGCCGCGCTCCAGCGTCACCACCAGCGCGCCCTTGGCGCCCACCTCGCCGAATTGCCGGCCCTGCACATTGCCTGAATAGTGAACCGGCGGATCGGGCCGCACCTCCTGGCGCTGGTGGATGTGGCCCAGCGCCCAGTAGGCATAGCTCGGATCCAGGCTGTCGAGCGCGGCGGGAGCGTAGCGATCGTGCTGCTCGGCCAATCTGGCGCTCATCACCTGCGCATGCAAGAGACCCACGGCCGGTTCCGGCCCCGGCGCAGGCGGAAACGTCGCGGCCAGGTCGCGGTCCTCGCGGGGCGTCTGATGCCCTGCCGCGACCACCCAGCCCACCACCTCGCCGTCGCGCTCGATGGCGATCTGCCGCGGCTGCCGCGAGGCCACCAGGTGAAAGCGCTCTTTGGGCCAGTCGATGCCCATGGCCCGGTAGTTCGCCCGCCCCGGATCGTGGTTGCCGGTGGCGTAGACCACCGTGAGCCCAGCCCTGGTGGCGCGCGTCAGCTCGTCGACCAGCACGCGCTCCGTCGCCAGCGTCAGCAAGTCGTTGTCGAAGAGGTCCCCGGCGATCAGCAGCGCGTCGACCTGGCGCTCCAGCGCCAGGTCGATCAGACGCGTGAAGGCTTCACGTCCCGCCTCGCGCAGACGTGCACGCACCGCTTCGTCGTGACGCCGATAGGGCGTGTCGAAGTGAATGTCGGCGGCGTGAACGATGCGCAGCATGGGACGAGTCACTCGACTCCGTTTCAGGTCGCGCCACAGGATATCCGGGCAACGCCGGGCTGCGTCCGCTGTAGGGGCAGCCCTCGTGGCTGCCCGGATCGACCCGAACGGGCGCCCCTACGCGGACCCGGGCATTGCAGGGCCTCGAGCCCCATTCCGTTTGCTGTAGGGGCAGCCCTCGTGGCTGCCCGTCGCGCCTGAGTCCCGCTAGAACTCTGCGCTGAGGCAGGGGCGGGTTTCAAACCCGCCCCTGCTCGACCCGAGAGCTCAACGGTTGTCAGATTTCCGCGGAGACGGGAATCTAGTCGTCATTCGCCGACGCACCGGAGCCACGCCGTGAACGCCGCCGAGGTCCTCGTCGACGCGCTCGAACGCCACGGCGTGCGCTATGTCTTCGGCATTCCCGGGCACGGCAACACCAACATCCTGGACGCGATCCACGGCTCCGACCAGATCGACTTCATGCTCGTGCGGCACGAGCAGGCGGCGGCCCACATCGCCGACGGCTACGCCCGCGTCAGCGGCCAGGTGGGTGTGTGCTGCTCATCGGTGGGACCCGGCGCGGCCAACATGATCATGGGCATCGCCACGGCCATGTCCACCTCCAGCCCCGTGCTGGCCATCGTGGGGGCGCCGATCCAGCGCTGGTACGGGCGCGGGCAGTTGCAGGAGACCTCGCGCCCGGACACCGCGCCGGCGGACCAGGCGTTTATGCAGATGCTGCAGCCCATCACCAAGCGCGTCTGGTCCATCGCCGACCCGCGCACGATTCCGACCGCCGTACGAAAGGCCTTCACGGCGGCGCAGGTGGGGCGACCCGGTCCGGTTGGCCTGGAGATTCCCTGGGACCTGCAAGCGTCCGAGGTCGACACGTTGCCCGAGGACCCCGACCCGTTCCCGGCGCGTGCCCGGCCGCGGGCCGATGCGGACCTCACCGACCGCGCGGCGCAAATGCTCATCGACTCGGAATTCCCCGTCATCATCGCCGGCAACGGCGCGCTGATTTCCGGCGCCGGGGAGTCCGTCACCGCACTCGCCGAAAGCCTGGGGGCGGCCATCGCCTCGTCGTTCGTCTCCAAGGGCGTGGTGCCCGAAGACCACCCGCTGGCGGTGGGCATGGTCGGCTGGCTCGGGCATCCCGTGGCGCACGAGCTGATCCGCGAGCGCGCCGACGTGATCCTGGCCGTGGGCTACCGCTTCGCCGACGAGTCCACCAGCTGGTGGACCGAGGGCAAACCGTTCGTGCCGCAGAACCGCATCATCCAGATCGACATCGAGGCCCGCGAGATGGGCCGCGCCGGACCGATCGAGCTGGGGCTGGAAGGCGACGCGCTGGCGGTGGTCAACGACCTGCGCGAGGCCGTCGAGCGCCGGGGCGGGCGGCCATCCGCTGAGGCCGACGCCGCGCTGATCCGCCGCGCTAAGGGCGCCTACGAACTGGATCTCACCCCGCCCGACGCCACGCCCATGGAACCGCTGCGAGTGGCCGAGCAGGTGCGGCGCGCGCTGCCGGACGACTCGATCATCTCCGTCGACACCGGCAACCACGCGCACTATTTCTCTGCGTTCTATCCGATTCGGTCCGGCGGGCGCTTCCTGAATCCGGGCGGCTGGACGCCGATGGGATGGGGTCCAACGGCCATCATCGGCGCCAAGCTGGCGCAGCCCGACAAGGCCTGCGTCGCAGTCACCGGCGACGGCGGCTTCCTCATGGTCAACCAGGAGGTGTCCACGGCGGTCGAGTGGGGCCTGCCGGTGGTCTGGCTGGTGTTCAACAACTCGTCGCTGGCCGCCATTCGCGACGGGCAGATGGCCGACTTCGGCGGCCGCGTCATCGGCACCGAGTACACGGTCGAGGTGGACTACGCGGAACTGGGGCGCGCCCTGGGCGGCGAGGGCGTGCGCGTGACCCAGCACGACGAAGTCGAGGACGCCATTCGCTGGGCGCTGGATTGCGGTCGGCCCTGCGTGGTGGACCTGGTGGTGGCCGCGGACGCCGTGCGACCGCCCATCGCCGGCGCGTGGTACGAGCCCGGCCGCTCCGAGCCAGCCCCCATGCCGCGCGGCTCCGAGGTGCGATACTCGGCGCCCCAAGCGGATGGGTCTGCCTGATGCGGCGATTCAAGTACGCCTACAGCGCCCTGGTCTACTACGGCGAGGACATCGGCACGTCCATCGACCGCGTGGCGCGGTTCGGCTACGACGGCATCGAGCTATTGGGCCAGCCCGAGACCTACGACGCGCCTGCCGTGCGGCGGCGAGTGGCCGACGCGGGCATTTCCGTCAGCTCGATCAGTTCGGTGATCAGCGCCGACCGCGACTTCGCCCACCCCGACCCGGAGATCCGCGCCAACGCGCTGGCCTACCTAAACTCGCTGACCGATCTGGCGGTCGACGTAGGCGCGCCGGTGATCGTGGGACGCCCCAGCGCCTCGATGAAGCTGCTGCCGCTGGCCGACCCCGACGACGAGTGGCGCTGGGCGGTGGACGGTCTGCGAGCCGCCGGCGAGTACGCCGCCGAGCGCGGAGTGAGCGTGGTGCTGGAGTGCTGGACGCGATTCGAGACCTACTTCCTCAACCGCCTGGAGCAAGCCGTGGAGCTTTGGGAGGCCATCGGCCTGACCAACGGCGGCGTCATGGGCGACACGTTCCACATGAACATCGAGGAAGCGTCCCTGGGCGACGCGATTCGACACGCCGGCAAACATCTGGCGCACATGCACCTGGCTGACTCCAACCGCCTGCCGCCCGGGTACGGCCACACCGATTTCCGCGAGGTGCTGCGGGCGCTCGACCAGGCGGACTACACCGGCTGGCTGGCGTTCGAGCTGCTCCCCGACACCGCCGACCCCTTCACCGTCTTCCGCGCCGGCGGCCACGCCGACTTCTTCGACAAATACACGCGCGACGCCATCACCCACATGCGTCGGCTCGAAGACGAGCTAGGCGCCCCCTGAGCACCGGGCGCCCCGGCTGCGTGGGGTCCGGGCGGCGCGGTATTGTTTAGCGACAGTGAGCCTAAGGAAGGTTTGGGAGGATGCCGCAGCAGCTTGAGGCGACGACCGATATCGCCGTTGGCGATGTGCGCGCCTTGCGCCGCAACCTTCGCCGCCGCATTTCGGTCTTTGAGCGACGCTACGAAATGACGACGGACACCATGCGGGTGTGCGTGCGCGCTGGAACCTTTCCGGAGACGGCAGAGATTTCACAATGGCTCCTCGCCGACGCGACACTGACGCACCTGGAGGAATCAGGCGCGAAAAGCACAGCTGGCTCGCGCTCGAACGCTACCTCGTAATCCACCGGGAAAAGCTGGCAGCGCGCCCGTTCGTCATCACCGACGGGACCGAGTTTGTGCGGTATGTTGCTGAGGGCGCTGAATTCGTGCGTTGCGTTGGCGTCATCACCTGCAAGCGGGCAGTGCGAATCGCGGTTACCAAGCTGATGGCGACTCGCGTGTCACGGGCGAAACTCGAGGTACGGTCGATCCACTTCAATTATCACGTCACGCAGCGGCTCGACGGTCGAACCCGGAATCTCCTGCGCTACGACAACTCGCACGTGGACACCCCCGAGGAGTATCACCGCCACGTCTATGACACAACGTCCGGCGAGCAGACCCGCACGATCCTGACGCGGGAGCAATTTCCGGATCTTGCCGAAGTGATTGATGAGGCCGACAGACTCTCAAGCCGATCGTGAACGTCCTCGCCGTGCAGGCGCCGGCTCGAAGACGAGCTAGGCGCCGGCGACTGAACCCGGCGTGAGCGCGACTTCCGGCCGGGCAATCCGCACCGGCCCGGAATTGACGGCCGACCTCGAGCGCTTGGGCCTGCCACGGGGCGGTCTGGTGATGTTTCACAGCTCGTTGCGCAGCATCGGAGCGGTTGATGGCGGGGCCTCCACGGTGGTCGACGCGCTGCTGGCGGCGGTCGGGCCCGCCGGAACGCTGGTCGCGCCCACCTTCACCGGGCAATACCACGACCCGGGCTTTGTCTTCGATCCGGCGGAGACGCCGGTCACCACCGGCGCCATTCCCAATCACTTATTCCGCCGACCGGAGGCGCGCCGCACGGTCCACATCGTGCAGACTGTGGCCGCCATCGGGCCGCTGCGGGACACCATTATCGACGCCGGCGGTGATGACGGCTGGGACGCGCAGCCGTCCATGCGGGCGATATTCGATCTCGACGGGTGGTTCCTGCTGCTGGGCGTGCCCTATCAGAACCTCACCGCCGGTCACTTCATGGAACAGGAGATTGGGTCTCACCGCCGCCCGCGCGCCGTGGAAGGACTTCAGCGCCTGTCAGACGGTCGTGTGGTTCCCCTGCGCAGCGAGGCGTGGGGACCGGACCCGAGCTTCCCCGGCATGCCCGAGCGAAGCTACGACTTCAACCGCCTGGGCGAGGGCCTGGAGCAGCGCGGGCTGGTCAAGCGAGGCGCGGTGGGCAACGCCGTCGCCCGACTCTTCCGCGCCCGCGATCTCGAGCGCACCGTGCGAGAGATGTTCGCCGCCGACCCGGAGCTGTTCTTCATTTCCGACGGCCAGGTGACGCCGCTCCAATACGGCGTGACCTGGGCCATTCCCGAAGGCCGCCACGCCGGCGCCGAGCTGTGCGTGGTCGATCCGGCGGGGGTGTATCGAGGGCGCGCCGAATAGAGATTTGTGTGGGCGCTGCCTGCGTGCTCCCTGGATTCCTTGCCTGCGTCTTTCAGATCTCATTCTGAACGCCGTGAGGAACCCACGGACGTTGTGCCTTCTCCCTGCTCCTTAGATTTCTCGCTCCGCTCGAAATGACAACCCTGGGGACATCTCCGGTGGCCCGCGCTGTGTGCAGCGTGGGGCCGGCCGTGAGTGAATCTCCCATGCTGCGCGCAGCATGGGCCACCGGGCCCGTCCGTCATTCCGGCGGAAGCCGGAATCCAGATCCGAGCTGCCCGTGTTTCCAAGCCCACACCGGTATCCGTACACCTTGGATTCCTCGCAACGCGCGGGATAGCAGAACGGTCGCCGAGTGCTTGTCTCGCCGAGCGCATCCCTCCGCCCGCCTACAATGCGTCTCCCGGTACCGATGGGGAATGACCTGATGCCAACGCTCTGGGGACGTGACTACACCCGCGCGGAGTTGATGGCGCGCGTTGGCGACCTCTCCCAGGTCGGCGGCGTTCGCGAATATCGCCTCGACGGCGGCTCAGGTGACGGCGTGGAGGCGGTCGATTTCGACACCGGGTCGGGCCTGCGATTCACCGTGCTTCCCGGTCGTGCCCTGGACATCTCGAGCGCTTCGTACCGCGGCATCCCCCTGGCCTTCCGCACGCCGACGGGCGACGTGCAGGGCGCCCGCTACGAGCCCGGCGGCCAGGGCTGGATTCGCACCACGGTGCTCGGCCTTCTGGTGACGGGCGGTCTCACCAACGTGGGCGACCCCGTCGGCGACGATGACGAGGCTGGCGAGGAAGGCCTGCACGGACGGCTGTCCAACCTCGGCGCGACCAACGTCTGGGCCGACGGCGCCTGGGACGGCGACGAGTACCGCATGTGGGTCCAAGGGCGCGTGCGCCAGGCGATTCTCTACGGCGAAAACCTCGAGCTGGTGCGCCGCATCGAAACCTCACTGGGCTCCAGCGCCATCGAGATCCACGACACGGTGACCAATCACGGCCACCGCACCCAGCACATGATGATCCTCTATCACATGAATCCGGGACACCCGCTGCTCGACGAGGGGACTCGATTCCACGTGCGCAGCCAATCGCGCCGGTTCCACGACATCTATACCGGGGCCAGCCCCGAGGGATGGGAGGTCTACGAAGGCCCCTCCGTCGACTGGCAGGTGCAGGTGTTGATTCACGACGTGGAGGCCGAGGCCGACGGCACGGTCCACGCGGCGCTGGTCAATCGCGGGCTGGGCAACGGGCTGGGGCTGGGCTTCACCTGGAACAAGAACCAGCTGCCGTATCTGAACCACTGGCGAAACACCACGCCGGGGGACTACGTGACCGGCATCGAGCCTGGCAATGCGACCGTGCTCGGCCGCGCGCGCAACCGCGCCGACGGCACCCTGCACTCTCTCGAGCCCGGCGAGACGGCGTCGTTCGACGTGCGCATCCAGGTGCTCGACGGTGCGGACGCCATTGACGACTTTCTCGCGCGCGTCGGGGCGTAGTCGGCTACGCGGTCCGATGCCCCGCGAAAGCCGGGACGCGCCCGATGCGCCGCCCGCCCACCGCGAGACCCTGCGCGTGCGCTATTCGGACACCGACGCGCAGGGCATCGCGCACCATTCGAGCTACCTCCTCTGGCTCGAGGAGGCTCGGCTGGGATGGTTGCGGGCGATCGACCTGGGCTACGCCGACCTCACCGCCGGCGGCATGTTCCTGTCGTTAGTCGAGTGCAGCTGCCGCTATGTCTCCCCAGCCGTTGGCGAGGATGTGGTGACCGTGGGTGTGTGGGTGGACGAGGTTTCGCGGCTGCGCGTGCGGCTGCGCTACGAGATCCGGCGGGACGACACGCTGCTCGCCACGGCCACCACGCAAAATGCCTTCGTCGACGGGGATGGACGTCCGCGGCGGCTACCGGCCGATCACCCCGCGTGGTTCAAGCTGCGGGAGCTGTGAGGGGCTGATCGCGACCTGTCAGTCCGAGCGGCAGCCATCGGTCATTCCGCGCGGCAGCCACCTGTCATTCCGAGCGGCAGCGAGCAATCTAAGGTGCCGAGAGAAGGCACAACGTCCTTGGATTCCTCACTTCGTTCGGAATGACATTCAGAGTGGGCAAAGACGAAACTTGGGGCCGCGTGGAGCCGGAACGCTCAATGGAATTCAGTCTTGCTCGGGCGAGGCGTCCACCTCCGCGCGCGGCGGCGTGATGAAGTCGCACCTCGGACCGGTGGCGCGGCTGAGCCTTCGATCGAGCGTCACGATCGGATAGTCGAGGGCCTCGGCCAACGCGACGTACCACGCGTCGTAGCTGGTTACGTTTGCGCGCAGCGCCCACACGCGCTCCGCGTACGGGGCGAACGAAAACAACGCAATGTCCAACCGCAGCATGTCCCGGTGGCTGGCGGTGGCTTGCAGCGTTGAAATCCGGCCGGAGCGCTCCATCCGGCGCAGGATGTTGCTGGTCTCGGCGAATACGAACTCCGGACTGGCCAGCGGCCCATCGGCGACTGCTGCTCGTGCCCACTCTCCCTCGGGTCCCGCATCGACCAGAGCCGTGGTGAGGACGGATGCGTCGACGACGGCCCTCACTTCCGGTCCGCGTCGCGGGCCTCGAGGATTTCTGACGCCGTCACGCGCGTGCCGGACGCTGCCACGCGTCGGCGCACCTCTTGCACCCAGACGTCGTTGGAGGGCCGCGACGCGATGCGCTCCAACTCACCGCGCAAGAACTCCTGCATGGACTGGCCGCGACGGGCCGCGCGCGACGCCAACTCGTTGCGCACCTCGTCGCGAACGTTCCTAATGGTGATCTGAACCGGCATACCAGCATAGTGCCAGCATTGCTGGCACTATGCAAGCGCCGAAGCGCCCTTCGCGCGTCCGGTTGCGGCGTCGAGGCCTTGTCGCGAATGGTCGCGACGCCTCCGTGCCCCCGGCTAGTTCAGATCGGACGCCCCGTAGCCCGACAGGGTGTGGATGGGCATGTTGTGCCGAATCGACGCGTCGGTAATCACGCGCTGGGTGCGAGATGAGGTGGCCGACTCGTCGAGCAACAGGTGCAGGATGCCCCTCAGCACGCCAAACGCCCTGCGGGGGGCCACTTGCAGGCCCGTCACCACCAGACGCGCCCAGCGGAGCGGAGCAGCGGGACGCCGCGGCAACGCTGCCTGTGACCTGACGACGGGCTGATAGCGGCGGACCACGCCGGAGGCGTAGCGCCGCGCGCCTGCCGCCTTGCGAAAGTCGGAATGGCCGTTGGCCCTCGACACGTAGAACCGTGTCGGCCCCGCGAAGTCAGCGTTCGGCGGATGGCCCCACGCATTCGCCCGCTCACGCCTTTTTCGTGCGACCCACTCGCCGAGACGGTCGGCAAGACTCAGCAGATACTCAGCACGGGTCGTTCGGGAACTGCCCCCGGCGCATCCCACGAGAGCACCTGGAGATTCAACCTGGCTGGAATCCGGCCGGCGTCGGAATGACGGACGGGTGCGCAAGAGTCTCCCTATCCCACCGTGCCGTCGTGACGCTGGTGCAGCAGCACCAGGTTGCCCTCCGGGTCCCTGATCGCGGCGCTGGCGCACCAATCGTTGCCCTGCGGTCCGGCCACCACCTCCACGCCCTTCGCCCTGAGCTCTTCGACCGCGTCGCTCACGCTGTCGACGGACAGCGCCACGCTCACGCCCTCGACCTCCGCCGCCAGCGCGATCGTCGTGTCGCCGGCGGCCAGCTCCACCCATTCGTCGCCCCAGGCCTCGCCGACCGGCATCCCGAGAGCGTCGCGATAGAAGCCCAGCGCGCGGTCCATGTCGCGCACCTGGATCTGAACAAAGTCAACCGCTCGCACCTTCATCGCTTGCTCGCATCCCGTGCGCGTCCCCACGTCGCACCGATGCTACACCGGACCGACAATCGGCGGCGTATTGGAAGGGCAATCCCTCGTGGCTACCCATCTGACCGGCCGCACGGGCGCCCACTAGGGACGCCCCTACAGGCAAACGTCCACTGTAGGGGCAGCCCTCGTGGCTGCCCGTGCGCCGTCAGTCGAGCGGGTCGAAATAGGTGAAGTCGGTGCCGAAGCTGTCCATGGCCTCGACCTCGGCGCCGCGCAGGCGCACGCGGATGTCGCGGGTGCGGTGTTTGAGCACCAGCTCCCGCGTGGGCAGCGACGCGTGCAGCGTGACGGCCTGATTCGGCGTCGGGTTGGGGAATTCCAGGTAGCCGCCCGAGAAGCGCCGCTCGATTCCAGCCGGCTCGACTTCGATATCGCCCGCGCCGAGCCATTGCGGAATCCGCACCGCGAGCGGCCCACGGCGCAGCGGCGTGACCCGCAGCACTCCGTTCGAATAGTTGGACTCCACCCGCGCATCGGCGGTGGCGTGGTCGAACCACAGGTTCACGCGCGTTGTGTCGCCGTCGCGGCGCACGGCATCCACGAACGCCTCGCAGAGCGATCCCGTGGTGCCGGCCACGATGTCCCAGCTTGGCGCGACTTCGGGAATTCCAATCGGCCGGTGCGCGTAGGGCGCGCAAAATCCGAACATGCCCAGCGCGCGATCGGCCACGTCGCGGCGCGCGTCGCTGTCATCGGGTTCCGGCGGCGACCCCGTGAACGACGTGTCCCGGAATTGCGACGGCAGGATGTGCGCGCGCAGCATCTGCTCGGCGTCGTCGTAGTAGCTCGGGTAGCCGCGCCGCGCCAGGATCAGCGCCGTCTCCAGCATGTCGCCCGTGTTGTTTAGCTCACCCTGGTCGGGATTGCGGCCCGGGTCGCTTCGCTCCATCACCCAGCCGATCTCGGTGCGGATGGTCCACAGCCCCCCGTCGTAGAACGTCCGCACGCGCTCGAGCAATGCCGTGTCGTCGGTCAGGTCGGCCAGCTGCGCCAACGACGACATCACGCACGTGGTCGAGTGTCCGTGCGCCCCGAAGCGTTCCCACTCATATGAACCGTCGGCCAGGAAGGCTATGTCCAGTGCGTGGTCCTTCAACGTCTGCGCCAGCTCCAGCGCCGCGTCCGATCCGGTCGTGCGGACGTACTTGACCAGCGGCCCGATGGCTCGACCCACGCCCTCGACGAAGGTCGGGCGCGCCTGGAAGTCCAGGCCGGACCGCCGATTGAGTGACGCCAGGTCCCAGCCGCCGTCGGGCGACCAGAACTCCTGGATCGTGGCGATGCATTGCTCGGCAAGCTCGGCTGCCTGGTCGTTGCCTCGGTCGCGCACCAGCGCGTTGAGCCCATGGAATCCCTCCCGGATGCTGTGCTCGTCCACTTCCACCAACGGTCCGCCCATCTCCCGCCGGTTGCACGGCAGCGGCACCGGCCCAGTGAAGGAGAACAACGCCCCCCGGGTGTGCTTGGCGATGGCCTCCTCGTCCACCGGCGTGCCCGTGACCTCGGCGGCCCGCAGCATCGCTTCCAGGTGACGGCCCGACACCTGCACGGCGCAGTGCCAGGGGCTGAAGCCGAACCACCCGTCGGGCCACAGTCGCGAGTACATGAACGGCAGATCGTCGTCGTCCGCGTTGAAGCAGCGGGCCATGGCGCGCGTGCCCAGCTCGATGGCGCTGCGTATGTCCGTGGTGTTGACGTTCCCCACGCGACGCGGGCCGCGCCCATGCGGCGCGGGCGCCGGGGCGTCGTGCGGCTGCGCGTCGTCGGAGGCCGACCGGACCATTAGCTCCTCACCAAGCGCCGACGCCTACGACTCGTCCGAGGCGGCTTGTGCGGCCAGCACGGCTTCCGCCCGCTCGCGCAGCTCAGGATCGTCACGCGCGATGATTCGCTCCAATGCGCCGATGGATTTCTTCTCAAGCTCGGGCGGCAGCGTGCCGTCTTCGAATTCCTCCAGCGTCAGCGCGTCGACCTGCTCCAGATGGACATCGTTGACGTCGGCGATTGTGGTCTCCAGGTCGCCCCAGTAGTACTTCAAGTCGTCAGACTCCCAGCCGGCGTAGACCTCTTCCCACGTCGTCACGCCCATATGCGGCAGCAGGCTCCGTTGGAGCACCGGTTCGCGGGCGCATTGGTAGCGGCCGTCGATCGACAGGCGGATCCGGTCGCCCGTCACCGGCAGGCCCTGATGCACCGTCAGGCTGTGAAAGATGAGGGCGTCGCCCTGGCGAAACTCGTTGGTCGCCCAGGCGCCCTCCAGCGGATCGATCACGGCAATGCCGCCCGCGCCGAGCGCCGGGCGATAGTCGTAGACGCCCCGCCGGTGGGAGCCGGCGGCAACTGCCAGCCCACCCATCGAGGCCGGCAAGTCGTGCAAGGGAAACCAAGCCGTGTAGACGTCGGCCGAGCCCTGCACGTGGGGAAAGTCCTGGTGCGGGGGCGTGGTGAACATCTCGCGCTGCGGAAACATCACGCGCGAGATGATGCTGGGATGCGCCAGCACCGGAGGGTCGAGCAAGGCCTCCATGACCCCAAGCAACGCCGGCTCGAGCTGCAGCGCGTGGAAGGATTCGAGCAGGTAGAGCCGCGCGTAGGTGTCGTTGGGGATGCTCCCGCGACCCTCCGGGATGCCGTCCGGGTTCACCAGTTGGTCCCGGTAGCCCTCGGCGTCGGCGTAACCCAGGTCGCGCAGAATCTCGAGAAACTCCAGCCGCACGCGCTCGAGATTCGCGACCGGCAACAGGCCGCGAATGAAGAGGTAGCCATCGTCCTCGGCGCGGGCGCGCAGGCGGTCGGCATCGCCGACGAGGTCGGTCGAGTCGCGAAACTCGTTCATGGCGCTACGCGTATTGCAGGCGGTGACGGCAGCGATGATAGCGCCGCGCGGGCTCAGTCGCTCGCATCTCCCGCGGGCGGCCAGTCGCTTTTGAGCACCGCGTAGTAGGCGTCGTCGACGCGCAGGCCATGCGCGACGCGGTTGTCACGCACTTCGCCGACCTGGACCATGCCCACCTTCTCCAGGACCCGCCGCGACGCGGCGTTGCGCACGTCCGCGCGGGCGTAAACGCGCTCGAAGTCGGTGCTGGCGAACACGGCGTCTACGACGGCGCTCACGACTTCGGTGGCGTAGCCCTGGCCCCAGCGCGGCCTGGCGATGGCATAGCCGACCTCCGCGTGGCGGTTCTGCGGGTCGGGCCACAGCCCGATGTGGCCAATCAGCTCCCCGTCCAGATCGGCTGCCCACCACGACGGGTCCTTGCCCCAGTCGTCCACCAGCCGCCCGATGACGAATTCCTCCGCGTCGCGGCGGGTATACGGGAGCGGCAGAGGGAAATAGCGGGCCCACTCAGCGTCGTTGCAATAGGCCTGGCGGGGCTCGATATCGCGCAACTCGAACGGCCGCAGGGTCAGTCGCGGCGTGCGGATGGTGCGGGGAAGACCGTTCATTTCGCGCAAGCGTAGACCATTCGAATGCGCGAATCGATCCGGCGAAGGGGCGGGCTTCAAACCCGCCCGCCCCCGCCAAATGGATCGCCTGCCCCGCCGCCGCGTCCTACTCGACCGGCAGCACAAACACCCGATCGGAGACCGGCCGACCCAGGTGATGGATCTGGTCGCCGATGCAGATTTCGAGCGGGCCGTCAAAGGGCAGGTGTTCACGCACATGGACGCGCACGCCCGGCACCAGGCCGATCTCGGTCAGATAGGCCAGGATTTCCCGGTCGCGGTCCGACACGCGGGCCACGGTCACGCGTTGCCCGGCGGCGGTGGTGGTCAGCGTCACCGACGCGTCGTCCACGGCCTCGAGAGCCTCGGTCGGAATCAGGTCTCCGTGGGGATCGGTCGTGGGGTCCGACACCCGGGCTGCGATGCGGCGCTCCAACTCTTCGGAAATCGCGTGTTCCAGGCGGTCGGCCTCCTGGTGCACGTCGTTCCAGTCGTAGCCGAGGAACTCCACCAGAAACCGTTCGATCAAACGGTGGTGCCGCACCATTTCCAGCGCCAGGCGCTCACCGTCGGGCGTCAGCCGCACGCCCTTGTAGCGCACATAGTCCACCAATCCGCGGGCGTGCAGCCGCTTGACCGCCACGGTGACCGAGGCCGGCGAGTTGCCGGCCACCTCGGCCACGCGGCCCATCGCGATCTGGGCGCGCGCGCCCCCCGCGTCGTAGATGGCGCGGAGGTGGTCCTGGTCGCTCTCGGTCAGTTTTGGTGCGGCCACCGGTCCGGCTTCCTCGCTATAGTGCGAGGGCGTCTGTGCGAATGAGTCACGAGGGTATCAGCTTGCCGCCGCCGGACAGTGGGCGTCGGTGAGGCGCCCAATGCCCGTGGTCCTCTCGCGCCGGCGCCTGCTCCTGGGCCTGGGGATCGCCGTCGCGGGAGTCGCCATCGGGGCCTGCGGCGAGCCGGCCGAGCGCCCCGATGTCAACGTCTTCCTCACGGCGACGGAGTTCGTGGTCGGCCCCAACCGGTTTCCGTTCACAGTGGTCACCAACGACGGCGTCGGCATCGACCGGGCGGCGGTGGACATCCGCTTCTCGCTGCTCGACGGTCCGGCGACGCACTTCAAATTCTCGCGGCCTGCCACGTCGTTCGAGATCCGCAACACGACCCCGCACATCCATGCCGATGGCTCCGTCCACATGCACCTCGACCGACGCGGCTACTACGTGGTCGAGCCCGCCGAGTTCGACACACCCGGCATTTGGTCCGCCGAGCTGACCGTCGATCCGCCGGATGCCGAGGCATTTCGGGCGCGAGCCGCATTCAACGTCATTTCGCAACCCTCGGCGCCGGGCGTTGGAATGGCCGCGCTCCCGATCGATCACCCCACCATGCAAGGCGTCGCCGATGTCGAGCGGCTGTCCAGTGCGGAGGAGCCCGTGCCGGACATGTACGCCGTCACCGTGGCCGACGCGCTGGCCGAGGAACGCCCGCTGGTCGTGCAGTTCAGCACCCCGCGGTTCTGCGTCTCGCACATGTGCGGCCCGGTCTACGAAGAGGTGGCGTCGTTGCACGCGACCTACGGCGACCGGGTGCGCTTCATCCATCTCGAGCCCTTCGACCTGGCCGTCGCCCGCTCCGAAGGGCGGCTGGTTCCCACCCCTGCCTTCCAAGCTTGGAACCTGCAAACCGAGCCCTGGACGTTCGTGATCGACGGCGCCGGCGTCGTCAGCGCGAGATTCGAGGGACTGGTGAGCGCCACGGAGCTCGAAGCCGCACTGCAACGTGTAGTTGGCTCGGTCGGGACGGGGTCGTGACCGGACGCCGCCCTCGTGCGGTCAGACAGTCATCACGCGTTGCCCCGGCTTCGCCCTGCTTGCGGCAGGCGACTCCCGTAGATCCGCGTAGGGGCGGGCTTCAAACCCGCCCGTACCCCGAACGCCGAACCCACGCCGTCCGCCGTTCCCACCCTCCAGGTCATTCCCTACCCGCATGTCATTCCGAGCACAGCGAGGAATCCAAGGAGCAGGCGAACAAGCACAACGCCTGTAAACGCATCGCGCCCACCGCCCCCTCCGTCATTCCGGCGGAAGCCGGAATCCAGTCCGGTCAAACCTTGAGACGCGCCCTTTTGGCAAGGCGACGGACCGCAGCCTGGATCATTGCCGCCCTCGTCGCGCTCGCCCTCCCCAGCGCCGCCGCCGCGCACGGCGGCAGCCTGGTCTTCAGCGGCGACCGCGGCCCCTATCAGATCCGGGCCTTCGCCATCCTCAACGAGGGCTGGCTCGACTACTCCATCGACCTGCGCGAGCTCGGCAGCGGCGAGCGGGTCACCGGCGCCCAGGTCTCGATCATGGCCCTGACGCCGGACGGCCTGCTCGGCCCCTGGAACGCGATCTACACCGGCACCGTCTACGAAATGATCGAGCGCGCCCCGGACGACGTGGACTGGACCATCCAGGTCGACGTCACCGGCGGCCCCGGATCGATCTCCTACGCACATCGCCTTCAGATCACTCCGGGCACTTGGGTCTGGCCCACGGTCGCGGTGGGCGTAGTCTTCGCCCTCGCCATCGCCGCCCACGCCTACCCCGGCCGCAAACGCCGCGCACGCGCAGGGTCACGCCAGTAGCCCGCCCCGGCGGGTTGACGTTTTGTGCGTCTGCGTCCCACAGTCCGGCGGCACGCGTGTGCCGCCACCTCAAATTAATGCTTCGTGGCACACTTAGCGGTGCTCTCGGAGACCAACACGTCGGCGATGCCCTCCAGTCGCGTGCAATCACCGCCCAGCGCGACGCACTGCTACCGCAGAAGACTCTTTGATAGATTGGATTGGAGGTAGTGCGTTCAACATGGCCATGCATGAGTATCTTGCGGATGTTGCGCAAGAAATGTCCAAAAAGTCCGATGGCATTAGGCGAGACTTCAAGAAACACAACCCTACGTCCGGGGAAAATCTCGAAGATATTGTTGCCAAATTCCTGAAGAATCATCTTCCGAAGCGATTTGCTGTCAAGTCGGGGCTGGTGATTTCCCATGATGGCATGTACTCCAATCAAGCTGACCTCATTATCGTAGACGAGCAATTCAATGCACCTCTCTACCCTGATTCCACAAAGCAGATTTGGCCGGTAGAATCAGTATACGCCCTGATAGAGGTGAAAGCTAAGTTAGATAAGAAATCGCTGGCGGACGCAGTCGCAAAAGGTAGACGATTCAAGTCAATGCAGCGACGCTTTTATGAAACCAAGTCGGCGATTAGACGAATCGATGCCAGCCTTTACTTAATCTGGGCTTTTGAGTCACTAATGCCTCATACGCTAAAGAGAAATTTTATTCAAGAACTGTCGGGAGTACCTGTTGTTGAACGACCTGATTTGTCGTTAGTGCTTGGTGGGACCGTTGTTTCGTCCGGAACATATTTGGAGACCGTGACCATTGGGGAACAAAATAGCCAGCACCGTCGGGACTTGCTTTCGCGCCATGCCGGAGACTTGTCTAGCCTAATCCCCGGCCCGGTAAAGGTGTATAACCTGCGAGACAACGCCCTCTGGGCGTGGTGCATGTGGGTTGATGCGTGGCTTCGGCAGGCCGGGGGTCGTATTGCAGACCCATTCGCCTACTTGCCCGAGGGACAGCACTTCGGTGAGATGATCTGAGTGGAGTGTGTCCATTCGACGCAAGAGTCTATTGGAGACCGTACTTAGTGCTTGGCAGCGACATGCTTTGAGAATAGGTAATCGCCGCCCACGCCCACACCGGCCGCAAACGCCGCGCACGCGCACGGTCTCGCCAGGAGCACGCCCCGGCGCGTTGACCGCCGGCGCGGCGGAGCCGGCCGGGTCGCACGCTAATCTGGTCTAGACTAGTCTAGTTTTGCTGGAGGGCCTGCGAGTGAGCGCCGGCGAATCACAGCGCACCTGGACGGTCGCCGAGGCCAAGGCCAAGCTATCGGAGGTCCTGCGGCTGGCGGAAGAGGAGGGCCCGCAGCGCATCGGCCTGCGGCAACCCTTCGTCGTCGTGCCCGAGCGCGTGTGGCGGGAGAAGTCGCCTCCCGAGACACACATGGGCCGGTGGCTGGTCGAGAACATGCCGCGCGGCGCCAATCTCGAGATTCCCGACCGCCATGAGGAGTCACACCGAGAGATTCCGTTCGCGGACTGGGATGACGCCGACTGGGGCGATGATTGAGCGGGTTCCTCCTCGACACGAACGTCGTGTCGGAGATGATGAAGCGCCGTCCAAGCCCTCAGGTCACCGCCTTTCTGACGCGACAGGCTGATTTCTGGCTCGCAGCCCTGGTCGTGCACGAGCTGGAGTTCGGGCTGCAGCTCACGCCGCAGGGACGGCGCCGGGAGCGGTTGCGGTCAGATCTGTCGCGGTTTCTCGGAATCTACGGGGAGCGGATTCTCGACCTCGATCGTGCCAGCGCGGAGTGGGCGGCCCGGCTTCGGGCGGACGCGGCTCGTGCAGGTCGCCCGTCAAGCCTCGCCGACATGCTCATCGCCGGAACAGCCAAGGCCCACGACTTGGCCATCGCCACCCGCAACGTGCGGGACTTCGAGGGAATGGACATCGACCTCGTCAACCCCTGGGAGCACACCTGACCCAGTTGACCGGCGATGACGTCGAACAGATCCCCCAAGCGTGGCCCGAGGACATGGGCTGGACACTAGCGGCGTGAGCCGCCACCGCCGGGAGCACGCCTCCGCGCGTTGACGTTCCGCGCGGCGGCGTGCCACGGTTCGGCGGCACGCTTGCGCGGGACTTTGGCCATGCGGATTGCCATTGGCGCCATCGCGCACGAATCCAGCTCCTTCACGCCGGTCGCTACGCCCTACGAGGCGTTCTCGGAGACCGGACGCGGGCTGCTCCGCGGTGACGAGATCATCGACCTGCATCGCGGCGTCAACTCCGGCGCCGGGGGATTCATTGCGGGCGCCGAGGAGTTCGACTTCGAGCTGGCGCCTGTGCTGTGGACCTTCGCCGAGCCGTCGGCGCCGGTAGAGTCGGACGCCTGGCGGCGGTTGAGAGACGAGTTCCTGGAGCGCCTGGCCAACCTCGGTCCGGTGGACGGCGTGCTGCTGGATCTCCACGGCGCGATGGTGATCGAGGACGTCGAGGACGGCGAGGGCGACCTGCTCAGCGGCATCCGTGATGTGATCGGCGACGACCCGCCGGTCATCTCCACGCTCGACCTTCACGGCAACATCACCCAGCGCATGTGCGACGCCGCCACCGCGCTGATTCCCTGCGACAACTACCCGCACACCGACTTCCTGGAACGGGGTCTCGAAGCCTCGGAGATGATCGTCGGCACGCTGCGCGGCGAGCTGTCCCCCGTGATGGCGTGGCGGCAACTGCCGATGCTGTGGACCGGCGGCCAGTTCACCGGACGCGAGCCGTTCGACTCGATCATCGCCCGCGCCCACGCGCTCGAGACCCAGCCCGGGATCCTCACCGCGTCCGTGGCGCCCGGATTCCCGTGGGCCGACATCCACGACGCCGGGGCCTCCGTCATTGTGGTCGCCGACCGTGACCGGGACCTGGCGCGGCGGGAGGCCGATGCGCTCGCCGCCTGGATCTACGCCCAGCGCGACCTATTTCTGCCCGACCTCGAGTCGTGGGACGACGCGCTGCGGACGGCGCGTGACGTCAACCGCTGGCCGGCCGTGTTCGGCGATCCGCAGGACAACCCCGGCGGCGGCGCGCCGGGCGACTCGGTGGGCATGCTGCGGGCGTTTCTGGACGCGGGCCTGACCAGCGCCCTCATCGTCACGCTGTGCGACCCGGAGGTCGTGGGCATCGCCCAGCAGGCCGGCGAGGGCGCCGAAATCACCGTGGACGTCGGCGGCAAGTCGGCGCCCGACCAGGGACCGCCGGTGCACGCCACCGCGGTGGTCGAGCGCTTACTCGACCTGCGCTTTTCGATCACGGGCCCGATGTACACGGGCATGGTGCAGGACTTCGGTCCGTCGGTGCTGCTGCGCATCGGCGGCGTCCACGTCGCGGTCACGACGCTCCGGATGCAGGTGTTCGACCTGGAGGGACCGCGCATGCTCGGGTTCGAGCCCGAGCGCCTGTCGTGGATCGGCGTCAAGTCCGCCAACCACTTCCGCGGCGCCTACGAGCCCATCGCCGGCAGCGTGCATCGGGTCGCTTTCCCCGCGCAGCATCGCTTCGACCCGCGCGAGCACCGCTACACCCGCCTGCGCCGGCCGATCTGGCCGCTGGACGACGTTCAGCTTTAGGGCAGGTTCTAGCGGCTGCCGGTGACGGCGGCGTCGGCGGCCGTCCGTAAGCGGGTGGCTGATCGGCCTCGTCTGGAGCATGCACTGCCGACCCTTTTCACAAGCTTCCCCACTTCAGCAGACCCGTGCGTAACCCCTTCGTCATTCCGGCGGAGGCCGGAATCCAGTCCGGTCCCACCTGCAAGCGCGCCGAATGCCCGGCGTCGGGCGGGTTACAAACCCGCCCCTACACCACTCTCGAAGCACTCCTTCCGGGGAGAAGGCGTCGAACCCGAGGCCTTCTAGAAGTGCGCCTTGGCCAGCGTGCCGCCGTCGATGGTGATGGCGCTCCCGGTCACGTATTGACACTCGTCGCTGGCCAGGAACAGCGCCGCCGCGGCCACGTCCTCGACGCGTCCGAAGGGACCTAGAGGAATGGCCTCCGTGCGCTTGGCCACCAGCGCCGGGTCCTGATAGCGCGGCGTGTTCTTGTCGACCAGGATCGGACCCGGCGCCAGCAGATTGACTGCGATGCCGTGCCCGCCGAGCTCGATGGCCATGCTGCGCGTGAGCATCAGCAGGCCGCCCTTGCTCGCGGCGTAGGGTGCAGCCTGCATCTCCGAGGCGAACGAGTCCACCGAGCCGGTGTTGATGATCCGGCCGGGGATGCCGGCGTCGACCATGTGACGCGCCACCGCCTGGGCGATCACGAACGGCCCGGTGAGATTGGTCTCAATGAAGTCCCGCCAGACATCCAGATCGACGTCCAGAAACGCCCCGGCGCGGCCCGTGCGCCCGGCGTTATTGACGAGGATGTCCAGCCGGCCGGTCGCTTCGATCGCATGATCGACCAGCGCGAGCACCTGGT
Organism: Chloroflexota bacterium; assembly: GCA_028873795.1. Taxonomy (GTDB): domain Bacteria; phylum Chloroflexota; class UBA11872; order UBA11872; family UBA11872; genus JAJECS01. Next base: position 29,179 of record JAPPNP010000018.1, read on the forward strand.
CGGTCTGGGTGATATCGGTCGGGACCGCTCTGGCCCAGCCGCCGTCAGCCTCGATGTCGGCGACGGTGGCGTCGAGCGCCTCGGCGCTGCGCTGCGCGATCACGACGCGCGCGCCCTCCGCCGCGAAGCGCAGCGCGATGGCGCGCCCGATGCCGGTGCCTCCTCCTGTGATCAGCGCGGCCTTACCTTCGAGTCTTCCCATGTGCTTCCGCCAGATTGCGCTGCCGGCCGTCGTGGCTCCGGCTCACGGCGGATATTCTCTCACTCGTGACCAGGCCACACGTTCGAGCGTTCGGAAGCGCCGCCGCATGAAGCTTGCGCGGTTGGCGCTGGCGGCAATCATGCTGGCGCTCATGGCCGGTGGAGCCTGTGACGAAGGCGCCGAGCCGGCCGGTGGCATCCCAACCCCGACGTCCGCGCCCGTGATTGCCCCTACGGCCCTCGCGGCCCCCGCGGCGGTCGTCGCCCGACCCACGGCCCTGCCGCCGCGAGCGCCCGAACCGACCGCCACGCCCACGGAGGCACCCACTCCACCGGGCGTCGCCGAGGTCGCGTCGTCACCCGACCCGACGGCGTCGCCCGCGCCGGAATCGACCGCTGCGCCCGCAACTCCCCCACCTGCTGCTCCCGCCGTCACCCCAGCTCCGGCAATCCCGCCGGCGCCCACTCCAACCCAACCACCCACACCGACGCCGGCCCACTCGCCGCCGCCAACGCCCGTCCCCGAACCAACTCCGACTCCCACGCCCGCACCGACGCCGACCCCAACGCCCACGCCGGCGCCGCCCGTGCTCCGCGGCCTCACAGCCGATCGGGTCGTTGGCGGTCTCGTCCGTCCCGTGTATGCCGGCCACGCCGGCGACGGCTCCGGTCGCCTGTTCGTCATTGAGAAGGAAGGCCGCGTTCGCATCGTCGTCGCCGGACAACTCGTCCCGGACCCGTTCCTGGACCTCACCGGCATCGTCAACTCGCGCGCCAACGAACGCGGGCTGCTGGGCTTGGCGTTTCACCCGGACTACGCCTCGAACGGCCGCTTCTTTGTCTTCTACACGGAGTTGCGGGGCGCCACGGTGGTCGCCGAGTACCGGGTCTCGGACGATCCCGACCGCGCCGATCCCACGTCGGCGCGGGTACTGCTCACGCAACCGCAGCCGTTCGCCAATCACAACGGCGGCATGCTGGCGTTCGGGCCTGACGGCATGCTCTATGTGGCGCTGGGCGACGGCGGGGCGGCGGGCGATCCGCAGAATCACGCCCAGCGGCTGGATACCTGGCTGGGCACGCTGCTTCGCTTGGACGTGAGCGCGCCGGGCGCCTATCGCGTGCCGTCCGACAATCCGTTCGTGGGCGTGCCCGACGCGCGCGCCGAGATCTGGGCCTACGGCTTGCGCAACCCCTGGCGCTTCTCGTTCGACCGCGCCACCGGTGACCTCTACATCGCCGACGTCGGCCAGAACAGCTTCGAGGAAATCGACTTTGCCCCGGCTTCGTCCACAGGTGGGGAAAACTATGGCTGGAAGCTCATGGAGGGCTTCAGCTGCTTCGTCGAGGGCAGTCCCGAGTGCAATTCATTGCGCTTCACCGACCCGGTCGCCGTCTACGGCCGGGACGGCGGCTGCTCGGTGACCGGCGGCTACGTCTATCGCGGCTCGGCCTATCCGGCGCTTGCCGGCGCCTACGTCTTCGGTGACTACTGCAGCGGCAACGTCTGGACGCTGCGGCGGGATGCCGCGGGCACCTGGCAGATGCGGCTGCAGGGGGAGTTGGACGCCCGGATCACGTCGTTTGGCGAGGACGAAGCCGGAGAGCTTTACATAACAGACGATCAGGGCCGCCTGCTGCGAGTCCGCGCCCGCTCCTAAGTCTCAACTCGTACGTATCATCGAGTCCAAAGCGGCAGGGGGGAGGTTGGCATGGCGCACCAGTTCGCACTAGTCGGTTGCGGCGGCATGGGCCGTCGTCATTTGCGGGGATTCGTGGAGCTGGCGCGGGTGCGTCCCGGCCTCGTCGAGCTGGCCGCGGTGGTGGACGTGGACCGCGAGCGGGCCGAATTCGTCGCCGGCGAGGTTGAAGAGTTTCTCGGCAACCGGCCCGCGGCTTGCACCAGCATTTCCGAGGCCAAGTCGCAGCGGCCCGAGCTGGAGGCGGCGGACATCGTCACCACCGCGGGCGCGCACCACGTCGCGGCGGCCGAGGCGCTGAATGCCGAGCTCCACGTGCTCGTTGAAAAGCCGCTGGCCGTCACCATGCGCGGTTGCGCCCAGATTCGCGCCGCCGCGTCGCGCTCCGGGTGCATGGTCTCGGTGGCGGAGAACTACCGGCGCGACCCGATTCTGCGGCTCGCGCGCGCGCTGCTGGATGCGGGCGCCATCGGCGAGCCGCGCTCCATCGTCGAGCTGCGGGCCGGCGGCAGCGACGCCATGCTCATCACGCCCTGGAGGCACTTTCGCGAGGACGGCGGCCCCTTGATGGACGTGGGCGTGCACTACGCCGACATGATTATGTACCTCATGGGTCCCGTGGATCGGGTGGCCGGCATCACGCGGCTGCTGGAGCCGGTGCGGACCACCGGCCGCATCGACGAAGCGCCCAGCGGCATGTACGCGCGCTTCCGCGCCGACTTGCCGGACACGTTCGAGGCCACGGCGCCCGATTCGCTGCAGGCCATGCTCGGGTTCGCCTCCGGCGCCGCTGGCACCTGGGGACTCGAGCTCTCGGCCCCGGACGCAGGCCAACACCTGAGCGCCGTGCTGGGTTCGGAGGGCCGGCTCGAAACGCTCGGCGTACGCAGCGGCCGGCCGCTGAAAGTCTGGTGCGGCGGCCCGGAGCCGCTCGACGACGACGAGGTGCTCGCCCTGGCGCCCGACTTTTCGCTTGATCCCATGACGACGGATTTGTTCGGCAGCGACCGCCTGGCGCGCTACGACTTTGCGTTCCCCCAGGCCGATCGCAAGCTGATCGCCCACGAGCTCGGCGAGCTGGCCGAAGCCATCGATTCGGGCAATCCCGTCGAGGTTGACCTCGACGCCGGCGAGGCGGCCGTGGCGCTGGTGCTCGCCGTGCACGAATCGAGCCAGGCCGGCGCGATCGTCACGCTGGACGACGTGCGCAGCGGACGCGTCAGCGCCTACCAGGACGTGACGGACCGAAAGCTCGGTCTCATCGATTGAGCCGTGCGGCGCCGGACAGTGACTGTGCGGCGGAGGTGGCTTGAGTGACCGTCGATCCGTCGGTTGTCCCGGGATTCCTGCTGCTGCTGGCGGAGTTCGCCGCGCTGGCCGCCGTGGGCTACGTGGTCGCACGGGTGGCGCTGCGGCAGGACAACGAGCCAATGGCCCTGGCCCAAGGCCTGGTAATCGGTCTGGCGCTCTGGGGCCTCATCACCAACGTGGTGCTCTACGCGGTGCCCGGTCTTGCTGGCGCGGCCGTGGGCTGGGGCGTCGTGCTGGCGCTGAGCGCAGTGCTGGCCTGGCGCGCGCCGCAACCCATTGGGCCGCGCCCGCGCGTGGCGGCGGTATTCGCCGCAGTCGTGGTGGCGCTGCTCTGGGTGTCGACCGCTGCGCGGCAGCTTGGGTCGATCCCGGACCCCATGATCCACCTGGGGTTGGCGGCGTCGATCCGGGCGGGCGGGTTTCCTCCAGAGCTGCCCTGGGGTCCGGGTGCGCCGGCGCCTTATCACTACGGCCCAAGCCTCCTGGTCGGCCTGTTGGCGCCGCCGACGGGAACGGACCTGGCCTTTGTCTCTGAGCTGCTTGGGGTCTACGCGTGGATTGGCTTCGCGTTGGTGGTGGTGACGGCGCTGGCGCGGTACGGGTCGTGGCCGATTGCGCTACTGCTCGCCCCCCTGCTGCTCACGAGCGGGCTCTGGACATTCGCCAGCGCGGGCGCGGGGATCTTGCAGCTCCCGATTCCGGCCGGACTGCCGGACGCGGGCCTGCGCGCATCGCTGGCCGGCGTCTACTGGCCGCCGGTCGAGCTGTCGCCGACCGCGCGGTTTGTGGAAATCGTGCCCGACATCTCCAAGCCCGCCTTCACATTGGGCTATGCCCTGGCGTTCGTGGTGCTCGAGCGCGCGGCGCGCTCGGACTGCGCCTCCTGGCTCGCGACCGCGACGCTGGCGGGGTTGGTGGGTTTCCTGGGTCTGCTCTCCACCACGCTCGTGCCGGTGGTGATGTTGGCGTGGGCCGGCCTGGCGGTGGCGGACGGGGTTCGCGCGCGACGAGACGGCGCAGCCGTGAGAACGGTGCTGCGATCCGGTTTAGGCTTGGCGTTGGCGGCGCTGCTGCTCCTGCTCGATTGGACCGTGTTCACGCGGATTCTGGGCGGTGCGGGGCCCCCCGGCCTGTCGTTGGCGTGGAACCCCGACCCGAGACAGTGGGAGGCACTCGGCACGTTCGACGTGCATGCGGGCGGTGTGGCCCTTGCGGGCATGGGGCCGCTGGTCGTGGCGGGGCTTGCGGTGGCGCTGGCTTGGCGCGATCGGCTTGTGGTGGCCTTGGCGGCCGGCGCCGGACTGCTGGTGCTGGCCTGGCTGGTCGTGTCCTATCCAACCTATCCCCTCGACCTCAACCGCCTGGCGGGGCACGCCCGCAATCTCGCGTTGCTGGCGTTGCTGCCGGCGCTCGGCATTCGCCTAGCGAGCCTGCCTTCCGTGCGTTGGCGCTACGTCATCGGCGCGCTGCTGATTGGGCTGATTGTCTGGCCAACCGCCGCGGCTCAGGTGCGCAGTCTTGGTCTGGCGGTCGGGCATGGCGTGCAGCTGGCCAACGCCAATTCCGTTGAGCCGAAATTGAATGCGCGTGGCGATCTCGTGCCTCCCCGTCGGTTTCAGTTACCGGTCATGTCCGACCGCGTGGCGGACCACATCCGGGATCACACCGCCCCCGATGCGCGCGTGCTCACCTCCGAGCCGCCGTTTTGGACGGTGTTCTTCGCCACCGGCCGCCCGAGCAATGCCGGCTTCGCCGAAATCACCCACTTGATCTACTACCTAGGCCCCGCGTATTGGGACGCCCATCGCTATCTGGAACCGCGCGCCATGCGGCGGCTGGGTCTCGACTATGTGCACGCCACGGATACCTGGATTGCCGGGCTCCCCGAGCGCGCGCAAGGCTGGCTGGCCGACCCACGCTTATTCGAGCTCCTGGTCCGCGATGGCGCCGAGGCGCTCTACCGCGTGCGGCCGGCGTTCCTTGCGCTTGATGTCGCACCGCATGCCGAGTCGTTCGAGGCGCTGCGGTCGGCGCCAGCCGCAACGGTGGCGTATCTGGCTCCGCAAACCCTTTGGCTGGACCGGTTGCGCGTCGCCTCGGTGCTGTCGCATGTCCGGCTGGTGGGCGTCATCGATACGGAACCCTTGCATCTGCGGTCGTCGGCGCCGTGGACCGTGGAGCCGCTGGGCGAACGGGTGCCCGATCTGGTGGTTCTCCCGGCGTCAATCGAGCCCTGGACGTGGATGTTTCCGCCGGGCGCGCGGCGGCCTGTCTGGCAGAACGAAAGGATCGCCGTCTACGCGCCGCACGGAGCATTGGCGTCAATGGCGCCACCACCTCCGGCGCGTCAGGAGCCGCCGGTCACGGTGCGAATCTCCGATGCGGGCATTGACGGTGGGCGCGTCACATTCACCGCCGCATTCCAGGAGCATGCACCGGAACGCTGGACGGGCCAGGACTGGGTCGTCGTGCGGGTTGACGGCGGGCCGTGGGGGCTCCCAACCAGATTCCAGGGGCAGGGCCGGGGACCTGAGATCGCCAAATGGTTCGGCGGACTTATCTCGTCGGGGACGGCGACCAGCTCGCACACCTACGAGCTCGACGTTCCCGCAGCGAGCTTGGCGGTCCGCGACGCCGCCGGGGCCTTGGCGCCGCTTGCGGCCTCCGACGGGGAGCTGGGTGTGGGCGCCTGGGTGCTGGCGGTCCGCCTGCGACACGAGTACCAGCCGGAATTCTGGCGCGAAACGGCCTTCATTCCAGTGCTCATGATCGCGGTCAGCGATGCTGGCGCGGTGTCCTACGCGGTGTTCGACGAGGTGCTTGACGGGGAGTCGCTCCCTGGATCGCCGGTGACGCCGTAATCACCTCGAACACGATGGGCCAAAGCCGGACATGAGTGACAGAGGGGCGCGCGGCGTGCAGCCTTGGGAGAAGTTCGGAGATTTCAACATTGGTGGTCGCGTGGCTCCCGTGCCAATCCGCGGTGTAGTGGTTGCGGCGCAACGGTCACTGGTGGCCGGGTCGTGGAGTTCGCGGGCTTGACCGTAGATCCGACGGTGATTCCGGGCCTGTTGCTGCTCGTGGCAGAGCTGGTGGTGCTGGCGGCGGTGGGCTACGCCGTGGTTCGTGTGGCGCTGCGGCAAACCGACGACCGCGCGGCCCTCGCGCAGGGTTTGATGGTCGGTCCCGCGCTTTGGGGCTTGCTGGCGAACTTCATCATGTACGTCGTCCCGGGCCTAGCCGCGGCGGCCGTTGCCTGGGCCCTTGTCATCGCTGTCGCCGCGGCGCTGGCTTGGCGATTCCCCGACCGCCTCCAAGCCAAGCCGCGCACCGTCGCCGCATTTGCGGTCGCCGTCCTGGCGATTTGCTGGGTGGCGCTTGCCAGCCGGCAATTCCTGTCGATACCCGACGCCATCAACCACCTTGGGCTGGCCGCCTCGATCCGCGCCGGCGGCTTCCCGCCGGTGTTCTTCTGGACTCCCGACCTGCCGGCCTCTTACCACCACGGCACCGGCCTGCTGATCGGCCTGCTGGCGCCGCCCGTTGGCCCGGATCTGGCCCTGACCACTGAAATCCTGGACGTGTGGCTGTGGACGGGCTTCTTCCTGGTCGTCGTGACGGCGCTCCTCCGCTACGCATCGAAATTTGCCGTGCTGCTCACGGCGCCATTGCTGTTCACGGCCGGAGCCTGGACCTTCATCGGCGATGCCGTCGACATCGTGCAGGTTCCGCTGCCGGCCGGGATTCCGGCGGCTGGAATCCGCGCCTCGCTGACCGAGGTCTATTGGCCGGTGGTGGAGCTGCCGTGGGCATCGGAGCGAGCGGCGCTGCCGGATATTTGGCGTTTCGTCTATACGCTGTCCTACGCGCTGGCGTTCGTGGTGCTGGAGCACGCGGCGCGGCCCGAGCGCCGCACCTGGCCCGCCACGCTCACGCTGGCTGCCCTGGTGGGTTTCGTGGGCCTGCTCGCCACCACGCTGGCCCCGATCCTGCTCGTCCTCTGGGGTGGATTGGAAGTCGTGGCCCTGGTGCGATCCAGGGGAGATCGCACGGCGCTCGGAAATGCCGCCCTGCGATCGGGGGCCGGGCCGGTGCTTGCGCTGCTGCTGCTCGCGCTCGGCGGTGGCTCACTGGCGTCGGCGCTCACGGGTTCGGGATCGTCAGGCTTGTCGTTCGGGTGGGCCGACCATCCGGGGTTCTATCGACCGCTGGGCGCCTTGGATGTATTGGACGGCGGAGTTGGCCTGCTGCGCGGCGGCCCGGTGGTCATCGCCGGGATCGCGGCGCTCCTTGCCTGGCGCAGCCGCTTGGTCCTGGCGCTGGCGGTCGGTGTCGGGCTGCTGGTGCTGGCCGGGGTGGCGCTGCGCTACGACCCCGCGCCTTGGGTGCTCAGCCGCTTCTTTGGGCACGCGCGCAACCTCGCGTTGCTGGCCCTGCTGCTGGCGCTCGCGCCCTGCCTGTCCCGATTGCCGTCGCCGCGCTGGCGCTATGCCGCCGCCGTCTTGCTCATCGTCCTCGTCGCTTGGCCGACGCTCGTGGCGCCGGTGCGCAACCTGGGTCTCGCGATCGGGCAGGGCGTCGCACTGGCAAACGCCGCGCCGACCCACGGGCCGCCCGATGCAGCCTTCGCCGGTCACGGTCGATTTGCGATGCCGGCAATGTCCGGCCGGGTTGCCGCCTACGCTTGGGACCACACCGCGGTTGACGCGCGAGTCTTCTCGCCCACGCCCGCTGATCTGTCCTTCGCCGCCGTGGCCTTCGCCACCGGCCGCCCGAATGCGTCGGGCTTTCTCGACCGCCAATACTTCCTGTCGCACACCGGGCCTGCGTACCTTGACGTGCTGCGCCATCTCGAGCCGGCGGCGGTTCGCCGGTTGGAGCTTGACTACATCCATGCTACGGACGATTGGGTGGCAGGGCTGCCGGAGCGTGCGGCGCGCTGGTTGGCGGACCCTAACCTTTTCGAACTCCTGATCCGCGACGGCGCCGAGGCGCTGTACCGGATCAGGCCCGCGTTTCTCAATCTCGACGTGGCGCCGGCGCCGACGTCATTCGAGGCGCTGCGCCGGGCGGTGCCCCCCGACGCCACGGTGTACATGCCCGCGCCCTTCCGCACGGTGCCCGCGCTCCGCGTGGCCGCGACGCTGTCGCATGCCCGGTTGCTCGGCTTCGTGGACCCCACGATGATGCATCTGCTGACGCCCTGGCCCTATGAGCGGTTCGCCGGGCAAGCGGCGGATCTCGTGATCCTGTGGCCCGAGGTCGAGCCGTGGATGTTCCCACCCGCCGGGCGTCAGCCCATCTGGTGGAACGACGAGATCGCCGTCTACGCGCCCGACGGCGCCGTCGCGCCCATCATGCCGCCGCCGCCGGCCTCCGAGCCTGCCCCGGTCGCGGTGCGGGTGACGGATGTGCGTGCCGCGGATGGACGCATCGCCTTCACCGCCACCTTCGATAACCGCGCGCCGGACCGGTGGACGGGCCAGGAGTGGGTGGTCCTGCTGGGCGACAGGTCGCCATGGGCCATTCCGATGCACGTGGATCCCGGTGGGCGCACGCTTGGATCCGTGGCGTGGTTTCCGGGTCAGCTCGCGCCCAGCACGACGACGAACACATTCGTCTACGAGTTCGATATTCTCGCGCCCAGCCTGGCGGTGCGGGATGCGAACGGCACGTTCACTCCGGCCGGAGGATCGGCGCAAGCGCTCGGGGCGGGGGCCTGGACGCTCGCAGTCCGCCTGCAGCATGAATGGCAGCCAAACTACTGGCGGCACGCGGGCCTGATTCCCGTGCTGCGAATCCGCGTTTCCGATGCCGGTGAGATTGCCTATGACGTCTTTGACGATGTGGTTGGCGGTTCGCGCCCCTAGGCCCCTGGGGCGACCGCCGGGCAACCCGCGAGACCTTGGCGGTCCGCATGGCTGACCCGCATGGAGCGGGGCGCCCCGCGCCGGTCGCAGCGTCATGGCGATGACGGAGCCGGCGAAACTGCTGAAGGCCGTTAGGCGCGGCGTGCGAATGCGCCCCACGATCGGCTCGGGCATCCGGCGGTGGCTGCTGGCGGCATTCATGGTCGGAAGCCTCGCGGCGGTGCTGTTGGCCTTGGTTGACGCCCTTGGCTGGCGCTGGTTGGCGGGCGAGTGGCTCCAGGAGCTTGACGCCACCTACGAGCGCGGGAGCATGGACCGATTCTCCGGCGTGCTCTTTGGCATCGTGGCCGCGCTGGCCGCGGCCCAGGCGCTCCGTCGGCCGGCTCCCCGCGGCGGTCCCCGATGGCTCTGGGTGCTCGGTTGGCTGAGCGCGGCTTTCCTCATCGCCCTCGTGGCGTTTGAAGAATTGCATCGGCAAGTCGACATCGGGTCCTTCGTCGCTCCGCTCCTTGGCCTCAAGGAGCTTGAAGAACGGTTTCGCTGGGTGCTCGTGGCGGGGCCGCTTGCCGTGCCGCTGGCCGCGGCGGCCGGTTGGGTCCTCTTTGCGGCGCAGCGCGGGCATCCCGCACGGGCGCTGCTCGCCGTGCTGGCGGTCGCGCTGGCGCTGATCGGATTGCTCCTGGACGCCACCAGCGGTCACCTGTTGCTGTATCGCGGCTTCGTCGGATGGTTCGGGTTCCCGCCCAGTCCGCCGGGCTTCTATGAGGTCTTCGAGGAGGCGTCGGAGCAGATGGCGGCGGCGGCCCTGGCCGTGGTCTTGGTCGAGATGTTGGCCGCGCGGCCCGGCGCCGTCCGCCTGCCCATCAGCCGCCGCCCGCTGGCGGTGGCGCTGGCAGTGTCGGCGGGGCTGATAGTGGTCAGCGCATTCCCGCTGGCGAGCCACCGCGTCCACAAGGGCGACGGCTGGGAGTTGGTCGCCCCGTGGTCCTATGCCGGCCCCATCGCTCTCGTCGAGCAGCCGTTCCAGGCCAACCAGGACTACCTCCGACGCATCGACGTCTGGGCCTTCATCGACGGTGGTCCGGCCGGAGTGCCGGGAGAGATCTTCGCTCGGCTAACGCCCGAAGGCTCCGACCAGCCGATCCGCGAGAGCCGGGCGGAAGTACGCGGCGCCCGCCACAGCAACACAACGGTCTCCTTCCACTTCGAACCCATCCCCGATAGCAGCGGCAAACGCTATACCTTGGCTGTCGGTCTTCTGAGCGGTCCGCGCCCCTTCGTGTTCCTCGGCCTGACCCGTGGCGATGTGATCCCCGAGGGCGCCGCCGTGGTCAATGGCGACGTGACACCCTATGCGGATGACCTGGCCATGCGGACAGCCTGGAGCGGACGATTCATCGACGGCATGTACCCGCGCGACTTGCGGCTTTGGGGACTGATCGGCGAGGTGGTCTTCAACATCTTTCTGTGGGTGCTGGCCGTCGTCCTCGCCGCGACTCGGCTCTCCGGACCTTGGCCGGGGTTCGGGCGACGGGTGGTCTGGCCCTCGGTGCTCATCAGCGCCCTCGTGACCGCAGACATCGTCATCGTCACGCTTGCCTACCTCGCCCTGCGGTCGCCGATCCAACTCGCGTGACCTTCCCGGCCCGCAGGCGCCAATCAGGGTCCTCGACTAGAGCGATGTGCGAAACCCTTTGTCATTCCGGCGAAAAGCCTGCCCCGTACTCGATACGGGACCGGAATCCAGAGTCCGGCCAACTCGAATCGTCGCCGGGCTCACCCGTCGATTCACGGGCCGGCCCGCCAACGACTGAGACAACCTGGAGGCGCCGCGCGTGATCGTTGATCCGGCGGTCATCCCCGGCCTCTTGCTTCTCGCGGCGGAGCTCGTGGCGCTGGCGGCGGTCGGCTACGTGGTCGCGCGGGTGGTGCTGCGGCAAGACGACGAGCGCGTGGCCCTCGCCCAGGGTCTGGTGGTTGGGCTTGCGCTCTGGGGCGTGATCGTCAACTTCGTCATGTACGTGGTTCCCGGCCTCGCCGGGGCCGCCGTCGGTTGGGTCGTCACGCTGGCCCTGGGCGCGGTCCTGGTGTGGCGCGCGCCGGGCGCCATTCGGCCGCAGCCGCGCGTCGCGGCCGGCTTCATCGTGGCGGTCCTCGCGCTCATGTGGGCGGCGCTTGCCAGCCGGCAGTTGCTGGTAATTCCCGACCCGCCAATCCATCTCGGGCTGGCGGCCACGATCCGCGCGGGCGGATTCCCACCGGAGTTGCCCTGGCATGCCGGCACCCTCGTGCGCTATCACCACGGCCCCGATCTTCTGGTCGGCTTGCTGGCTCCTCCGACGGGACCGGACCTCGCGTTCGTTTCCGAGTTGCTCGGCGCCTACGCCTGGACCAGCCTCGTCCTGATCGTGGCTGCGGCGGTGCTCCAGCGGGGATCGCTGGTCGGCGCGCTGGTCGCCGTGCCGCTCATGCTGAGCAGCGGACTGTGGACCTTCACCAATGTCGGCCCCGGCGTAGTGCAACTGCCCATTCCCGCCGGGCTGCCCGAGGCCGGCCTGCGCGCGTCACTCGGCGATGTCTATTGGCCGCACGTCGAGCTGTCCTCGACCGCGCACATCTCCGACGTCGTGGCGGATATCTGGAAGCCGGGATTCCCGCTGAGCTATGCCGTGACCTTCATCGTGTTGAGCCACGCGGCGCAATCCGACCGCTGGTCGCGCGGCGCGAGCGTCGCGCTGGCGGCATTGGTGGGATTCCTGGGTCTGCTGTCGACCACGCTCGTGCCCATCGCGGGTATCCTCTGGGCCGGCCTGGCCGCCCTGCACTTCCAGCGAATTCGGCGGACCGGCTCGACGGCTTCCGCCACGTTGGAGTCTGGCTTGGGGCCGGCGTTGGCAGTGCTGTTGCTCCTCGGCGGCGGTGGCGCGTTCACGGGAGTCCTGGACGGCGCGCCACCGTCCGGATTGGACGTGGCGCCGGGTCTCGACTCCACGCAATGGCACGTGCTCGGCTCGTTCGACGCGCGTCCCGGGGGTCTGGGCCTGCTGGGCTTGGGGCCGTTGGCGCTTGCCGGCCTCGCGGTGGCGCTGGCGCGGCGCGACCGGCTGGTGCTGTCGCTGGCGGCCGGCGCGGCTCTCTTGGTCGCTCTGTGGCTCGCGCTTACCTATCCGCCCGCACCGTGGGATCTCAATCGCCTGGCGGGGCACGCGCGCAATCTATCGCTGGTGGCGCTGCTGCTCGCCATGAGCTCGCGCCTGGCCGACCTGCCGCCCGGACGCTGGCGCGTCGCCGTTGGCGTGCTGATCGCGGGGCTGATCGTCTGGCCCACCATCGTGACGCCCGTGCGCAATCTCGGCCTCGCGATCGGCAACGGCGTGCAACTGGCCAATGCCCGATGGGTGCAACAAGAGCTGATCGACCGAGGCGAAACCGTGCCCATGCGCCGGTTTCAGCTGCGGGCCTTGACGGGACCCATGGCGGAATACATCCGCGACCACACCGACGTGGACGCGCGTGTGCTCGCCACCGAGTGGCCCTATTGGAACGTGTTCCTCGGCCCCGGCCGCCCAAACAACGCGGGATTCGCCGATGTGATCTACCTGATCTATCACCCGGGCCCGGAGTACTGGGACGCCCGCCACTACCTCGAGCCGGCCGCGATCCGGCGATTGCGCCTCGAATACGTCCACGCCACGGATACCTGGACGGCCGGACTGCCCGACCGCGCCAAGGCTTGGCTGGCCGACCCGAGCTTCTTCGAGCTCCTGATCCGCGACGGCGACGAGGCGTTGTATCGCATTCAGCCGGCGTTCCTCGCGCTCGAGGTGGCGCCGCATCCCGAGTCCTTCGAAGCGCTGCGCGCCGTCCCGCCGTCGGCGTCGGTCTACCTCGGTCCGCAGACGCTGTGGCTGGAGCGGCTCCGAGTCGCCTCGGTGCTGCCCCACGCTCGTCTGGTGGGCGACATCAGCGCGCGGCCGCTGCACCTGCGCACGCCCGAGCCGTGGACGGTCGAACCACTGGGAGACGACGTACCAGATCTCATCGTCCTCCCGGCGGCTGTCGAGCCGTGGACCTGGGCGTTTCCGCCCCACGCCCGGCAGCCCATCTGGCGGAACAGCGAGATTGCGGTCTATGCACCGGGCGGGGCGGTCGCCCCCATCACGCCGCCGCGAGTCGAGCTCGACGCGCCGCCGGTAACCGTCGAGATAGCCGATGCCCGCCTCGACGACGGGCGCATCGCCTTCACGGCCAGCTTCGACAACCAGGCGCCGGAACGCTGGACGGGGCAGGACTGGGTCGTGGCGCCGGTGGACACTCGGCCGTGGGAGCTTCCCGCCACATTTGCCGACGGCGGCCGCGGACCGGGGATCGCGAAGTGGTTTGCGGGGTTGATCTCGCCAACCATGGCCACCAGCACCCACGCCTACGAGTTTGACGTGCCGGCGTCCAGGCTGGCGGTGCGCAACCAGCGCGGCGAATTGGCGCCGCTCGACGCATCGGATGGTGAAGTCGGGACGGGGGCTTGGGTCCTGGCCCTCCGCCTGCAGCACGAATGGCGGCCGAACCACTGGCGGGAGGCTGCCTTCATTCCAGTACTGCGAATCGGCGTCTCCGACGACGGCAATGTCACGTTCGAAGTCTTCGAAGAGGTTCGCGGCGAATCGCCGCCATAACGCTCCGCGGCGCCGGAACTCCGTGCTTCCCGCGCGGGCATCTCGCAGGATGTGACCGGCCACAAACTCCGACGCATTTGGCGAGGGTGCGCCATTGATCGTTGATCCGGCCATCGTCCCGGGGCTTTTGCTCCTGGCGGCAAAGCTGGCGGCGCTGGCCGCGGTGGGCTACGTGGTCGTCCGCGCGGCCCTGCGCCAATCCGACGAGCGGATGGCCCTGGCGCAGGGACTGGTGGTCGGCCCCGCGATCTGGGGTCTGACTACGAACTTCGTGCTCCACGCCGTGCCGGGACTCGCCGGCGCGGCGATCGGCTGGGGGATCACGCTGGTTCTGGGAGCGGCTCTTGTATGGCGTGCGTCCCACCCCATCCGTCCGCGGCCGCGGGTCGCGGCGGTGTTCGTCTTGTCCGTTCTGGCGCTCCTCTGGCTGACGCTCGCCAGCCGGCAGCTGCTCGAAAGTCCGGACCCAACGCTGCATCTGGGGCTGTCGGCATGGATCCGCGCGGGCGGTTTTCCGCCGGAGATGCCCTGGAATCCGGGCAGCCCCGTGCGCTATCACCACGCCGTCGATCTGCTGACCGGACTGCTCACGCCGCCGGTCGGCCCCGACCTGGCGTTCACGCAGGAGCTGCTCGGCGCCTATGCCTGGACGGCTTTCGCGCTGGTCGTGCTGACGGCGCTGCTTCGGCGCTCGTCGTGGACCGTGGCGCTGATCGTCGCTCCGCTGCTGCTCACCGCCGGCGCCTGGACCTGGACCGACCTGGGCGGAGGCATTTTGCGCGTTCCCGTGTCCACAGGATTGCCGGCGGCCGGTATCGGGGAGTCGCTGGCCGATATCTATTGGCCGGCGCTGGGTCAGTCGTGGCCCTCCGAGCCAGCGACACTGCACGACATCTGGACTCCGTCGTTCACGCTGGGCTACGCCCTCGCGTTCGTGGTGCTGGAACGCGCAGTGCGGCCCGAGCCCGCGGCGTGGCTCGGCGTGCTCGTCCTGGCCGGGATCGTCGGCTTCTTGGGCATCCTCGTGACCTCGCTGGCGCCAGTCGTCCTGGTCCTGTGGGCGGTGCTGGCAGCGGTCCATGTCGCGCGGGAACGCTGCGCCCGCGCGGCGCTCCGATGGGGCGCTGGGCTCGCACTGGCCGTGGCGCTGATGCTCTTCGGCGGGGGCGCCTTCACCGCCATCGTTGACGGCGGTCTTTCAACCGGCTTGCGGCTTACGTGGAACCTCCATCAGACCCACTGGCAGGCCCTCGGTTCGTTCGACGCGCATGTCGGTGGTGTCGGCGTGCTGGGCCTCGGCCCGGTGGTCGTCGCGGGACTCGCCGTGCTCCTGGCGCGGCGGGATCGCCTGGTGGTGACGCTCGCAGTGGGCGCCGCCTTGCTGCTGCTGACCTGGCTAGTACTCAGCTATCCGCCTGCGCCCTGGGTGCTCAGTCGACTCGCCGGCCACGCCCGCAACCTGGCGCTGCTGGCGCTGCTGCTCGCGCTGACAGGCGTATTCTCCGGGAAACGTTCGAAACCCCTTGGTCATTCCGGCAACGGGGGACTCTTGCGGAGCCTCACCCGTGGAGCTGGCAATGCAGGTCGTGCCCACTCCCCCTGGAAGGGGGAGGGTTGGGGTGGGGGTCATCCGCGGGCTAGGCGTTGGCCGTCGACCATCTCTGCAAACCTCGCCCTCGTGTCACGGAGCCGGCGCTTCCTGCTCGCCGTTCTGGTCGTCATCCTCGTCGTCTGGCCCACCATCGCGGGCCCGGTACACAGTCTCGCAGCGGCCGCCGGCAACGGCCTGCAGCTGGCCAACGCCAACTGGGTGCAGCGAGAGATTTACAGCCAAGGCTCGGCGGCGTCGCTGCGGCGATTTGCCATGCCGGCCATGTCCGACCGCCTGGCGCACTACGTCCGCGACCACACACCGCTGGATGCCCGCGTGCTGACGCCCGAGTGGCCCTATTGGATGGTCTCCCTGGCCACCGGACGCCCCAGCAGCGCGGGGTTCGCCGATCTGTCCCACCTCATCTACTTCACCGGCCCGGCGTACCTGGACGCCGTCCGCTATCTGGAGCCCGCCGCCATCCGAAGGCTCGGCATCGGGTACATCCACGCCACCGATGCTTGGACGGACGGCCTCCCGCCGCGCGCGCAGGACTGGCTGGCGGACCCCCAGCTCTTCGAGTTCCTGGAACACGACGGCGCGGAAGAGCTCTACCGCGTAAGGCCGGCGTTCCTAGGACTGGCGGTCGAGCCGCACCCAACGTCCTACGAAGCGCTCCGCTCGGTGCCGTCGACGACCCTCGTGCACCTCGCCCCGGATCTCGGCTGGTTGGACGGGCTGCGGGTCGCGTCGGCGCTGTCCCATACGCGCCTCACCGGCGAAATCGACGCACGGCATCTGCACCTGCAAGCGTCTATGCCGTGGACGGTGGAGCCTCTGGGTGAGCGGACGCCTGATCTGGTGGTTCTGCCGGCGTCGCTGGAGCCGTCGATGTTTCCGACCGTGGCTTGGCGACTCGTTTGGATGGATGCTGCCGACAGGATCGCGGTCTATGCGCCAGCCTGGTCGCGCAGCCGCGCTACGAACGAATCCCCAATGGCGCTGACCGCCCGCATGGGAATCGGCTGATCCGCGGCCACCGCCTCGCGCACCACGGCGCCGTAGGCCAGCCCCAGCGGCAGCACACCGTCGGCGCTCACCGCCTCCGCCCGGTCGATCAACCCGTAGACCAGCCGCCCGCCGGACCCGTCCAGCGTGTCGCCGGGTCGCAGGCCCCGTTTGGCGTACGCCAAGACTTCCGAGGTCGGCGTCGCGCGTGGCGCGCCCGACGACGCGCCCAGCAGCGCCGCCTGGGCGATGCTCAGCGGGGTCTCGACGCCGCACAGGTGGTACTCGCGGAACAACAGCACCCGCTCCTCGTCGCGCGAGACGCGCGTGCCGTGGAGGCGCAGGTCCTCGCGCACGCGCTCGTCGCCGCAGGTGACCACGGCCCACACGCCGGTGGCGATGTGCTCCGGCATATCCGACTTGCCGTCGGATGCCACGGCATTCGCCAGATCGACCACGCCCGTCTGGCGCAGCAGTCCGCCGGCGTCTCGCGGCGCGAACAGGTTCGGCAGCTCGTTCAAGCCCGCCGACGGCTCGTGCATCCCGCGGCAGTCCGGCCGCAGCCCCGTCATGTTGGACACGGCGCACATCTCGATCTGGGACTTGGTGCCGTCCCGGAACGAGTTGTACATCTGCGCGTTGAGCCGCAGCCGGCTCGCCGTTTCCGCGTCGTAGCCGAGACGTTCCAGGGCCTGGTCGGCGTCTCCATGGCGGTCGTGAGGGTAGAGCCGCGTGCCGCGTCCCACGGCCACTGGCTCCAAGCCGAGCGTGGCAGCCCAGTCGAACAGCTCCATGATCCCGATCGGCTGATCGCCGGCGGCGAGCGAGTAGACCACACCCTGCCGTCGCGCTTCCCGCGCCAGGGCCCAGCCGCAGCTCACGTCCGCTTCAACTGTGACCATCACCACGTGGCGGCCCTGGCCCAATGCCTCCCACGCATTTCGGGCGGCGACCTCGGGGATGCCGGTCGCATCCACGAAGACCTCGATGGGAGCGGACGCCAGCGCGTCGGCGTCGGGCGCCAAAGCGGCATTGCCGGTTTCAACCGCCGACTGCACGGCGTCCGTGCTGTCGCAGCGCACCCACTGGTCGTCCGCCCAGCCGGCGGCGCGCAGGGCTTCGGCGCCGTTGTCCGCGTTCGGATCGGCCACCGCCGCGAGTCGCAGACCGTCCATTTGCGCGATCTGCGCCGCGATGCTCGTCCCAAACCGACCGGCGCCCGCCAGCGCCACCGTTACGGGCCGGCCGGCCGCCGCGCGAGATTCAAGTCGCTCGAGCAATGGACGCATCATGCGGTCGGCCTCCCGAATAGGGGCGGTTCGCGAACCGCCCTCTCGCGCTTCTTCAATTCGTGCGGCATTTGACGAGAGTCTCGGCTGACTTGAGCCAGGCAAGCCCTAGTCTTGGACACCACGCCCAAGCCGTCCATCGTCGCAAACGCCCGACGGCACAGCCTCCGCCCGGCTCTCGCCCCTCCCCGTTCCTGGTGAGCCACTCGGCAAGCTCAGGACAGGCTCTGTCGAACCATGAACGGCGCCCTTCGACTTCGCTCAGAGCCTGCCTCGCGCCCGAGACGGGGGCGATCGGGGGCCATTAGTCCTCACTTCTCTCCGATCGTGCCCGGTGGCCCGCGCTGCGTGCAGCGTGGGACCATGGCCATGTCGGACATCAACTGAAGGGCGCCTGATGACCAACCTCTTCCGCCGTCGCGACCTGAGCGCCGCCCAGGCGCTCCTCGCCGCGGCCGTCCTCGGCGTCGCCCTGTTCGCCTGGGGCGATCAGACCGGTATGTTCAGCCGGCCGGGCCTCGCCTCGACCGACAACTGGGTCTGGCGGCTTTGGCAGATCGGCGCGTTGCTCATGGGCATCCCCGGCGTCTGGTGGATCTGGCGCGGCACCCGCCGCCTGCCCTGGACGCGCAGCCTGATCCTGACCGTCCTGGCCGTGATCGTCTTTCTCAACACCTATAGCGAAGTGCTGTCCTCCGCGCATTTCGGCAACGTCTGGAAGATGATCAACCCCATATTCCTCGGCTGCAGCACCGTGGTCGTGGCCGTGCTCTGGAGTCGCGGCGGGTTCTGGGACGGGATCGGCGCCGCGATCTTCGCCGCGCTCGGAACCGTGCTCTTCATCAACGCCTACTTCGTCAACCACGACGTCCTCTGGGAGGCGCTCAATCCCCTGCGGATCGTGGTCTTCCTCCTGTGGGCGTTTGCGGCAATGCAGGCGGACGCTCCGCCACAAGAGTCCGGCCATGAATGACAAGCCGCTGTTCGAAGCGGCCTACCCCTTTCAGGACGACGTGCTGTCGCTGCCCGTCACCGATCTCGATGAGGCGGCGGAGTGGTATGGCAAGTCATTCGGTCTCACCGAGGCGGAGCGCCGTGACAGCCCCATTCCCACCGTGTTCATGGAGCGCGAGGGTGTGCGGCTCGGCTTTGCCGTGAACGGCGGCGACGCCAGCGTCGACGGCGCGGCCATCCTGGTCAGCGACATTCACCGCGCCCGACAAGAGCTCGAGGCCAACGGCGTCGCCACCGCGAACTGGCGCGTGGACGAGCGCGATGGGCAGAAGTTCCAAGTGTTCTTTGTCGTCGCTCCCGACGGCCTCTGCTGGTATTTCCACCAGCCCATCGGCTAGCCGCGGGCAACGCCGCCCCACCGATGTCATTTCGAGCGGAGCGAGAAATCTAAGGCGCTGGGAGAAGGCACGAGCCTTCCCCCGACTAGATGCGGGGGTGAGGCTGCTCGCCGGCTCCGGTCCGGCCCCCTCTCCCACGGGGAGAGGGATGGGGTGAGGGAGCCCGGCTGCGAGTGAATCCCCCCTGCTGCGCGCAGCAGGGGCCACCGGCCACACCCCAAATCGCTTAAGCTGGACCGTTATGCCCGAGAACGCCATCGTCGTCCGCGGCGCGCGCGAGCACAACCTCAAGAATATCGACGTCGAGATCCCGCGCGACAAGCTCGTCGTCATCTCGGGCATCTCCGGCTCCGGCAAATCCAGCCTGGCCTTCGACACGCTTTACGCCGAGGGTCAGCGGCGCTATGTGGAATCGCTCTCCGCCTATGCCCGGCAATTCCTGGGGCAGCTCGAGAAGCCCGACGTCGATCAGATCGAGGGCCTCTCGCCGGCCATCTCCATCGACCAGAAGGCCCGCTCGCACAATCCCCGCTCCACGGTGGGCACGGTCACCGAGATCTACGACTACCTGCGGCTGCTGTACGCCCGCGTGGGCCAGCCGCACTGTCCGGAGTGCGGCAAGGTCCTTTCGCGGCAGACGATCCAGGAGATGGTGGACTTCGTCCTCGACTGGGACGACGGCACCCGCTTCCTAGTCCTGGCGCCGGTGGTCAAGCACCGCAAGGGCGAGCACAAGGGCGTATTCGACGACGCGCGGCAGGCCGGCTTCGCCCGCGTGCGGGTGAACGGCGAGGTTCACGCGCTGGACGACGTGCCGGAGCTGGACCGCAACTTCTGGCACGACATCGAGATCGTGGTCGACCGCCTGGCCGTGCGGCGCGACGTGCAGGCCCGGCTGGCCGACTCGCTGGAAACGGCCCTCAAGCTGGCCGAGGGCGTGGTCGTGCTTCAAGTCGTGGACGGCGAGTCCTTCACGCTCAGCGAGTCGCTGGCCTGCGTCGACGACGGGCTGAGCTTTCCCACGCTCGAGCCGCGATCGTTCTCCTTCAACACGCCGCACGGGGCGTGTCCCGAGTGCGACGGCTTGGGCGCCAAGCTCGAAATCGATCCGAACCTGGTCATTCCCAATCGCAAGCTCTCCATCGACGGCGGCGCCATCGCCCCGTGGGCGCGCGCGGCCGGCACCGGGCCGTCCATGACGCGCGCCGTCCTGGACGCGCTGGCCGCGAAATACGGCTTCACCGCCACGACCCCAATCGAGCAGCTCAGATCGGAGGCCGTCGACGTGCTGCTGTACGGCAGCGCCGCGCCCCTCACGGTCGAGCACGTGGGCAGCCGCGGCCGGCGGCGGGTCTACACCTTCGAGTTCGAGGGCGTGGTGCCGAATCTGCGCCGCCGCTACCAGCAGACCGAGTCCGACTACGTGCGCGGCGAGATCGAGCGCTACATGACGCGCCGCACCTGTCCCGCCTGCCAGGGCGCAAGGCTCAAGCGAGAGAGCCTGGCCGTGACCGTGGGCGGGCTGTCGATCCACGACGCCACCGGGAAGACGGTCGAGTCCGCCGCCAGGTTCTTCGAGAACCTCGAGCTCAGCGCGCGCGAGGCCGCCATCGCCGTCCAGGTGCTCAAGGAAGTGCGGGCGCGCTTGGGATTCCTGGAATCCGTGGGCCTGGAGTACCTCACCCTCGACCGCGCGGCGGACACGCTCTCGGGCGGCGAGGCCCAGCGCATCCGGCTGGCCACCCAGATCGGCTCCAGCCTCGTCGGCGTGCTCTACATATTGGACGAGCCGAGCATCGGCCTGCACCAGCGCGACAACCGCCGCCTGGTGCAAACGCTGCTCGGGCTTCGTGACCTGGGCAACACCGTGCTCGTGGTCGAGCACGACGAAGAGACCATCCGCTCGGCGGACTGGGTGATCGACTTCGGACCGGGCGCCGGCGAGCACGGCGGCGAGGTGATCGCCGACGGGCCGGTCGATAGCATCGAGCGGACCGAGCAGTCGCTCACCGGCGCCTATCTCGCCGGGCGCGAGTCGATTCCGGTCCCACCCTCACGGCGTTCCGGCAACGGCCAGACGGTCTACGTGGAGGGCGCCGCCGCCAACAACCTCAAGGACCTCACCGTCGGCATCCCGCTCGGCACCTTCGTCTGCGTCACCGGCGTGTCGGGATCGGGCAAGAGCACCCTGATCACCGACGTGCTCTACCGCGCCCTGGCGCAGCGGATCTGGGGCAGCCGTGAGCTTCCCGGCCCCCACCGGCGCATCCGCAACGCCGAGGCACTGGACAAGGTCATCGAGATCGATCAGTCGCCCATCGGCCGCACGCCGCGCTCGAATCCGGCCACCTACACCGCCGCCTTCACGCCGATCCGCGAGCTGTTCGCGGCAGTTCCCGAGGCACGCGCGCGCGGCTACAAGCCGGGACGCTTCTCGTTCAACGTCAAGGGCGGGCGCTGCGAGGCCTGCCAGGGCCAGGGGCTCAACAAGATCGAGATGCAGTTTCTGCCCGACGTCTACGTCACCTGCGAGGTCTGCCACGGCGCGCGCTACAACCGCGAGGCGCTGGAAATCCTCTACAAGGGCAAGAACATCGCCGAGGTGCTGGACATGACCGTGCAAGACGCGCACGAGTTCTTCGCCAACATCCCCGCCATCGAGCGCAAGCTGGGCACGCTGGTGGACGTCGGGCTCGGCTATATCCGCCTGGGCCAGCCCGCGACCACGCTGTCCGGCGGCGAGGCCCAGCGCGTGAAGCTGTCGTCCGAGCTCGCCAAGCGTGCCACCGGACGCACGCTCTACATCCTCGACGAACCGACCACCGGTCTGCACTTCGCCGACACGCGGCGGCTGATCGCCGTGCTGCAGCGGCTGGTGGACGCCGGCAACACCATCGTCGTCATCGAGCACAACCTGGACGTCGTCAAGAGCGCTGACTGGATCATCGACCTGGGACCGGAAGGCGGCGACGGCGGCGGCGAGCTGGTCGTGGCCGGCACCCCCGAAGAGGTGGCCGCCGATCCCACCAGCTACACCGGCGTCTTTCTTGGCCGCGTGCTGGGCCTTCAGACCGACGACGCGCGCGCAAACGGCGCCGACCGTGCCAGCCGCAAGCAGCCGGCTGCCGTTGGCTAGCAAGAACGTCTTACTCGACCTCCATCTTCCTGAAGTAGAACGTTGCGTGTCCGCTCCGTCATTCCGGCGGAAGCCGGAATCCAGCCCGGGCAAACCTAGGCGGCGCGCCGGGTCGTGGCGGTAGGGGCGGGTCTCAGACCCGCCCGTTCAGATCCCGGCAAATGCCCTGGTGACGGAGGCTCAACCAGCGGTCCGGTCCCTTCCCCCTGAAAGGGGGAAGGTTAGGATGGGGGTCATTCCGGGCCACCGCGGCTGGGCTCGTCGACAATCCGGCACAACCACCACCGAGCCCGTCATCGCCAGGAGTAATCCAGACCCTCCCCAGGAGCATGACCATGGCTGAATCTCGTGTAGCAATCGTCACCGGCGGCGCCACCGGCATCGGCGGCGCCATCGCCCGCCGGCTGGCCGCGGACGGGGAACGCGTGCTCATCGCGGACATTGCCGACGACCTGTCGGCGTCAAACGTGGCGCAGATCGAGGCCGCGGGAGGCACGGCCGCCGCGATTCACTCCGACGTCTCCCGCCACGACGACATCCGCGAGATGGTCCAGGATGCGGTCGAGCGCTGGGGCCGCCTCGACATCCTCGTCAACAACGCATTTCCCGCCATGGAAGCCCTCCCCGGCGGCGTCGAGGAAGTCACCGAGGAGCAATGGGACTTCGGCATGTCGCTCCTGGTGAAGGCCCTGTTCCTGGGCGCCAAATACGCCGTGCCCGAGATGCGCCGCGTCGGCGGCGGCAACATCGTCAACATTTCGTCGGTTCACGGCCTCCTGATGGCCAAGGACTACCTGGTCTACGAAGCGGGCAAGTCCGCCGCCATCGGCGTCACCAAGCAAATGGCCATTCAGCACGGCCCCGACAACATCCGCGTCAATGCCATCTGCCCCGGGCACATGGTCACCGAGAACATCCAACGCGTGATGTGGGACAACAATCCCAGCGGGCTTGAGCTGGTTGCGGATCAATACCCGCTCCGCCGCGCCGGACGGCCGGATGAAATCGCTTCGGCCGTTTCCTTCCTGTGCTCCGACGACGCCTCTTTCGTCACCGGCCACGCCCTCGTCGTCGACGGCGGGCTCTCAATCCAGCTGCAGGAGAACATCGGCGTCCAACAGGCCAACTTCATGCGCCGCCATCCGGACACGCAACCGCCCTACTAGGCCGTTCGGGTCGCTCCAGATCGCGCCTCCTGAAGAGAGCTTCGCGCCCACCTCCATGTCATTTCGAGCGAAGCGAGAAATCTAAGGGGCACGGGAGAAGGCTCGGTGTCCTTAGATTCCTCGCTGCACTCGGAGTATCTGTGTTCGGATGTCAAGGGTTTTAGGGGGCGGGGGCGCGCTCCT
>JAPPNP010000032.1 GCA_028873795.1 Chloroflexota bacterium
GGGGGGGGGGGGGGGGGCCCGCGCGCCCCCCCCCCCCCCCCCCCCCCCCCCCCCCCCCCCCCCCCCCACAACCTGAGCCACCGGGCCGGGCAGCCACAAGGGCTGCCCCTACGCGGAAGGACCGTTTCTGTAGGGGCGGCCCTTGTGGCCGCCCGGACGACTGGCCGCAGGTCCCTCGCTGCTGCCGCGCGTTGACGCCCGCGCGTCGGGCCGCCACCATCGCGGCACGTTGGCCGGCCGCGCGAGGTTCCCCATGTCCGACTACGAGGCGCTGACGATTGCTCCCCTGTGCAATGCCGATGCCGGCTTGATCGGCGACGAAGGGCGCGAATGGCTCGGGCGGCGGGACGTGCGGGGGTTGCCGTTCGACATCGGCGACGCGGAAGCCTCGCAGGTGGCGCTGTTCGGTCCTGACGGCCACAGCGAGCCGCAGCGCATCGCAATCGGGCGCGCGGCCGTCACGCTCACCTTCGCGCACTCGCTGGCGTCATCGCGGCTGCCCGAGGGGGACCTCCCCGGCGCGACGGTTGCTGTCTATCGCATTCACTTCGCCGACGGCGAGACGCACGACATCCCGATTCGCGAGCGCTTCGAAATCGGCGTGACCGCGCACTCCACCGACATGTTCCGCGTCGGCGCCCCATTCCTCGCGCTGCCCCAAGCCGACCCGCCCGCCGCCCCGCGTGACGTGGTCGAGCGCGACGGCATGGGGCGCGCGTTGACGGACGTGGGCACGCCGCCGTTGCCCGCGTTCTCGCTGTTCCCCTGGCGAAATCCCCGCCCCAACGTTGAGATTGCGGCGGTGGAAGTGCGTCCCACCGATCGCGCTGTCGTCCTCTGCGGCATTTGCGTGGGGATGGTCGACGAGGATCCGCTGCGTGCCGACGCGCGGCGGGCGGTGGTGGTTGAGCTGCCGCAACCGGAGGACGCCGACCGGCCGTTTGCGGTGGAAGTGGCCGTGGATCGCGGCACCGCCACGCTTGCCCATCCCCTGCCGCGTGACCCCGAGGCGTTCCTGACCTCGGACACCGCCGGCTGGGGCGAAGCCAAGAACCCCGCCAGCAGCCCGGCCTACAGCGAAATCGCCGCCACGCCGTCGGCCACGGTGCGCGTGGAGCTGGAGGGTGAGGAAGTTGGTCACGTCCGCTTTGGCGAGTTGACGGCCAAGGGCGAGCTCAAGCCGTCCGAGCGGCTCACCGTGCGCGCGGCCGAGACGGGTCGCGCCTGGGTGCACACCCGCGTCGTGGATGCCGCGACCGGGCGCCCCATGCCCTGCCGCATCCACTTCCGCTCGCCCGACGGGGTGCCCTATCAGCCGCACGGGCACCACTCCCACCTGAACGCCGAGCACGACACGTGGCACGTCGATGTGGGCGGCGACTTGCGGCTGGACCAGGCCACCTACGCCTACATCGACGGTCGCTGTCAGGGCTGGCTGCCCACGGGACGGGTGCTGGTGGACGTGGCCCGCGGCTTCGAGTACCAGCCGCTGCGCGCCGAGATCGACATCAAGCCCGGTCAGCGCGAGCTGGAGCTGCGCCTCGACCGCTGGACCGACATGAATGCCCAGGGCTGGTACAGCGGCGACACCCACGTGCACTTCCTCTCGGGCGACGGCGCCAACGTCGAGGCCGCGGGCGAAGACCTCAACGTGGTCAACGTGCTGCAGTCGCAGTGGGGCTCGCTCTTCACCAACACCGAAGATTTCATCGGCCGACCGCGCGTATCCGACGACGGCCGCACCATCGTCTACGTATCGCAGGAGAACCGGCAGCACTTCCTCGGGCACCTGACGCTGCTGGGGCTGACCGATCCGGTGATGCCCTGGTGCTCGGACGGGCCGACCGAGGCGGAGCCGGGCGGCTCGATGGAAACCACGCTCTCCCATTGGGCCGACGCGTGCCATGCGCAGGGCGGCACGGTGGTCATCCCGCATCTGCCGTTTCCCAACGGCGAGCCCGCCGCCCTGATCGCGACCGGTCGCGCCGACGCCGTGGAGATGCTGACCCAGGGACCGTTCGCGCACACCGAGTACTACCGCTATCTCAACGGCGGCTACCGGCTGCCGCTGGTCGGCGGCACGGACAAGATGTCGTCCGAGGTGCCGGTCGGGCTCTACCGCACCTACGTGCGGCTGCCGTCCGACGAGCCGTTCAGCTACGAGTCGTGGTGCGCCAACATGGCCGCGGGGCGCACGTTCCTCAGCGGCGGGCCGATCATCAGCCTGCGCGTGGAGGGCCACGAGCCCGGCGACACGCTGCATCTGGACCGCAACGGCGGCAGCGTCACGGTGGAAGCGTCGGTCGAGTCGATCCTGCCGGTCCACAGCCTCCAGATCGTCCGGGAGGGAGAAGTGGTGGCCGAAGCGCAGGCATCGCAGGGCGCGCGCCAACTGCGGCTGTCGGAAACGCTGGAGTTCGCGGCACCCACGTGGCTGGCGGCGCGCTGCGGCGGGCCGTCCTATTTCGACGCCCCCGAGCATCACGACGGCTGGCACCGTCAGCGATTCGCTCACACGTCGCCTGTCTACGTGGCGGACGGTGACGCCGAGTGGTCCATGTGGAGCGACGCCACGGCGCAATACATGCTCACGCTGATCGACGGCAGCCTGGACTACATCCGCCACCGCAGCACGCAATACCCGGCGGGTCACGCCAGCCATCACCACGGCGAGGCCGACCACCAAGCGTTTCTCGAGGGGCCGTTCCACGAGGCTCGCGAAGCCATTCACCGGCGCATGCACCAGCTGGGGATTCCGCACTAGGGCGTCCGGTGGCCCAGGCTGCGCGCAGCCTGGGAGATTGAACCCCGGCCGATCCCACGCTGCACGCAGCGCGGGCCACCGGATGCCGGCAATCCAACGGTTGTGCATAGACGAGCGTCGGTGCACCTGTAGGGGCGGTTCGCGAACCGCCCTTACCAGATTTGCCCACCTCGACGCCGGTTGGGCTAAATCAGCGCAAGCCCTTCGGCTTCGGCGGCGTGAGCCAGGGCCGCATCCAGCGTGGCGAGCGTCGACGCGTGCCGTTGGGCGAGCTCGAGGTAGAGGGCGTCGTAGATCGACAGCCCATGCGCCCTGGCCAGTGCGAGCGCGACATCGAGGCGGGGTTCGTCGTCCGTATGGACGGGGAGGGCTGCGAGAGCGCCCAGGCGCTGATTGACGTCGTCGGTCGAAAGACGGCCTCGCCGCTCGGCGACGAGCAAGGCGTTGCGGACTTCCAGGTGCCAGTGTCGCGGGACCAGCGCCTCGGCTTCTTCCAACCGTGCCAGCGCCGCCTCGGCCCGAGATTCCGTCTCGTCGTCGAAAAGCCAAGCCGCGGCTATCGACGCATCGAGGACGAATCGGGCTACCAGCGGTGGCCCTCGTGGCGCGCGGCGAGAATCTCTTCGGTGGACATGTCGACGCGCGACCAGCCGGCGCGCTGGTGCCGAAACCGCGCCACGGCCGCGGAACGGGCGGCGTGCTCCTGCGCCTGCGCCGGCACCAGATGCACGATCGCTCTGTTGTGACGCGTGATGGCGATGGTCTCGCCGCCTTCCGCCGCCCGCAGGAGCTCGGCCAGACGGGCCTTCGCCTCCGTTGCCGTTACGATGCGCATGGCGTCTAGAGCAACCGGTCAAACTGACCGGACAGATTATAGCGCAGGTTGGCGTAAACGAATGGGCAGGCACAAGGCCTGCCCCTACGCCGGGCGGCGACTCGTGCCCCATGGCCCAGCCCGTCCGGCGGCCCAGGCTGCGCGCAGCCTGGGAGGCGCCGCCGCGAGGCGTCGGGTCCCCTCTCCCCACCGAGAGACCATTGCGTCACACCTCCGTCATTCCGGCGGAGGCCGGAATCCCGTCCGGTCGTGTCTGAAGACGCGCCGGATTCTGGGCGTCGGGCGAGTCACAGAGCGGCCCCTACCGGACTTTGAGAGAGTCCCAGCGTGGGTGAGGGGGCAGGCCGATCCCACACTGCACGCAGCGCGGGCCACCGAACTCGAGCCACCGCACGCACTTTTGGGGCACCCCGCGTGGGCGCCCGTCTCGCCGCTACGCCTTTGACGAGCCGTTCGTGCCGTTTGGCGCGTGCCGCAGCACCGCGTCGGGGTCGACCGAGCGCACGTGCAGGTCGCGCTGCGGGAACGGAATCTCGACGTCGTGCTCTCGGAAGGCCTCGTCGATGGCGAAGTGCAGATCGCTGAGCGTCGCAAACCGCTCGCTGATGTCGGCCACGTAGCAGAGCACGCGGAAATTGAGCGACGAGTCGCCGAACTCGAAGAAGAAGATGCGGGGCTCGGGGTCGCCCAGCACGTCCTCGTGGCCGGTGACGGCTTCCCGGATGAGCCGCTCGACCAAGCGCGTATCGGAGCCGTAGGCCACGCCCACGATGAAGTCGACCCGCACGCGGCGGTCGTCGTGGGTCCAGTTGGTCACGATGCTGGAGATGAGGTCGCCGTTGGGCACGATGGCCTGCGTCTGGTCGAACTTGCGCAGGGTCGTGGCGCGGATGCTGATGCGTTCCACGGTGCCCAGCTCACCGCCCACGTCGATGATGTCGCCGACCTTGACGGGTCGCTCAACCAGCAGGATCACCCCCGAGACGAAGTTGTTGGCGATGTTCTGCAGGCCGAAGCCGATGCCCACGCCCAGGGCGCCGAAGATGATGAGCACGGAGTCGAGTTGCAGGCCGATCGACTGAAAGCCGACGAACAGGCCGACCAGGATGATGAGGTATCGGCCGAGGTTTCCAATGATGTGCAGCGTGCTTTCCTGGATGTCGGCGACCTGGCTGATGCGGCGCTCGATCAGCCAGCGCACGCGGCCGGCGATGATCCAGGTGACCGCCAGGATGACCAGCAGCACGATGACGCTGAGGGGCGTGATGGGCTCTTCGCCCAGGCTGAACATGGGCGCGTTGAAGGCGTCCCACACGGTGTTCCATAGCTCCATCAGGCATCTCCGGCTCAGGGGGGCGACATCGGTGCGTGCATGTTAAGTCAGCACGGCGGGAGGCGCGGTCGGTATTCCCAATGCGCGCCTATACTCCGCCGAGACGCCCGGAATTGTCCGCGGGGGAGGACTGGCGCCGTGCGAATGAGCAAGCGGCTCTTTCTTGCGGCGATGGTAGGCGCCTTGCTGGCAGCGTTCGCCCCGTCGGTGAGCGCCCTCGAGTGCGACGGCATTGTCCTGAGCGACGGGTGCCTGTTCACCGCCACCGGTGGTGATACCGCCGATGCACACGACGGGTACTTCGTGACCAATTTTGGCGGCGTGCCGATGTGGGATTTCGTGAGGGACAAGAGCCTCGACGCCCTGGGTTATCCGATCAGCCAGCGCTGGTTCGAAGGACCGTTCACCCTGCAGGCGTTCCAAAAGGTCATTCTGCAATGGGACCCCGGCAAGGAGCGGATGAACTTCTACAACACGCTCGATGCCCTGGCCAATGGCTATCCCCACGTTGAGCTGCCGTTCGTTCCGGCCCACCGGGTGCTGGCGGAGGATCAGGGCGCCAGCCTCGGCACGATCATCCGGAACCACCTGGCGATCCTCGATCGAAACGCCGCAATCAAAGAACGTTTCTTGTCAGAGCCGGATTGGCTGAACCTCTACGGGCTGCCGATCAGCTATGAGGAACTCGAGGTCGAGGGGAACCCCCAGGGCGTCCAAATGCTGCGCGCACAGCGGACGGTGTTCGTGCTCTGGAACGTGCCGGCCCCTGGAACGACCGTCGGGCGCGTCAACTTGCAAAACGTGCCGGACAAGGTGAAGCAACTCAGCAACGTGATTATTCCCGATCACGCGAAGAGCCCCCTAGCCCAGCTCGATTCAGAGATTGCAACAGCCGTCCTGGCCTTGTTTCGACCTCCGGCTGTTATGACTACGTTGGAGCAGAGCGCGTTCCGTCGCCTGGAGACAATCGCCCGAAATTCTCCAGACGTGTTCTGGTATCTCTACAGCAACTACTACCATGGCTTCTATAAAGTGCGCACCAATACAAGAAAGCTCGATCTATTCGTTGAGGTTTCAAGGATCCAATGGCCAGTTGGCGGATTCGGCCGCAACGAACAACGGGCCCTAAATGAGATTTACAATTCGAGGGGCGATTACTGGTGGCCGCAGTATATGTGGTCTCTGGTTCAAAACCCCTGGTTTAGAGACGGCCTGACCGACGACGAGATTCGTATAGTCCTGCTATTGCGTGCATTTCTTTACCAGCTGCAAGATGCGATAGTCGAGGCGCGCCAAGTCAGCGAGGAAGAGTCAATACGCCTGGCTCAGGAACCAATCCTGAAGCTGCTGTCGATGCCGTTTATGGCAGCCATCGACGGGATCGAGGGTGCAGCGATACGCGATCTATTCTATAGATATCTAGGCCATCGAGCCCAAGAAGTAGTTCGAGATGTCACGCGTGTAGAAGACTTGATCAAGGCTATTGCGCATCTTGAGTTGCGGGGCGGTCTGACGGACGACCAGGCTGTGCTAATTGTATATTCCGGTGTGTCCCATGCCGGTGATCCAAAGAATCCCGGGCAATTAGATATATATTTGGATCCTAACTACAATGGATTGACCAGCGAGGTTGGCATCCTCATCGAGCGGCGTTGGGTGGACTTGCCGTATACTGGGAGGATCGCCCTCGTGACGGCTCGACGAACTCATGGATCGCCTTTGTCGATGGATCGGCTCGAGCAGGCCGTACGTGGCGTCGAAGGCGCGATGCGTCTTCCGCTCCCGGTGCGTGACGTGCATGTATTCCTAAAGCGGGGTAACATTTCCAGTAACGATCTCGATCAGTTGCGACGGTCCTATTACATTGAGATTAGACCCCAAGATATTGAACGGGAATGGTTTACGGACTCCTATAAGCTTAAGGTGACGTCTGAGGTTCTTGACTATTATTGGGACCTGGCTGACGTGTCGGGGCATCGGTGGATCAGGGATGGTGCGAAAGCGTTTGCCGCCGTGCGCGCGAGGTTAATCGGATCCGATCGCATGAGATGGTGGGACGATCACTGCCGTGCAGATGGTGTGGTGAAGATCATAGGCAGGCCCCTGTGGGATGCGGCATGTGGGTACTTTCTCGGTGCCTCAATGTTCAAAGGGCTATATGATGTGCTGGGCGACGAGGAATTTTATTCGCGCTTTCATAACATGTTCCAAATGTTCAAAGAATTGCGGATTGAGGCGGCTGACTTCAGAGGAGTGTGGCGGGGTGATCCGGAACGTGTATGGCAGATCTTTCAGGATGCGTTTCTTTCGGATCTGGACCCTGGGCGAGCTGCGGCGGTAAGGGATGTCCTGCACAGGTGGTACTACTGATGCGAGACGCGATGGCAGCGGTGGCTCGGAAGGAGATCGCGGGCTAGACCTTGAGTAGATCGCGCGGTCATTCGGGTAGGTGAATGAAGGAAGATAGGCGCCCCACGTTGGCGCGATGTCCGCTGCGAAAGCGCTGGTCCCAGGGCTGAGATCAGTGCCAAGGGCGCGTTGAAAGCCTCCGACACGGTATTCCAAGAATCCATCAGGCATCTCCGGTACTCGGTGCGGTCGTGCGCTGGTGCGCCTTAGGTCTGTTGTTCAATCTCAAGGCGGGCTGAGAGACGTGCGCGGCTTGCTGCGGCCACGCCGCCGGGCAGCGACTCGCGTGGGTGCTACTCGAACCACCAGTAGTGCATCGGCGCCAGCCAGTAGGCCGAGGGGTCTTGCTCCTCCGGGAAGCGCTCGAGCGTCAGGTCTCGCGTCCATCGTCCGGTGAACCCTTCGCGGGCCGCGAGCGCCGCGAGCACGGCATCGCGCTCGTGGTCGCTGATCCTGGAGCAGGCGTGGACGCCGAAGCAGTGTTTCAGCCGGTCGAAACGCCGCGACTGGTCCAAGCGTCGCCCCCGCGCTCTCAGCAACAGGCCGGGATGCGCTTCGGTGATCGACAGCCCGGGAAACCGCCGACGCAGCTCGACGGCGAGCATGGCGCCTTGCGCCAAAACGGCTCCGTACAGCGAGTTGATGGCCAGCACTTTGCCGGGCGACGCATTGCCATATTTGCAGCGAAGCCAGCGGTCGGCCTTGCGGTCGCCTCGCTTGGCCGACGACCACCACATTGGGGAGTCGATGCCCGCCCCCAGCGGCGTGCCTTGAATCCATTCGGCGGCTTCGCGGGCAGAGGAAACACAGGCGGTCCTGGTCGTGCCGTTCTCGAAGAGCTCCGAGACGCCGAAGTGGTCTTGCCCACCCGGATCGGCCCCGATCCAGACTGCCCGGCGATCCATCAGCGCAGGGAGCGCGTCCTACCCCGCCATTACTCGCGCGTGAAT
Source organism: Chloroflexota bacterium (assembly GCA_028873795.1). Taxonomy (GTDB): domain Bacteria; phylum Chloroflexota; class UBA11872; order UBA11872; family UBA11872; genus JAJECS01. The sequence continues at coordinate 8,292 of JAPPNP010000032.1, forward strand.
CGAGTTCACAACCGTGTGGGCCGCCAGCGCGGCGCCCTCCTGCCAGCCGGGCAGCGCGGTGATCTGGTCGCCGGCGAAGTAGACGGCGCCGTCGGGGGCGAGGATCTCGGCCGGGGGTTGGTAGCTCTCGGGCCAGGCGCCGAGTTGATAGGGCGCCTTGAGCCAGGCGCGGCTGACTCCCGACTCGATCTCATCCGCGTAGCCGGGATGCAGGTGCTCGCCCTCGGCGATGGCGGTTCGCAGGCGCTCCGGCAGGGACATGTTCGCCCACCGCTCGCCCTGACCGGGGAAGTCGTCCCAGATGTAGGCGCCCATGACGACGCCCTTCTCGCGGTGGTATCCGTTCGCCGGGTACCAGATTTGGGTGATGTCCTGGTCCGTCCAGGAGATGCCGCCATAGATGGCATGGTCGTCTTCCCAGAAGCGGCGGCGAGCTTGAAAGCCGATCTTGACCGCGGGCACGAAGGCGACGGACTCGATGGCGGCCTGGGTCTCGGGGGAGAAATCGTTCGGAATGTCCTTGAGCACCGGCGCCGGGATGGTGCAGATGACGAAGTCGGCGTCGAGGGCTTCGCTAACCCCGCTGCGTTGATTCCGGTGGACTACGCGGGCGCCGTCGGCGGTCTTGCGAATCTCCTCGACGGGGCTGTTGTAGCGGATGATCCGCCGGACCCGCGTCTCGAAGGCCTTGGCGATGGCGTCCATGCCGCCGACGGGCTGGAACAGGGTTGGGTTCTGGTTGAGGAATTGGCTGAAGTGGAGCTTGTATTCCCAGAACTCCGAGCGCAGCAGCTCGCTGAAGTCCAGGGGATCGTTGACGTCACCCGGCGCGAGCCCCGCGTGGACGGATTCGCCCTGATAGCCGCCGCGGTTCGAGCCGGCGTACAGATAGTCGGCGTCCAGGCCGCCGAACTCGACCAGCATGGGCAGCAGGCGCTCCTTGTCGTCGGCGGTGAGGTCGTCGTCCAGCGCGTTGCGGTTGATGGCCTTGGCCAGCAACTCGGCGATGTAGCCGCGCTGGTCGGTCATCACCCGCCGCCCCACCACGGGCTGGCCGTCGAACCGCTCGGCGTTGTGGAAAAAGGCGCCGCGGTTGTCGTTGGTGAACATCTCGAGCTCGACGCCAAATTCCTTGCAATACCCGAGGATGATGCGGTGGTGATAGGGAATCCGGGCGGGACCGAGGTTGGCGTAGAGATGGTCCTCGTGGTCGAAGTCGACCCACTGCCGGCTGTCCACCTCGTGGATCACGTCGCCCGCGCGTGCGGTCAGGTTGCGGCCGCCGGCGCGACCGGTGGCTTCGAGGATGGTGCAGTGGTAGCCCGCCTTGGATAGCTCGTAGGCCGCCGTCATACCTGAGATGCCGGCGCCCAGGATCACGACGCGCCTGCCGTAGCCTGAGCCGTCGGGCAGGTCCGGCGTGGCCGCCTGCGCGCTTTCCGGGCCCAGCAGGCCCAGCGTGTTCATGGTGTGGTAGGTCGCGGCCACGCCGGCGGCCGAACCGACCAGGCGCAGAAACTGCCGTTTGGTCAGGCGCGTCATTTTCGAACTGCTTTCGTAATCGGCATGCCGGTGTCTTCCACGCAGCCGCTGATCAGCGCAGATCGTGGGCGGCGACTGCGCTTCCACCAAGCGCCGCGATTCGCTCTCTGCGACGTTGGGCCATTATGCCCGAGCGTTCCACATCTCGGCGCGTCGCATGAAGATTTCGGCATCGTTGAGCCACTCGGCATAGCCGATGCGCCGGTCGTCCGTCAGCCAGGCAATTCGCTCGTCGAGGCAGGTAGCCAACGCGGCGTCTTCGACGGCGAGGGTGAAACCGCCATGCTCGACCTGCGCGTCGAGCGCCGTGACCACGAACGCGCCGCTGGCGTCGCGGGCGGTGTTGCGATTGCCGACCTCGCCCCGGGCGATGGCGTCGATCCGGCCGTCACGCAGGGCCTCGAGCAGCTCGGTTTCGCCGGCGTCGTCGCCCAGGTAGATCACTTGGGGCAGGCTGGCCGACGGGGGATCGAGACGTTGGCGACCATCGAGGTTCAATGACGCGCCGGCGGCGGTGATCGTATAGGCGGCGCTGCCGTCGGCAACAATCGTGCCGCGCGGGGTTTCCACGCGCGTCCCAGCGACCAGTGCGCCGTGGGCGTCCGCGAGGCCCGTGAGCTCGAGCAGGCGGGCCTCTCCCGTGGTTCCGGCCAGCGCCCCGACTCGCACGTCGCGACGCAAGTCGTCGAAGCCGGCCAAGCGCTCGGCATCGGCGGCGCGCACGAGCAAGGACTGGCGAAATGCGATGTGGCCGGACGTAAAGACGACGGCAGGCTGGCCGGCGGCGTCTCGGGTGCGCGAGTCGAGGATCGTGATCCCACCGCCGATCAGGTCGTAGTCGGGGCCGGCGGAATGCAGCCAGATGTCGTCCCAGGCGGCGATGCCGCGGCGGACAAACGACAGCCCCGTGTCGTCCATAGCTTCGAGCGCGGTTACCAGGTCGGCTTCATAGCCAAGGTGTGTATTGAATCCGGCGGAAGCGGGATCTTCGTCGGCGCTGTAGCTCACGGGCGCGAAGAACGCGTAGAAGCCCATGGTCAGCGGTTGGCCGCCGTCCGTGCACGCCTCGCCGGGGGACGCGTCTTCTCCGCACGCGGCTAAGCCGAGGAGGGCCAGCAGGGCAACGCCAAGCGCGACCGCCCGGGCGAGCGCGACGGATGGCGGCGCTATCGTTGGGCGCATGGCCGCGTTGATGCGGTGGCCGCGTCCGGCGTGCTCAAGGCAGCTGGTAGAAGTCCATCGCGTTGCCGCCCAGCACCGCCGCGCGCTCGCTCGGATTCAGGCGATCAAGGGCAGCTGTGACCCGATGAAACGTGTCCTCGTAGGAGGCCGCCATCAGGGCCACCGGCCAGTCGCTGCCCCAGATCAGCCGATTGATGTCGAACGCGTCGAGCACGGTGTCGACCGCGTGCTGGATCGTCTCGGTCGTCGGGGCGGACAGGCACTCGGTGAGCAGCCCCGAGACTTTCACCCGCAGGTGCTCGTAGGGCGCCAGCGCGAGCATGCCCTCGCGCCAGGCGGACAGGTCGCCCGATTCGAACGGCGGCTTGGCCATGTGGTCCACAATCAGCTTCCCGCCGTCGTTCTCCCGCGCGATGGCGGGAATGTGGGGCAGATGCGGCGTCTTAACGAGCAGCTCCACGATGTAGCCCCGCGAAATCACCGTGCGAATGCCGCGGCGCACGTCGTCGCGCGCCAGCCAGGCGGTGTCGGGCATGTTCTCGGCCCCGGCGCGCAGGCCTTTGAACCAGGGACTGCGCGCCAGCACGTCCAGCCTCGCCTCGAGATTGGGGGCGGTGAGATCCAGATTGGCGATCACGCCGACCACGAAGTCGTACTCCTCGCAGAGGTCGAGGTACCAGGGCTGCTCGGCCCACGCCGTGCTCGCCTCGACGATCACCGAGCGATGCACGCCCGCGGCGTCCATGTGCGGCTTGAGGGTGGATGGCGTGAATGTCTGGCGCAGCGTGTCGGGAATCGAGTCGTCCATCCAGGGCAAGTGGGACCGTCCGATCACCCAGTAATGGTTGTGGGCGTCGACGACCAGCGGCGCGTCAGGCGTCATGGCTGAACTTTCACACGCGCGGAACGTCCGAGGGTACCAACGTGCTCAGGGTCAGGTTTCGGATGCAGCGTGCTCGCCGATCGGCTTGCCGCAGTGAGGGCATGCCGGTTGTCGCCTCGCGCTCCGCCGGGCCTCGAGTTCGTCCACGAATGCCGAGCCCAGGATGCCGGCCGGCAAGGCGAAGAGCCCGATGCCAAAGAGCGCAACCACGGCGCCCAGGATTCGGCCGAGCGGCGTCGCCGGCGCCAGGTCGCCGTAGCCCACCGTGGTCAGCGTCACCATGCCCCACCACATGGCGGCGGGGATGCTATCGAAGCCCTCGGGCTGGGCGTCGCGCTCCGCCAGATACATCAGCACCGACGCCATGAACAGGAGGATGAACGTGACGAACAGCGTGGAGAGCAGGGCGTTCCGCCGGCTGCGAAGGACCGTGCCGATAATCTCCACGGACTCGGAGTAGCGCGTGATCTTGACCAGCCGGAACACTCGAAGGAGGCGAAGCGAGCGCACGAAGCGAAGGTCGGCGGTCACGAGCAGTGGGATATAGAACGGCAGGATGGCGATCAGGTCCATCAGCACCAACGGTTGGACCGCGAACCGTAGCCGTCCCTTCACCGGATGCGCATAGTCGGGGTCTTCCGTGCACGCCCACACGCGCACGAGGTATTCCGCGGTGAAGATCGCCACGGACACGATCTCGAACACCAGAAAGGCGCCGCTGGCCTGCTCGCCCAGGGGCGCGACCGTCTCGAGGGCGATTGCCAGCAGGTTGAGGCCGATGAGCGTGATAAGGACGGTGTCGAACAGGTGGCTTGGGCGGTCGCCTTCGGGCGTCGGCTCGACGATTTCGTAGGCGCGGCGCTTTACCCGGCTATACATCAGGCGCTGTTCTCGGTGATCGTGCGCCTACGGCGTACCGGCCGAGCCGCTCCCTGTCAATGTGGCCAGGATCTGAGGTGCTGGCTGGCCCAGGTCCGTCACTCCGGCGGAAGCCGGAATCCAGTCCGGGCGTAGCGGAGGGCGGTTCGCGAACCGCCCCTACCGAATACCTTCAATCGTTTCGGAGGGCGGAAAGGCGACCAAGCGGACTTGCGAAAGCCAGGTGCCCCGCCACGCCTACGCCCAGCGGTGCTCCTCGGACGGCGCCTCGATCACGCCCAGGGCTTGCAGCATCCGGTCCACCAGCGCGTCCACAATGTCGCTGACCTTCGAGGGCCGAAGGTAAAAGGCCGGTTCCGGCGGCAACACCGTGGCGCCGGCCTCGGCCAGCGTCAGCAAGTTGCGCAGGTGGATGATGGAGAGCGGCGTCTCTCGCGGCACGACGACCAGGCGGCGCTTCTCCTTGAGCGTCACGTCGGCGGCGCGATGGAGCAGGTTGGTTCCCGCGCCGCTGGCCAGCGCGCCAAGCGTCGCCATGCTGCAGGGAACGATGAGCATGCCACGCACCGGATAGCTGCCGCTCGAGATCGGCGCCGCGACGTCCTGCGGCCGGTGCACGGTTACGTCGCCGTCTGATATCCAGCGGGCCGTTGCGTCGCGAAAGCGCTCCTGCATCTCGTGGTGCCACATCAGCTCGCCGTAGTCGCTGCACACGACTTCGAGCCGCTCGCCGCGGCGCAGCAGCGCCTTGGCCGCCGCGTCGGCCAGCACCGCGCCCGTCGCCCCCGAAATCCCCAGGATCAGACTGGGGCGCGGCCCTCCGTGGTCAGGCAACCCACACGCCGGCAATGGTGAACACCAGCGCGGTGACCGCCACGTAACCGTTCATGTTGAAGAAGGCCAGGTTGAGCCGCGACAGGTCGTTGCGCAGCAGGGCATGCTCATAGATGAGCAGCGCGCCGATAAGCCCGACGCCCACCCAATAGGGCCACGACAGCGGCGCGATCAGCCCCAGCACGATCAGGACCACCACCGTCAGCGCGTGCGACGCCCGCGCCACCTGCAGCGCGCGCCGCGTGCCGAACCGCGCCGGCACGGAGTGGAGCCCCCGCTTGCGGTCGAAGCCCAGGTCCTGCAGGGAGTAGAGAACGTCGAACCCCGCAATCCAGAACATCACCACCAGCGCCAGCACGATGGCTTCGGCCCCGATTTCGCCGCGTACGGCGATCCAGCCGCCCACGGGCGCGATGCCGTCGGCGAGTCCCAAGATCCAATGGCTCAACCACGTGAACCGCTTGGTGAACGAGTAGAGCGTGACGGTGACCATGGCCACCGGCGCCAGCGCCAGGGCCAGGAGGTTGAGCTGCCACGCGGCGATGTGCAGCAGGGCAAAGCCCGCCGACGCCAGCCCCAGCATCTCGACACGCGACATCCGGCCCGCGGGCAGGGCGCGTTCGGCGGTGCGCGGATTGGCCGCGTCGATTCTTGCGTCGATCAGCCGGTTGGCCGCCATGGCGCCCGTGCGCGCGCCGGCCATGGCGACGGTGATCCACAGGAAAGTGCGCCACCCGGGCCAGCCGTCCTGCGCCAGCACCATCCCCAGGAAGGCAAACGGCAGCGCGAAGATCGTGTGCTCGAACTTGATCGCGTCGAGATACAAGCGCAGACGCATCGCGGCGGCGGCCGGGTTCATTCGCGGCTCGTGCAGTCGGGTGGAGCTACCCAGAGCCTAGCGCGTCGCGCGGCGGCGCACATCCCAGTTTTCTTCCTAGATGCCATAGCTGGTCCACCGTTCGTCGACCCGCCGCACGACGTTTTCGTCCATCACGATGTCCGGAGGCCACTCACGGGGAAACCCTTCCTCGGGCAGCTTGCGGGTGGCGTCGATGCCGAGCTTCCCGCCCACGTTCGGCTGGGTCGTGGCGAACTCCAGCGCATCCATCACGCCCTGGGCGTGCTCCGTGTCCCTGCCGGGTTCCGTATTCGCCCCGACGCGCCAGAGGACCTCGCTCAGATCGTGCACGTCCACGTCGGCGTCCACCACGATCACGTACTTGGTGAACATCAGCTGACCCGTGCCCCAAATGGCGTGCATGACTTTGCGCGCCTGTCCCGGATAGCGTTTGCGAATCGACACGATGGCGAAGTTGTGAAACACGCCGTGGACGGGCAGGTTCATGTCCACGATTTCGGGAATCACGAGGCGCACCAGCGGCAGGAAGAGCCGCTCGGTGGCCTTGCCGATCCATCCATCCTCCATAGGCGGGCGCCCGACGATGGTGGAGACGTAGACCGGATCGCGCCGCCGCGTGACCGCCGTCAGATGGAACACCGGATAGGGCTCGGCGAGTGAGTAGTAGCCGACGTGGTCCCCGAACGGGCCCTCCATGCGGGACTCGGCGGGATCGACGTATCCCTCGAGCACGATTTCGGCGCGGGCTGGGACCAGGATGTCGACAGTCTGCGCGGGGACCATCTCGACCGATGACCCCCGCAGGAATCCGGCGAATACCAGCTCGTCGACATCCGGTGGCAGGGGCGCCGTGGCGGAGTACAAGAGCACCGGATCGGCGCCGATGGCGATGGCGACCTCCATTCGGGTGCTCGCCTCGCCGCTGCGGCGCCAGTGCTCCGCCCCACCCTTGTGCAGTTGCCAGTGCATGCCCAGCGTTTGCGGGTCGAAGACCTGCAAGCGGTACATGCCCATGTTCCGCTTGCCGCTGGCCGGATCGTGGGTGAACACCAGCGGCATGGTGATGTATGGGCCGCCGTCCTCCGGCCAGCAGGTCGGAATGGGCAGGCCGTCCAGCGTGGGAGCCGCCGTCTCGACGACGTCTTGCACCGGACCGGCGCGCACCGTGCGCGGGCCGATGCGGCCGATGTGCACGATCTCGCCCAGGGTCCGCAGCTTGCCCCAGATGCCGGCGGGCGGCGGACTCATGGCGAGGTTCAGCAGGTGCTCGATGCGGGTTTCCAATTCGGACCAGTCGTCCACGCCCAGGGCCCAGGCCATCCGCTGCTGGGTGCCAAGCAGGTTGATCGCCAGCGGCACGTCTGAGCCCTTCACGTTTTCGAACAGCAGCGCCGGGCCGTCCGCCTTCATGACCCGGTCGGCGACTTCGGTGATCTCGAGATGGGGGTCGACCTCGACTTGGATCCGCCGCAATTGCCCCTGCTGCTCAACGTGGTCGATGAATGCGCGCAGGTCTTGAAAAGCCATGGGACTTCTAAATCTCGACCAGCGCGGGCAGCGGCAGGTCGAAAAGCGACTCGATAACGTGGTCCGGCCGTTGGTCGGCGGGTGCGGCGGCGGCTTCGGCAGCCGACGTGGTGCCGGTGAGGACCAGCACCGACTCGGCGCCGATGGCACGCGCGCCGGCGATGTCCGCGGTCAGCATGTCGCCCACTACCACCAGGTTGGCCGCCTCGACCCCCGCCCGGTCCAGGATGACCTGGAACATGTGGGCCGACGGTTTGCCCACGATGACCGGCTCCTGCCCGGTGACCGCCGCTACGGCGGCCGTCATCGCCCCGGCGCCCGGAATCGGACCGCTGGGCGTCGGGTATTGCGGGTCGGTGTTTACGGCCAGGTATTCGGCGCCGTCCATGATGATCGCGCGGGTCGCGCGCCGCAGCCGCTCGTAGGTCAATCCAAAGTCCACGCCGACCACGACGACCGCCGGAACGTCGTCGCCGTCCCAGGTCGCCAACTCGTAGCCGGCGTCCGCAATCTGCGTTGCCAGGCTCTGGCCGCCCAGCACGAGCACGCGGCACGGCGCTGGGTGGTGCGCGCGCAGGTAGGACACGGTGGCGACCACCGCCGACACGATGCTCTCGGGTCCGGCGTTGATGCCCAGCCCCTGCAGCTTGGCCGCCAATTCCAACGGCGTCTCACGCGAGTTGTTGGTGATGAAAAGCGTCGGGAGCCCCAGATGCTGCACCGAGGCCACGGCTTCGGCCGCGCCGGGAATCAGCTCGGGACCGCGGTAGACCACGCCGTCCATGTCGAAGGCGACGGCGCGCCGCCGAATCGGAACGAGCGCCGGCGCGTGATCGTGCCGGTGCGGCGCGGCCGATTGCATCAGTCTGAGTAGAGGCCGTTCACGACCATCTCGCGCCGCCATGACCCTTGCAGGACATCGACGATGTTCTGCGCGGCCATGTCGGCCATGCGCACCACGCAGTCAGTCGAGATGCCGGCCACGTGCGGCGTGGCGATCACGTTCGGCAATTGGGCCAGCCGGTGGTCCGACGGCGGCTCTTGCGCGCGCACGTCCAGGGCGGCGCCCGCGATGACGCCGTTCGTCAGCGCCGCGTAGAGCGCGTCCTCGTCCACTAGGCCGCCGCGCGCAGTGTTCACGAGAAAGGCGGTGGGCTTCATCATCCCTAACCGTCGCTCGTTCACGAGGTTGACGGTGTCCGGGGTCGTGTTCACGTGCAGGGTCACGTAGTCGGAGCGTCGAAACAGATCGTCGATCTCCACCAGCTCAATGCCGTGCTGCGCCACGAAGTCGTGGTCGGGATACGGCTCGGCGGCGATGAGCACCGGATCGAACCCGGCCAGCCGCCGCACCACGCTCTTGCCGATGCGGCCCAGGCCCACGACGCCGATGGTCTTGTCGCGGATCTCGTTCATCAGGCCTCGCGACCAGTCGCCTTCGGCGGTGTTGGTGATGTAGGCGTACAGCTCGCGCGCCAGGGCCAGGATCATCGCCACGGCCGACTCGGCGACGGTGGTGTCGTTGGAGCCCGCGGCGATCATGGCCACCACGTCGTGGTCGGCCGCCGCGGCGGTGTCGATGGCGTCGTAGCCCACGCCCACGCGCGAGACCACCCGCAGCTCGGGCGCGCTCTCAAATACCGCGCGCGTATACGACTCGCTGCTCGCCACCGTGGCGGTGATGCCCTGCAGCAGGTCCTTGAGCTGCTCCTCGGTGGGATACATCTGATTCGCAGGAACCTGGGCGACAACCACTTCGTGGCCGGCCTGCTCCAGGAGGCCGCGCCAGGTGGTGTCGGGGGACTTGACGGCGAGCCGAGAGGTCACAAGGACGCGGGCCACAGGGTGCTCCTAACGCAACGGCGTGTGAGCGGTCATTCTAACGGTGCAGGCGATGAAAGACCTGTGCGGATTCGGTCCGTCATTCCCGCGAAGGCGGGCATCCATCCGCCCCGGGTCATCGAAGCGCCGGGCGACTACCGGCCAAATTCCGCGGGCCGGTCCACGATGGCAAAGCTGATTTCGCCCTCGGCGACCAGTTGATCGCCAATGGTCGCCCGTCCGCGACCGCGTCCGAAGTTGGCCCGCACCCGTAGCAGTTCCGTTTCCAGCCGCACCTGGTCGCCCGGCCGGGCCGGCGTGCGGAACTTCCACTTGTCCAGTCCCGTGAGCATGGCGATCTTCTCGCTGTTTGCCGGCAGCCCGAGCGCGGCCACGCCGCCGACCTGGGCCAGCGCCTCGACGATGATCACGCCCGGCATCACCGGAAACCCGGGAAAGTGTCCCCGCAGCACGTTGGCCTGCAGTGACCCAATGTCGTCGATGTACCCCACGGCCCGCCGCCCATACTCGATCTCCACGATGCGGTCCACGAAGAGAAACGGCTCGCGGTGCGGAATGACCGCCTCGATCGCGGTGCGGTCGAGTGGTGGCTCTGTCATGTGGGTCTTCTGGAACGTCGGCCGGCGGCATTGTGGCATGTGCCCGCGGCACAATTCGCGAAGGCCGACAAAGCGCGCCCAGGCGCGGCCCCTGTGTTAGACCTCGTATCCGAGCGCTGCCGCTACGGCTCGTTGGCGCGTATCGGCCGTGATGAATGTCGCCTGACCAGGCTCCGGCGTGGCGTAGAGGGCCGTTGCGACGTGCCAGAGTTCGGCGCCGTGCAAGTCCCCGGAATCGAGGACGGCCGTCATCTCGGGCGCCAGCGGCCGGTCCGGCAGGATCCAGTCGATGCCTGAAACCAGACCCGCCGCGAATTCGAGGCGCTCGCGCGCGAATAGGGCCCGCAGCTCGGCCTCGAGGAGATTCGAGGCGAGCAAGCGCGAGCACTCGTCGAGACGCCCCGCAATCGCCGACCCGGACGCATCGTCGAACGCGACGGCGACCAGCGCCGACGCGTCGACGTAGGCCACGCTCACGCGTCGCGCTCGGTGAGGAATCGCTCCAGGACGCCGGCACGCCGGGTCACCACTGGCAGCGGACGGCGCGCCAGGCTCGATCGCACCAGGAGGCCACGCCGCTCGAGATCCTCCAGCCGTTCCTCGATGGTGGACGGCTCCGGCTGAATCGGCCGGATCTCGGCGACTGGTTCGCCACGATACGAGACCGTAACCGTCTTCCCCTCGCGCACTTGCCGCATGACCTCGGCGAACCTCGCCTTGGCTTCATAGGTTGAATAGGTAATGCCCATGCGCGGCAGTATAACTAGTCTGACTAGTCAAATTCAAATCGGTACCGCGTACGGGTTGCAGGTCGCTTCGCGTCCGTCATTCCCGCGAAGGCGGGAATCCACCCCTCATTGATCCTGGGGCCGGATGGGATGCGCCCGGTCATTCCCAAGCCCGGGTGGACTCTGCAAAGGTCTGCGAAGGCGGGCATCCATCCCCACACGCAAACCGACGCCGCCGTTTCGACCACCGCCCGCAGCGTTGGCGGCGCTTACAGATCCAGAACCAGGCGCAGGCCGGCCGCGATCCGGGATAGCAGCCGCCTTGGGGCTTGGCCGGCCCGCTCAACCAGATAGTCTCGATCCAGCGTCACCACCTGCGTCACGTTGACCACCGAATCCCTTGGTAGGCCCACGTCCACACCCGGTACAAGGACATTGCCGGGGGCGTCGAGTAGCCGCATGTTCGTCGTGAGGGCCAGGGCCAAGACCGTGCGCAGCCTGCTGCGGTTGAACGAATCGGCTTGGACGATGAGGACGGGACGCCTGAAACCTGGCTCCGAGCCGCGGGGCTCGGCCAGATCGGCCCACCAAACCTCACCGCGCTGGACTACCACCCGTCAGCGGTGAGGCTGCGTCCCTGCGCCTGCCTGAGCTCAGGCGCAAGCCCGCTCGACTGATCGGCGTAGACCTGATTGAGGCGAGTCGTGACCTCTTGGTCCCGATGCTTGGCCAGGTGCTCCGCCACGGCGGTGGCGTAAAGCTCACTGCGGGACATGCCCAACGTCTCCGCCAGCGCGTCGGCGGACTCGAAGAGGTCGTCGGGGAGTGAAATGGCGACTTTCATACCATTATCATATCTTAGTATGACCACGCGGGGGGCTTCCAAAACCCGCCTCCGCGGCCAGGCACGTCCGGGAGTATGGTAGAAATGCTCTCCATGCTTCTACCCTGCGGAACCCGATGAGCCTCAACATCAAGAATGAAGAGACCTGCCGGCTGGCGCGCGAGTTGGCGCAGCTGACGGGCGAGACCATGACCGGCGCGATTACGGTTGCGCTGGCGGAGCGTCTGCGCCGCGAGCAACGGCTGCGCCACGCGGACGCCGTGGCCCGCGACCTGCAAGCCATCGGTGAGCGCTGCGCCAGTCTGCTCGGCGACGGTCCCTCCGCTGCGGACCACGGCGATTTGCTCTATGACGAGCGGGGTCTGCCGAAGTGATCGTCGATGCGTCAGCTGTGCTGGCGGTGCTGTTCGCGGAACCTGATGCGGCGCGCTATGCACGGGCCTTAGGGCGCGCCTCGACCTGCCGCATGTCGGCGGCTGGGTTCCTCGAAGCGGCAATCGTGGCCGAAATTCGCGGCGGGGCGGCGGCCGCGCATGCGCTCGATGTCTTCATGGAACGAGCTGCGATGGAGTTGGTGCCGGTGAGTCCCGACCATGCACGGGCCGCCCGCGCGGCCTGGCGGCGATTCGGCAAGGGCAACCACCCGGCGGGACTGAACTTTGGCGACTGCTTCAGCTATGCGCTGGCGGAGAGTGCGCGCGAGCCGCTGCTGTTCAAGGGCGAGGACTTCGCGCTCACCGACGTCGAGGCGGCGTGACGGGCCGTAGTCAGGATTGAGCCGTTCGCCGATCTCCAACATCCTTCACCATTCGCGTGATTGTGTTGTGTGAAATTGTCAGATGCCGTATAACGAATTAGGCACGGCTGCCTAAGCCGCCTGCAGAATCCCCGCGCGCGACCGGCGATTGCTGCGCGCCGGCACCACCAGAGGAGAGACCTGAGGGCATGAGCACGCGAAGCCAGACCAATGGAAAAACGGACCTCGTCATCCACCGTGTATTGATCGGGTCCCATCAGGTTTCCGAGTACCTCAACTCGGCCTGCGAGCGAGCGGGCGTCTCGCTGCCGCTGGCGCGTGCGTTGCAGTTTCTGGCCGAGGCCGACGGCCCGGTCACGCCCACGGAGCTCTCACGTGAGCTGGGGCGCAGCCCGGCGGCCACCTCCGAGCTGGTCAAGCGGCTCGTCAACAGCGATCAGATCACGGCGGAGATCGACCCCAACGACCGCCGCTCGTTTCAGTTGGCGCTGACTGGTCGCGGCCGGTCCAAGTGGCAGGGCGTGCGCGCGGAGCTCGAGTCCGCGGAAGCGTTCCTCATCCGCCGCTACGGCAAGCGCCAGTTGACCGAGCTTGCCGGCGCGATGGACGAGCTGACCGCCGCGTTGAACGGCGCCGCCACCGGCTAGGGGCGCAGATACCCGCCCAGCTTGTCGGCGAACTCCTCGGCGGCGGCGGTGTAGCTCTTGAAGGGATTGGGCAGCTCGCAGAGCTTTCCGCGCACCCCGATGCCGGTCCAGTCGATCAGGTAGGGGATGACGTCCCAGCCGCCGTAGGCGTCGAGCTCGTGCCAGTCCTCGATGTACTGGTAGACCAGGAATAGCTGGTCGTTCCAGTTCGTCAGCGCGCCGAGGTTGCGGTGGACGTCCTTCCAATCGATGAGCGAGTCGGCCTGCGCCTCCACCAGCGCCCGCACGATGCGCCCGCGGGCGCGCGCCCGGGTGCCGGATGGCACGGCCAGTGGATTGACATCCCCCTGCGTGCGGCGCGGCGCCACGCCCCGCCGCTGCAGCTCCGCGAAGATGCTCACCGTGGGGTCGATGTGGTGGTAGGCCAAATCGACCTTCACGAGTTCGGGGTCTGCCCAGCCATCCGCTGAGTCCTCGGCGAAGCGGCGCAGCTGCTCGAGCTTGGTGACCCAATCGACCTTGCCCACCAAAGTCGTCGGATCGCGCTCGAGACCGTTCAGGCACTCGGCCCAGGCGTCTAGGGTCCAGTCGGTGTCGCCGTCGCGCCCGCGGAAGGCGCGGTCGGCGGCGTCCTGATAGACCCGCTGAACGTCCAGCGCCGGCATGCGTTGGCCGTCGGCCAACTCGACCGACCACGGGCCGGCCGGGTTGCTTGATATCTCCTTGAGGGTTTGCACCGGCGCCAGCAGCACCAGGTCCGGACTCCACCCGCCCTCCAACAGCTGGGCGACGAGCGCCGTCGAGCCGACTTTGAGCGCGGTGGCAAACTCACTGCGATTGGCGTCGCCCACGATCACGTGCAGCCGCCGCAGCCCGGCCTCCTCCGACAGCGGCTCGTCGCGCAGATTGACGATGGGCCGGCCGCCAAAACGGACGCGCTGGCTCATGTCCACCGTCACGAACGCCGCCCGCTGCGAGATGTGGAAGGGCAAGCCGCCGTCGTCCCGGTCGGTGATGGTCATGCCGGCGCCGGCGTAGAGCTGGCGCGTGGTTAGGAACGGCATCAGTCCGGTGGCCATGTCCAAGCTCAAGGGACTGCGCCGCACGGCGTAGTTCTCGTGGTAGCCGAAAGTGTTGCCCAGGTAGTCGGTGTTGTTCTTGATGAAGAACAGCCGGCGGTTCAGCTCCTGGCTCTCCACGGCGTCGAGCAATATCGCGTCGGCCGCGTTCTCCTGCTCCACGATGTCGTCCAGCGTGCGGCACTCGGCCGTGGCGTATTCGATGTGGCCTGAGTCCAGGTAGAGCCGCGCCCCGTTGAACAGGAAGCCGCCGTTGCCCGGCGCCTCGTCCCATTCCCGGGGCGCCGGGTCGATGATGCCGAAGCGGCGCTCGGCGAAGATCACGTTCTTGACCATCGTCGCGGCCCGCGACGGCGGAAACTCGCCGGCGCTGGCGTACTCGATCTCCGTGCCGAACAGCGCGTCCTTCATCGAGCGCGGGGACTACTCCCCGCCGGGCTGCGGCGTCGGGTCCGGGATTTCACGAATGATGCGCCGGACGTGCTCGCCCAGGTCGTCGTCCTCCGCCGGCGTGGTCTCTTCGTCGGGAACCGTCTTGGCCGGATCGGGCGGCGCCTCGACCTCGTCGAGCGGCGCCGACCGCCACGAAATGCTCATCGCTCATCCTCCTTTGGCGTCAATCGCGGCTACTACATCATCAATGGTGGCGCATTTTTCAACCAGGGTGCTGAGCCGGTCGATTTCGGGTCCCGCGACCTCGGGCAGCCGCACCGTGACGTCAACGCCATTGCCGCGCAAGTGCACGCGGTCCCACTCCATGGCGGCGACCGCCGGTCCAAACTTGGCCAGCAGCTTGCCCCGCACGGCGGCCCGGGTTCCTGACGGCGGCGTGGTGCGGGCCGCCTCCACCTGCGCCGGCGTCACCAGCGTGCGCATGCGTCCGGCATCCGTTAGCCACTGATGCACGCTGAGCGTCGGGTCCAGCAGGTGATAGCCAAAGTCGATGCGCCGCGCTTCGTCGGGCCCTGGGCCGAGCTCCCGCAGCAGCGCCAGCTTGGCCGCCCAGTCGACTCGGTCGGACACCGACGTTGCGTCGGCTCGCAGGTCGGCCAGCACCTGTCGCCACTCATCCAGCACCCAGTCAGTCTCGGCGTCGCGTCCCCGAAAGCCCTCGCATGCGCTCAGCCACCACTGTTGAATGTCGAGCGGTGAAACGTCGAGACCGTCGTCGAGCGTGACCACGTCCCCCAGCGAGAGATCGTGCGAGACCTGCCGGACCGCGGCCACGGGATCGCGCAGCCGGACGGGCGCGCGCCAGCCGGCCTCAACCGCGTCGAGCACCAGCGCCGTTGTGGCGGCTTTCATGCCCGTCGCCCACTCGCTGCGGTTGGCGTCGCCGGCGATCACGTGCAGCCGCCGGTAGCGGGTGCGATCGGCGTGCGGTTCATCGCGCGTGTTGAAGATGGGCCGCCGGGTCGTCGTGTTGATGCCCACCACCGTTTCGAAAAAGTCGGCGCGCTGGGACAGCTGCAACGCGCCGGCATTTCCGCCCTCGATGCCCACGCGACCCGCGCCGGCGAAGACCTGCCGTGTCGCCAGGAAGGGAACCAGCGCGTTGACGAGATCGTCGAGGGGCACCTCGCGCAGTGTCAGGTAGTTCTCGTGGCAGCCGTAGCTACGCCCGTGATAGTCGGTGTTGTTCTTGACCAGGCGCACCCGGCCCCCGTCCAGGCGCGCGTTGTGCGCCTGTTCCGCCGCATGCATCAGCGCCTCGCCCGCGCGGTCCTGCGCCACCAGGTCCGTCACGGTGCGGCAGGCGTCGGTGCAGTACTCGGGGTGGTTGTGATCGTTATAGAGCCGAGCCCCATTCAGCAGCACGGTGTCGGCCAGCAGCTCCTCGCGGGTCATGCGCGAGCTCTGGGCGGTGGATCCCAGGTGGTCGTTCGGATCGTGCTCCAGGGCATCCACGCGACTCCCACGCAGGTCGCGCCGCGGGTCCTCGTCGGTGTAGTCCCAGCCGCGAAACGCAACCGGCAGAGGCGCCGCGTGAATCAGCATCGCCGACTCGAACGCGAAGTCGGGCGGTCCGGCAAACCCCTCGCAGTTGAGGCCGTATTCCGTCTCGATCCCGACCGGCCGGTTCATCCCGCGGCTCCGTTGCTCGCTAGTCCCCGATACAGGTTCCGACGCCCGCGGCCACGGCGCGTTCGAGCACCACCTGGCCGAGCGCGATGTCCCACAGCGCGATGCCCTGCGACTCGAACAGGGTGACCTCGTCCGGGCTGGTGCGACCGGGCGCGCGACCGGCGACGACTTGGCCGAACTCGACCGCCTCGCCCCACTGGAAGGCTCCGTCCTCGACGGCGCAGATCAGGTCGCCGCATTCGATCTTCGCGCCTTCCAGGTCGTCCACGAACACGCGGTCGGCGCGGGCAACCGCGGCGCTGTCCAACTCTCGATGCTGCGGGTGGTTGGTACCCATGGCGATGATGTGGGCGCCGCGTCCAATCCAGTCGGCCTCGATGACGGGATCGGCGGCGTTGGTGGCCGTGATGACGACCTGCGCGCCGCGCACCGCCGCCTCGGCCGTGGCTGCCGGCTCCAGGTCGGCCGGCAACGTGGGCGACGTCTCCTCGATGAACTGCTGAACGTTCGCCGGATCGCGCGAGAACACGCGCACCCGCGCCGACGGCTGCACGGCGCATACCGCCTCGAGCTGCGTGCGCGCCTGCCGGCCGGTGCCGATGATTCCGATGGCCTGGACCTCCGGCGGCGCCAGGTATTTCACCGAAACCCCGCTCGCGGCGCCGGTGCGGAGACCGCTCAGGCGCCCGGCTTCGATGACGGCGCTGAGAGATCCGTTGGCCGCGTCGAACAGCACCACCACGAAGCTGATGCCCCCGCCCGGAACGGTCGGATAGAGCTTGGCGCCCAGGACTCCCAGATCGGGGTCGGCCGCCCCCATGAGCTGCAGCGCGCCCCGCGCCGTGCGGGCGCGGCGGCGTCCCACGTTCGCCGACCTCCCGCGGCCCTGCCGCTCGAACGACGCCTCGATCACGCGCAGCGCCAGGTCCATGTCGGCCAGGCGATCAACGTCCGCTTCGGTCAAATACCTCGCCATGTCGCTCCGTCCGTCTCACGTCGGGTTTGCCACCCGCGGGGCCGCAGCCGACCATGCCGCGAACGCCATGGGCTTTCTCGTCGCGCACATTCTATTCGTGGTGGGCTTTGCGCTCGCCCTGCGCCGGGCGCAGACCCGCGGCTACGACTTCTTCCTCATGACGGGGACGAACTACGCGACCGGCCTGGTCATCGGCGTCCTGTGGCTGGCCATTGCCGGAACCGCGACCGTCGACGCCCCGACCGTGCTGCTGGGGATCGTGCAGGGCGCGCGCTTCTCGCTGGCGGTCGTGGCCATCTATCTGCTGCTCGTGCGCACGGGTGTCGGCATTACCTTCGTGCTGCTGCGGATGTCGGTCATCGTGCCCACGGTGGCCTCGATCGTGTGGTTTGGTGAACGACCCGACCCGCCGACCGTGGTGGGCATTGCGCTGCTGCTGGGCGCCCTGCCGTTTCTCACGCGCAGCGGCCGCAGCGAGGACGCCCAGCTGCGCGTGTGGTGGTACTGGCCGGTGGTCATCGGCACGCTCGCCGTCACCGGCGCCGGCCTCATCGCCGCCAAGGCGTTCGTCGAGGTCGCCCCTATCGAAAACCTGCCGCTCTACGCCACGTCGACCTTCGCCGCCGCCACGGCCATCGCGCTGGCGACCTATGCCATGCGTCGGCGCATTCAGGCGGCGCCTCCCCCCGCGATCGACGATTCCATGCCGCTCGGGTTCGGGCGCAGCTTCTTCCGCGAACCCCTGGCTCTCGGGGTCGTGACGGGCGGCGTCAACATGGGGCAGCTAGTGCTTATTCTGCTGGCGCTGCGGGACGTCCCCGGCACCATAGTGTTTCCCGCCCAGAGCGCGGGCTCCGCGCTGCTCACCATCGCCGCGGGCTACCTGCTGTGGCACGAGCGACACAGCCGCGGCACCCTGGCTGGAGCGGGACTGGCAGCGGTCGGGCTGGTGCTCGTCAGCATTTGAACCGAGCTGCGTCTAGCCGCCCTGCGCGTTGGGCGGCTAGCCTACGCCTGTCGGCTTTCCTGGAAGCAGCGCATGAAGATCACCAAGCTGCAATGCGATTTCATCTGGACCGGCAGCCGCAACTGGCTCATCGTGCGCGTGCACACGGACGCGGGCATCACCGGCATCGGCGAGGCCTTTCCGATCGGACCCGATCGCGCCATTGCCGAAACGGTCGACTACTTCCAGTCGTGGATCGAGGGCTGGGACCCCTTCGACATCGAGCGCGTCTGGCACGAGCTCTACGCCGGCAGCCGCTTCCCCACCGGCTCGATCATCACGTCGGCCATCAGCGGCATCGATCAGGCGCTCTGGGACATCAAGGGCCGGGCGCTCGGCGTGCCCGTGTTCGAACTGCTTGGCGGCAAGGTGCGCGACCGCATTCGCGTCTACCAGTCGCCCGAGGGCGAGACGCCCGCCGCGCTTGCGGACGACGCGCGACGCCTGGTCGAGCGCTACGGCTTCACCGCGCTCAAGATCGGCCCCTTCGCTGCGGCCGCGGACACCTGGCCGTGGAGCCGGCAGGTCGATAGCGCCGAAGAGCGCCTGGCGGCCGTGCGCGACGCCGTGGGTCCCGATATCGACATCGGCGTCGATCCCCACGCCAAGATCTTTGAGCCGATGCGCGCGTTGGAGATGGCCGAGCGCCTCAAGCCCTATCGCCCGATGTTCTTCGAGGAGCCGGTGCGCCCCGAGAACTTCGAGGCCCTGGCCAAGCTCACCGCCAAGAGCCCCATACCCATCGCCACCGGCGAGGCCGTCTTCACCAAGTTCCAATTCCGCGATCTGCTGGCGACGGGCGCCGCCGACATCATCCAGCCCGACATGGCCGCGACCGGCGGGCTGACGGAAATGAAGAAGATCGCCGCCATGGCCGAGGCGCACTATGTCAGCGTGGCGCCCCACAACCCGCTGGGACCCCTGGCGACCACGTCCAACGTGCACTTCGCCGCCACGGCGCCCAACTTCCTCATACTCGAGTATCACGCCGACGACGTGGGCCTGCGCGCCGAAATCCTGCACGAGCCGCTGAAGCTGGAGGACGGCTACGTCGTGCTGCCCGACGCGCCGGGCCTGGGCGTCGAGCTTAATGAGGAGGTGTTCGAGAAGTATCCCTACCGCCCCTGGCGCCGCGGCCGCCCCACAAAGTCCGACGGGATGCTGGCGTTTATCTAGAACGAAAGGCGGAGCGGACCGATTCCCTCTCCCACAGAACACCTTTGCGTAACCCCTCGGTCATTCCCGCGAAGGCGGGAATCCACCCTTCACTGAATCTGGGAGCTGGCGGGACTCCTACGACCAACCGTCGTCCGACCGGATTCTGCAAAGGTCTTCGAAGGCGGGAATCCACCCTTCATTGAACCTGAGGGCGGACGGGATGCGCCCATGTCGAATCCCGGGCTGCACGCAGCCCCGGCCACCGGACTCCGAAGACTTCTGGCGTTGCCTTCGACCCCAAGGCGTGTTGCGAGCCCAACCTGTCATTCCGAACGCAGTGAGGAATCTAA
Organism: Chloroflexota bacterium; assembly: GCA_028873795.1. Classification (GTDB taxonomy): domain Bacteria; phylum Chloroflexota; class UBA11872; order UBA11872; family UBA11872; genus JAJECS01. Next base: position 28,069 of record JAPPNP010000032.1, read on the forward strand.
GGGCACGACGCTTTCTCCCATGCCCTTTAGATTCCTCGCCTGCGGCTCGGAATGACTGTGGATGATCCGGCGACAGCGGATTCGACTGGACGCTCGGTGCCGATAAACCTCCGGTGTGCTCACGCTGCTTGTCGCACCTGCCCCGACGTAGGGCTCTTGCTGCCTACTTCGCCAAGGCCTCCCGCACCAGCCCGCCAATCTGCCGCAGGGTTTCCGGCCGCAGCAGCCCGAAGTTGTAGACCCCCACGCGGTCGACGCGTAGCCGTGCGATGCGGTCGAGCCGCGCGGCGAATCCGGGGCCGCCGGGGTCAAATTCATCGGAGCCCCACAGCATGACCACCAGCTCGATCTCGCGCCGGGCCGACCGCGCCAGCGCCGCCTGCCGCTTGGCCTCGTCGGATTCGTCCGTCGGGTCCGGCAGCAGCAGGCCATCGATCCGCTCCAGCAGGTCGGCCAGGCGCAGACCGGTGGCGCCCCAGCCAGTCGCTGCGTGCGTCAGACTCAGGCGCGTTCCCGTCCCTCGCAACGCCCGTTGCACGCCTTCCACCACGCGCGTCGCCGATTGCTCGCGGGATTCCAGGTAGCCGCGCAACTCCTCGTCGGAATCGACGCGCGCCGCGATGGTGGCTTCGAGGTCGTCGGATTCCTGTCGTCGCGAGAGGCGATCGCGCAGCTCCCGCGCCACGCGCTCCCGCACCTCCACGGCGTCCACGCCGTGCGTTCGCGCCGCGGTCAGGCAGTTCTCACAGAAGCACAGGCCGGCTAGAAACCGCGTCCACGGATCGAAGTCGATCAGAATGCGCTCGCGCACCCACCCGTAGGCGAACTCCGCGTGCCCCGGTCGCTCCAGCAGCGCGCTGTTCACCGGGTATTGATCGCAGAGATCGGCAACGAGCGCGGCCAGGTACTCCTGCACGTCCGGGCTCGCCGGGCACGTGGTGGCAAAGCTGCGCGCGCCGAAGGCGTTCTCCACCGCCGTGTCCGGATAGGCGCGGGCGATCCAGGGCTGGAACATGCCGATGACCCAGGCGTTGAGCTCGATGCCGTTCGACGCGGCGTGCTCGGCGGCCTGCGCGTAGGCGCCCAGCACCGCCGGCTCATCGAAGACGCGGGGTTTGATGCGGCCATACCGCTCCGCGCGGGCCGGAAAGTACACCGCGCCCTGCTCGGAGTAGTGAATCGACCGCTGCAGGTTGCGCGGCGCGAACGTGGAGATCGCGTGGTAGTTGGGGCACAGCTCGATCGCGTCGAAGCCCGCGTCGCGCAACCAGTCCAACGCCGCCGCCACGCCCTCGTCGGCCAGGTCCCAGGGATAGGCCCAGACGGATAGTCGGCGACGCATCGTGGTCTCCTCGGCGGTTGCAGCCATATCCTAGGTTGCCAGGCCGTGGCTGCCGTCACCCGTTCTCCGTTGCAGGGATGTACCACTTTCGATACACTTGTGGGTGCGCGTGGACCTGAAGCGCGTCCCGGCAGTCTTCTTCCGTTCCCGGACCGGGGCAGAGCCGGTTCGGGAGTGGTTGAGGTCCCTGGACAAGCAGGATCGGTTCAGGATTGGAACGGATCTCAAGACGGTTGAGTTCGGCTGGCCGATCGGCATGCCGACCTGCCGGCCACTTGGACGGGGCCTTTATGAGGTGCGCACGTCCCTGGGCAACAGGATTGCCCGGGTCTTGTTCTGCATCGGAGACGGTCGAATGATCCTGTTGCACGGATTCATCAAGAAAACGCAGAAGACGCCCAAGGCTGATTTCGACCTCGCACGAGCACGCCAGCGGGCCTGGAAGGACGAATCGTGACGAACACGGCCAATCCACATCTCGGTTCTTCTCTGGACGACCTGCTGAATGCGGACGGCACGCTTGCCGAAGCCGAGGCCGTTGCGGTCAAGCGCGTGATCGCCTGGCAGATCGATCAGGCGATGGCCGCGGAGCGTCTCGGCAAGGCCGAGATGGCGCGGCGCATGAATACGAGCCGGGCTGCCCTGGACCGCCTGCTCGATCCCGACAACGTCTCGGTGACCCTGCGAACGCTGCACAAGGCCGCCGCCGCCCTCGACAAGCGACTCCAGATCGGGCTGGTCGATACCGGCGGCTAGGGAAACCCGAGCGCATGCCCATGCTTGCGGAAACTGGGCCTGGGGCCTTCGGCACGGGGGCTAGAAGCGAATCTCGGATCAATGCCGGGGCGAGGTCCATAATGGACCGCAGCGCGCGGCCAGACGATTGAAGGGACCATCCCCATGAACAACGGTCGAACGGTCTTCATGAACGGCCGATTCGTGCCCGAGACTGAGGCGCGGGTGTCGGTGTTCGACTCGGCACTGGTGTGGGGCGACATGGTGTTCGAGACCACGCGCTCGTTCGGGCACCGGCCCTTCAAGCTGCGCGAGCACCTGGAGCGGCTGAACGCATCCATGACCGCCAGCGACATCGACTGCGGCATGACGCTGGACGAGCTGGAGGAAGCCACCGACGAGCTGGTGCGCCGCAACGCCCCGCTCTATCCGCCTGACGTCGACTTCACCATCGTGCACAACGTGTCACCGGGCGTCTTTGCGTTGTACGCGGACGTCGCGCCCGAGGCCGGACAGCCGACGGTGGCGATCCATACCTGGCCGCTGATTCCCTATATCGGCCCGATGGCCGACTGGTTCGACACCGGCGTGAACGCCCACGTGCCGCGGCAGCATGCGATCCCCGGACGCCTGCTCGATCCCAAGGTCAAGAGCCGCTCGCGCATGCACTACCGGATGGCGTTCAACGAGGCCCAGCAGCGCGGTGCCGACACCTGGGCCGTGCTGGTCGACGAGGACGGCTACCTCACCGAAGGGACCGGCTCGAACTTCTTCATCGTCCGCGACGGCGAGCTGCTCACGCCGGAGCCGCGGCACATCCTGCGCGGCGTGACCCGGCAGAGCATTTTGGATCTGGCCGCCGAAATCGGCGTGCCGACGCGCGAGGCCAACCTCGAGCCCTACGACGTCATCGTGGCGCAGGAGGCGTTCTTCGCCTCCACACCGTTCGTCATGATGCCGGCCACGCGCTTCAACGATCGCCCCGTGGGCGACGGCGCCGTGGGCCCGATCACCGCCCGCCTGCTGGATGCCTTCAGCGAAACCGTGGGCGTGGACATCGTGGCCCAGGCCAAGCTCTACGGTCAGCGACTTCGCGCCGGCTAGCTATTCGTCGGCCGCGCTGCGCCATAGATCGTGCGCGAGCACGCCGACGATGCCCGCGGCCAGCCCGCCGACGATCGGTCCGAGCCAATAGATCCAGTGCGAGTCGAAGTGCCAGTTCACGATGGCGGGGCCCAGGCTGCGCGCCGGGTTCATGGAGGCGCCGGTGATCGCGCCGCCCACCAGGACCAGGGCTCCCAGCGTGGCGCCGAGCGCGACGCCTGCCGCGGCCGCCGGCACCCTGCCGCTCACGGCCACCGCAATGACCACGGAGACCAGCACGAACGTCATCACCGCCTCGAGCAGGAACGCCTGCCCCGCGCTCACGTCGACCGCCGGCAGGGTCATGGCCGTGCCGGGTCCCATCGGCCAGGTCCACGCGTGCAGCAGCGCGCCCAGCAGACCGCCGGCCATCTGCGCCACGAGGTACGGCGGCGCCTGACGCGGCGAGAACTTGCCGATGGCCGACAGGCTCAGCGTCACCGCGGGGTTGATGTGGCAGCCGGAAACGTGGCCGAGGGCGTACACCAACCCCGTCAGGATGCAGGCGTGGCCAAGGGCCGGAATGAGCAGGTTTCCCGCGGCGACGTCGCCAAACCCAACTTGCGCCATGGACGTCGTCATCATCGCGACGAACACGAGCAGCGTGGTGCCCACGAATTCGGCCAGCAGGGCGCGAGGATTCAGCGACTCGATCATGGGCAAGTCTCGGTACTGGACTTCCGCCGCCACGGAATAATGGCGCCAGAGCTTCGCGACGAGGATTCTAGGCGGGCCGCCGCGACCTCAGCGGGCACGGTCCTATTGAGATATTATCTCAATAAGCGCGCAGCAATCGTTGACAATGCGATCGGGGCATGGCCGCGCGTGCCCGATGATCCTGGAGGTCTATGTCTGAACCGCCGGACGTAACGCACTCGCACCTGTGGCGGCCTGGCCGCCCCATCAACCGCCGCGCGCTGCTTGGAGTGTCTCTCCTCGGCGCGGCGGCGGTGGCAACGACCCCGCTGCTCGCGCAATCGGTGACCGAGGAAGAGATCGAGGCCACCGAGGAGGAAATCGAGCGCGTGGATAGCGATATCCGCGCCGCCGAGGCGCTCGTTGCGGCGTCGATCGCGCGCGAGAGCACGCTGCAGCAGCAATTGGCCGTTATCGACCGCGACCGCTACCTGGCCGCTGAGCGGCTGCTCCAGGTCAAGCGCGAGCTCGAGACCGTGGAGCTCGAGGTCTTCGATATCAACCAGTCGATCGGGGATCTCAACGTCGCCTTGGCCAGCGAGACGTCCGTGCTCGAGCGCAAGGCGCGGTCGCTCTACAAGGCGGGCCGGACGACGTTGCTGGAACAGGTCCTCGCGGCGGACTCGTTCGCGAGCGCGCTCGACCGCGCGGCGTCCCTGGAGCGATTGCTGGCGCGCGGTGTCGCCGACATCGGCCAGCTCCGGTTGCGGCGCGGCGAGATTCAACTGCGCACCGCCGACCTGACGGCGCGCCTGGACCGGCAGCAGGAACTGCAAGCCGAAGCCCAGTCGATCGAGGCCGAGCTGGCGCGCCGGTCCGAGGAGCAGCGCGACCTCATCTTCAACGTGCAGCAGGAGCAGGCGGAGCGCCAAGAGGACGTGCGGGCCTTTGAACGTGAGTCGGAGGCCATCGCCTACCGCGTTCGGCTCCTGCGCGACATTCGCGAGCGGGAGCTCGTGGAGCTGGAGCGCCGGCGGCGCGCGGCCGAGGCGCTGGAGCAGGCGCAGCGGCTCGCCAGAGACGAAATCAGACAGCAGGGCGCCAGCGCGGCGGGCCCCTATATCTGGCCGCTGCTGGGCCTCATCACGACCGAATACGGTGGATGCACCTTCGGGCAGTGTCCCCACCTGGGCATGGACATTGCCGCCTCGTCTGGCACGCCGATCGTCGCGGCCAACGACGGCGTGGTGCTGGCCGCGGGGCTGGTGGTGCCGGGCGACCGCCGGGCGTCATACGGCATGATCGTGATCATTGCCCACAGCGAGACCGAGGAAACGCTCTACGCCCACCTGGACGACCTCACGTGGCCGCCGCCGGTCGCGCCGGGACAGTTCGTGAGCCGCGGTCAGACGATCGGCTTCGTCGGCCTCACCGGGTGGACCACAGGCCCCCACCTGCACCTGGAGTATCGGGTCGGCGGGGCCGCTAGTGACCCGCGGCGGGTGCTCGTCTAACGCGAGCCGTCGGCTCGCGCGCTCAGTCCAGGCGTCGGAAGAAGCAGGTCCGCTCGCCCGTGTGACAGGCGGGACCGGCCGGGTGGACCTTCACGACCAGGGTGTCGGCGTCGCAGTCGATGAGGATTGACTCCACCGTCAGCACGTTGCCCGACGTGGCGCCCTTGTGCCACAGCTCTTGCCGGCTCCGGCTCCAGAACCACGCCTCGCCCGACTCCTGCGTAAGTGCCAGCGACTCGCGGTTCATATAGGCGAGCATCAAGACCTCGCCCGTCGTGGCGTCCTGACAAATGGCGGGCACTAGCCCGCGATCGTCGAACGCCGGCTGGATGGTTTCGGCTGGCGCGGAAGCGCGCGTCGACATCGGATAGATCCTCCCTGGTGAGCGTCGCGGACCGACCGGCTAAACGGCGGACTTCATCTCCTGGTACTGGGCTTCCATGGTTCCGTTGACCGCGATCGTCGAGTCGAGGCCATCCGCCAGCGTCGCCAGCGCGGCGCCGGGGACGGCGGCCAGCACGTACGCGTCGGGGATCTCGGTAAACGTGCGCATGCCGATGCAGCCCAGCGACACCGACGCCGCGTCCCGCGCCGCGGCCGTCGGCAGCACGCCGCAGGCGGGCCGGCCAAACACGCCCTCCTGCGGACCGGTCCACAGCGTGCCGCCCAGGCTCTCTTCGAGATACATCGTCTGCTTGGGCGTCAGCCACAGGATGACGTTGTCGGGCTCGAGCGGAAACGTCGCCAGGGGGCCGTAGACCGCGCCTCGCGGACCCGGATCGAAGTGGGGAATGTGCGGGATTTCCTCTTCGCGGATGTAGGCGAGCGAGCACATGTCGCCGACCAGGCTCATGAGTTCTTCCTGCTTGGCCTCCGGCAGCTCGAACCCCATCACCATCGCGCCGATGGGACACCCCATGTGCGCCGCCTCATCGGCGAAGAACACCTGCTGCTCGGCGCGGCGCCAAAATGTGCACGCCGACGGCACCGCCTCGGTCCACGCCGCGATCCCAGAAGGCGCCGCGTCCACGCGCGCGACCGCCACCGGGGGATAGTCCAGGTCAAGGCCGGTCAGAAGTCGAGTTGCCAGATCGGCATAGGGCGTGGACGTCATGCGTGCTCCAAAGGGCGGCAAGCCCGCCGGCATCAGCAGGTAGGCGCTGCCAGGTGCGTAGTCGGGTCACTCGATGGTGACACACAAGACCGGCCAACCCCAGCACCATTTGCGGACGGTCAGGACCGGCGGCGACCTAGAGTGCTGGCTAGGAGGTGGCGCCGTGGCACGGCCCGCACAGCCCAAACACTTCCAGGCTGTGGCCGGTCACGGCGAATCCGGTCTGCAGCTCCACCTCGCTGGTGATGGCATCGAACGTACAGCGTTCGATGATTTCGACCGTGCCGCAGGTTTGGCACACGACGTGATGCTGATCGGGCGTCCGGCGCGCCAGATAGCGATGCTGCTCGGGCGAGGGGTGCACCGTTTCCACCGCGTCGATATCCCGCAGCAGGTCGAGCGTGCGGTAGACCGTGCTTCGCGAGGCATCGCCGCTCGATTCCCGCACGGAGGCAACCAGCTCTTCGGCCGAAATCCCGGCGGGCGAGGCGTCGATGGCCGCCAGAATCAGACGTCGCTGGTCGGTGACCCTGCCGCCATCATCGCGCAGGGCGGCAATGGTGCGATCGATCCACGCTGAATTCACGGCAGGCGGTGTGGCACAGACGCTTCAAGTCGGTCGGCGCAGGCCAAGTGTACGGCTTTGGAAGGCCGAGAAGGGTTGGCATGGCTACGGCGGCCGCCGGACCGTCCTGAACGGCGCGTGAATTCCGCCGTCCCAGTGCTCATTGAGCCATCGTCCGGGAACCGGCCCGACGGTGCCGCGTGGCACAATTCCCACCGCGCTTCCGACGGCTCAGCCTCATCGCTCGAGATGACTAACCCCATCCACGCCGTGGCGGGCGCCGTCGTTCTCCGCCGTCTGCGACGGTGGTCCGGCAGCACGCTGCGGATCAGGCTCCCGGATGGATCGCGGCGCAGTTTCGGTCCCGGCAGCTCCCCGCGGCAGGTGCGCCTGGACGTCCATCACCCCCGCTTCTTTGCGCGGGCGCTCATGGGCGGCACAACCGGCATGGGCGAGTCGTATATGGCCGGCGAGTGGTCCAGCGACGACCTGACGACTCTGCTGCAGGAAGCTCTGCACAACGGTCCGCGCCTGGGGCTGGAGTCGCGCGCCAGCCTGGTCGCGCGTCTGCTCAATGCCTGGCGCCACCGGCGGCGGGCCAACACCAGGACCGGCAGCCGGCGCAACATCCAGGCGCACTACGACCTCGGCAACGCCTTCTATCGGCTTTTTCTTGACGAAACGCTCACGTATTCCTGCGCCCGCTGGCCGGAAGGTTGCGACGACCTTGCCACGGCCCAACGGACCAAAATGCAAGACATCTGCGACAAGCTCGGCCTGGGCCCCGAGCACCACGTCCTTGAGATTGGCAGCGGCTGGGGCGGCTTTGCCCTGCATGCGGCCCAAAACACCGGCTGCCGCGTGACCGGCATCACGATTTCGCGCGAGCAGCTCGAATTCTCACGGCGTCGTGTCGCCGAGGCCGGCTTGAGCGACCAGATAGACATTCGGTTCTGCGACTATCGCGAAATCGAGGGGCAATTCGACCGCATCGTCTCGATCGAGATGTTCGAGGCCGTGGGCCGCGCCTACTGGCGTCGCTTCTTCGAGATCTGCGCGCGGGCCCTCAGGCCCGGCGGCCGGATGTTGCTGCAGACCATCGCGATTCCCGATGCGGACGTCGGCGCGCCCTATCGCGGCGCGGGATGGATCAGTCGCTATATCTTCCCCGGCGGGCTGCTCCCGGCCATGTGCGAAATCGCCGAGGCCGTCGGCACGCCGCACCGCGGTCTTGACGTCCGGCAGGTGGACGAGATCGGTCCCCACTACGTGCGCACGCTGGATGCGTGGCGATCCCGCTTCTGGAGTCGCATCGAGGACGTGCGGCGGCTGGGATTCGACGAGACGTTCGTGCGGATGTGGGACTTGTATCTGGCCGTCTGCTCGGCGGCGTTCGCCACCGGGCAGATTCGCGATGTGCAGGTGCTGCTGGGGCACGTGGGGGAAACCAGGGCGCCCTCCAGCCAGTCCGTCGTCGCCGCCGGCGCGGCTTCCTGACGACGCGCTGCCCGAAACTTGGCTTGAATGCCGCGTGGGAATCTCTCACCCTTTCTAACGAAGGCGGCGTCGCATCGCGCCGCATCCCAAGGGCACACGTGACCTCAGAGGCCGTACCCGCTGTCCGGCGGGACACCCCCAAGACGGAGTCTTCTTCTCGCGTCCACGCCGTCGTTCGCAACCTTCCCTTCACACTCGTGCACCTTTTGGCGTTCGCCGCGATTTGGACGGGCGTGAGTTGGCCGGCCGTGGTGGTCTGCCTGGGGCTCTACTGGATGCGCGTGTTCTTCGTGACCGGCTTCTATCACCGCTATTTCTCCCATCGGAGCTATCGCACCTCGCGCGTATTTCAGGCGGCAATTGCCTTCCTGGGCACGACCGCGATGCAGAAGGGGCCGCTGTGGTGGGCCGGTCACCACCGGTTTCACCACCGGCACTCGGACGAGGAGGAGGATGTCCACTCCCCGCTGCACGGTGGCTTCTGGTGGGCGCAAGTCGGCTGGCTCATCCGCGTGAGCCGCGACGACACGCGCTGGGACGAGGTCAAGGACCTGGCCCGGTTTCCCGAGCTGCGCTTCTTCGAGTCGCACTACCGCCTGGGCATGGCGGCCTATGCGGGTGGCGTGATCGGCCTGGGATTCTGGCTGGAGCATGCATTCCCGCAGACCGGTGTCACTTGGCCGCAAGTGCTGGTCTGGGGCTTCGTGATCAGCACGGTGATGCTGTGGCACACCACCTACCTCATCAATTCCGGCGCCCACATGTGGGGCAGCCGCCGCTTCGACACCAAGGACACCAGCCGCAATAACTTCTGGCTGGCGCTGGTCACCATGGGCGAGGGCTGGCACAACAATCACCACCGTTATCCCGGTTCCGAGCGCAACGGGTTCTATTGGTACGAAGTCGACGTGACGCACTGGATGCTCACGGTGCTCAGTTGGCTCGGTTTGGTGTGGGACCTGCGGCGTCCGCCGCGTCATATCTACGAGAGCGCCTCGCGCTAGCCGGAGACTCTTGCGCAACCCCGTCCGTCACGGCGGCGGAGGCTGGAGTCTCGACCAGCCCAACCAGGAGCGCGCAACGACTCCCCTGGACATCCTTCGCCCGGCAAAGGTGACCATCCGCGGGAGTGACGGATTCGGAAAGTTCCGCTTCGGCGCCTCTTGCCCCGGGCCGGCGTTCGGCTAACACTGTGGGAAGGGCGATCGGAGGGGCACCGTGCGCGTAGCGCTCACCGGCGGCAGCGGGCTCATTGGCCGTGCGGTCACGATCGCGCTCCAAGCCGAAGGCCATGAGGTGCTTCAACTGGTCCGGCCGCCGCGACTCGCCGGCGCCGGCCAAGTTGACTGGGACCCAGCCGCCGGCACCATCGACGCGGGCGGACTTGAGGACCTTGACGCCGTCGTGCATCTGGCCGGAGAGCCGACGACGGCCTGGCGCTGGACCGCTGCCAAGAAGCGTCGAATCTACGCCAGCCGGGTGGAGGGCACGCGGCTGCTGGCGGAGACGCTGGCCGTGCTGCGGAGTCCTCCCAGCGTCCTCGTGGCCTACTCCGCGGTCGGGTACTACGGCGACCGCGGCGACGAGGTTCTGCGCGAGGACAGCCCGCCGGGTACGGGGTTTCTGGCCCGGGTTGCGACGGATTGGGAGGCCGCCGCGCATGCGGCCGCCGGCCGCGAAATCCGTGTGGTGCATCTCCGTGGCGCGCCCGTGGTGGCGGGTCACTCCGCGTTCCTGACGCGCCAGACACCCGCCTTCAGGCTGGGGCTCGGAGGCCCGCTGGGCAGCGGCCGCCAGTGGTGGCCGTGGGTGGCCCTGGAGGATGTCGTGGGCGTCGTGCGGCACGTGCTGGCAGGCGACGACCTGCGGGGGGCCGTCAACGTCGTGGCCCCGGAGCTGTGCACCAATCTGGAGTTTGCCCGCACGTTGGGACGTGTACTGGGGCGACCGGCCGTCTTCCCGGTGCCGTCGGCGATCCTGCGCGCCGCGATGGGCGAGATCGCCAACGAGATGCTGCTGGCCAGCCAGCGGGTCGAGCCCGCGGCTCTCATCGCCTCGGGCTATCACTTTCACTTCCCAATGCTGGAGCCCGCCCTGCGCCACGCGCTGGGCCGTCCCTCCGCCTGAGGCTCGACCGCCGCGCGACGGTGCGCGAGACTGCCGGCGTCCAGCCCCGCCTGACAGGTGACGGAAGCCATGCTCAGCCCTGAGGGATGTCGCGCGCGTACGCGCCGCTTGCTCGACCGAGTCGACGCCAACGTGGAGACGCTCGTCGTCACGCGGCCCGAGCACGTCTTCTACCTGTCCAACTACATGCCATCGCCGAACGACATCCACCACCGCGCCCCGCAGTACCTCGTGATTCAGCGTGGCGGCCCGACCACGCTCATCCTCGATGGCTTCGCCAAGCTCGACGGCGAGCCGGCGGTTGACGAGGTCATTCACGGGCCTTGGGGCGTGGCCGAACCTGACGTGACTCGCGCCCACTGCACCGCTCGCGCGGTAATTGACTTGCTGTCAAAGCTCGGCAGCGAGGTGGTCGGTGTCGAGCGCGCCGCCGTGCCCGCTGCGGTCACCGACGCCGTGCCCGAGGTGCGGGATATCGAGCCGCACCTGGGCCTCATGCGCCAGGTGAAGGATCCCGATGAGCTGAAGCTCATCCGCGCCGCCGTTCGAGTTGGCGAGGCCATGCACGCGGCGTCGTGGGAGAGTCTCGCCCCCGGCATGCGCGAGATTGACGGCTACGCCGCCATCGTCACTGCGGGTCTGGAGGTGGCGGAGGGGCCCTTCGTGATGATGTGCGAGTTCATTTCCGGACCGCGGGTGGTGCCTCGCCGCGGCGACCCCGGTCCGCGCGTCATGGAAGCCGGCGACAACGTCGTGATGGACCTGTTTCCGTACGTCAACGGCTACCGCTGCGACCTCACCAACACCATCACCCTCGGCGGGCGGCCCACGCCGGAGCAGCAGGACGCCTTCGACGCGGTGCACGAGGCCTTGACGGCATCCGAGGCCATGATTCGCCCGGGCGTTCGCGCCCAGGACATCTACGCCGTGCAGGACGCCGTGCTGCGCCGCGCCAATCCGGACTGGGGACTCCCGGGCCACGCCGGACATTCCCTCGGATTGGAGCATCCGGAGGCCCCCGACTTCGTACCCGGCGTCGAAGGCGAGATTCTGGAGGGCATGGTCATCGCGCTGGAGCCGGGCGCCTACGGCATGCCCTTCCACGGCGTGCGCCTGGAGCACAACTACCTCGTCACCGCCGACGGCCTGGAACGGCTCTCCAACCACCGGCTGGGACTGGTCTAGCCGGAGTCTGGCGTCCCGTGGACGGGGTTGACCATCGTGCGCCCCATGCGGGAAGGTCAACGCATCACGGACGATTCAGCGATGGAGGCGGCGATGGCCGTTGAGGCGGCGACGCGGCGGATTGACGATCGGGATTGGTCGGCGCTGACGCTCGGGGAGCGCATTCGCCAGATCGAGGTCGAGGGCTACCTGGTGCTGCCCGGCCTGCTCACGCCCGAGCAGGTGGCCGAGCTCAAGGCCGTCACGGCGACCTGGGAGACCATCGCCACCGACTACAGCAAGAGCCAGCAGGTCCGCCCCGGCGTGGAGTTTGCCGGCGGTCTGATCAACGACCTCATCGCGAATCCGCCCACGCTGGAGTTTCTGCGGACGCTCTGCGGGCCGGAGGTCATCCTGATGTCGGTGGCCTACGCCCGCTCGGAGCCCGGCCATCCGGGCATCAGCCTGCATACCGATGGTCAACCCTACGGTTCCAGGATCTTCGGCCAGGGCGGCAGCACACCGTTCATGGTGCGCGTGCTCTACTACCTCGACGACCTGACGCCCGAGGTCTCGCCGTTTCGCGTCGTGCCGCGGTCCCATCTGTCCTTCCACGCCGACGCGAATCCCTATCTCCGATTCGAGGGCCACCCGGAGGAGGTCATGGTCCCGGCCAAGGCGGGATCGGCCGTGCTGATCAATCACCGCGTGTTCCACGGCAACTTCCCAAACACCGGCAATCGGCCCCGCGAGATGATCGCCATCGCCTACCGGCCCGCCTGGGCCGGACCACAAGGCGAGGTGCCGGACTGGGACGCGGACGCCGTGGCGGCGCTGCCCGACCACGTGCGGCCGCTGTTCGCCGATCGCAACACCCGCCACTGGCTTCCCGAGGGCGGCAACAAGCCCGAAGGCATGAAGTCCGAGGCGCCGGGAATGAACCCCAGCCGCTGGGATTTGGTCTAGGAATCTGAAGTTTGGCCCCTTCCCCCTGGAAGGAGACCTTTGCAAAATTCACCTGGGATTGGGGATGACCCGGCGCTTCTCTTCCGCCCCCAGGTTCAATGAGGGGTGGATTCCCGCGTTCGCGGGAATGACGAAGGGTTACGCAAGGGTCTCCTGGAAGGGGGAAGGCTGGGATGGGGGTCAACGGCCGGCGTTCCAAGTGGGGGCTATGTGACTAGCGCCGCGCGATAGCGACGCCCGCAGCCATCGCGCCGAATGGATCAGGCCGTCCCCTGCGGTCTTGCGCTACCCCTAGTCGGGCGCCTCGTTGCCCCACTCGTAGGACGGCACGCGCACGTTGCGCTCCTGCAGCGGCAGCGATACGCGCGCGCCGCCCTGAAGGTGCGACTCGTGGAAGGCGATGCCAAGCTCCGTCACCAGGCGTGCGCGGTCCAGCCCGCAGATCGAGGGCCGGCCGTCGCGAATCGCGGCCACCAGGTCGCCCACGGCCACGCGGCCGGCGTCCGCTAGCCCGCCCCGGTCGGGAAGCTCGAGCGGCTCGGCCGCCAGTCCCTCGCGGCCCAGGTAGCCAAAGCCATCGCGCAGGCGCCACACCAGGGCGTCGCTGGCGTCGTTGGTGACCAGCAGCCGGCCTTCAGTGCCCAGCACCTCGTAGGCGTGACTCGGCGCGCCGTCGCGCATCACGTGCGCAAACTTGCCGTCGCCCCAGCCGAACATCCCGCGGCCCGGCGGATCCAGCCGGTCCCGCGCATCCGGCGGTAGCCCGGCTAGATCGTTCACGTACCCAGTTGCCCACTCCGGTTCGGGATGCCCGGCCAGCGTGAGCATCACGTCCAGCCAATGGCAGCCGTGGTTGAGCAGCTGCGCCAGTCCGAACCCGAACACCGCCTGTACCTCGCCGACGAGACCATCGGCCAGCAGCTTGGCCAGGTGCACGTAGGGCGGCCACCAGGCGCGGTCGAGGCCGTAGACCACGCCCACGCCGTTGGCCTCGCACGCGTTGACGATGCGATCGACCTCATCCATCGTCGTGCACAGCGGCTTCTCGAAGAAGATGCCCCGCACCCCGGCCGCCACGGCCTGCTCGCATTGGTCCGCGTGCATCGTTTGCCGCGTGGCGATGCACACGATGTCGGGATCGACCGCCTCCAGCATGCGCGGGTAGTCGTCAAAGTCGGGGATGTGGTCGCCCCACACCGCTTGGAACGCCCGGCGCGTCTCGTCGCCATAGTCGAAGACGCCCACAATCTCGGTCTCGGCCACCGCGTCAAACGCGGTGGCCCAGTTGTGGCTCTGCCCCACGCGATCGAGCATGCGGTGGCAGCCGGCAATCGCCACTCGTAGCGGACGATCCGAAGCATTCATTCGGGAGACTCCTAGTCTTCCCTGGGCTTGATGTCATGGTTCATGGCCCATTCGGGGTAGTAGTTGCGCATTTCGGCGCCGGGAGCCGGCGCGCCCAGCGGCTGCGGCGGCATGCGAAACGGCCCGGGCACCGCGATCATCTCGCTCCAGATGTGCACGAGGCCCAGCGCGCGCGAAAGCCGCGATGAGGGCACGTTCCAGGTCGAGGTCGTCCACCACACTAGCTTGCCCTGCTCCAGAATCCAGCGCCCCGCCGCCGCCGCCACGGCCCGTCCCATGCCGCGCAGCTGCTGATCGGGCGCCGAGTCGATGCCAATCTCCAGCAACTCGTCGCTCTCAACGCGGATCGAAGCCAACGAGACTAACTGGCCGTCGTCGAAAATGCCGAATCCCCCGATTGACTCGTCCAACAAGCAGTGCCAGAAGATCTTGGGATCGGCCGTCGATCGAATTTCGTCGCCGCTGAGATAGACGGGACGCGGGTCGTCCGCTTCGCAAAAGCTCTCTTCGTCGGCCGCCATGCAAAAGTAGGGCCCCCAGCCGGTCAATCCGTGGGGAAGCGTGGCCCGGCTGATCTCATAGGCGCCGTAGATCGAGAAGAGCAAGTCGTAACTCAGGCCGCCCAGCGCCGACTCCAGCGCCGGCGCCCAGTCCGGTCGGACCGTCACCACGCCGCGGCCACCGAGCCCTACGGCAAGAACCGGAGGCCCAAGCTCCAGTCGCGCGTCCAGGGCGACGACCGGCACTTCGGGCGTCGCCAGCGTCTCCAGCGATGCCCCCAGCCGGCTCTCCTGCCAGGGCATCAGCCGCTGCCGCAATCGCTCAACGGCCATGGAAGCGGCTCCCCTCGACATCATTGAATCCGTGCCGCGAAGCGATTCGCCCCGCCGGCAGCTGTCACGCGGGGATCGTAGCAGTCAGTTGCGCTCCCGACCGCACCGCCGGTCGCGGTGTAACCTTGCGGCAAGTCGTCGGCGCCCAGGAGTCGCAGGTGAGAAACTTCAAATTCTTGCTCACCGCCGCTGGCATCGTGCTGTTCTTCGTGGCCATCAGCGCCGCGATGTTCTGGGGGGCCGCCACTTGCGGCGAGGCCATGCGGCGGGAAGCGGAGGCCACGCCCATAGCCACGCCCGTCCCGGGGCCGGAGGTCGCCGACGATGGCTCCGGACGCTTGGTCCAGGTCATCGGCTTGATCCTGCTCGGCGGCGGGCTCTACTACTTCTGGCGCCGCCAGCGATCGCTGTACGAGTCCATCAAGGCGCGCGAGGGGCCGACGCTGAATACGCGCGTTCGCAGTTCAATCGCGCAGCTCAACGTCTCCCACGAAGGCGAACCGGTGATCGAGGAGCGCATCCGGGGCATCGAAGAGCTCGGCAAAATCGTGCAGGAGTCGCCGCAGGACTACTGGCCGGTGATGGACGTGCTGAGCCGCTACGTGCGCCAGAATGCGCCGCTCGACGCGGATCGCGCCGATTATCCGGACGTGGTGCGCCCGGACGTGCAAATGGCAATGACGACCATCGGCGCGCGCCGCCACACGCGGCGCGGCAGCGACCGGCTCAACATCTCCGAAACGGACCTTCGCGGTGTCAATCTGCCGGGCGCCCACCTCGAGCGCGTGGATCTGTCGGGGACGCGACTGGACGGTGCGGTGCTGATCAACGCCCATCTTGAGCAGGCCGACCTGACCGGGGCAGACCTCAGGAAAGCGGATCTACGCGGCGCTCAGGGCCTCACGCACGCCCAGTTGGACGCGGCAATCACCACCAGCTCGACCCAGCTCCCGGAGGACGTGGCGCCTTAGGTCGCCCGAGTGCGCTCCTCGACCGTGAGCGGCCAGTCGGCCGCCGTAGACTCCTCGCTGGTGTGCTGATCTACCAGCCCACGCGCCGCGTCCACGATGCCGTCGACGCTCAGCCCGTGCGCCGCGCGCAAGCTGTCCGCGGGACCGTGATCCAGGAAGCGATCCGGCAGGCCCAGGCGGCTCACCGTGATATCGCGCCGTCCGTGGTCGGCCAGCAGCTCGAGCACGGAGCTGCCGAAGCCGCCCATGCGGTTGTGGTCCTCGATCGTCACCACGCGTCCCGTCCGCTCAGCCACCTGCACGATCAGCTCTGTGTCAAGCGGCTTGACGAAGCGCGGGTTGACAACCGCGGCGTGAATGCCGTGATCGGCGGCCAGGATTTCCGCGGCTTCCATCGCCGGATGCACGGCCCACCCAATCGGCAGCAGGGCGACGGTACCGCCTTCGCGGAGCACTTCGCCGCGACCGATGGGCAGCTGGCGCAGCGGCTCGTCGCAGGGCACCCCGCGGCCCGCGCCGCGCGAGTAGCGGATCGCAAACGGCCGATCCGAGGCAATGGCGGTTGCCAGCAGATGCCGCAACTCATTCTCATCCTGGGGCGCCGCCACCACGAGGTTTGGAATGGCGCGCAGATAGGCCAGGTCGAGCACCCCGTGATGCGTGCGGCCGTCGTCGCCGACGACGCCGGCGCGATCGACACCCAGCACAATCGGCAGTTCCTGAATCGCGATGTCATGCACGATCTGGTCGAACGCGCGCTGGAGGAAGGTCGAGTAAATGCAGACCACCGGTCGCAAGCCCTGTGTGGCCAGGCCGGCGGCCAAGGCCAGGGCGTGGCTTTCGGCGATACCCACGTCGTGCACGCGCCCCGGCAGCGCCTGCTGCAGGTCGGCGAGCGCGGTGCCTTCGAGCATGGCCGCGCTCACCGCGACGATTCGCGGATCGTCGCGCGCCAGCTCGGCCAGGGTTTGCGCCAGAACCTTGCTGTAGCTCGGCGCGGCGGTGGCTCCAACCGCCTGCGCCGTGCCCGGCTGATGCAGCGTCACCGGATCGCTCTCCGCGGCGGGGAGACCGCGACCCTTCTGGGTGAATACATGCACAGCGACCGGTCGACGGAGTGCCTTGGCCGCCTGCAGCGCCTCTTCCAGGGCGCCAAGGTCGTGGCCGTCGATGGGACCCTCGTAGGCGAAGCCAAACGCCGCAAAGAACTCCCGGGCCGAACCCGAGGGTGAGGTTGGCGCGGTCTCGCGCTGGGCCGGGGTGAAGCGGCTATCCGGCGAAGGCGGCGCCCAATCATAGTGGCGACCCTGGCCGAGGTTTCGTCCGAGCGCGCCGACATTGGGCGAGATCGAAAGGCCGTTATCGTTCAAAATGAGCACCAGCGGCAAGCCCAGATCGCCCGCATGATTCAGCGCCTCGAAGACGACGCCGGACGTGAACGCCCCGTCGCCGATGACCGTCACGACCGAGGCGTCGTCACCGTGGACGCGGCTGGCGAGGGCGACGCCCGCGCCGGCCGATACGCCCGTGCCGGCGTGCCCGGCGCCGATGACGTCGTGCGGGCTCTCCTCGCGCGCGGCGAATCCCGACAGCCCGCCCGGCTGGCGGAGGGTCCTGAAGTCGTCGGCGCGTCCCGTGACCAGCTTGTGCGCGTAGGCTTGGTTGCTCGTGTCCCAGATAATCGGGTCTCGCGGGCTTTCGAAGACCCGGTGCAGGGCCAGCGTCAACTCCACCACTCCGAGATTCGAGGCGAGATGACCGCCGTTGGCCTGAACCGTGCCGATGATCTCGGCGCGAATTTCGTCGGCCAGCGCAGCCATTTCGTCGGCGGAAAACTGGCGCAAGTCGGCCGGCTCGCGAACTCGATCGAGAATTCGGTTCACAATGCCCCCTTGGCCTCGAATGCCCAGTGCCCGATGGTGCCTGCTTTATGACTAACGCGCAAAACCGGACTGGCCGCCGCCCGCGAGTGCTCAGCCTGGTCGAGCTGGGCGGTCCGTCCGTGGATCGTCTGCGGCGCGTCGCCGACCTCACGCTGCGCCCGTGGACAGAGAGTCAGGAGCTGGTCGACCCGCTTGAGCTCGCGGCGGAAATCGAGGAGCACGGCTTCGGCGCCCTGTTCATCGAGGCGGACTTCATATTCGAGGAAACGATTGTCGGTGCACCAACGTTGCGCTTCTTGGGCATTTGTCGCGCGGATCATGGCCATGTCGACCTCGACGCGGCCGCTGCCGCCGGGATCGCCGTCGCGAATACTCCGGGACGCAACTCGCATGCCGTCGCTGAACTGACGCTGACGCTCATGCTCAACCTGGTGCGGCCGGTGATCGAGGCGTCGACGTTCGTCGCGGCCGGCGACTGGGCCGATCCCACCGCCGGGTACTTCGGTTTTCGCGGCACGGAGCTCGGCGGGCAGACGGTCGGCATCATTGGCCTGGGCGCCATTGGGCGGCGCACGGCCGCGCTGCTGCGACCGTTTGGCTGCCGGATTCTGGCCAGCGATCCGGCAGTCTCGGCGGAGGAGATGCAGGCGCTCGGCTGCACCGCCGCGACCCTCGACGAGTTGCTCGCCGCCGCAACGTTGGTCGCGGTGCACTGCCCGGCGCTCCCCGAAACGCAGGGCCTGATCGATGCCGCCGCCCTGGCCAGGATGCCGGCCGGGGCGCGTCTGGTCGCCACGACCGGCGAGAGCGTGGTCGACACCGCGGCCCTTGCCGCCGCCCTCGAGGCCGGCCACCTCGCCGGCGCCGCCCTTGACGTGTTTGAGACGCACCCGGTGCCCCCCGACCACCCGCTGCTCTCGGCGCCGAACGTCATTCTTCTGCCACACATCGGCGGCGCGACGGACGTCACCGTGGTGCGCCATACGGACATGATCGTGGACGACTATCTGCGCTTCCTGTCCGGCGAGCCGCTTCTCAACTCCGTGCAGCCATACGTTCCTTCATGACGGTTGAGGCCGCCTATCTCGGCGTCGACATCGGCTCGTCGGGGACGCGGGTGGTCGCGCTGGACGCAACGGGCGCGGTTCGTGCCGTCGCCAGGCGGGCTCGGCCGCGCAAGCCCATGGTCATCACCGATCTCGAGCGAGCCCTCGATGCGGAGCGCATCTGGTCCGAGGTCGAGTCGTGTCTCGCCGAGGTGGCCGCTCGATGCGGTGAGGTTCGATCGCTCGGGGTGTGCGCCATGCGGCAGAGCCTCATCGTTCTGGCCGGCGACGACACGGTGCTCTTCGCCTCGGGCAACGACGACCTGCGAGCGTCGCTCTACGGCGCCGCCATCGACGCCGCCCACGGGGACGCGCTCATGCGGCAGGCGGGTCGCGTACCGGCGGTCATTTTCTGGCCCGGCAAACTGGCCTGGCTCGAGGCCGAGGCGCCCGATGTCGTGGCGCGCGCCCGGGCGTTGACCACAATCGAGGGCTGGGTCGTACGGCGGCTCACGGGCGCCGAGTCAATCGGATCGGTGAGCGCCGCCGAAACCGGCGCGCGGTCGATCCCCGAGGACCGCTGGCTGGATGCCGTGCTGCCGGCTTGGGCCCAAACCCTCCTCCCGCCGGTCGCGGACGGCGTGGCGGCTGGGCGGCTTTCGCCAACGCGCGCCCGGACGCTCGGGCTCCCCGAGGGTCTGCCGGTCGCGATGGGCGTGCCAGACACCCATGCGGCGGAACTGGGCTCGCGACGGACCGATCTAGCCGACGGCGACTGCGTGACCGCCGGCTGGAGCCTCACGACCCTGCGGCCTCAGGCGGATTGGGATGCCGAGGTTCCCGTCTGGCGCGGCCTACGCATCGGCGGCGGCTACCTGGCGGAGAGCAACGCCGGCGACCTGGCGAGCGGCTATGCCTGGCTCGGTCAGGATGGGGAGGGCGAGCTGACCGATCTGGCCAGCCCGACCGATTCGGCGGCCGAGCGCGGGATCTTCGCGACGACGGGCGCTCGCGTGATGGATGTGGCGACCGCCGGTCTCGGGGCCGCCGGCGTGGTTTCGCCCATGCCCTTCGCTGACGGCGTGCCCACGCGCGAGCTGCTGGCCACGGCGGTGCTGGAGGACTTGGCCTTCGCCGTGCGGGGAAACCTGGAGCGCCTGCCCCCGTCTATCGGCGATGACGCGGCCGTGCGCTTGACCGGCGGGTTCGCCGCCGCTCCAGCCGCCGCCCCGATTCTGGCGAATGTGCTCGACGCACCGGTGGCGGCCTACCCCCGCCTTCCCGTCACGGCCATCGGCGCGGCCATGTGCGGAGCGGCGGCGGCCGGCGACTTCACGCTCGACGAGGCGTCGGCGCAACTGGCGCCCTCGTCGCGGCTGCATCAGCCGGACCCATCGACTGCGCGGGCGTACGATGGACACTACGCCTGCTGGATGGATCTGCGAAGCCGGCTGGAGGCCTTTGTGCAGGAGACGCTATGAACGCCCTGGAGGCGCGAGCCGCGGTGCTCGCGGCCAGGCAGGCCATGTACCGCGAGGGATTGGTCGTGGGCACGGCGGGCAATGTGAGCGTCCGCGCCGACGGCCATACCGACGCCATGCACATCACGCCCAGCCGCATGCCGTCCGACGAGACCACGGTCGACGATATCGTGACGGTGACGTTCGACGGCGATCCAATCGAGGGCGACCGCATCCCGTCCGTCGAATGCCTCATGCACGGGGCGGTGTATCGGGCGCGCGAGGACGTTCGCGCCGTGGTCCACGCACACCCCGTGTTTTCCAGCGTGCTGGCCGTGCGCTACGAGGAAATCCCGCCCATCCTGGACGAGCAGGTCGTCTACATCGGCGGGGAAGTCGCCGTCAGTGAGTACGCGCCGTCGGCGACCGAAGAGCTGGCCGAGGCGACGGTGGCCGCCCTGGGCCCGCGAATGGCCGTGCTGCTGGCCAATCACGGCACCCTTGCGGTGGGGTCCGATCCCGAGCATGCGCTCGAGGTCACCCGGTTGGTCGAGCGCCTGGCCCAGATCTGGTACTTCGCCGACGCGCGACCGGGGAGCCGGCAGCTGCCGGACGACGTGGCGGCGGCCGAACGCGATATCTTTCACATGCAACGACAGGTCGAGGTCGATCAATGGCGTTGAAGGTTCCGGGATTCCTCCTGCGGCGGCTCTACGTGAAGGGAAGCCTCCGTGCCACGCCCGACGGGTTCGCGCTGAACCTCTCCAACACGCTCGGGTCGGGATATGCGCGGCGATTGCTGCCGGTGGCGGTGAATGGCGTCCAGGTCGATCTGTCGAACTGCTTCTTCGAGGTTGACGGCGTCGAGCACGGGTTTGCCGAGGTCACGCCGGAGTCGCCCTTCAGCCTGGCGATGAACAAGACGTCGACGCTCGTCGTGCGCGGCGTCACCCTGCCCGACGGTCCGGTCACGCTGCGTCTCGGTTTCGAAGTGCAAGGCCTTGGAGACCTGTCCTTCGAGATCACGGACACGGCCGCCTAGCGGGCAGCGCGCCGCGGCCAGCGGCTCGCGCCAGGGATAGCATGCGCTGCTTCGTCACCGGAGCCACCGGCCAACTCGGCAGCGCGCTCGTCCGCGAGCTTGCCGCTGACGGTCACCATGTCACCGCCCTGGTGCTGCCGGGCGACCCCTGGGCGGCGCCGGCGTTCGAGGGCCTCGACGTCAGCCAAGCGACGGGCGACGTGCGGGACCCGGCGTCGTATCCGGATGAGGTTTTCGACTGGGTGTTTCACCTGGCCGCCAACCAGTCGTTTTACCGGCGCGATCACCGACTCCAGTGGGAAATCAACGTCGAAGGGGTGGCGCACCTGCTCAGTTGGCTGGCGGCGCACCCGCCGAGGCGCTTGGTGCACGTCAGCTCGCTCGCCGCGGTGGGGCTCGCGGAGCGGCTCGAAACGCCGATGGACGAGATGACACCGTTTGAGGCGTCGGAGCACGGGCTGATGTACGCCCTGTCCAAGCAGGCGGGCGAACGGCTGGTGCTCAAGGCGGCGTCGCGGGGACTCTCCGCCGTGGTGGCCAATCCGGGCACGGTGCTCGGCCCCTGGGACCGCGGCGCCCATGCCTGGCGCATGCTGCGGCCGCTGGTGCGCGGCTGGGTCCGCGCCGTGCCGCCCGGGGGCAACAGCCTGGTCGACGCGCGCGACGTGGCGCGCGGCCTGGTGGCGATGGCCGCCGGCGCCCGGGCTGGTCGACGCTATCTGCTCACCGGTCACAACCTTACCTACCGGCATCTCGCTAAGCGGGCGGGACGCATTGCCGGCAACACCGGGCCGATCGTCACCCTGCCGCGTTGGTTTCTCACGGGGCTCAGCGTCACGGTCGAGCCGCTCGCGGACCTTGTCGGCATCGCTCCGCCAATCGCCCACGATGAAGCTGTCACCGGGAGAAGCTACCTGTACTTCAACGCCAGCAAGGCCCATCGGGAACTGGGTTTCCGGGCGCGGCCGCTCGACGAAACGCTGCTCGACTCCCTGGAGTGGTACGCCGCCGCCGGATTCAGTTGATCCCCATGCGCTTCGGCAGGGTCCGCTCCCTCTCCCACCGGGAAAGGGTCGCGGTGAGGGGTCCGCCCGGCACGGACTCTCGGGTCCGCCTTCCGTAGGGGCGCCCCTCGTGGGCGCCCGTTCGCCCTACCCCGCCGGATCGTCCAGAAAGACCGTCTGCCGCGCCTCGCTGGAAAACGCCACCAGCAGCGTCGCCGTGTCCTCGCCGACGTTGATCGCCCGGTGCCGCACACCCTGGGGCACGTGCAACAGCGATCCCGCGGACAACGTGACCGTCCGCGACCCGAGCGTGTGCTTGATCGTGCCCTCGGCGACGAACACCAGCTCGTGGCAGTTGGGGTGGTAGTGCTCCGGATTCGACGAGCCGGGCTCGAACTGGGCACGCCCAAACGTCATTCCGCTGCCGGGCGTCAGGTCAGCGTCGGCCAGCCACTCCAGCGACACGCCCGGCACGTAGTCGCGCCGGCCGCGCCCCACCGTCACCACGCGCGGTTCTTCCGCCTCGCTCATCGACTCCGCCTCCCGCGTTCAGGGATGCTCACGCCTCGCGTCAGCCTACGCCACCGCAGGCGCCAACCCCCACTGCTACCCTGACGGCCCCGACAATCCACACCCAGGCGACATCCATGGCGGCTCAGGCATCCCCCGAACAACCCAAACTGCTTCAGTTGGCCGCGATCAACAGCTTCATGGGCCATCCCAGCCCCGACCGTGAATGGAGCTTCGAACGCAAGATCGCGGAGGTGGCCGGGGCCGGATTCGATGGATTCACGGGACGAGCCCCGCCCATCACCCGACAGATGGTGGAAGACTCGGGCCTGCTGTTCTGGTGCACGACCGACATCGAGACTGCGCGAGACATCAAACCCGCGCTTGCGGCGGCCCAGGAAGCCGGCGCGTCGACGGTGAACGTGCAGATGGGCAACCACGACACGCCCACGCGGACGGCGGTGGCGCTGGCGCGTCGCACGCTCGCCGCGGCGGACGAGATGGGGATCGAGGCGGCCATCGAGGTGCATCGCGACACGGCCACCGAGACGCCCGAGAAGGCCTACGCCCTGGCGGACGGCTTCGCCAAGGCCGAAGGCCGCCTGCTGCCCATGGTGTGGGACCACTCCCACCCGGCCGTGATCAAGCACCTGCCCCCGCCGTTCGCCGGCCGCCTGCTCGACCGGCCCGAGCTGGTGCAAAACTCGAACTGGTTTCACCTGCGCGCGTTCAACGGGCATCACGCCCAGGTGCCGGTCATCGACGGCGACGGCAAAGCGACGCCCGAATTCCACGACTGGATCGAGTTCGTCGACGAGCTGATCCAGCTCTGGCTGGCGGCCGCGGCCCCCGGCGCCACGCTGTGGACCTGCCCCGAGATGATCGCCAGCGGCTACCGGCTGTCGGTCTTCACGGACAACTGGCGCCAGGCCCTGTTCATCCGCGACGCCGTCGACGAGGTCTGGCGCCGCCGCCTGCCCGACTGGTCACCGCCGGCCTAGCGGCCAACCCGCGATTCGATCCGTGTAGGGGCGGCCCTAATGGGACTCGACCAGTAACCCGGCGTCATCCGGGACAC
>JAPPNP010000039.1 GCA_028873795.1 Chloroflexota bacterium
GTCGAGGTCATCAAGGAAGTCACGGCCGAGATGATGATTCCGGACGGTCCGCTCACCGGCGGCACGCTGACGCTCAGCGCCAGCCGCGCCAACACGCAGGACATCTTCACGCCGCTGCGGGCCGTCAGCAGCACGCAGGGATTCGTGTTTGGCTACGTCTACGAGCCGCTGTGGATTGGCGACACTTGGGGCATGGGCGAGACGCCGCAGATGACCGGCCAATGGGACAAGGCGCTAGCCAACAGCTGGGAGGAAGTTGAGCAGGACCGGTCCTACATCTTCCATCTCAACCCCGACATCTGGTGGCATGACCGCACGCGCGTGGTCGATGCGGACGACGTGCTGTTCGGCATGGAGATGGCGTTCGACCCGGCCTACAACAACAACAAGCACAAGACGGCTTGGGGTGATATCGAAGGTGTGAAGGCCTGGGCGGAGAACCCGACCGAGAGCATCACCGACGCCTCGGGTGTGACCAAGATCGACGAGATGACAGTCCAGGTCACGATCGAGCGGCCCGACAACAACTGGTGGGCGTCCGGCAGCAAGGTCTTTGCGATGCCGCGGCACCACTTCGCGGGTCTGGACAAGGCGATCGCGACCGAAGCGCGAGCCGTTGACCTTCTGGGCAACGGCCCGATGATTTTCGAGCGCTACGTCACCCAGCAGTTTGCCGACCTCACGGCGAACAAGGACTGGGCCTACGGCGCGCCGTACGTGGATGACTACGTCGTGCGCTATGGCGACGGCGCGGCGCTGGACGCGGCCACCGAGGCCAACGAGCAGCCGAACCCGATCGACTTCCACCGCGCGGCGGGCGGCATCGAAGCCTTCGCGCGCTTGGCGGCGCAAGAGCACCTGCGGCCGTTCCCGCAGCGCTCACCGTTCGCCTCCGGCGTGTTCCTCAACCAGACGGCGGAGATTTTTGCCGACATGACGCTCGAGCAGCAGTCGTTGCTGATCGAGGCCATGGTGCTGGCGGTGGACCGCGAGCAGTTGAACAACGAGCTGCACGGCGGCACGCGGTTCATCTCGGACTACATCTTCGAGCACGTGGCGCTGCTGTCGGATCCGCCCGAGGGCACCTTCCGCGACCTGGCCTACAACCCGGACGCCGCACGCGAGTTGCTGGCGGAGGCGAACTGGGACACCAACAAGGTCATCAAGTGGATGCGCTGGCGAGCGCCGGCGCCGCGTGATCTGGCGATCAAGTCCTATTGGGACGAGGTCGGCATCCAGACCGAGTTCCTGATCATCGACGGCTCCGCCGTGATCGAGAAGCTCTACCAGGAGCGGGTGCACGACCTGGTGTTCGCCAACATGGGTGGCGACCAGAACCCCGTGGACGCGTGCCTGCGGATCTGCAGCGACCGGCTGTATGAGTTGGGTGGCTGGAACCACTCGAACATCAACCGGCCGTGGATCGACGAGGCATACGCGGCCATCCTGGGCGCGGCAAACGCCGAGGAGCGGCGCGAGGTCTGGCTGGAGATGGCGGCGCGGTTGCACGCGCGCGGCGAGATGGTCTACGGCCAGTTCTCGCGCGGGTCGCTGCTGAACCTGTACCACCGCCGGGTGAAGGGCGCGTTCTGGATGCAGAACTACGCCATTCCCGTGCGGTCGCCGATCAACCTGGTGTGGATCGACCCGTACTGGGCCGAGCGGTAGCGCCCACCGCGACGCCCCTGCCCTGAGCAGCGGCGCCCGCGGCAAGCGAAGAGCCGGCGGTCGCACGACCGCCGGCTCTTCGGCGCTTGAACCCTCCGTCATTCTCGGGAAGAGGGGAATCTAGCGGCCGCTCAACCGGGTTCGCCCACGAGTAGGGGCGGTTCGCGAACCGCCCTTACCTCATCTGCTCAAGGGTTTCTGTGAGGAGAAGCCAAATTCGTTGCCCCTCCGCCTGGAGGCGATCGGTTGTCGTGTCGCTGAGTCGCCCTCCTCCACCACCGCCATCATGGATAATCGCGGCATGTTTCCCGCGCCGGCTGACGGCGCGGCGCGATGAAGGAACCCGGCGACATGCACCTGGTGCGCTACGAACTCGACGGAAGCATTCGGCACGGCATCCTGGAAGACGGCTCGATCTCCGAGATCGAAGGCGATTTCTTCGGCGACCGCCGGCGCACCGGCGCGGTGGTTGCCCTGGACGCGGTTACGCTCAAGTCCCCGACCGCGCCGTCGAAGGTCATCAATGCCGCCGGCAACTACGAGAGCCACATGGCCGGCGCGCCCAAGCCGCCCCGCCCCAAGCCGTTCCTGGCCCCCAGCACGTCCGTCACGGACCCCGGGGCCAATGTCGTCATGCCGCGTGAGACGCCGGTGTCGTACGAAGGCGAAATGGCCGTCGTCATCAGCAAACGTGGCCGCCATATCGCCGAGGAGGACGTTTCGGACTACATCCTCGGCGTGTGCTGCGCCAACGACGTCAGCGCCTACGAGTGGGTCGGCGCCGACAGCGATTGGTTCCGCGGCAAGGGCACCGACACGTTCTCGCCCTTCGGCCCCTGGGTCACTCCCGGCCTGGACTACCGCGATCTGCAACTCATCACGCGCGTGAACGGCGAGGTGGTCGAAGACACCCGCACGACCAAGATGTTCTACGGCGTCGACGAGCTGGTCAGCTACGTCTCGCGGTACATGACGATCGAGCCGGGCGACGTCTTCTTCACCGGCACCTCGGGCGAGAGCACCCCGCTCAACGACGGCGACGTCGTGGAAGTCGAGGTCGAAGGCAACGGCGTCCTCAGCAACACCTTCGTGCTGGCGCCGTAACCCGACTTCGCTCGAGCCCTTCCGCTAGTCCGAGCGCAGCCGTTCTGTCCTTCCGAGCGCAGCCGTTCTGTCCTTCCGAGCGCAGCGGTGCCGTCATTCCGAGCGCAGCGAGGAATCTAGAGCGCCGCGCCTCCGGCCGCACATTGGTCCCCGCTGGCATCCCCGGGCGGCTCGGACTAGTCCGGCAGGCCCATCAAGGCGCGTCGCCGCGGATCGGATTGCTTGGCGATGTAGGCGTCGGTGGACTTCATCTCCTCGTGCCCCGCGAATTCGACCTGCGACGGCTTGAACAGCAGCCAAATCACCCGGCGCGGGCGGTCCGAATCGTTCGGCGTGTTGGTGTGCCAGAGGTTCGTGTTGTTCAGCAGACAGGCGCCCGCCGGTCCGGTGGCGTGCACCATGCCGGGAAGCGCGCGCGGCTGGCCGTCGCGGTTGGCCCACGGTGGCGGTGGCTCGGCGCTCAGGTGACTTCCGGGAAGGAAGGCAGTCGCGCCGTTGGGTTCGGCGATGTCGTCCAGGAAATAGGTCAGGCGGAGGTAGGGGCCGCCGTCGCGATGCCAGAGTGTCGCCGCTCGTGAACGCGGGGCCCGGTAGTTGCCCGTCGCATCGCAACACAGCGTGGCGTCATGCCCCAGCGCGGCCTGGACGATCGGGAGGACGGTGGGCAGGTCCATCAGGTCCTCGAATACCGGGTGCAGTTCGAACAGGCGGTTGATATCGATGGATCCCGATCCCGGAAGCGACGTCCGCCGGTAGTCCTCCACGGCCGTCGGCACATTGGCGTGATCGTGGAAGAGCCGGTCCAGGCAATCGCGAACCTGCTTCAGGCGTGTGGGAGGAAGCGCCTCGGGCACGAGCGTGAAGCCCGTGAACTCCAGACGCTTGAGGTGCAGCGCCATGGCATGGACTTCTGGAAGCGGGTCCATCCCTGTACTCCACAACGGACGCTTCGCACGAGCAACGCTGCGAGAATAACGCTGCCGTGGACCGTGCTCCGAGCACGGACTCTCAAACTGTCATTCCGAGCGCAGCGAGGAATCTAAGGGGGTGGGGATACGGCGCCATGCTCTGAGATTCCTCACACGCCTCCGGATTAACATGCCAAGGGTCGAAGGCCCAGCCCACCGACGGCATATGCTTTGACCTCGAAGTTAAACGCCGAACATGCCAAGAAACTCACCGCTTACGCCTGGGCCGCCAAGTCCAATCCTGCCGATAAACTGACCGAGAACCCGAGCACCCTACGCGAGGCTGCCGTTGCCCGAATCCCAAACACCCGTGGTCGTCATTTGCGCCGACGGGACCGATCCCGCCTATGTCGACGCAGCCATCGACCACGGCTGCATGCCCACGCTCGCACGCTTCCAGCGCGAGGGCGCGTATCACCTGGTGCCGGCCGCGATTCCCTCGTTCACCAACCCCAACAACATGACCATCACCACCAGCCGGCCGCCGGCGGCGCACGGAATCTCCGGGAACTACTTCTACGACGCCAAGCGCGAGGTGGAGGTGATGATGGATCACCCGCGCTTCCTGCGCTGCGAATCGCTCTTCGCCCAATACGCCCACGAAGGCCGCCGCGTGGCCGCCATCACAGCCAAGGACAAGCTGCGCACCATGCTGGCCACCGGCTGGCGCGGCATCTGCTTCTCCGGCGAGTTGGCCCACGAAACCACCGAGCATGAACACGGCATCGCCCAAATCACCCGGCGCATGGGTCAAGATAACCCCGGCATCTACTCCGGCCACATGAGCGATTTCGTCATGGCCTGCGGCGTCTACCTAGTGCGCGAGCGCCGGGCGGACCTGCTCTATCTGTCGCTCACGGATTTCGTGCAGCACACCTACGCGCCCGGCTCGCCCGAGGCCGACGCCTTCTACACGTCGCTCGATGGCCGCCTCGCCGAGCTCGACGCGCTCGGGGCCGTGATCCTGCTGACCGCCGACCACGGCATGAACGACAAGTGCCATCCCGACGGCACGCCCAACATCGTCTATCTGGAGACGATACTGGACGGGTCGGTGCCCGGACCGTTCCGGGTGGTGCTGCCGGTGACCGATCCACACGTGACGCACCACGCCGGCCTTGGGTCGTTTGCCACCGTCTATTTGCCGCCCGATCAGGTGGATGCGGCGATCGAGCGTCTGCGCGACGACGCGCGCATTGACGACGCCCTGCCCCGCGGCGAGGCCGCGAGCAAGTATGAGCTCCCCGCCGACCGCATCGGCGACGTAGTCCTGCTCAGCGATCGCGGCTCCGTCTTGGGCCGAGCGCCCGGCGCGCACGATCTCTCGGTCCTCAGCGCCTCCCGCCTCCGCTCTCACGGCGGCCTGCATGAGGTGCCGGTGCCGCTCGCGTCGAATCGCCGGCTGAAACCGGATGTTGAAGCGCGAGCGGCCTCGCTGCGCAATGCCGACGCATTCCCGGTCGCAATGGACGGACTGCAAACCTAGGCAGGCGCTTACCGCGTGCGCTCCGGCGGCGACCATGGCACCCTCGACCGAGGGAGGCTCGATGAGCGACGCAGCGTCGGCCCAATCGCCCGGCACCGTCTGGCTCCTCCGCCGCTTGGCGGCCTACCTGCGGCCGCATTGGCGCTTGCAGGCGGGGGCGATTGTGGCATCGGTGTTCGTTGTGGCCACCTTCCTACCCTTCCCCTGGCTGACCAAGATCCTCATCGACGACGTCGTGGGGGCCGGAAACCTGGACCTGCTCGGTCCGGTGGCCGCGGGCTTGGTCGCGGCGTCCGTGGCCACGGCCGGTTTCCTTCTGGCGTCCAACTATCTGTTCACCACTGCCGGCGAGCAGGCGATCAACGACCTCCGCACGCGCCTCATGGACCACACGCTGCGGCTGCCGCTCGCCTATTTCCGGCGTCAACGGACCGGCGAGGTCGTGGCCCACTTCACCACCGACTCCGTCGCGGTCACGGGCGTCTTTCGCGCGGCGTTCGGCGCCGGCCCCGCCGCCGTGATCGAGCTGGCCGTCATGCTGCTGGTGATCGGGCTCATCGACTGGCGCTTGGTCCTGGTGTCGCTTGGCGTCGTCCCGCTCCAAATGCTGTTGCCGGCGCTGCTCGGCGGCCCGCAACGCCGGGCCGGTGAGCGACAGCAGACGGCCATGGCCGCGCTTGGCGGGCTATCCACCGAGTTGGTCGCCGGCGCCCGCGAGATCAGGGCCTTTAACCGGCAGGGGTGGGCGGCGAGCCGCCTGGCAGACGATTTGCACCGGCTGTTTAGCGCTCGCCTGCGTGCGGCGGCATTGCTGCAGACTCGGCTCTTCGTCGGCCTCATCGCCCATCTGATTCGGGTGGCGATCTTTGCGGTCCTGGCTGGGGCCATCCTCGGCGGTGAGATCGAGCTTGGCGTGATGTTCGCGTTGGCCCAGTACATGGCGTATTTCCTGGGTCCGGCATACGTGCTGATGGGCGCTTACGCCGAGACCCAGCACGCCCTGGGCGCCGCGGGACGGCTGTTCGCGTTCCTCGACGCGCCCACAGAGTCGGCGAAACCGGACGCCGCGCGCGGCCTGCCGGATATCCGTGGCGAGATTTACTTCGAGCACGTCAACGCCGCCTACGAGAGCGGCGCGCCCGTGATCCACGACGTGAGCTTCACGGCGCCCGCCGGTCGGACCACGGCCTTGGTCGGTCCCAGCGGCTCCGGCAAGACCACCATCGCGAACCTGCTGCTGCGCTTCCTGGATCCGAGCGGCGGGCGCATCCTCGTGGATGGACATGACCTGGCCACGGTCACCGCGGCCGAGTTGCGGCGCCACGTGGGCGTCGTGTTCCAGGACCCGGTGCTCTTCGCCGACACGGTGGCCGACAACATCAGGTTTGGCCGCGACGATATCTCGGAGGCGCGGGTCGTCGAGGCGGCCACCATCGCGAATGCGCACGATTTCATATCGGCCATGCCGCAGGGCTACGCGACCCAGATCGGCGAACGTGGCTTGCGACTCTCCGGCGGGCAGGCGCAGCGCATCGCGATTGCCCGGGCCATCGCCGCCGACCCGCGGGTCCTCGTCCTCGACGAGGCCACCTCGGCGCTCGATGCCGAGGCCGAACGCCTGGTGCAAGCGGCCTTGGAGCGGGCCGCCAAGGACCGCACCATGCTGGTGATCGCGCACCGGCTGGCCACCGTGCGCGGCGCGGACCGCATCGTCGTGCTCGACGCGGGCAAGGTCGTGGATACCGATCGGCACGACGAGCTTTACGGCCGTTGTGATCTTTACCGCGAGCTCTGCGACCTGCAGATGACTTCCGACGGAACGGTGAATCCATGAGCCCGATGGCAGCCGCGATGGCCCCGAGTGAGACCGCCGGCGTCCCGGGCGCCTGGTCCACGTTCCGGCGCCTACTGGGCTATGCCCGCCCGTACTGGCTGACAGGCGCGCTTGCGACGCTGGCAGCTGCCGCCGCCTCGGCATTTGTGCTCGCTCGTCCCTGGCTAATCAAGCTGCTGGTCGACGATGTCTTCGGCCAGGCAAATGAGGCGCTGCTGGCGCCGGTGCTCGTCGCCATGTTCGCGCTGGAGGCAGTCGTTGTCGGGCTGGAATACGCCGCCGAGTACGGCTACGCCCGCGTGGGCGAGCGTGCCATGAACTACCTGCGAACCGACATCCTGCACCACACGCATCGCCTACCGTTGATCAGCTTGCGTCGGCATCGGACCGGTGAAGTTGTGGCGCATTTCACTTCCGACGCCACCGCGATTGGCGGGGTCTACCAGCGCGTGTTTTCGGAAGGCGCCATTTCGAGCCTTCGCGTGCTGGCGGTCGTGGCCATCATCTTCGCGGTGGACTGGCGCTTCGGCCTCCTTGCCGCGGCCTTGATCCCGTTCTACGCCTTTCTGCCGGTGCTGATGCAAGGCAGGGTGCAAGGCGCCAGCCAACGCGTCCAGGACGCCATGGCCGACCTGTCGGCGCTGCTCACCGAGTTCGTTGGGGGCGCCCGCGACCTCAAGGCCTTCAATCGCGAGGATTGGGCCGGCCGGCGTCTGCGCGTCGCGGCGCGCCGGCTGTGGCGCGGGCGCCTGCGCCTGGTCGTGGTGCAAGGCATCGCCCTGGTCCAGACGGTCGCCTACTGGGGCTCGTTTGCGGCGATCTGGGTCGTGCTGGCCCGCCCGGCGGTCGAGGGCCAGATCACCTTGGGACTCGTATTGGCGCTGAGCTTTTACTTCCTGATGCTCGAGACGCCGTCGCGCCTCATCGTGTCCGCATACGTCGAGATCCAGACGGCGCTGGGAGCTGCGCGTCGCGTCTTCGCCTTCCTGGACACTCCTGAGGAGCCGAGTGGGGCCGCGGCCGCGTCGCCGCCGATCCGTGACGGTGAGGTGCGCTTCGAGCGTGTCACCTTCGGCTACACCGAAGCCCAGCCGGTCTTGCGCGAGGTCAGCTTCCACGCCACGCGCGGCACGACCCTTGCGGTCGTGGGACCGAGTGGCGCCGGCAAGACGACGCTGATCAACCTGCTGCTCCGCTTTGTCGATCCGGCGTCCGGTCGGATCACCGTTGACGGCCACGACACCGGCGCCCTTGATCCCACGGCGCTGCGCGGAGCGTTCGGGGTCGTGTTTCAGGACCCCATGCTGTTCGAGGGCGCCATCGGCGAGAACATTCGCTTTGGCCGCGAGGAGCTAACCGATGCGCAGGTCGAGCGGGCGGCCGTCATTGCCAACGCCCACGACTTCATCACCGCCACCGAGCACGGCTACGCGACCCGCATCGGGGAGCGCGGCCTGCGACTCTCGGGCGGGCAGGCGCAACGGGTCGCGATTGCCCGCGCCATCGCCGCCGACCCGCGCATTCTCGTCCTCGACGAGGCCACCTCGGCGCTGGACGCCGAGTCCGAACGGCTCGCGCAGGAGGCGCTCGAGCGCGCAGCCGCAGGCCGTACGACCATCGTCATCGCCCACCGGCTGGCCACGGTGCGCCGCGCGGATTCAATCGTGGTTCTCGACGAGGGCCGGGTGCTCGATATCGGCCGGCACGAGGAGCTCTACGACCGGTGCGAGCTCTATCGGCGGCTCTGCGACTTGCAATTCCTAAAGCCGGACGCTGCCACGGCATAGCCCGAGCCATCTGCTAACCTCTCGCTCCGCCGTCTCGGGCACGCCGCAGAAACGGCCGACGCAGACGTTGGGTGCGGTCTAGCTTGACCGTCCTGGCGGTCTCAGCGACTCACATGGAAGCCTCAGCACTCAGCACTGCAACGACCGTCCGCCGTTTGGCTGCCTATTTGCGGCCGCACTGGCGGGCACAGGTTGGCGCCATCGTCGCCTCATTGCTCGTGGTGGCCGCGGGGATTCCCGTCCCGTTGCTGACCAAGGCGCTCGTCGACGACGTCGCGACCGACGGCAGGCTGGACTTGCTGCCGCTGGTGCTGGCCGCAATCGGCATCTTGGCGGTCTTGACAGCCGCCCTGTCGATTCTGAGTAGCTATCTCTTTACCCGCGCCGGCGCCCGCGCCGTCAACGTGCTGCGGGCGCACCTCATGCGGCACCTGTTTCGTCTGCCGCTGACGTATTTCCGGCGGCACCGTCGGGGCGAGGTCGTTACCCATTTCACCTCCGACGCCGAGGCGGTCGCGACCGCATACCACAAGTCATACGGTCAGGGCGCCGCGTCGGCCGTACAGCTTGTGGTGGTGGTCGTGGTCATCGCCGTCTTTGACTGGCGGTTCGGAATCGCTGCGGCGGCGATCGTTCCGGTCTACATGCTCATACCCTGGATGAACCGGCGGCATCAGGCCCGCGCGAGCCGGCGTATGCAGGACGCGACCGGTCACCTCGGCGGACTGTCGACGGAGCTCGTCACCGGCACGCGGGACCTCCGGGCGTTCAACGCGGAAGCTTGGTCTCTGCAGCGCCTGCGCCGATCCCTGCGCGAGGTGTTGCGCGCCGGAATCTATCAGGGGACCGTGACCGGTTGGTCCTACGCACTCAATGCCGTCCTCTGGTTGATTCACGCGGGGATCTTCGCCGTGTTGGCTGAGGGCATCTTTCAGGGCACGGTCACCATCGGCTTCGCGCTCGCCATGGTTGGCTACTTTGCGTGGTTGGACATGTCGGTGTTTCCACTTACGGCCGCCTACGTTGAACTACAGAACGCTGTGGGCGCGGCCGGGCGGTTGTTTCGCTTCATTGATACCTCGGGTGAGCCGGCCACGGCTCCAGGCTCATCGGAGCTCTCCGTGCCGCGTGGTGAGGTTGAATTTCGAGACGTCGGCGTGGCCTTCGACTCTGGCCCGAATGTGCTCAAGGACGTGTCCTTCAAGGCGCGCGCCGGTGAGGTGACGGCTCTCGTCGGGCCGACGGGCGCCGGAAAGTCCACGGCCATACATGCGCTGTTGGGCTTCGTGCGGCCCCAGGAAGGCTCCATCACCATTGACGGGCGTGACATCTCGGAAGTCGGCCCAACGCAGGTGCGGCGCCATGTGGGCGTCGTGTTCCAGGACCCCGCACTCTTCACGGGCTCGATCGGCGAGAACATCAGCTTCGGCCGCGGGGACATCGATTCCGCGCGCGTTGAGGCAGCCGCACGTGTCGCCCACGCTGCGGAATTCATCGAGGAGTTGCCGAGTCGCTTCGAGACCATCCTCGGCGAACGCGGGCTTGGCTTGTCGGGCGGCCAGGCGCAACGGATCGCCATCGCGCGCGCCATCGCGCCCGATCCCAGAATCCTGGTCCTTGACGAGGCGACCTCGTCGCTCGACGCCGAGGCTGAACGCGGAGTGATGGCCGCGATGTCTGCGGGGATGAGCGGGCGGACCACAATCGTGATCGCCCATCGGCTGGCTACCGTCCGTCAGGCAGACGCCATCGTCGTGCTCGACGCTGGTGGAGTTCTTGACCGCGGTCGACATGACGAGCTCTATCGACGCTGTGGCCTGTATCGCAACCTGTGCGATCTGCAGATGGAGCAGACGGCGGACGTGCCATGAGCACTTCGCGGGCAGCCGATCAGGTTGCGCGTCGGATGACGCCAGAGCCTTCGGACATGGAGGTGGCGAAGCGTCTTTGGGGCTACATGCGGCCGAGCGCGTGGGAATACGCCGTTGCCATTGGGGCAACGCTCGGCAACTCGGTGATCTGGATCGTGCGCCCGTGGCTGTTGCACCTCATCATCGACGATGTGTTTGGGCAAGGGAATCGTGGACTGCTGGTGCCGGTGCTGGTCGCACTCGGCGCAGTCGGCGTTGTCACGGCCATTAATGCGACGGTCGGCCACTGGTTTCATGAACGCGCGGCGCAGGGCGCGATGGTCGGGCTCCGCTCCGATGTATTGCGGCACGCCCAGCGGATGCCGCTCGGCGATGTCCGCGCCCGCCGGACGGGCGAAATCGCGGCGCACCTGACATCCGACGCCACAGTCATCGGCCGTGTCTATCTGGCCTTCGTCTCCCTGGTGTTCGCCCAAGCGTTTCGACTGCCGGCTTATCTGGCGATCATGTTTGCCATCGACTGGCGCCTAGGCGCCATCGCGGTCAGCTCGCTACCCATCCATGCGCTGATGGCAACGAGGCTTCGCGGCACGATCCGGTCGGCCAGCGGGCGCGTGCAGGACGCCGTTGGGCGGCTGTCGGCTGTGCTCACCGACATGGTCGGGGGTGTGCGCGACATCAAGGCCGCGAATCGCCAAACCTGGGCAGGCGAGCGTGTCGCCGCGGAGGCGGATGGGTTGTGGCGAGCGCAGGTCGGGCTGTCCCTGGTCGAGAGCCTGCGATGGGTGCCGAATCTCTTGTATTGGGGGATCTACATGGCGATCTGGGCCGTGCTCGCGGGGTCCGTGGTGGATGGGGCGGTGCAGCTGGGAATGCTCGTTGCCGCCGGCCAGTACATGCTTCAGCTCGGTGCACCGGTAGGCAACGCCGTGTCCGACCTCTCCCACATGCAAATTGCAGCCGGGGCCGCGCGCCGCGTCTTCGGGTTTCTCGACACCGGTCCCAAGCCAATGGCGACCGCCACTGCGGCCCGGCCCATTGGTCAACGCGGCGAGGTTCGCTTCGAGGGAGTGTCGTTCGCCTATGCCGACGGCGAGCCGGTGTTGCGCGACGTGAGCTTTCGCGCCAACCCGGGAGAATCCGTTGCGGTGGTCGGTCCCAGCGGCGCGGGAAAGACGACGCTCACCAGCCTCGTGCTGCGGTTCTATGAGCCCACCAGCGGCCGCATCCGCATCGATGGAACCGACATCGCCGGGGTCGACGCATCGGTCGTGCGTGAGCGGCTCGGCGTCGTCTTTCAGGATTCCGTGCTGTTCGACGGATCGATCGAGCAGAACATTCGGCTGGGGCGGGACGAGATCAGCAGCGAACGCATGGTCGAGGCCGCGACGATCGCCAACGCGCACGACTTCATCACCGAAACCGAGGACGGCTACGACACGCACATCGGTGAGCGTGGGTTGCGCCTGTCGGGCGGGCAGATTCAACGGGTGGCCATTGCACGGGCCATTCTCAGCGACCCGCCCATGTTGATCCTCGATGAAGCCACGTCGTCGCTCGATGCCGAGTCCGAGCGGCTGGTGCAGGACGCGCTGGCCCGCGCCTCGCACGGTCGGACGAGCATCGTCATCGCCCATCGGCTGGCCACGGTGCGCCGCGCGGATGCGATCGTGGTGCTGGACGAGGGCCGCGTGATCGACACTGGCCGGCACGAGGAGCTCTACGAGCGCTGCGATCTCTACCGGCGGCTGTGCGACCTGCAATTCCTGCAGCCCGACACCGCCGAGGATTAGCCCAAGG
This sequence comes from Chloroflexota bacterium, assembly GCA_028873795.1. GTDB lineage: Bacteria > Chloroflexota > UBA11872 > UBA11872 > UBA11872 > JAJECS01. The sequence continues at coordinate 12,519 of JAPPNP010000039.1, forward strand.
GCTCTCGTGGCCGGATCGGTGCCGATGCGATCAGCGCAATGAGGGCCTGCGGACGTTCGCCTTGGGACAATAGAGGTAAGGTACCCAGAACGAGCCCGACCTAGTGATGCAACCGTTGGACTTCGGCGCCCAAAAGCAACTCTTCATCGACGACCTGATCATCGACGAGGCTGTCGGCGTCACGCGGAGCCTCAATCAGCCCGCCAAATACGTGGGCAATCCCGTCATGATCCCGATCTATCCCTGGGAGGGCCGTCTCGAGCTGTTCGGCACCGTCTGGCGCGAACCCGACGGCGGTTTCCGCATGTGGTATCAGGGCATGGGCGGCATGGGCGTCGCCCGCATGGGCCTGGATTTGACGGGCACGCACCTGGAGGACCTCAACTTCGACATGAGGAACCTCCAATACAGCATCTGTTACGCCACCTCGCACGACGGCGTCCACTGGGAACGACCCAACCTTGGATTGATCGAATTCGACGGCGCCACGGACAACAACATCGTGATTGCGAACGCGGCCTTCGCCAACGTGATCGAGGACACTCGCGACTCGGACCCGAACCGGCGCTACAAGTCGCTCTTCTTCGAGGATCAGGACTGGGCGGCGCTGGGCTCGCTCCACATCGACCAGGGCGTTTCGGTGGCCTTCTCGCCCGACGGGCTGCGCTGGACCAAGCACCCCGGCAACCCCGTGATCACCAGGTCCAGCGACAGCCACACGCTCTTCGGCTGGGATGACCTGCACGGCTGCTACGTGGCCTACGCGCGACCGACCATGCGCGAGGGCAATATGACCCGCCGCATCGGCCGCTGCGTGAGCGACGACTTCGTGAACTGGACCGACCCCGAAGACGTGCTGGCGCCGGATGAGCAAGACCCTCCCGCGGTGGAGTTCTACGGCATGCCGGTGTTCCGCTATCAGGGCCACTACCTGGGCCTGCTGTACGTCTTTCACACACGGCCCGAAGAGCCCATCCAGCGCAACTTCCGCAACTTCGGCCCCATCGACGTCCAGCTCGCCTCAAGTCGGGACGGGATCAATTGGGACCGGGCCGGCGATCGGCAGCCGTTCATTCCCAACGGCCCGCCGGGCAGCATCGACGCCGGCGAGATATTCGTCGCGCGCGGCCCCGTGGCTGTGGACGACGAGCTGTGGTTCTACTACTCGCCCAGCGCAACGGAGCACGGCGTCACCGGACGCAGCGGACCGATCTGCTTGGCCAAGCTGCGGATGGATGGCTTCGTGTCGGTGGACGGCGGCGACGAGACCGGCACGCTGGTCACCACGGCATTCGTTTGCGACGGCGGTCCACTGACCATCAACGCTTCCGCGCGCGGAGGCCTCGTCGGCGTCGCGGTCCTCGACGAGAGCGGCACCCAGCACCGCGGATACTCCCGGCACGAGTGCGCTCTATTCGACGGCGATTCGATCCGCCACCGGATGACCTGGCAGGAGAAGCGCACGCTGGACGAGCTAAAGGGGCAGCACATCCGCCTCAAGTTCTACCTGCGAAACGCCAAGCTCTTCGCCTTCACCGTCGGCGGGGAGTAGCCGTCTACAAGCCGCGCGCCGCTAGTGCGCGGCGGTTTCTACGCGCCCGATCGCTCCGCCAGCAGTTCGAGCGCACGATCGGCGATGGTGGCGACGATTTCGGACGGGGCGGTTGAACCCAGACTGCTCGATGAATCTGACTTTCGACGTTACTGCGCTTGCCGATGGTGTCCCCTTTTCGAGTAGCCTGCTTGAGGCCGAATGACTCCCAGGCACCGAAGGCCGACTGATGTCCCCGGAGAAAAGGATCGTTCTACGCCCGCGGTGTCGCGACACGCGCTCGACAGCGACTATGGTTGCCGCGTCTGGCTCAGGTCAGGCCGCCGGTGCCTGCAAGATCGGCTCGCAATTGGGGCGTGATACCGTGGCCTGACGCGCAATTCCACCTTTGGCAAGGATTTGGCTACGTGGGGAATCCGCGTCGGTGGGTGAGCGAGGCAAGGAAGATGACTGCTCACGTTGAAATCTACAGATTCGCTGCACCATCACTATGGCCGCAAACGGAGCCAGTCCTTGCCGGATCGAGTTTCCGACTCGCAACTATCGACTAAGCGATCTGGGTACTGATGCCAAGTTACTCTGGAGATACGCTTGACGATGTGATGAAAACATCCATTACAGACATTATCTCTCATGGTAGCGAAATCCACCCGACGAGAGGTCGCGCCAAAGAGTTGGAAGGTGTACTGCTCGAGATCTGCAATCCACTCGCGCGTATCAGCCGGACGGAGACAAGGGGAAAGCCTTTCAGTTGTATTGGTGAGCTGATTTGGTATTTGTCAGGATCGGATGAGCTCGATTTGATTGCATATTATCTGCCATATTATCAGCACTATCAATCTACCCATATCGACCAGTCGTACTTCGGGGCATATGGCCCTAGGCTATTCAATTGGCGTGATATAGATCAGTTCAGTAATGCAACAAATATTCTGAAATCAAACAAATGGTCTCGGCGAGCAGTCATTCAGATTTTTGATGCAGCGGATGCATCTGGATTGCACAGGGATGTCCCATGTACATGCACACTGCAATTCCTGGTTCGGGAGAATAGGCTAAATTTGATTGTCAACATGCGGTCGAACGATGCCTTCCTTGGTTTGCCTCACGATGTATTCTGCTTTACCATGCTTCAAGAGATTATGGCACGAACTTTGGAATGCGAGCTTGGTCAATATAGACACTTTGTTGGAAGCTTGCACCTATACTGTAGGAATGAGTCTAGAGCTCGGAGTTTTCTTGATGAGGGATGGCAGTCGACTCGGGCAGCAATGCCGCCGATGCCGGCGTGTAATCCTTGGGAATCGATAGCGAATCTTCTTGTCGTAGAAAGGCAAATCCGGCGTGGTGAGGTGCTTGATCCAGGAGTTCTGTCGAGTCTGGATCCCTATTGGGCTGATTTGGTTCGCCTACTATTGATATTCCGGAATTTGAAATGTGCAGAAAAGGAGGGAGTGATTCATCTAAAAGAGGAAATGACTTCCCGGGTCTACGATTCATTTATTGACGACAGAATCGCCCGACTATGAAGGGCGCGTCGTTTTGGAGTGAGCGGCAATATAAGAGTGAAATCGATGATGAAGGTGTGTTAAATGGAATAATCGCCATGTTGATCGATCGGGTGGACCACAGCGATGTGGCTGGTAATGCTTGTATATCGTGGAGTAGTCCCGTGCCGTGTTTTGGCGATGCGGAAAGATCCCGCGTAGCAACTTTGGGATTGAATCCTAGTAATCGGGAGTTCGAGGACGAATTGGGCAATGAGCTCACGGGCCCTGAACGACGCTTTCACACTCTCAGGTCCCTTGGATTGGATTCTTGGCTCGATGCTGATTCGCGCCATTTCGATCTGATGGTGGAAACCTGTCGAAGATATTTCTCAACTAACCCCTATGATCTGTGGTTTCGCAAGCTAGATCTTGTGCTGGAAGGGGCAAACGTGTCCTACTACGATCCAGTGCATATGGCCTGTCATTTGGATCTGGTTCCGTTTGCCACGTACAGTAAGTGGTCTGGGTTATCGACTCAAATCAGTTCAAGTCTCATAACTGGCTTTGGGGACGTATTGGGGTTGGTGCTACGCGCCTCGACGATTCAGGTACTGATTCTGAACGGGATGTCAGTGATTCGCGGATTTCAAGAGTTTACCGGTGTTGAGCTTGAAGCCGAAGAGGCTCCTGCCTGGACATTGTCTCGTCGTTCACGGCGCGCTGTGACTGGTATTGCGTATACAGGCCAGGTGGATCGCGTTGGGGGCATCGGTCTCGATCGAGAGGTCAGGGTTTTAGGATTCAATCACAATCTCCAAGGCAGCTTTGGAGTGAGTCGCGATACTACTGACGCAATTCGTTCTTGGATTGCCGATGAATGTCGTCACGTGGCATGGTTATAGCAACAAGGCGGGACGTGGCTGCACGGTTTTGTGAAAGTCTTGATGCTTGCGATCCTCAGGTCGTCCGACTCCCGGGGATTCGTGATACAGGTGTGAGGGAAAGCCTGGGTATGCAGCTTGCTGAAAGCGTGCGGAGAGTACAGTATGTCGAGGTCATCGCAGAGCGCGATATAAGTTCGCGTCGATGTGACCCAGATGATGTGATGTTTGATCCGGTAAGGGCGGCGATAGTATGTCGACGTCAGGGCATGTTCGACGAGGCATGTTGGTTGGTGTTCTTGTTTGTCCACTTTGGGAGGCACGTACGTTGGGGCTGGTCGTATGCGCGGGCCGTGTATGGACGTTGTGGAGATGGAAGACGGTGGGATTGGCAGTCAACGAGTGCCGACCCGGCAGCTTTCCGCGCGTGGCTCGGGGCGAACCAAGACTCGGTGCGGACGTACAATGGCGGAGGAGGGTTTGGAAATCATCGAAAATACGAGAGCCTTGACGCGCACTCGAACAGGGGGACGGGAGCAGCGGTTGAGACTTATGTGCAGTGGGTAGTGCGATGGCATGGTCATAGAGCACTGTTTCAGCAGGCAGTAGATTCGGCTGGCGGTGACAAAGGTGTGGCATTCGATTCTCTCTATCAGAGTATGGATGGAGTTATTAGCTTTGGGCGGATGGCTAAGTTTGACTACCTTTGCATGCTGGGAAAGCTACATCTTGCTTGTGTCGAGCCTGCATCGCCCTATATTCAATCTTCAACGGGGCCGCTGTATGGTGCTCGGCTGCTGTTTGGTTCAGAGTTGAGTCCTGGACAGTTGAACGAGATGACCGCGAGGCTCGCGACACACTTGGGAGTCGGAATGCAAGTTCTGGAGGATGCGCTGTGCAACTGGCAAAAGAGCCCTGAGTGCTTCACTCCGTTTCGGGGATAGTCGACAATTCAATCCTGCCATTGAAAGCGTCGTTTGAGGTTGTTCATGCGATGGTATCCGAGGCGGCCAGCATGTTGAAGCTGTCCGACTACAATTCCCGGCGAGATTCCGGCATCGTGGGCGAGCCGGATGATCGAACGTGGCGTCAGGGGGATTGTTGAGAGGTCTCTCTGAAAGCTGTCGGGAATCAGAACGCGAGCCGCAAACTCATTCGCAGAGTCCTCGTTGGTCGACGGAGATTGCTCCAGCCCTTCGAGAATCCAATCGCCGCCCGAGTCTGGAGTGTCTGAAGTTGATGGGGGTGATTGATGCAGCACCAAGTGTGCGGCTTCATGAAAGAATGTAAACCAGAAGTGGTCGTCGGAAAGGTACCGAAAGCTGAGTTGCAATATGGCCTTGCGCGGAGAGATGAATCTAGTGGCGCCGCTCGCACGACATCCGCTAGGGCATCGGACCACTACTACTGCGACCCCATTCGCCGCACAAATATCAACTAGCCTCGGAAGGAATCGTGCCGGGTCCTTCTGCCTAGTGAGGTTTCGAATCTCACGGAGCGAGCTCTGGAAGCCACGTGGATTCCAAGACGCGCAGGGGATTTCTTTTGCTTCGATTTCCCCTTGGCGGAGCCATGCAGCAACAGATGCAGGTCGTGAGTCAATGCTTGGAGAAGTGCGAAAGGCAGACATTGCCTGAGAACCGTGATAGTAGTTATTCCATTGTGAGAGACTTGTCATTCCAAAGAATCTTAGACAAGTGGATAGTTCATCAGATGGGGATGGGGGAGGAGTGATCCATCCGAACCTGACCATATCGCTGAGAGGCAGTTCCCGAATCCAATCTACACCGGAACCTTCGGCCAACCGCTTAGTATCTTGACGATACTGAATGTCGCGGGACATCCAAAAGCTCACTGAAGCTCCGAGCACCGCTGTGATCCGTCGTGCGAGGCTAATCGTGATTGTGGTGCGCCCGTTGAGTAAGTCGTCGGTGTCTGACGGGGAAAGGCACGTGAGATTTTCAAAATCCGCCCTTGAGATCTGACGCTCATTGAGAATATCCAATATGGTGTCGCCAGGTGATGATGCCCAATTCGGCCGGAATGGTTGAATGTTACTCACATACGACTCCTAATTGAATCAGCTGAAGTCGGATAACTTGTTGCCAGTCTACCGTGCCTTGCGGTGTAAGAGGATTCTGGGGATGATTTGGCGCGAGGAGAAGTTGATGACAGTTTGTTAGATCGATTACAAGAAATTCAATTTCGTCGCCAGCTACGATTCGAGGATTGCCAACTAACAGGTCATCGATTCCTGATGCAGCCCGAATGTCTGCCAATCGGTGTCGCAATGTCCTAGCCACAGGTGGTGGTAGGTCCCTCGCAGCGTGTTCGGGGATTTCGCATAGACAGCGGAGATACTTTGAGGCGAAGGCAAGTTCCATACTCGATGGATTCCAGAGGTCGCGGTGCTCTAAAGATCATCTGTCAAGCGAGGATTGATGGCCCGCGAGGCTAGCTACGATAAGTAGGCTATCGCGAGTAGTGTAGGGGGGTGTGACGGATGGTGCAAGCGCCAACTGAGACACAACTTAAAGGCTCTCTTGGCAACCTGTGGCGAGTGTGGCGGCAGATGGTCTCGTGGTGTGACTGGTCCTTGTCGTGCATGTAGCCGGTTGCTTCGCGCGCTTTGCAAGCGCGCATTGCGGCGATCTGCCTGAATCCCGTGTCCTGCGACGAGAGTGGATTACGGGTCCGTTCGTTGTGATTCTTGGCCGAGCAGCTTGAGCGCGCGGTCTGCAATGGTGGCGACGATTTCGTCGAACGCCGCCGCGCCCATCTCGCGTGAGGCCGTCTCAACCGGATTCAATCCGAGAATGCCCTGCGCCTCCAGGTCCAGATCGGACCGGACCTTGGTCAGGTCGACGAGGTCCGGGTCCACGTGACAGAGGACGCTGGTTTCCCATTTCGCCGCGTGGTCGAAGGGATACTCCTCGTCGTCGATTGCCGCATTGTCGGGCAGGATCCAGAGCGAGATTCCCGCGGCGTCGGCGGCCGGGCGCGCGCCGCGTTCCAGCGCGGCCAGGTGATCGGGGTTCCCGTGGCCCGAGATGATCACCACCACGGCGAAGCCCTCCTCCGCCAGCTGCGCCACGTATTCGTGCGCCAAGGATTCGAGCGTGGCGGCCGAAATCTCGATTGTGTGACCGAAGCCGGCTTGAGGTTTCATCGTCCCGTGTCCGCAATACAGCGTCGGCAGCGAGATGGCGCCGATGCGGTCGGCCACGGCGTCGGCGAAGGCGGCGGCCTTCAATCCGTCGAGGCCGATTGCCGCGTGATAGCCGTGCCACTCCAGGGCGCCCCACGGGAGCACCGCCACGGGCACTTTGGCGCGAATGGCCTCGATTTCGTCCGGTCGCAAGCGTTCGTATTTCATGGTGCGGCCTCCGGCTCCGGCGGCGGGCCGGGAGCGTATCAGAACTACGGCATGGAACTGCCAAGCGCCGTACTTGCGCGCCGCCGCCGCCGTGCGTAGGTTCGGGGATTCACCGCACCCGCACCACGATTCGAGCGAAGCCATGACCGAGCTGGATCCGGCGATCCTCGACGGCCTGCTGGAGTACGACACCCCGACCATCTGCAACGCCATCGAAGAGATGGAGGTGCGCGACCCGGTCGACGGCTACATGGGCTGGGACGTTCGCTGCATGTACCCGGACCTTGGCCGCATGGTGGGCTATGCCGTCACGGCGACGGGCCGCAGCACCGTGCCCGGATCGCCGCAGAAAGGCGACGGATTTCCCCAGTGGTTCGAGCTGGTCGAGAAGTCTCCCAAGCCGGCGGTGCTCGTGTTGAAGGACGTGGGCCCCGACCGCTACCGTTCCGCCCATTGCGGCGACGTGATGGTCACGATTTCGCTGGCCTTGGGCGCCATTGGGCTGGTGACCGACGGCGGAGTGCGCGACTTCGAGACCGTGCATGAGCTCGGCTTTCGCTACTTCGCCTCGGGCCTGGTGGCCGCGCATGGCACGCCCGAAATCGTGCAGGCCGGGCTGGACGTCACCATCAGCGGCACACTCGTGCGCACCGGCGACATCATCCACGCCGACGTCAACGGGGTCGCCGTGCTGCCGCCGGAGCATTGCGCCGAAATCCTGGAGCGTTGTCCCGGTGTGCTCGAAATCGAGGAGCGTCGTCGCGACCTGGCGAACTCCCCCGGATTCAAGGCCGCGGACCTGCGGAATATGCCCTAGGCGCGCTCGACGGTCAGCCTTCCAACAGCCGCCCGCGAATCCGCAGGAACCAGAACACGAAGAACGCCGTGATCAGCAAGATCATCACGGCGGACGCGGCCGAGATGCCGAAATTGAAGCCGATGAACGCCTCGCGATAGGTGAGCAGCGGCAGCACCATCGTCGTATCGCCAGGGCCGCCGCCGGTCGTCAGGAACGGCAGATCCCAATTGCGGAAGGTATAGATCGTGTCCAGCAGCAGGATCGTGAGGATCGTGGGCCCCATGGCTGGCAGCGTGATGTGGCGAAAGCGCCGCCAGCGCCCGGCGCCGTCAACCGAGGCCGCTTCGTAGTGGTCCTTGGGAATGCTCTGCAAGCCCGCCAGCCACATGATCATGGTCAGGGGATAGCCGCCCCACCCGTTGGTGGCGATGAGCGCGGGCATGGCCAGCTTGAAATCGCCAAACCACTCCGGGGGCGGGCAGCACTCCACGATGCCGAGGGTCCGCAGCATGCTGTTGAACCCGCCGCGATGGTCGAGCAGCAGCACCCAGGTGATGGCGACAACCGCCGGGATGATCAGCCACGGCGTGATGAAGATGGCCCGGAAGAAGGTGCGCAGCGACCCGCGCATGCGTGACGTGAGCAGCAGCGCCAGGCCGCCGCCCACGATCTGATGAATGATCAGGCTGGCACCCACGAATATGATCGAGTTCATCAGCGCGATCCAAAACAGCTCCTTCTGAAACAGGTCGGCGTAGTTCTCGAAGCCGACGAACCGCTCCCCGACGCGTGCGAACAAGTCTTGGAACAGGCTCATGTGGAACATGCGGCCCATGGGAAAGACCATCAAGACCGCCATCACCAGGATTGCCGGAGCGACGAAGGCATAGGGCATGAGCGCCCGCCGCAATGACCCGCGTCGCCTCGGGGCAGTGCCGCCTGACGTCGACGGGGCTACCGAGTCGGCCATAGCGAGAGCTAGGTCCTCAAGGCTTTCGCGCTCGGCTCACTTGGGGAGCGCGGGCCGAAGCCCGCGCCCCCAAGAGCCGCACTCGCTGCCACAGCGAGCGAACGGCCTAGCCGCTGACCGATTCGTTCCATTCCGCCTCGGTGCGGTCCAGGACCTCCTGATACGAGGCCGTACCGTTGATGGCGTCGTGAATGTGGCGCACGAAGATCAGGCGCTCATCACCCAGGCCCTCGTGGCCCTGCGCGCCATCGAAGGTGGCCCACTTGATCGCCTCGCTCACCAGACCGCTCATCTTGCCCTCGGCGTAGGTCGGCGACGCGTTCTTGTTGGCCGGAACCTGGTTCCCCAGACCGGCAAGCAGGGTATTGCCCTCCACGCCGGCGATCCACGCCAAAAAGTCGAAGGCTTCCTGCGGGTGCTCGGTGCGGTCGGCAATGCTGTTGCGCCAGCCGAAGGTGAATCCGGCCCGCTTTGCGGGACCTTCCAGCGGCGGACCGACGAAGAAACTGAGATCTTCGCGGCTCAAATAGCCGTTGAAGTGCGCCGAGTTGTCGTAGAACATGCCGCTCAAGCCTGAGCCGAAGTTCTCGATCAGCGTTTGCTCGGTGCCGTTCAGGCTGCCCGGCGCGACCATGCCCTCCTTGAGCTCCATGTCGAGCACGTAGCTCAGGGCCGCCAGGCCCTCCGAGGTATTGGCTTCGAAGCTGAGGTCGTCGTCGTTCTCCACCTCGCCGCCCGCTTGCCAGATCTGCGGATACAGGTGGCTGTAGACCTGCGGATTCTCCAAACTCCAGGCGTGCGAGATGCCGTATTGGCCCGCGTCCGGGTTTGTGACCTGCTTGCCGATCTCGATGTGCTCGTCCCAGGTTTGCGGCGGCCCGTCCACGCCCGCCGCCTCGAACGTGCCCTCGTTGTAGTGGGTAAGCCCGGCGATCGTGGACATCGGCACGACGATGATCTTGTCCTCAATCCGGTTCTTGAGCGGCTCCGCGTACTCCGACCAGTCGAAGTTTGCGGCGTTGGACATGCTCTCGACTTCCCGAATCATGCCCTGGTCCCAGAAGTCGCCGAGCTGCCAGAAGCCGATCTGGATGCAGTCCGGCAGCGCCCCGGCGGCGTGCAAGGTGATCATCTTGTCCTGGGCCTGGCTGAATCCAAGGTTCTGGGGCTCCACTTGGATATGGGGTACGGCTGCGTGGAAGGCGTCCAGAATCTGAGCGGCCTCGGCTTCGCCGACCTCAGAAAACGCCCAGTTCAGATACTCGATCGTGACGGTTTCCCGTTCCCCACCGTCCATGGCGGCGGTCGTGGTCGTGGTCTCGGCCTCGTCCTCGCCACAGGCCGCCAGCAGCGACGCGGCGGTGGCGCCGACGGCCACGCCAAAGCCGGCAGCCATCAACGACCGCCGACTGAATTTGCGTGAATTCATATACACCTCCTGTCCGTCGTGGTTTCGGGCGCCCGGCCCGCGGAGCCGAGCACCGCAGTCGATCAGCGTTGCTCGATACGCCACCTCCTCCCCTGCACGGCTACTGCTTGACGGCGCCGAGGGTCAGCCCCGACACCAAATACCGCTGTGCCAACGCATAGAGCACGAGCAGTGGAATGCTGGCGAGCACCGACGCGGCCAGCATCTGATGCCAGTCCACGTTTTGCTGTCCGATGAGCGTGACGATGCCGAGCGGGATGGTGCGCATGTCGTCCGATACCGTGAGTTGGACGGCAAACAGCAAGTCTTGGAACGACAAGATGAAGGCGAACACCCCGGTGGCCACGATTCCCGGCAAGGCGAGGGGGCGCATGATCGTCCAGAGCATGCGCAGCCGGCCCGCGCCGTCGATGAAGGCGGACTCTTCCAGCTCGATCGGAATCGTGGCGAAGTAGGTCGTCAGCATGAGGATCGCCAGCGGCAGGGCGAACGAGGCGTAGGTGATGATCAGCGCCAAGTGGGTGTCGTAGAGCCCGAATTGCCGCACCAGGGCGAAGAACGGGATGATCATGGCCACCGGCGGAATCTGCTGCGTCCCCACGACGAAGAACTCCAGCGCTCGCTTGCCGCGGAAGGTGAAACGAGACATGCCGTAGGCGGCAAGTGCCCCAAGGGTTACGGCGACAAGCGTGGTTGCCCCGGCGACGAAATAGCTGTTGAGAAAGATGCGAAGCCACAGTCCGGTGCCGAAGACCTTGCCGTAGGCCTCAAGGGTCGGCGTAGGCGGCAACCACTCCGCCGGGTGCTTGAAAATCTCCCCGTTCGGTCGCAGCGAGTTGGTCACCAGCCAGAAGATCGGGTACATCACCACGGCGGCCAAGGCGAGAAGAATCAGGCTGCGGACGATGGCCTCTGGTTGGACGGGCCAGCGGCGCAGGGACCCGCGGCCGGCTAGCGGTGCCGCCCCCGCGCCGGATTGTCGAGCGACTGCATTGCGGATCATGGAGCGCACCCACGATCACCAAAGCTCGCCGCTGAGCCTGGGATCAAGCCCCCTGCGGACGGCGCGAGTATACGCGGGGTCCGAATTAGCCGCGAACGGGCATCTCGAGACCGAAATTGCAGCCCCGTACAATGCGGGCCCACCGTGCGGCGTGCGTGGACACCCGAGGAGTTTCACCATGGCACGCAAGATCAGTGTCGGTGTCTTGGGCATTGGGACGGTCGCCGAGCTGTTCTACCTGGAAGCCATCGTCAAGCATGGTGATCGCGCCGAGCTGACGGCGCTCTGCGACGTCGTGCCGGGCCGGGCGCAGGCCGCCGCCAAAAAGTGGGGCGCCAGGGCCGCGTTCACCGACCTGGGGGAGATGCTGGCGTCGACGGACGTCGAGGCGGTGCTGGTGCTGACCAAGCACAGCCAACACTACGACCACGCCAGGCAGGTGCTCGAAGCCGGCAGGCATCTCGGCATCGAAAAGCCCATCGCGGCGACATTCGACCAAGCGACGGAGATTGTTGAGCTTGCCGAGGCGCGAGGGCTCAAGCTGGCGGCGGCGCCGGCCATGGCCTTCGAGCCGGTGGCGCGGCGCGCCGAGGCCCTCATCCGGGACGGCGCTATCGGCCGGGTGGCCGCGATGCGCACGCACATGACTGCGAATCCCGCCGATCGTGAGACCGAGTGGCAGCGGATTGGGCCTAACCTGGCCCGCATCGACACACCCCCCACCGATCAGACGTGGATGTACCAAGCCGGGGAAGGCGGGCCGCTGTTCGACCTCACCCCATATCAGCTCATTCCGCCCACGCGGCTCATGGGCCCAATCAAGCGCGTGGGCGCATTCACCGGCATTGCCGTGCCCGAGCGAGTCTCCGGAAGCGGCCCCACCAAAGGGCAGCGGTTTGCCACGACGGCCCCCGACAACGCCGTCATGCTGCTCGACTGGGGCGAGGACCGCTTCGGCATGGTGTATTCGGGATACCTGCCGGCGAATTTCCGCGGGCCGCATACCGAGTATTACGGCGACGCGGGCGTCCTCGCGGTGAACGGCGGCACGGGTGTCGATAACATTGAGCTTTACCGCACCGTCACCGGTGGCCGTGGGAGCCGTTGGGAGTCGGTGGGCGAGCCGAACGACGGCTGGGACGTGGTGGACCGCGCGGGCGCGATAACGCACCTGGTCGATTGCATCGCGGACGATGCCGAGGTGCAGCTCTCCGCGCGTCAGGCGCTGCACATCCTCGAGGTGATCGACCTGGTGAACGAGTCCAGCGCCAGAGGCCAGTTCCTACCGACGACCACAACGTTCGAGTTGCCCGGAGCACTTCCCGCCTAGGCTGTCGGACTCAGGCACTCGGCGCTACGCGCGTGAGTCGTCGCGGACGTAGACGGAAACGTGCCTGGTGCTCGACGCGTCGAACGGTGATTGACTCCAATCGGACCAGCGCGCCTGGAGGCGCAGGCCGGCGAGTTGCGCCATCAGGTCGAGCTCCGACGGCCAGGCGTAGCGGATCTGAATTGGCCGCATGTCGATTGACCCGTCGGACAGGAAGATGGTCTGAGAGGTGATGCGCTGGGTCACCGGGTCGTGCTGGGAGGCGTCCAGCCTGACGCGATCGAGGCCGACCTCTGCGGCGCTGACCGATCCGTGAAACCGCGCCGGGTCCGGCACGAATGCCTCGATCACGAACGCTCCGTCCGGCTTGAGTCGTTTCGCCACATTGCCGAAGCAGCGCACCTGGGCCGCTTGCTCCAGCAACACGAAGATCGTGTTGAAGACCACAAAGATGAGGTCGAACGGCCCCTGGCGACCGTCGTCGGCGAAGTCGCCGATCGTGACCGGTATGGCCTCGCCGCCCGGCTTTTCCCGCAGTTTCGCCACCATGGACTCCGAGATGTCGATGCCCTCGACGGCCGCACCCGCGGCCGCCAACGGCAGCGCGATGCGGCCTGTCCCAATCCCCAACTCAAGCGCGCGGCCTCCCTGCGCGAGGTCCGCAAGAAATGCAATGGCTGTGGGGCTGGCTCCCACGTGATGGTCGTCATAAACCTCGGCCCACCGCTCGCCGTAGGTCGCCGGGTCGATCGGTTCGTCTGCCATAGCTGTTCCTGATTATGCGGCACGCGCGGATGGCGCCTGCGTCAGTTGGGTGCGTCTGCCATGCTTAGTCGAGCGAATCGCGGAGCACCGCCATGTCAACCGATACGCCTTCCCCGCGGCCCGGCGGCACGCCGCCCGTGCTGAGCGACGGTCCGGTGGTTGACCTCCTGGGCGGCAATCTAGGCTCGGTCATTCCTCCGAGCGACGCGCCGGCGGCATACGGCGAGCATGTCAGACGCGGCGGCGTGAACGTCATCCACGTCACGCTGGGGCTCTATGCGAGGGATATCGAGCACTTGCTCGACGAGTTCTTCGACGCCTTCAATCTGTGCGATCAGATGGGCGAGAAGCTCATGCTCATCGAGCGCACGGCGGACATCCACGAGGCCCACGCCTCTGGAAAGCTGGGGCTGATCCTCGGATTCCAGGGGCTGGACGTTTTTCGTCACAACACTCAGTTCGTCCCGATATTCCATCGACTTGGCCTGCGCGTTGCCGCCCTCACGTACAACGAAGCCAATCAGTTGGGCGCCGGCTGCCTCGAGCCGCGAGACGACGGCCTGACGCTGCTGGGCGTCCGCATGGTTCGGGAGCTGCGCCGCGCGGGGATCGTGCTCGATCTGTCCCACGCGGGCGTCCGAACGTCGCTCGACGCCATCGAGCGTTACGACGGCCCCGTGATGTTCACGCATTCGAACGCCCATGCCGTCACGCCCAATCCGCGCAACCTGACCGACGATCAGATCCGCGCCGCGGCCGCCAGCGGCGGCGTCGTCGGCCTGGCGTCGTATGCCCCGTTCTGCCACCAGGAGGACAAGGACACCCTGGATCTGGAGGACTTCTTCCGGCACATCGACTACGTCTGTGAGTTGGTTGGCCCGGAGCACGCGGCCATCGGCTCGGATATCACGCCGCAATCGAAGGTGAAGTGGGAAAACGCCACCAAGCGCATGTACCCGGACATGGTCGGGCGCTACGTGCTGGAGACCGAGTACGTGGAGGGGCTCCACACCCATGCCGAGTTCCCCGCCATTCCGGACGGTCTGCGGAAGCGTGGGTATGCGAAGGACGAGATTCAAGGCATCCTGGGAGGAAACGCCGCCCGTGTGGTTGAGCAGATCTGGGGCTAGGCCCCCGACGGCGACCACGCGGTAGGTCCAAGGACGGTCCCGTGCTGCTCAATCACTCGCGCGCCATCGACGTGATGCGCGAGGCCGGGATCGACGTCCTGGTCCTGACGCAGCCCAACAACTTTCTCTATTTCTCGGACTTCACCCAGGTCAACTCGTTCTCGTTCATCGATCGTCCGGCCATCTGCCTGTTCTTTGCCGATCCCGCGATCGACCCGGTCGCGATCATTCCGCGTTGGAACTACGAGGCGTTCGTCAGGACCAGTTGGATCACCGACGTCGTGGTCTACGCCGAGCACGCCGCCGAGGGCAGCCGGGCGAAAGCCGGCGGTTGGCGACAGGCCCTGCGGACGGCGCTGACCACTCGCTCCGACGCGCGCACCCTGGGCGTGGAAGAGAAGGTGATTCCCAAGTGGATCATGGACGAGGTGATGGCGGTGTGCGCGAACCGCGCGATTCGCGACTGCAGCGAGCTGATTCGGCGCATCCGCGCCGTCAAGACCGCCGATGAGCTGTCGCACCTGCGCGCGGCGACTCGGGTCCTGGAGACCGCCTCCGCCGATATGCTGGCGGCCGTCCGGACTGGGATCAGCGAGGCCGAGTTGGCCGCCGCCTTTCGGGCCAGCGTCGGCCGGCAGGGCGCGGAGGGCATCAAGAATTTTGTGCTGGGATTCGGCCCGGAGAGCGTCATCACGCACAAGCTGCCCGGCAGCCGCCGGCTCGCCGCGGGTGACCTAATTCGCTTCGACCTGGGCGCGCTGGTCCACGGCTATCACGCCGACAACGCGCGCTCGTATGTGTGGGGTGAGCCCAGCCACGCGCAAGAGCGGCGCTATGCAGCGGTGCTGCAGGGACAGTCGCAGGGCGAGGCCCTGCTGCGGCCGGGCGTGACCGCAGGCGAGATCTACGCGGCCACCGTGGACGGCCTGCGGCAATGGTTGCCCGATGCACGTTTGGAGCACGTGGGTCACGGCATCGGCGTGGAGCACCACGAATGCCCGGCGCTGATCCACGGCAACGCGCAATCGCTGGAACCGAACATGGTCATCAACCTCGAGACGCTCTACCACGACGCCGAGCACGGGGCGTTTGTGGTGGAGGACACCTACCACATTACGGAGGACGGTCACGAGCGATGGACCCACCTGTCCCGAGAGCTGGGCTTGGCGGCGGCCTGACGGTGGGCCACGTGCTGGGGTACGCGGGGTGGGCGCTCATGCAGGTCGTCCGCAACTTCGGCACGCTGGGCTTGCGCCTCAATCTCCTCTGGTTTCTTGCGGCGCTGCCCTTGCTGCCGGCCGTCGGCATTCCAGTTGCGATTGCGGTGCAGCAAGCGGCGAGCGGATTCGACGCCCCGCAAACGCCGCTGGTGTTGGCGCTCGCGCTGGTCGGCGCCACGTGCGTTGGCTGCCTGTCGGCGGGGCCGGCGACGCTGGCGCTCGTCCAGTCCGCGGTGCGATTCATCCGCGGCGAGGAGGTCGGCGCCGGTGACTTTTGGCACGCACTGCGGCGAAGTTGGCCGCGCGGGTGGCTGGTGCTCTTCGCCGACCTGGTGCTGCTCTTCGTGCTGGTCTTCGGCTTCTACTTCTACCTGAACTCGGGGCAGCTTGTCCTCCAAGTGCTGGCCTTCGTGGCGCTTTACCTGACGCTCGTTTGGATCGGCGCGCAGGCCTATCTCTTCCCCTTGGCCATTCGCCGCGACGTCTCGGTGCCTGAGGCGTTTCTTGCCGCCTTGGTGATGGCGCTTGGCCGCGTGGGATCCTCCACCGCCTTCATTCTCATTGCCCTCGCCGCCGTTGGCGTGAGCGTCGCGTTTGTGCTCCCACTCATGGTTCTGGCGCCGGTTACCCTGGCCTTGGTCGGACATCGAATGGCGCACGACCGGTTTGGCGGGCCTCTAGGCGAAACCCTGGAGACTGAGCCCGACCATTCGCGACGCGACGATGGGTGAGGCAGGGTCGCGGGTGCGGCCCGCAGCCGCAGGAGGTGAGCAATGAGTGAGTCGACCGCGGTAGAGCTGGTGGCCGACGCGCACGCGATCGTCGGCGAGGGTCCGGTGTGGGACGCCTCCACGGGCCTCCTGGTCTGGGTCGACATCGAGGGCAAGCGCATCCACGAGTTCGACCCGGACACCGGCGTCGACCGGGAGATCGAGGTCCCGCAGTACCCCGGCGCCGTGGTGCGCCGTGCGTCCGGCGGCTATATGGCGGCGGTGACCAATGGCTTCGCGTCCGTCGACCGCGACGGCAGGTTCGAGTTGGTCGTGCCGGTCGAGGCCGACCTGTCCGAAAACCGCATGAACGATGGCAAGTGCGATCCGCAGGGCCGGTTCTGGGCCGGCACGACCCGCATGACCCACGACGCCCCGATCGGCGTGCTCCACCGGCTGGACGCCGATCTGTCGCTGCATCCCATGGTCGACGAGCTCTGGGTGTCCAACGGGCTCGACTGGACCTTCGACGAGCGGCACATGTACTTCATCGATTCGTTCGCGGGAAGCGTGGACCTCTTCGACTTCGACGCCGCGACCGGCGATATCGCCAATCGCCGGCCGCTCATCGACGTGCCGGAGTCATGGGGCACCCCCGACGGGATGACGCTCGACGCCGAGGGCTATCTCTGGGTGGCGTTCTGGGGCAGCAGCCGTGTGCGGCGATTCGATCCGGAGGGTCGGTTGGACCGCGAGATCACGCTGCCGGTCACGCAGGTCACGAGCTGCGCGTTTGGCGGACCCGATCTGCGCGATCTCTACATCACCAGCGGGGCGCGCGGTCTGGATGCCGAGGCACTCGAACGAGAACCGCACGCGGGCGGCCTGTTCCGCGCGCGGCCCGGCGTGCAGGGACGCCCGGCGTTCGAGTTCCGGGGATAGCGTCCCGGGGCAGACGCAAGATCGCGTAGGGGCGGTTCGCGAACCGCCCCTACAAGGCACGCGCGGTCCATGAAGTGCGGACGCCCGCTCGACGCGCCCCGCTACCCGCCCTTGGCGCCGGCGACGTCCTTTCGCTGGAACAGCCAGAAGGCGAGCCCGCCGAGGATGACCGTATATGCCAGCATCACCAGCGCGGCGGGCAGATCGTCGGGCAACGCGCCAATTCCGCCTGGTCCAAATGAAAATTCGTCGACATCCATCCATCCGCTGGCCGCGCGCCCGAGGACAAATGTCGAGATCCCCTCGAACCAATCGAAGCTGGCCAGGATGCCAACCACAATCTGCTCGATGATGTAGTAGCCGACGCTGATCGCGATGCCCATTCCCGACGACGAGCTCAATACCGACATCAGCACGGCCAATGCCACGTACGGCAAGTAGACATAGATCAGCTTGCCGAATGAGACGGCAAGGTCGGACCACTCCCCGAAGCCGACAAGCTCGCCGCCTTCCAGCGTGAGGGATGCGATCACGCTGGCAACGCCGACGACTACCAGTACGACCACGCTCAGGCCTACGCTCACGAGTGCGGTTACGAGCGCCTTGGACGCCAGCAGCTGCCAGCGGCCGACGCCTCGAATCAGGACGGTTCGGAGGGTCCCCCAGCCGTATTCGGTCCCTGGTATCGACGCCGCCAAGATCATCACCAGGATGACGCCGAAGAACGCCAGGGTGCTGTGCATCGACACCCTGAGGCTGTGCGGAGGCAACATCGATTGCCGGATCGAATCGGATTGACCGATTACGGACCGGCAGTCTTCGGCAAACTCCTGCAAGTCCCTGGCGATTCTCTCGCGTTCCTCCGGCGAAAAACGCTCCAGATCTACGGGGAGATCGCCCTCCCGCAGGTCTCCGATTTCTCCGCAGGTGAGATCGAACGTGACGCTTTCACCTGCCGTAGCCGTCGCCGCAAACAGCCTGCTCGTTTGATTGGCGGGTCCTCCGCTTTGAACAAACGCGTAGGTGCTCCAGAAGACCAGTTGCGCAATGGCGATGGCGATGAGCAGCAGCACCCACGGCATCCGACGACGGTAGAGCTTGAACCACTCCCACCGGGTGAGGCTGAGAACGTGTCCGATCATTTGGCCTCACCCTCGTCTTCGCCGGTGAATTCGAGGGAATACTACTCCAGGGACATCCCAAAAGGCGTGATTTCCGCGAGGTGCGCCCAGACTGGCGCGGAGCCGTTACCCGCCCTTGGCGCCGGCGACGTCCTTGCGCTGGAACAGCACGAAGGCGAGGCCGCCGAGGATGACGATGTAGCCCAGCATCACCATCGCGGCGGGCAGCGGGTCGGGCAGTGCGCCAACGCCTCCACCGCCAATCGTGAACTCTCCGATTTCCAACCATCCGCTGGACGCCCGCCCGAGGACGAAGGTGGAGAAGCTCTCGAACCAGTCGAAGTTGGCCAGGATGCCCACCACGATCGACTCAATCACGTAGTAGCCGACGCCGATCGCAATGCCCATTCCCGACGATGAGGTCAGCACCGACATCAGCACGGCCAACGCCACGTACGGCAAATAGGCATAGATGAGCTTGCCGAAACTGATGGCAAGATCGGACCACTCTCCGGCCCCGACAAGCTCGCCGCCCTCCAGCGTGAGGGACGCGATCACGCTGGCAACGCCGACGGTTGCCAATACGGCTGCGCTCAGGCCGACGCTCGCGAGCCCGATGGCCAGCGTCTTGGCCGCCAGCAACTGCCACCGACCGACGCCCTTCACCAGGACGGTGCGCAAGGTTCCCCAGCCGTATTCGGTTCCAGTCGTCGACGCCGCCAGAATCATCATGAGGATGACGCCGAAGAAGGCCAACGAACTGGCCAGGGCAAACAAGAGGCTGTTCGGCGGCAACAGGGCTTGCCGCATGTCGTTGGAGTCCTCGTCAACGGATTCACAGTTTTCGGCGAACTGCAGCAGGTTCCTGGCGATATTCTGCTGCTCCTCCTGAGAAAAACGCTCCATGTCCAGTGGGAGTTCGCCCTCCCGCATGTCGGCGAAATCAGCGCAAGTGAACTCAATCTCGACGGTTTCCCCAGCCGTATCGGTTGCCTCGAACGAAACGCGTGATTGGCCGGCGACCCCGCCGCTCTGGACGAAGGCATAGGTGCTCCAGAAAATGAGCTGCGAAATGGCCACGCCGATGATCAGCAGAATCCACGGCATCCGGCGGCGGTGCAGCTTAAACCACTCCCAGCGCGTGAGCCTGAGGACATGCCCAATCATTGGATCTCACCCGCGACATCGCCGGTGACTTCGAGGAAGTACTGCTCCAGCGACACTTGGAGCGGCGTGATCTCGGAGATATAGACTCCGGCCCGGCCCAGCGCCTCGCTCAGCTCCGACGTGCGGTCGTGTGGCGCCGTCACGATGAGCGCCTCGCCCTCGATCCGCACGTCCTCCACCCAATCCAGCGCCGCGAGAACTTCGACCGCCTTCGCATCCTCCGAGGTCCGCAGGCGGACCTGCTCTTGGGGGTGCAGCAGGTCGCCGACGGCGCCTTGGGCGATCACCTTGCCCTTGGACAGGATGGCCACGCTGTCGCAGATCTGCTCCACCTCGTTGAGCAGATGGCTGGAGAGCAGCACCGTGCGGTCCGAGCTTCCCAGGCTGCGAATCAGGTCGCGCACCTCGGCCATGCCGGCCGGGTCCATGCCGTTGGTCGGCTCGTCCAGGATTAACAGCTCGGGGTCGCCGAGCAGGGTGTAGGCCAAACCCAGCCGCTGCTTCATGCCCAGCGAGTAGGTCTGGAAGCGGTCGCCGGCGCGGTCCGCCAGGCCGACCTGCTCCAGGAGATCGTCCAGCTCCTTGGGCGAGCCGCGTCCGGAGATGCCCTGAAAATAGGCCAGGTTGCGGCGACCGGAGAGGTAGGGATAGAAGTACGGCTGCTCGACGATGGCGCCCACGCGATGCAGGGCCTCGGCGTGGCTCGTGCCTGAGCCCAGCAGGCTGAAGCTGCCGGAGGTTGGACGCACCAGTCCCAGCAGCATGCCGATGGTGGTGGTTTTGCCCGATCCGTTCGGCCCCAGGAGTCCGAATATGCGCCCGCGGGGCACTTCGAGCGAGAGCTGGTCCACGGCCAGGATGTGACCGTAGCGCTTCGTCAAGGCATTGGTCTGGATGACGAAGTCGTTCAAGGCGATCCTGTTCGGTTCAACGTGATATCCGGAAAGACGGCACATAATACAGGCTCGCCGAATAGCCGTGGGAAAGACGGCCCACGCTGGCTTGGTATCTGAATGAATAGCCACGTTGGCGCCGTTGGTGGCGGGTGATTGCGCTGGTCGTCTTAGGCGGGCTCCTCACGCCGGACCGTGTCCACGCGGTCGATCGCTCGGTCGAATGAGGCCACCACGCCCACGCCCGTCCGCTCCGCGCTTGCCACCAGATAGGCGTCAGCGAAGTCCAGGCCATGGACCTCGTACACCTCAACCGCGCGCAGGAGCAGCGCGCCATCAACCACGCGGATGGCGCGGAAGGCGAGCATGGCCCGCAGCGCCTCAGCGACTTGCGACCGTGGCGCCTCGTAGTACGACTCGAGGACGTACGCGACCTCAGCCAGGATGAGGTCGGAGAGGAGCAACGTGTCGGCGTGTTCGAGATAGCGAGTTGCCCTTCTCGCTTGTTTCGGGGGATCGCCGGTGAGGTGCCGGACGAGCACATTCGTGTCGAGGAATGCCGTCATCGCCGGGAGGCGGCCCTAGCTCTTCGTGTTTCACCCACCACGTCGTCCCACGGCGTGCCGCGCTTCGCCGCGGGCACGCTCACCGAGCCGGCCAGGTGGATCAGGTCGGGACTGCGCGCCAAGATCGCCCGCTGCCCCTCGACTCTGAAGATGACTTGGTCGCCCTCGTGGATGGAGAGCGCCTCGCGCACCGTGAGAGGAATCGTGACCTGGCCCTTCGAGCTGACACGAGCTGCGACATCCATGTGATTGTCCTTACTTATCGTCGATAGTAAGGATACGGCAATTATTGAGGTCGGCGAATCCCAGGCTGCACGCGGCCCGGGCCACCGTGCATGCAGTCCGGGCCACCGGGCGTGCATCCCGGAGCTAACGGGCCACTGCCCCTAGCGGACCGGGCTTCGCCGCTCGCCCCTCCAGGAGACCTTTGCGTAACCCTTCGTCATTCCCGCGAAGGCGGGAATCCACCCTTCATTGAACCTGGGGGCGGACGGTATGCGCCCCGTCATCCCAAAGCCTGGCTGGGATTTGCAGCGGTCTCCCTACAGCGCGAAGGTGTCCGGGCCGGTTCGGCGCCAGTCGGGGCGGTAGCCCTCCTTGGCGTTGAATCCCATGGACGGGAACACCTGTTGCGGCGTGCGCCAGGGCCACGCCTGCCCGCCGATGACGCGGTAGTCGTCGTCCCTCCCGCACAGCCAGTAGAACATGTGCGCCACGAATATGGCCGTGCGGTGGCCGCCGTAGTAGGCGGTGTGGAAGTCAAAGTCGTCCTCCACGATCCAATCCCGCTGCGGCTCGGCCGTGCGCCAATAGTTGTACTTCAGCATCCGCCGCCGGCCGGTCGAGGTGGAGACGCCGCGCCGGTGCAGGATGCTCTGGTGGTGGATGCCGATCGTCCCGGCGGGACCTTCGAGCAGGATTCCCTGCTCCTCGAATTCGCGCTTGTTGGGTCCGATGTGGGTGCCGGGGAAGACCTCCGTGGGCCCCATCCCGGCCGGGGTGTCCTGCGGAAAGTAGAAGACTTCCAGGAAGTTGAGCTCGGGACCGAAGATGTGATCCGCGTCTTGATGCCAGCCTTGCGCGGGCATGGGGCACTCGGCCAGATGGTGACTGGTGATCACCGGCAGGCCGACGCCGGCGCCCAGAAGGGACCGCAGCGCGCCCGCGAGCTGCGGGTTCAGCAGCACGTGCTCGATGAACCACTCCTCGAGCAGGATCGAGCTGGGTTCGTGCGAGTTGCGGATGCGCTCCAACTCCTCCAACGTCAACCCCGGCGGCATCATGATGGGGTTCAGCGGAAGCTTGCCGTCCAGGTAATCGCAGCACTTCTGGTTGATCTCGTCCGACACGACGCCTTGGAGCAGCAGGTGCCCGTCGCGGCAGAAGTCGAGCACCTGGCTGTCGGTGAGGGTAGGGGCGCAGTCGAACGATCGGGCGTCGCTGTCGTACTCGATGCTGGATGGCATGGGGGGCGCTTCCCGAGGATGCCGAGGCCGCCTATTCTATGCGGCTTCGCCCGTGGAGGGGTCCATGGCTTCAGCGGACCAGGGAGATCGTGCGCGGACGCCGAGTGCCTGGCACCGAGGACAGCCGTCGCCCAGGTTTGGTACCCCCGGTAGGAATCGAACCTACAACCTTCGGATTAAGAGTCCGCTGCTCTGCCAATTGAGCTACGGAGGCTGGTTGCCCAGTTTACTGGCGCGTGCATCCTGGACTCAATGGTCTCCGTGGCGTCGGCGCCATCGCCTAAACTCTGTGGCATGAGCGCCGACGCTCCGCAAGAGCCTCCGCAGCCGACGCCGGAAGGACGGCGCCTGCAGCTTCCTTCAGTGTCTCGAAATGCCGCGGTGATCGCCTTGGCGCTGGTGGCGCTGGCCCTTGGTGGCGCCGCTCTGGGACTGTCCATTGCCAACGGTCTGGCGGACGATGATCGCGGGCCCGTGGCATACGTGAGCCGGGTTGAGGTGGGTCGCTGGAGCGACCGGTTCGGACCCCCGTCGGGCTACAAGCCCGGCTTCGACCACCCGCCGAGCCGATTCGGGCGCGGCCCGTTCGGCAAGGACGGCTGGGATCGCAAATCCAGGGGCAAGCACGTCGAGCGTTCGCCGAGTCGAGCCGATTCCCATGCCGCCGCCGGCATGGTGATCGCCATCGGCGAGGTCACCGGCTTATCGGTCGACGCGATCAGCGTATTCACCATTCTCGGCAACGACGTGGACATTGCTCTGCCGAGGGCCGGTCAGGCTGATGCCGTTGCCGTCGGCGGCTGGGCGGTCGTCATGGCGGAACGGACCGCCGACGGGCTGGTGGCGCGCTGGGTGACTTCGATGACGCGACCGGACGCTTTCCCGGAGCGCGCGCGGAATCGTTCCGCGGCCGCGAGCTAGTCGCGGGGGCGAGTGACGATGCTGCGACACATCGCCGACGTTCCGATCTACGCGGCGATCGGCGTCGGGCCGCTGGTTGCCGGTCGCACGGTGATCGATGGATTCATGGGCGTCCAGGGCGAACCGTGGCTCGGGCGCACCTCGCTCACCATCGAGTGGCTGGCGTTCGTGGTGCTCGGCTACTTCTTCACGCGAACGCTAATCGGGCTGTCGCTGGACTACGAGCCGTTTTGGCGGGTGCCGGGCCGCGTGAGCCAGTTTGCCGCGCTGCTCGCGGCGGAGACCTCCCGGGGGCCGTTGCATGCCCATGTGGAGCGGGCGGGGGGCGACATCTCGGCGGCCCTTCACGCCAGGACCCTGAGACGGGCCGGCATCGGAGGAGCATCGCTCGGTCGACTGCAGGCGCTGTACACCGCCTTTCGCGCGGGCTGGCTCGGGGCCGTCGTGGCGCTTGTGTGCCTGCTCGTCGAGCTCGTGCGCCGCGCGGCGAGCGGGGAAGAGGGGGCTCTGCTCATCGGAATTCTTGCGGTCGTCGCGGTGGCGGTCGTGATCGTCGCGACGCTGGGAAGCCTGATAGTTGGCCGCGGCGTCGCCGCCGCCGCGGCTCAGGGGGTCGTGCGGCAAGCCGCCGCCGCGTCGGCCTGAGCCGCCGGGGCTCCGGCGCGGAGCGATGGCGCTCCGCGCTCTCGACGGCTAGGCGATCGTCGGCAAATCGAGGAAATCTGCCTCGCAGTTGCGCTCGCTGGCAATGAGGTCGGCCAGCGCGCGCACGCCGAAGACCTCGGTGGCGTAGTGTCCGGCGGCGATAAAGTGGATGCCCAGCTCACGCGCCAGCATCTCCGCCGGTTCGGCCATGTCGCCGGTGAGCATGGCGTCGGCCCCAAGAGCCTGCGCCTCCTGGATAAACGACGCCCCGCCGCCACTGCACACCGCGACGCGACGAACCGAGGACGGCCCGTGCATGAAGGTCGCGTGCGGCCGGCCGATAACGGATTCGACGCGCTCGACCAGCGCGGCCGGCGTCAGCGGTTGAGGCGCGCGGCCAATCTTGCCGATGGACTGGCCGCCGCTGGCGGCGAACGGCGTGGGCTCCGGTTCCAGCCCAAGCGCGGCCACGATTTGCGCGTTGTTGCCCAGACTGTCGTGCGCGTCGAGCGCCAGGTGGTAGGCCACGAGGCTGATATCGGCGTCGAAGAGCGCGCGCAGGCGCTCACGCATCACGCGAGTGACCACGCGGCTGTCACGGTCCCAGAAGAGCCCGTGGTGCACCACGACCAGCTGCGCCCCGACCCGCGCGGCTTGCCCAAACAGCGCCAAGCTGGAGCTGACGGCGGTGACCACACGCTCGACGCGCTCGCTGCCGACCACCTGCAAGCCCATGGGGCCAAAGTCTGGAAACGCGTCCACGTCAAGCGTGGCATCCAGAAACGCGATCAGGTCGTCGCGGCGCTCCGACACCCGGCGGCTAGCTGACGGCCTTGCTTGCCTCGCGCACCCCGTCGACCAGCTCGGCGTCCGTGTCGCTGGCGGTGGCGATGCGCATGAACTCGTCCGCCGAGATCCCCAGTTCGCCCAGCACGCGCTTGTCGATCGGGCACGGATAGATGTAGTCGTCGATGGTCCCGTCCGCCTTGGCCCGAGCCTTGTCGGACATGCGAGCAATCCAGGGAATGCCGCCGATGACCAGATCGCGCGATCGCGGCTGGAAGCCTTCGCTCATGTGTTGACCCCCGGTGTCGTGTACCAAAGTCTAGACCAGGGTGGCGGCCAGGTGCGGAACGATTGATGTCCGGTCGATCAACTGACGGACGAGCGCGAGCCCCGCTGGGTGGGAAGGCTCGGCGCGCCAAAGACCGGCGGCGTCGGCCAGGGCGAGCAGCAGGGCGCTGGCCAAAAGGCGCGAGTCGTCGCACGGGTGCGGAGCGTTGACCTCCCCGGCCACGAGGGCCTGCCCGGGGCGACCGGACGTCGGATCATGGGGAAGCATCGTGGCTTTACATAACGACCAGTCGGGGAAGTCGAGTCCAAAGGCTTCCAGGTCGACGAAGGTGATTCCGCCGGCGCCCAGGACCACGTTGCCCGGATTCAGATCGAGCGGCACCGTCCGGACGGAGGCGGAACCGATGGCGGCGGCGAGTCGTCGGATCTCCTCGACGGCTGCCTCCCATGCTGGGGCCTCCTTCTGAAGTAGGCCCGAGGCGATGACCGCCTCGGCAACCGCCGCAAGCTCCGCCTGCCGGAGGGTGCGCGCCCGCTCGATACGCGCGGGGTCCATCGCCTCGGTCCAGGCGTCGAGCGCTGTGAGCAACGCGTCCCAAGCTGCCGACACTTGCTCCCACGCGGGCCGGGGCGCCTCGCCGCGCAGCGTCTGAGCCAACGTCGGGCCGGCCATCCACTCGCGGATGATGGTCGCGTTCGCCTCGTCCACCGCCACCAGCCGCGGCACGGGCGCCCCGCCCTCGGCAAGGGCGCCGTAGGCGGCGCGTTCGGTGCGTGCGCGATCCCCGGCTTGCGGCCCATCGAACAGCTTGCAGGCGAGCAGCCGCGAACCATCCCCTACCCGATACACCCCACGCGCCACGTGGTCAATGTGTGCTTGGTCCGCAAGGCGCACGCCCGCCGCCTGCAGGGCGGCCCGCACTCGCGGGGTGCTCACTCGGAAAGCTCGGTCTCGATCTCAGTCCTGACGACGCGGCTGAATTCGACGCCCAGCGCCGGAGCAAGATCGCGCGGCGTGACGATGGACCCGTCGCGCAGGCTCAGCCGCGCGTGCAGGCCGTCATGCGAGGCCACGGCTAGCGCGATGACTCCGGGTCGAATGTCACGCGACCGCGAGGGCCGACCTGCGCGGTCGTCGCGCTGAACCACGAACGAGTCCGCGTCGAGCAGGCGCCCGATCCGCTCGGCGAGGTCGTCCGGCGCGTCGTCCAGCTGTAGGTCGTAGGCCGCCCAGGCTGTTCCGAACTTGCGTCGCGCGACTCGGCGCACCTCGCCTACGGCCATGCCGTCGGCGGTTGCGGATGCCAGGCGATCGCGGACCGAATCCGGCGGCACATCCGCCCGCAGCGACAGCACCACGACCTCGCGCAGCCCCTCGGCGCCCACGGCCAGCGGTGGGCCGAAGGTCAGCCGCGGCTTCGGGCGAAATCCCCGGCTATAGGCCAGCGGCAAGCCGGCGCGGCGCGTGGCGCGCTCCAGGGCCCGGCGCACGTCGTGCAGCGAGAGGTAGCGGGCGTCGCCCGTCTTGGCGTAGCGGAGGAGGTAGTGGTGTTCGACGGGCGGTTCTTGTTCCATGCGGCGAATTCGCGTCGCGGTCGGCCGCCTGCGCGTGCCGTGCCTTGTAGCATAGGCGCGCTGAGTCACGACGAGCGCGCGGACCAGTGAACGAACCGGTTCTGCTTCTCAACCAAAACTACGAACCGCTCAACGTCTGCCGCACGCGTCGCGCGATCGTGCTGCTCAGCAAGGGCAAGGCCGAGCTGCTGGAAAACGGGCGGGCGCCGATTTACAGCGTGCGTCAGCTCTACCCGCGACCGTCCGTGATCCGCATGCTCTACCACGTCCGCCGTCCGCGCCCGACGGTGCGGCTCAGCCGACGTGAGGTGTTCGTGCGCGACCGCTATCGCTGTCAATACTGCGCCGAGACGATCCTGGAGCCGACGGTGGATCACGTGGTGCCGCGGCGCCTGGGTGGACGGCGGCGCTGGGAGAACCTGGTGACCGCGTGCCGCCGCTGCAATCTGCGCAAGGCCGGACGCACGCCGCGCGACGCGGGCATGCGCCTGCTGCGCCAGCCGCGACGCCCGAAATCGGCGATCGCCCACTTGGTCTGGCATGTCGCGGGGGACAGCGTCGACCCCACCTGGCAGCCGTACCTGCCGCAGTTGGAGTCCGCCGCCGGCTGACTCGCCCGCAGCCCGCAACGAGCCCTAGCCGGCGGCGTGCTCGCGCAACAGGTTGAGCGCCGACCCGGCCCAGAACCACTCGATCTGGTCGGCGGTCAGGGTGTGATCGAGCGTGAAGTGCTCCTGTGAGCCATCCGCATGGTCGATGCGTGCCGCGATGGGCCGTCCGGGGGCCAGCCGATCGATGTCTTCCAGGCTCACGCGGTCGTCGGCCTGAAGGCGGTCATAGTCGGCCGGGTCGGGGAAGGTCAGCGGCAGGATTCCCTGCTTCTTGAGATTCGACTCGTGGATGCGCGCGAAGCCGCGCACGATGATGGCGCCCGAGCCCAGGAGGCGCGGCGACATGGCGGCGTGCTCGCGGCTGCTGCCTTCGCCGTAGTTCGAGTCGCCCACGGCCACCCAGGTCAGCCCGGCGGCGGCATAGCTCTTGGCGATCTGCGCCAGCGGCTCCTCGGACGCGCCGGTGAGCACGTTGCGGCCGGCGCCCGGGGCGTCGGCGAAGGCATTGTTGGCCCCGGTGAACATGTTGTCGCTGATCCGCGCGAGATGCCCGCGGTAACGCAGCCAGGGTCCTGCCGGCGATATGGCGTCGGTGGTGCACTGCCCCACGGCCCTGAGCAACACGGGCATCGACTGGAACTGTTCGGCCGTTCGTGGGGCGAAGGGCGTCAGACGTTCCAGCCGTTCGCTGTCCGCGGCGATCGACACCTCGACCTCGGCGGCATCCGCCGGGGGCGGTACATAGCCGAAGCGTCGGCCCGTAAACCCGTCCGCCGGGACGTCCGGCGCCGGCTGCGGGGGGTCGAGCCGCAGCCCGTCGCCGTTAACGGAGTCGGTGAGCGGATTGAACGAAAGACGGCCGCTCAGCGCGAACGCCACGGTCAACTCGGGACTGGTGATGAACGCCTGCGTGTTGGGACTGCCGTCGTTGCGCCGGGGAAAGTTGCGATTGAAGGACGTGACGATGGAGTTGGTGGCCAGCGCCTTGCCGCCGGCGGCATCGGGCTCGATGTCTTCGCGGCGCCATTGGCCAATGCAGGGACCGCACGCGTTGGCCAGCACGCTGCCGCCAATGGCCTCCAGGTCGGACAGCTGGCCGTCGCGTTCGATGGTTGCCCGCACCATCTCGGACCCCGGCGTCACCAGGAATGGCACCGAGGCCTTGAGACCGGCGGCGGCCGCCTGCCGGGCCACATCGGCGGCGCGGGTGATGTCTTCGTACGAAGAGTTGGTGCAGCTGCCCAGCAGGGCGGCGGAGATCTGCTCGGCGAAGCCTTCGGCCTCCACTTCGGCTTCCAGCGCCGAAACCGGCCGAGCGCGGTCGGGGCGGTGCGGACCCACCACGTGCGGCTCGAGCTCCGCCAGGTCGATCTCAACCACCTGCTCGTAGAACGTTGCGGGGTCGCGTTCGACCTCGGCGTCGGCGCGCAACAGGTCCTGGTTGGCGTCGGCCAGATCGGCCAGCTCGGCGCGTTCCGTCGCGCGAAGGTATGTGGCCATGCGTTCGTCGTAGGCGAATACGGACGTCGTCGCGCCCAGTTCGGCACCCATGTTGGTGATGGTGGATTTGCCGGTGCACGCCAGCGCGCGGGTGCCGGGGCCAAAGTATTCGATGATCCGGTTCGTGCCGCCGCTGGTGGTCAAGATGCCGGCGAGCTTGAGGATGACGTCCTTGGGCGCGGTCCAGCCGTTGAGCTCGCCGGTGAGGCGCACGCCGATGATGCGCGGTTGCAGCGTTTCCCAGGGCAGATCGACCATCACGTCCACCGCGTCCGCGCCGCCCACGCCGATCGCCAGCATCCCGAGGCCGCCGGCGTTCGGCGTGTGGGAATCGGTGCCGATGATCAGTCCGCCCGGAAACGCGTAGTTCTCCAGGATGACCTGGTGGATGATCCCAGAGCCCGGCGCCCAGAAACCAATGCCATATCGTGCGCTGACCGACTTGAGGAAGGCGTAGACCTCGTTGTTCTCGAGCAACGCCGTTTGAAGATCAGCGTCGGCGCCCACGTGCGCGCGAATCAGATGATCGCAGTGCACCGTGGTCGGCGCCGCGACCGTGTCCCGACCCGCAAGCATGAACTGCAGCAGGGCCATCTGGGCGGTGGCATCCTGCATGGCCACCCGGTCGGGACGAATCTGCAGATAGCTTTCCAGCGGCGTCAGGTCTTGGGTGGATGGATCGTCCAGGTGACCGAAGAGCAGCTTTTCGGCCAGCGTGAGCGGGCGATCGAGTCGTTCACGGACCGTGGCGAGGCGGGCGCGTGCACGCGCGTACGAATCTGCGACCAGCGCGGGGGTCGACTCGATCACCGTCACAAGGCTCTCCTCTCGGCACCTGCCCGGCAGGTGGGGGCGGACGCTCAGGCCCTATCCTTACCCAACTATCGCGCATTTGGGCGCGGTCGCGGGAAGAAGGACCACACGGCTCCATGACATCGCAGCTTGCCGCGCTGGTGGCGACCGCACGTCCGGCCCAGTGGCTGAAGAACGTCGTGGTGCTGGCGCCGCTCGTCTTCGCGCAGCGGCTCACCGACGGCGGCGACGTGCTCCGTGCGCTGGCAATGTTTGCCATTTTCTGCACCTTGGCTTCCGGCGTGTACTTCGTCAACGACGCGGTCGATGCCGAGCGCGACCGTCGAAACCCTCGCAAGAAGGGTCGGCCGGTCGCCGCGGGACGGCTGAGCCGCGCCGCGGCCGTCGCCAGCGGTGCCGTATTGGCGGCGCTGGCCGTGGGACTGTCCGCGCTGCTCGGCGTCGGGGTGGTGATCGTCCTGGGCAGCTATTTCGCGCTGAACGTGGTCTACAGTCTCTGGCTCTCGCGGGTGGCATTCCTGGACGGCATGGCGGTCGCCGCCGGCTTCGTCCTGCGCGCCATTGCCGGAGCGGTCGCCATCTCGGTTCCGTTCTCCGGCTGGCTCGTCCTGTGCACGTTTCTCTTGACCCTGCTCATTTCGCTTGGCAAGCGCCGGGCGGAACTGACGCAGCCGGACGCGCGGTCCCGGGGCCTGCGGCGAACTTGGAACGACGTGCCGTCGGAAGTTGTCGACGCCGTGATCGTCCTGGTCGGTGCGACCGTGGTCGTCTGCTATGCGATCTACAGCCTGGCGCCCGAGACGGCGGTGCAGTTCGGCGGGCGCGGGCTCGTCTTGACGGTGCCGTTCGTGCTGTACGGCATCACGCGGTTCATGCTGCGTGCGTTCAGCGGCGATGGCGTTTGGGACCCGACCACGGTCTTGCTGCGGGACCGTGGCGTGCAGGCTGCCGTTGTCGGCTGGCTGGCCGCCGCCCTGCTCATCATCTATTGGGCCGGACCGTGGCTCAGTGAGCTTATTTCGTGAACCGCGGGCAATGGCGATTGCGGAATTGAGGCACACGCAGCGCGCCGCACCTCGGGTCAAGCCGTTCAGTTGCCGGATGCGCCGACGCGACTTGCGGCGTTGGCACGGATTCGATCAATGCGTGGGTAGAATGCCGCCCGGTTCAAGCTTCGAATAGATGTCCGACCCGTCACCAAGCGACCGCGCCGAAGCGTACCGCCGCGCCGCCGAGCGCGTGCGGGCGCGATTGGGCTTTGCGGGTCACGCGGCAGTCTGGGTGGCGGTGGGCATTCTCCTGCTGATCGTCAACATCATCGCGACCCCGGACTTCATTTGGTTTTTCTGGCCGGTGGCGTTCTGGCTGGTCGCCCTGGCCCTGCACGGCTGGACCGTGTTTGGTCCCGGCTTGCCCGTGATCGAGCGCTGGCGGCAGCGTGAAGCCGCCCGCGAGCTCGAGCGCATGCGGCGCCGGGACGATCAATCGGGCGACGCGTGAGCGCCACGCGCAGATTCGGTGTTCGCGGCTGGCAACGGCTGGAAGACTTCTACCCGCCGCGCGTCAAGCCGGCCGAGATGCTGAGTCACTACGCGGATGCCGCCGACGTGGTGGAAACGCCCAACACCTTCAACGGTATCCCCAAGCCGGAGCGGCTGGCCGAGTGGGCGGAGCACGCGCCGGACGGCTTCCTATTCGACGTCATCGCCTTCGGCGGTCTGACGCTGCATCAGCGGCGGCCGGGTGATTCGGGCCCCGTCGGGCGGCGGTCGTGGCAGGAGGTTTCGGTCGTTCCGCCCGACGTGCTCTTCGACGACTTTGCCCAGGCGCTCGCACCGCTGGCGGAGGCCGGCAAGCTCGGCTGCGTGGTGCTGCAGTTTCCGTCGTGGTTCGGCGCCGGCGACGAGGCTCGCGAATACCTGGGCCATGTGAGCGGGCTTCTCCCGGAATTGCCGCTCGCGGCCGAGTTTCGGCATCCGAGTTGGGACGTGCCCAGCCAGCACGACGCGACGTTGGAGTGCCTGATCGACTTGGAAATGGCCCTGGTCGTGGCGGACTTTCCCCCCGATCGGCCCGAGGCCGGACCGCCCACCGTTGCCGTCACCACGGACCGCCTGAGCGTCGTGCGGCTTCATGGGTGCGACGGCGACGCGTGGCGGCGCACCGAGGCCAACCCCGTCGAGCCGATCGCGCACACCTACTCCGATCAGGAGCTGGCGCCGTGGGTGCCGCGCGTGCGGGAGCTCTCGGAAGAGGCATCCGAAGTTCACGTACTCGTGGGCACCACGCCCTACGCCGAGGCGCTCGATGCCGCGAACCGCCTCAAGACGGCCATCGCCGAAGCCGAAGAGGCCGAGGCACGTTGGGGCTACGTGCCCTAGCTCGCCGTCATTCGGCGCCAGGGAATCAGCCGGCGCCATAGCCGCGGAATGTCGCGCTGCTCCCACGACGCGACCAGGCACGCCGCGTTGAAGATCGACGAGTACGTCCCGATGGCGAAGCCCAGGGACAACGCGAGCACGAAGTCGCGAATCGTCGGTCCGCCCAAGAGCAACAGGGCGAGCAGCACCAAGAGGGCCGTGAAGGAGGTATTGAGCGATCGCGTCAGGCTTTGGTTGGCGCTGAAGTTGATGATGTCGGCAATGCCGGGCCGCTCGTGCTCGTCCAGGTGCACGTAGTCGCGGTTCGTTTCGCGAATGCGGTCGAAGACTACGATTGAGTCGTTAACGGAGAATCCGATCACCGTGAGCAGGGCGGTCACGAACAGGGCGTCGATCTGCACGTTGAGCGCGTGGCCCAGGATCGAGAAGACGCCAATGACGAACAGCGCGTCGTGGAGTAGTGCCACGATCGCCGCCACGCCGAAGCGGAATGAGTGCTGCATGCCGCGGAAGGCCCAGGTCACGTAGAGCAGAATCAGCCCCGAGGCCACGGCCACCGCAATGATGGCGGCGCGCGTGAGTTCTTCCCCGACTACCGGGCCGATGGCTGAGAAGCCAAGCTCTTCGACCGGCCCCATGGCCGAACTGAGGCCCGTGACCAGATCGTCCTTTTCGCCGACGTCGATCGCGCGTACGCGGAGCAGGGCATCGCTCTCGCCGGCCATCTGCACTACGACTTCGGGAAATCCGGCCCCCTGCACGGCCGACGTGACGTCCTCTTGCGTGGTCTCCGCCGCGACGCGCACCTGCAACAGCGATCCGCCCGTAAAGTCGATTCCGGGCTTCAGGCCGCCGGTCAGCAGGGCCACGATCCCGGGCGCGAGCAGCACGGTGGATACCAGATACCACCAGCCGCGGCGACCCACGATGTCAAACATCAGACCGGGTCCTCCTCAGGAATGGGCCGCGCGCCAAACCAGCGCGGCTGGTCGACGCCCGGCACCAGCACGGCCAGCCGCAGCAGCGAGCGGCTGATCGTGATGGCCGAGAACATGCTCACGGCCACCCCGATGGCCAGCGTGAGCGCGAATCCTCGCACGCCACCGCTGCCGAAGCCGAAGAGCACGGCGCAGATGAGCAGCGTGGAGACGTTCGAGTCTCGGATCGACGGCCACGCGCGGTTGAAACCGGCTTCGATCGCCCGTCGCACCGCGCGACCACGGCGCACCTCTTCGCGGGTGCGTTCGAAGATCAGGATGTTCGCGTCCACGGCCACGCCCAGCGATAGGATCACGCCGGCCACCCCAGCCAGAGTCAGTGTGACCGGGACGAGCTTGAAGATGGCGAAGACGATCATGACGTAGGCCACGAGCGCCACCGCCGCCACGACCCCCGCCGCGCGGTAGTAGGCCACCATAAACGCCAGCACCAGCACGGCGCCCACGATGCCGGCCCGCACCGACAGCGCCAGCGACTCTTCGCCGAGTGTCGGCCGCACGGTCAGGTTCTGCACCACCTTGAGCGGCACCGGCAAGGCGCCGTATTGCAGCTGAATGGCCACCCGGCGCGCCTCGTCCGGCGTAAACGTGCCGCGGATGACGCCCTCGTCCCGAATCGGCGCCTCGATCACGGCCGAGTTGATGACGATGTCGTCAACCGTGATGGTCAGCCACTGGCCCAGGTGGGTGCTCGTGTGCCGTTCGAAATGCTCGCCGGATGACGGCTTGAGCTCGAAGGCGATCATCGACGCGCCGAGCTGATCGAACTCGACGCGCGCCGATTGCAGGTCCGCCCCGCGCAGCACGACGTCTTCCGGATCGGCGACGAAGACCTCGTCATCCGGGTAAGGTCGTGAACCCGTGTCGACGATCAGCAGCTGTCCGGTTTCGCGAAAGAGGGCGATCGCGTCGTCGAGCGGGTCCGCGCACTCCTCCTCGGCCGGATCGCAGTCCGGGTCGGGACCACCGAGGCCGGGAAGCTCCACGATCAGCCGGGTGTCGCCCTCGATTTGGATGACGGGTTCGGCGACGCCCAATGCGTTCACTCGGTTCTCGATGATCTGTCGCACGGCCTCCATTGCATCCGCGTCAACCTCCTGGTCGGGCGCGGGGTCCGCTTCGAAGCGCACGTGCAACCCGCCCTGCAGGTCCAGGCCCTGACGAAACTCCAGGTCCGAGAAGTCGCGGGTGCCGACTTGCACCGGGAATCCAGGGGAGTTCGGAACTACGATGTAGAGCGCCAGCGCGAAGATGATCGCGATGAGCGCCAGAATCGCCAGGTGCCGGCGACGCACGTTAGATGCTTTGAGCGTAGGTTCGCGGCATGGCCTTGATGATACGCGGCGCTAGCCGAACGTTCCGTCGTGCCGTTGGTGCAGCCAGATCGGATTGCCTTCCGGATCGGCGACCATGGCGTTGAGGCAGGCTGGGGTATCGCGTGCCTCGTGGAGAACCTCAATGCCGCGGTCACGCGCCTCTGCCAACGCGGCGTCAACGTCGTCGACCGCCAACGCCACGAGCACTCTGGGAGGCGCAAGGCCCACATGCGCCGGCGTGACGGCCAACGTCACGGATCCCGCCTGGAATTCACGCCAATCGTCATCCTGGATTCCCGTTTCCGGTAGCCCCAGCACGTCACGGTAGAACCGCGCCGTCCGCTCGACGTCGGCGGCGACGATCCAGACGAAATCGACGCCTTTGATCTTCAGTCCCACGCTCTCCCACCGCCGTCCGCGGCCATTTCAGGTTCCCATCATGCAGGTAGGCATTGGATGCCGTCGATGCGGCGCGTGCGGAGCCTGTTGAGGGCTCATGCGGCGGGCGCGGCTCGGCAGATCACCTGGCGCATTCCCCAGACGATCTCATGATCCGATGACGATTCCGCGAGCCCGTCGAGCTCACACGCGATCTCGGCGATGCTCGCCGCGGGGACGATCGCCTGTGCCGTTGGAGTTTCACGCCATACGGCGAGGTTCAGTCGAAACATCGCGGCCGCCTGCGCGGTGCTTACCGGATGCTCGACCAACTCGCTCGAAACAATGTCACCGGCGGAGTCGGCAACGGCCCGCTCCATCGTCTTTCCCGCGTAGAGCTGCCCGCCGGCGGCGTCCACGACCCTCTCGACCATTTCGAGGTAGCGCATGAATACCGGGTGCGTCGTCCAGATGTCCGAGACTTCGTCCAACAGCAGGAGACCAGACGGACGCAATTGCGACATCCAGGCGGTGAGCGCCGTCCGCGGATCCGGCAGATGCGACAGCAGGAAGTGCGAAAACAGCAAATCGGCCGGCCCGCACGGGAATGGGGTCAAGGTCACGTCGTGCTCCAGGTATTCCACGCCGGCCATTGGCTGAGCTCGCGCCATCTCGATGAACCGCTTGGACGTGTCGAGTCCAACGGTGCGCCCAGGACGTGCCGTGCCGGCCACAATGCGTGTCGTATGCCCCGGCCCACAGCCCAGGTCGTAGGCCGACCCCGGCCGGCTCGGCGCCCGGCCGATCAGGCGCTCCATTTCCGGCTGAAAGACGTTCGCGGCGAGCCGCAGCCGCGCGGCGGCGATCTCGGAGTCCCCAAAGGCGTAGCGGCCTTCGCTCATGCGCCCCCGCGCCTCCGCTGCTGCCCGCCTTCGGCCACTCTGCATCTTTCTGGTCGTAAGCTCCACACCTGAGCCTGATCTCGCTGGAGCCCGCGGTGCGGAAGCTTGTCCTGGTGCGTCATTCGCAGCCGGAGATCGAACCCGGCGTACCGGCAGCGAAGTGGAAACTCAGCGACCTCGGACGGCGTCGCGCCGAGTCTCTCGCCGCTGGACTTCGCCACTACCGAGCCAACGCGATCTGGTCCAGTCGAGAACCCAAGGCCAAGGAGACCGCGCAGTTGATCGGCCACGCGCTCGGTCTCCCGTTTCGCGTCACGGATGGGCTCGAAGAGCACCACCGACGCAACGTGCCCTTCTTCCAAAGCACCCAAGAGTTCGAGCGAGCGGTTGAGGAGTTCTTATCCCAGCCCTGTCGGCTCGTCCTTGGCTCGGAGACAGCCACTCAGGCCCGCGACCGAGTCACCACGGCGATTGAAGCCGTGCTCGAAGGGGACAACCAGGACGCCATCGTGGTCACCCACGGCACGGTGATGGCGCTCTACCTCGCACGCATTGCCAACGTCGAGCCCATGAGCTTTTGGCGCGAGTTGGAGACGCCGTGCTTCGTCGATGTGGAGATTCCCCAAATGCGCGTCGGCCCGATAGTGACCTGCGGTCGGGCCTCGAGATCGGTTGGCCGGAGGAGCTAGCCGCCGCTTCCGCCCGCTGGCTCGGGCCGCGGATGGACGTAGCGTCCGCCGCCCACGTGTCGGGCCAGGCCCTTGAGCTCCAGCATGGTGAGGATGGCCGAGACGCGGTGGGCGGGCAGTTTGGCGGTCTCCGCCATGGCGTCGATGTGCTTGGGTGACGCGTTGAGCTGATCGGCGATCGGGCGCTCGTCGGCGTCCGGCTCAACGACCGGATGCAGCGCGAGTTGGACCGGATCGACGCTGATGCCCAGCGTTTCCAGCACATCGGCGGCCGAGGTCACGGCGCGCGCCTCGCCGCGAAAGATCAGCGCGTTCGTGCCCTGGCTGCCGTTCCGAAAGATGTCGCCGGGCACCGCCATGATCTCGCGGTTGTGCTCGATGGCGTAGCGCGCGGTGATCAGCGCGCCGCTGGGAAGCGGCGCTTCGACCACGATGGTTCCCAGCACCAGCCCGCTGATGATGCGGTTGCGCTGCGGGAAGTTTTCCGCAGAGCCGCGCATCCACACGGGAAATTCCGTGACGATGGCGCCCTGCTCCGCAATCTGTCGCGCCAATGACCGGTTGGCGGCCGGATACACCGTGCCTAGCCCCGTGCCCCACACGGCGATGGTCGGTCCGCCGGCGTCGAGCGCCGCGCGGTGCGCCACGCTGTCCACACCCGATGCCATGCCGCTCACGATGGTGATCCCGCTGCCGGCCAGGTCACCGGCGAGCCGCTCCGTGACCAGCCGGGCATAGGTGCTCATGCGCCGCGTGCCCACGATCGCGACCGCGCGGTCCGTTGCCAAGGCTTCGGCGTCCCCGCGGACGTGCAGCAGCGCCGGCGGGTCGGCGATCTCCCGCAGCCTGGCGGGGTACGCCGGGTCGTCCCAGGCGATGGCGCATCCTCCCGTTTCCTCCAGGGCCGCCAGCGCGGCCTGGGGCTCGATATCGCGGCGCGCGTCGAGGAGTTGCTCAACGACTTTGGACTCGAGCCCGGCCCGGCGAAGCTCACCCGCGGAGGCGCCCCAGGCTTGCTCCATGCTGTCGAATGCCCGCCGCAGGGCCCAGACGGCGCCCGAACTGACCCCGCGCACGGCGTTGAGCGCGACCCAATGGGCCAGATCGTCCGGCGTGCGGCCGGTGGGCGTGGGGAACTCGTGCTCGCCCGCCGGCGGGGTCGCGGGCCGTTTGTCGCTCACGCCCGTAGCGTAGCCACGGCGTCCGGCGCGCGCGACATTCGGCCGGTGAAGCGCGCGGCCTGCCATGATGACGCCGGACGGCATTGGGCAGAGCCAAAGATGGAGCGCGGCGGAATGGCGGACCAGAGCGGCAAGCTGCGGGCGGCACTGATCGGAATCGGACACGACCATGCGTGGGGCAAGGTGCAGGCCATCCGCCGCTCCAATGACATGGAGCTCGTCGGCGCCTTCGAGCCGGATGCGTCGGAGTGGGGACGACAGCAGGCGAACGATCGCTTCACGGACGTGCCGGCCTTGTCCGAGGTCGACGTGCTGCACGACGAAACGATCCGGGTGGTGTTTGTCGAGACGCTCCCGCGCCACAACCTGCGCTGGGCGCGCCGCGCGCTGGAGCACGACAAGCACATCCATATCGACAAGGCGCCGTCACCGTCACTCGCCGATCTGCGGACGGTGATGGACCTGGCCGCGGCGCGCAATCTGCACGTTCAGATGGGCTACCAGTTCCGCTACAACCCGGCGATCGAGCTGGCGTTGCGCGCCATGCGCGAGGGCTGGCTCGGCAACGTCACGCGCATCAACGTCGACATCCCCACCAACATCGCCAGCTACGCCGACATTCGAGCCAAGGACGGCGCGCACGCCGGCGCGTTGTTCTACCTGCTGGGATGCCATGTGCTCGACGCCGCCATGCTGTTTCTCGGCAAGCCCGCGGACGTATGGGCCAGCCACCGGCGAGACGCGCGCGGTCAGGGCGAGCCGTTTGAGGACAACTGCACGGCGGTGTTGGAATACCCCGGCGCGGTGGCGCTGCTGCAGACGTGGGTCACCGGCAACGACCCGATGCACCACCGGCGCTTCCAGGTGATCGGCGAGCGCGGCTCGGTGCTCATCGAGCCGATCGAGCCGCCGGGCGTGCGCTTGTTTCTCAGCGAAGCGCACGAGGACTTTCCGGCGGGGTGGAGCGAGCCGGCGATCCCCATGCGCCCCAGGTACGACGGCGACATTGAGAATCTGGCTGCGTGGATCCGGGGCGACCGCGATCCCGCCTATACCGCGGCGCACGACCTGGCCGTCCACGAGACGCTGCTGCGCATCTGTGGGGTCCTTTAGTCGGCCCACACGGGAAGCGCGGGCGCCCACAAGACACCCCAGGTGCGTAAGGTGTCAAGCCGCGAGCGGTGTG
>JAPPNP010000052.1 GCA_028873795.1 Chloroflexota bacterium
CGAACCTGGAGGTGCACCGGATGCTCGGCGTCGGGCGGGTCTGAGACCCGCCCCTACCGGATTCTTCAAAGGTCTCCGAAGGCGGGAATCTAGCGGCCCTCAACCTGTTTACCCACGGGGAAGGGCGGTTCGCGAACCGCCCCTACACCTTTTTCAAAGGTCTCCCCCGTATCGAGTACGGGGCAGGCTCTTCGCGGGAATGACGAGGGGTTACGCAAAGGTCTCAACCTGCCGGAGTCGTCCAGAACCGATGCGCGCCGCGATCACGGAGCGCGGAACGATTTAGGCCGGCGCGGGCTCCTCCGGCGGCGCTTCCGCGACCTCGCCTTCCTCGCCCGGCTCGATTTCCACCTCGTCGAGGTCAATCTCTTCTTCCTCGACGTCTTCGGCCTGCGCCCGCAGCACGTGGACCGCCACCACCGTCTCCGCGGGATCGCCTGCCGGCGTGTAGGCGCCGTCGACGGCGCGCAGGTCCGACACCACCACTTCGTCTCCAGGCACCTCCAGGCCCGAGATGTCGGCCACCAGCGCCGATGGAATCTCGGTCGGCAGCGCTTCGACCTCCAGCGAGGTGAGGGCTTGAATGACCGTCACGCCCATCACCGCGGCTGCCGGCGCCGTGCCCTGAAACTCGATCGCCACTTCAACCGATACCGGCTTGGTGAGATCCACGCGCCGGAAGGTGGCGTGCAAGAGCCGGTCGGTGATGGCGTCCAACTCGTAGGCGTCGAAGAGCACGGCCTCCGTTTCGCCGTCGCACTCGAGGTCCAGCAGGCGACCGTCGGCGCCGGCCCGCACCAGCGTGGCCAGCTCGCGCTCGTCGACCTGCACCGTCGTCGACGGCTGGTTCGGCGTGACGAGATTGGCCGGAATCACGCCCGACCGCCGGAGGCGCTTGACGGCCCGGCCCCGCACGGCGCGCGGGGAAGCCTGGAGGCGTGGACGTTCAGGCACTCAGCATTCCTCTGGGATGGGGTCGGCGATGTCGCCGCAAGTGGCGCACCCGGCGCCAGCGGCCCGCGCACGAGCCGCGCGCAGCACGAGTCTAGAAACGCCTTCCCCTCGCGTCAACGCCCGATCGGTTTGGTGGCGTCACTTTGAGTCCGGCATTCGCGCGAAGGGAAACCCCTGCGTAACCCTTCGTCATTCCGGCGAAAGCCGGAATCCAGTCCGGTCGAATCTGGAGATGCGCCGGATGGTCGGCGTCGGGCGGGTCTCAGACCCGCCCCTACCGGATTCTGCAAGGGTCTCCGAAGGTGGGAATCCATCCCCGTACGTCAACCGGCGAAGTGATGGCCTCGGCTAGCGCACGGTGAACGTGACCGGGTCCGATGCCGTGAGGTTGCCGGCCCGATCCGTCGCGATCGCCCGCAGCGTGTAGGTGCCCGGTTCCGCCGTCCAGCGTAGGCGGTAGGGGGCGCGTTGGACCTCGCCGATCACTTCGCCGTTCATCTCGTAGGCCACGGCCGCCAGCCCGCCCGCGTCTTGCAATGCCGCCCGCAATTCAATCACCCCGGCCGAGCGCTCGTCACCGTTGGCCAGGCCGGCCACCGCAACCGCCGGCGGCGTGTTGTCCACCACGAAGCGCCGGAACACGACGTCCTCGCGCCCATTCGACGCGCGCACCACCAGACGCAGCGTGTAGGGGCCGTCGGGCAACTGACTCGTGTCGATGGCGCGCAGCGGGCCCTCCGTCACGGGAGATGTGCCTACCGTGTCGATGCGCACCCAGCTCCCCGGGGCCGGTCCGGCGCCGTAGCGCATCTCGAACTCCGCAAACAACGGTCCCGCCGCCGTTCCCTGGATTTCGAGCACGCTGCGCACGCGCTCCGTCGGCACCGGGCTGGTGATGGCGGCTCGCTCGGAGGCGCCGGTCGGCGCGGTCCCCGCCACGAAGGCTTCCGGCGGCAGTCGCAGCGGTGAGTCATCGGCCAGCGTCCGCTGCCACTCCTCGGCCTCGGTCGGCAGCACCACGAACACTTGCTCCTCGACCTCGTCGGGCGGGGTGTCCGGCGTGGCCAGCAGCCCCGTTGGCACGTGGATGGCGAATGGCTGATGCACCATGTCCCGCTGCACCGGGACGGTGCCCGGGAGAAAGAACTCCTCCCGCGTCTCCGGCGTGAACGGTGAGGGCAACAGGCCCGACAGCGCGTCGATCTCCTGCACCGCGACGGTTGCCGGCTGGGGCCACTCCAGCGCCGGCCGGCCTTCGAGCGCGGCCGTCATGAACCGTTGCCAGATTGGCGCCGCTCCGCGCACGCCGGTCACATCGTCCATCGGCGTCCCGTCGGCATTGCCGACCCACACGCCCGTCACCACTTGCGGCGTGTAGCCGACCGTCAGCGCGTCGCGCGTATCTTCAGTCGTTCCCGTCTTGGCGGCCGCCGGACGGTCGGGCAGCTGGAGGTTGCGGCGCGTGTCGCCGAATCCGAGCACCCGCGCCCGCTCGTCACTCAGGATCGAGGTCACCACGAACGCCAGACCGGGACTGATGACCTGGCTCGACGCAATGCGGGTCGGTGTTTCCGAGGCGTCGGCCAGCACGCGCGCGCTGCAGCCGTCGTCCCCGAGCTGCTCAACCACCCGGCCCTGCGCGTCCAGAATGCAGAGGATGCCCGTGGGCGCCACCGCCCGGCCCTCGTTGGCGAAGACGCCGTAGGCGCTCGTCAGCTCCAGCAGGCGCACCTCATTGGAGCCCAGCGCGAGGGCCGGCCCGATGCGGGAGGGGTCCGTCAGCGTCGTGATCCCCAGCCGCTCGGCCATGGCCACCGTGGGAGTGAGTCCGACGTTTTCGTCGATCTGCGTCCGCACCGCGGGGACGTTCAGCGAGCTTGCCAGCGCCGTGCGCAGGCTCACCGGGCCGCTGAACCGCTCGCTGTAGTTGCGCGGCGCGTAGGGCTCCTGTCCCACGATGGGCACGATCGTCGGGATATCCAGCAGCATGGTGGCGGGCGTGTAGCCCCGTTCGAGCGCGCTGGCGTACATGATCGGCTTGAACGCCGACCCCGGCTGCCGCGGCGCCAGCGTCACGTTCACCTGGCCGTCGATCGTGGCGTCGTTGAAGTCGAGGCTGCCGACCATGGCCAGGACCTCGCCGGTCCCCGGTCGCACCGCCACCAGGGCCGCGTTGGTCACCGTCTGGTCCGCCAGGGTGGCGACGTGCTCGCGCGCCGCCGTCTCGGCGTGCCGCTGCAGGTCCAGGTCCAGCGTGGTGATGATGCGCCAGCCCTGCCAGCTCACGTCCGGTCCGTAGCGGGCTTGCACTTCATCCAACACGTAGCGGAAGAAGTGGGGCGCGCGCACCTCGGCCGGCTGCGGCGGCATGATGGTGATGACCTCGCGCCGCGCCGCCTCCACCCGCGCCGGTGGCGCCAGCCCGGTTTCCTCCAGCCGGCCCAGCACCCGCAGCTGCTCGCGCCGCGCCGCCGCCGGGTCGACGTGGGGGTTGTCCGTCGACGGTGATCGAAGCAGCCCCGCCAACAGCGCGGCTTCCGCCAGCGTCACCTCAGCCAGCGGCTTCCCGAAATACGTGCGCGCCGCCGCCGCCACCCCATAGCTCAGGCTGCCGTAGTAGTTCTGATTGAGGTAGAGGCCCAGGATCTCGTCCTTCGAGAATCGCTCGCTGAGTCGCCAGGCCAGCACGGCCTCTTTGATCTTGCGCTCCACCGTCTCCTCGGGCGTGAGCAGCACGTTCTTGACCAGCTGCTGCGTGATCGTGCTGGCTCCCGAGACGACCTCGCCGCCCCTGACGTTCTGCCACAGCGCGCGAACGATGGCGCGCAGCTCGACCCCTGGGTTTTCGTAGAAGGTGGCGTCTTCCGCCGCGATCACCGCGGCCTTCACATCGGCGGGAATCGCCTCCGGCGGCACGAGCGTCCGCCGGCCCTGACCGAGCAGCTCGCCCAGCGGACGACCGCGCCGGTCGACGATGGTGGTGGTTTGGAAGAGGCCGGAGCCGACGTCGAGGATTTCCTCGATTTCGGGGATCTCCGTCCACAGCGTGTTCGCGGCCGCCGCGGCCGCTCCCACGCCGCTGGCCGCGACGACCGCAAACACCAGCGTGGCCGCGATGCCGGCCGCCGCCATGCCGGCCGCCAACAGCCATACCCACGCCGCGATCGGGGCGCGCGCGCCCCCCGGTCGCACGAGCGAACTCCGCGCAAGGCGCGCCCGCGCCTTCGGATCAATGGGGCGGCCGGCGGAGGGCCGCATCCGCGAGCTACGCACCCGCACCAGCCTTACTCTCGTAACACGCCATTCTAAGCGTGCGCTTTGGCATCCCTTGTTACGACGGCTCACCGCCGCTGGGCCTTAAGCTGGCAGTCGCCGTGGGCGGCGATCGAAGGGATCGGCTGCGTCAATTGAGGCCGCGTAAGTGACCGTGGACTGGGCGGTCACGCCGGGATTGCTGCTTCTGCTGGCGCAGGTCGTTTCGCTGGCCGCCGTGGGCTACGTCGTCGCGCGCACCGTGCTGCGGCAGGACGATGAGCGCCTGGCCCTGGCGCAGGGGCTGGTGGTTGGACTGGCGCTGTGGGGCTTCGTGGTCAACGTGGTGCTGTACGTCATCCCGGCGCCCGCGGGGGCGATCGCGTCCTGGGTGCTCACGCTCACGCTCGGCGTCGGCCTGGCCTGGCGCGCGCGCCGGCCTCTGCGGCCGTCGCTGCGGACGACGGCCGGCGTGCTGGTCGCGGCCCTGGCGCTCTTCTGGATCGCCCTGGCCAGCCGTCAGCTCCTGTCGATCGTCGAGGACTTCCTGCACCTGGGCCTGGCGGCTTCGATTCGCGCCGGTGGCTTTCATCCGCCGGCGTTTCCGTGGAGCCCGGACCTGCCCAGCGCCTACCACTACGGCGCCAATCTGCTGGTCGCCCTGATGACCCCGCCATTTGGACCCGACCTGGCATTCGTGACGGAATTGCTGGGCGCCTACTTGTGGATGAGCTTCGCCCTGATCGTGGGCCTGCTCCTGCTGCAACGGGGATCGTGGATCGCGGTGCTGGCCCTCGCCCCGCTGTTGCTCACGGCCGGCGCGTGGACGCAACTGCACTACATCACGCCGCCGGGCATCGTGCAGATTCCCGCCGTTGGGGAGGTCCCGGCGCTCAGCGCCAGCGTCCGCACGTGGCTCACGCAGGTCTATTGGCCGTCGACGGACTTTCCCTGGGAGCGCGTGCTCGAGGCGTCGCCGCCGAATATCTGGAAACCCTCGTTCACGCTGGCGTACGCCCTGACGCTCGTGGTGTTGGAGCGGGTGGTCGCCAGCGGGCGGCGGTCGTGGCCGTCGGCGGCGGTCCTGGCGGCACTGGTCGGATTTCTGGGACTGGCCGACGAGACGGTCGCCGTGATGGTGCTGGTCCTATGGGCCTTGCTCGAGGCGGCGCAGTTTGCGGCGGCCGGACCGCCCGGCGGACAGCGCATGCGCGAGGCGTTGCGGGCGGCCGCGGGGCCGGCGATCGCCGCCCTGGTGCTGGCCGTCGGCGGCGGCGCCATCACCGGCGTCCTGACCGGACCGTCCGGAAGCGGCCTGTCCCTGGCCTGGATCGACGATCCCGCGAGCCGCCGACCAATCGGCGCGTTCATCGACATGTCGGGCGGTCTGGGCGTGCTGGCGCTTGGCGTGGTCCCGGCT
Source organism: Chloroflexota bacterium (assembly GCA_028873795.1). Lineage (GTDB taxonomy): Bacteria > Chloroflexota > UBA11872 > UBA11872 > UBA11872 > JAJECS01. The sequence continues at coordinate 5,627 of JAPPNP010000052.1, forward strand.
GCCGTCGTCGCCGTGCTGCTTGCGTGGCGCGACCGTCTGGTGCTCGCGCTGGCGCTTGGAAGCGGGATCTTCCTGCTCGCCGCGCTCACGCTGCAGTACGACTTCTCGCGTGACGTCGCGCGGCTGGACGGCCACGCGCGGAACTTCGCCCTGCTGGGGTTGATTGCCGCGCTGGGCCTCCGCTTGCCGGCGCTGCGTCCCCGCCGGCGCTACGTCGCCGGCGCCCTGCTCATCGCGCTCATCACTTGGCCCACCGTCGTGACGCCCCTGCGCAACCTCGGGCCCGCGTTCAGCGCCGGCGTCGAGCTGGCGAACGCCGAGCCGGGCCGGAGGGAGCTCGATTCCGACTTCCTGGGGCGCGAGGTGTTGCGGCACTCCATCCCCGACGGCGTCGTCGCCTATATCCGAGACCATACGCCGGCCGACGCACGCATTCTCTCGCCCAATCCGAGCGCAATGTCCATTGCGACGGGACGCGCGAACGCCTCGGGATTTGCGGACTTCATTCAGTTTTCGGGCGTGCGCGGACCGGAGTACGTCGACGCCATCCGCCGGCTCGAACCGGCGGCTATCCGCCGGCTGGGCTTCGACTACCTGCACGCAACCGACGGGTGGCTGGACAGCCTGCCACCCCGCGCGACGGAGTGGATCCGGAACCCCAGTTTCTTTGAGCTGCTGGTGCGCGGCGGCGCCGAGGCCCTGTACCGCATCCGGCCCGAGTTTCTGGAGATCGACGCGGCGCCCCTTCCGGAATCGTTCGAGGCGCTGCGCCAGGCGGTGCCGGCGTCGGCGACCGTCTTCTTGTCGCCGTCGATCGACCATTTCGGGTCCGTGCGCGCGGCGTCGGTGCTCTCCCACACCCACCTGCTCGGCGCCGTGCGCGTATTCGCCGAGCACTTGCGCCCGGGCTTTCACACCGAGCCGCTCGGCGATCGCACGCCGGATCTCGTGGTCACCTCGGCGCGCCTGGCGCCATCGGGGTTTCCGCCGGGTCAGCGAACCGCAATCTGGTCGAACGACGACTTTGCGGTCTATGCCCCGGGCGGAGCCGTGGCCCCGATCATGCCTGCCGCTAGGCCGCTCCTGAGCGTGCGGTTGTCGTCGGTGAGCATCGATGGCGGGCGGCTTGCCTTCACGGCGACGCTCGCGGATGACGCGGCGAAGCGTTGGTCCGGCCAGGACTGGCTGATCGTGGCGGCCGACGATTCGCCGTGGGCGTTTCCGCGCGACTTCAACAACGACGGCCGTCTGCACCGGTCCGCGCAGTGGTTTGGCGGCCAGTTCCACCCCGGTCAGGGCGTCATGAGCCACGCGTATCTGTTCGATGCCAACACCGGCAGCCTGGCCGTGCAGGGCCGCGACGGACGCTTCGTTCCCGCGCCGGCATCCGAAGGCGGCTTGGGCCCCGGCGTGTGGACGCTGGCGCTGCGTCTGCGACACGACTGGTGGGAGGCGGCCTTCATCCCAGTTGCGCGCATCGAGATCGCCGAGGACGGCACGGCGACCTTTACGGTCTACGAAGAAGCCCTCAGCGTAACGCCGATTCCGTAGGTCTCCGCGCGGCCGCGGCCGGCGCGCCTCCCCGTCCACCCTCCATCCTCAAGTACCCTCAGGCCGCAGGGTCGCAAGCGGGATGTCGTCGTGAGCAAGATTCGTGTCGGCCTCATCGGGTTCGGCGATTGGACGCGCAGCGCCTATGTCCCGGCGCTGCGGCTGGATGGCCGCGCCGAGGTTACGGCGGTGGCGGCGCCCAGCGCCGCGACGCGCGACCGCGCCCTTGCCGAGCTTGGGTCGGAGATCACCGTGTGTGCTTCGGCGTCTGAACTCCTGGCGGCAGCCGATCTCGATGCCGTGACGGTGGCCGTCCCCGATCTGGCGCACGAAGCGGTGCTGACTGAGGCGCTGGCGTCAGGCTTGCCGCTCTTGTTCGAGCCGCCCGTCGCCTCCGACCGGCCCGGCGTCGAACGCATGGTGGCCGCGCGCCGCGCCGCGCCGCAGCTCGTGCATCCCGACCTGGAGCTGTCGTATCTCCCGGTCGTCGCAAGACTGCGCGAGGCGCTGGACGCGGGCGCGATCGGTCAGCCGCGCACCGCCCTGGTGCGGCTGCAAGCGGGGTGGGGCCATCCGCCGCGGCACAGCCTGAGCGTGGTGCACATGCTGGCCGGCTGGTACCTGGACATGCTGGACCGCGCCATCGGGCGCACGGCGCGCCGCGTGCTGGTGCTCAACGGCGACGACGAGCCGGGGCTGATGCAGACGCGCGCCACGGCCCACCTCGATTATGGCGACGTGCAAGGCACGTTCCAGGTAAACATCGGCGCGGTTGGGCCGCTGCGCATCGACCTCGAAGTCAACGGAACCGAGGGCGATATCGTCTGCGACCCGCTGGCGGGCGCCTGGCGCCTGCGCACGCGGGAGTTTCCCCACTGGCGCCTGGCGCGGCACCCGGCCCTGGAACCGCCCGCCGGCTGGCCCGGCGTCCACGAGTGCCTGCGCGCGTTCCTGGACGCCGTCGAACAGGGCACGACGAACAACGAGATGCGCGACGCGATCATTCGCCAGCACGAGGTCGGCCTGGCCGCCGACCGGTCGTGCGACAGCGGGGCGTGGGAGGAAGTTCGGCCGGTCTGATCACTTCCCCACCGTCATTCCCGAGGAGGGAGACCTTTGCGGAATCCACCCGGGCTTGGGGGTGACCGGGCGCATCCTGTCCGCCGCCAGGTTCAATGAGGGGTGGATTCCCGCCTTCGCGGGAATGACGAAGGGTTACGTGAAGGTCTCCAAAGAGCCTGCCCTGTACTCGATACGGGGCGGGAACCTAGCGGCCCTCAACCTGTTAACCCTCGAGGAAGGGCGGTTCGCGAACCGCCCCTACACCTTTTGCAAAGGTCTCTGGGGGCGGGAATCCGGGAACCGCTCAAACGGTGAGCCCACGAGTAGGGGCGGGTCTCAGATTCGCCCTTGCCCGGTGGCCCAGGCTGCGGGCAGCCTGGGAGATGCGACCCCGGGCCGGTCCCACGCTGCACGCAGCGCGGGCCACCGAGCCAACACCCTGAAGGGCCTTGACGGCCCCGCACGGCTATCCCCGCGGCGCCTGATCCCCTGCCAGCGCCTGCTCCAGCGCCTCCCGCTCGTCGGACGGCAAGTCCAGCTCCAACGCCAGATCCCTGGCCGCCGGCGACATCTTGCGCCAGGTTTTCTGCACGATGTCGGCGATCTTTGCCACCGGATGCTGCGCGCGCAGGTCGGCGAACTGCGTTTCGAGGAAGACGAGGCAGAGCCCGTCCTCCAGCGTTTGCACCTCGGGGTCGCGCGTGAGGTTGTGCTTGCGCACCAACTGTTGGACGCGCGCGATCTCATCCGCCTCGTAGCCGGCATCCTGCAAGACGCGGCCGACCTCGGCGGCGTGCATGGCCTGCAGCGCCGTGCGCCACCGCAGATAGCCGCGCCGGCCGCCCGGATAGTCGCCGCGAGGAATGGTCCAGCGGCGGATGTGGTGCGCGCGCGCCGCCAGCAGCAGCGCCTCGCCGGCGTCGGGGCGCAGGCGCCGGACCCAGGCCGAGAGCATCGCGGCGTGGGTGAGCTCCTTGGGCCGGGGCTCGCCGTCCACGATCAGCGTGTGCGGATCGTCGGCGTTGGCCGCGTCGATGCGCCGGATGGCGTCGTGAAAGCGCTCGGATTCCACGTTGGGATTCTCGCACGGGCGACGTTTGCGTCACCCATTCGGCATGCCGGACTCCCCCTCATCCTAACCTTCTCCCCCCAGGGGAGAAGGAACTGGACCCGCGGACCGCCGCGCCGTGGCTCGGGTATGGTGCCGCTCGATGAGACAGTCGACAGCGGATGTCGTGATTTGCGGCGGCGGCGTGATGGGCGCCGGTCTGGCCTACGAGCTCGCCGGGCGCGGCGCCCGGCCGCTGCTGATCGAGTCGCGGGCCATCGCGTCGGGCGCCAGCGGCAAAGCGGCGGGTCTTCTATCGCCGGCGTCGGACGCGCGCGCCGTCGGGCCGCTGGGACTGCTCTGGCGGGCGAGCTTGGCGCGGCATCATGAGCTTGCGGAGGAGTTGAAGGCCCTGGGCGCGCCGGGCTATGGGTTCGAGGAAAGCCCGTCGCTCCTCATTGCCGCCGACGCTGCCGAAGCACACACGCTGCGGCAGGCGGCGCCGTCCCGGTGGTTGGAGCCGGACGAGGTGCGCGCCCGCTGCGCCTGGATCGACGGCCCCATCGAAGGCGGCCTGCTGCGCGAAGCGAGCGCCGCGATCAATCCCGCCGCCTTCACCCAGGCGCTGATCCACGCCGCCCAAGCTCGTGGCGCGCGCATTGAGCATGGACGGGTGACCGGGCTGAGCCTGAACGGTCGAAGCGTCGCCGGGGTGCGGGTGGGTGGCGAGGTGATTAGCACCAACACCGTCGTGTTGGCCATGGGCCCCTGGACCAGCGAGATCGGATCATGGATTGGCAGCCGTGTGCCCGTGACTCCTCTAAAGGGCCAGATCCTGCGGCTGCGCCTGCCGCCCGCGCCGGCGGAAACCCGGTTCTCGGACATGGATGGCAACTACATGGCGCGTAAGAGCGACGGGCTGGTCTACGTCGGCACCACCGAAGAGCAGGTTGGGTTCGACGAAACGCCGACGGCTGCGGCCCGGCGTCAGATATTGCGGCAGGCCGGTCGCTTCGTTTCCGCCGTGTCGCAGGCCGAGGTCGTGGGACAGACGGCTTGTCTCCGCCCGCTCTCACCCGACGGCCTACCGATCCTGGGTGAGGCGCCGCGCCTGTCCGGCGTCTTCATCGCCACCGGCCACGGACGCGCCGGCTTGCTGTTGGCTCCCGGGAGCGCCGCCGCTTTGGCCGCTCACATCACCGGCGAGCCTCCGGCCATCGACCTGGCGCCCTTCGAGCCGGCGCGGTTCGCCTGATCCACGCCGTCCCACGCAGCGTGGGCCACCGGACAGCGATCCCTCCGGTGTAGGGGGCGTCAGTAGGGCGGCTTGAGATTGGCGAACATCGGAAAGTGGCGCACGTTCGTTGTCAGGAGATCGGCCTCAAGCACAATCGCCGTGCCGGCGATGAGATAGTCGACGTCGTCAATGCCTCGGTACGCCCTGCGATATTGGCGTGCTAGCCCCGCTGCGGCTCGGACTACTGCCTCGTCGACGGGAACCCAGGCGAGCGCCGCGAAGAAGCTCTCGAGGATGTCGAGCTCGTGGGGGCGTACCCCGGCAAGCAGTTCAAAACGGACAACTTCGGTGGCGGCAATGGTATCCCCGGTGCTGATCACCTCTTCCAAGAGATCGGTCGCCCGCTCGGCGCCCCGCAGGTAGTCGATGGCTACCGAGGTGTCCACAAGCTTCATTCCAAGCCGAGCTTGCGCAGTCGCTCATTCAGATCGCCGCGAACGGCGTCGACGTAGTCGGCGCCGGTGAAGGGGCGGTCGCTCCACAGACCGGCGCTCGCGCGGAGCGCACGCAACTTGTCCTCGGTCGACATCGCCCCAAACGTGCGCCGGACGGCGCGCCGGATCAATTCCGAGCGCGAGGCTCCGGTGGCGCGGGCGGCATGGTCGAGGAGCGCGAGCTCCTCGTCGCCAAGGTAGACCTGAGTTCGACCCATGGCACCACCATACACCACATGGTGTTAAGCGGAGCCGGATTCGCTGGCGCCTGCGGCGTCGGCCCGCCACAACTCGCGCCGGCGGAGGTGCATGGGAGTCGAACCCACCTAGGACGCTGACCAGCGCCCCACAACGGTTTTGAAGACCGCGAGAGCCACCCGGCCCCTTCCACCTCCACCGCCACGCTAGCAGGTTGGCCACGGGTAGCTCTTCGGAAATGTGCCCCGGCGGCTAAGATCGGCACCGGAGGGAGGCTTATGGTCCGTGACGCAACCGTCACGCTGTCGCAGACGGCGTATGACGCCCTAATCGCGCGGAATGAAGAGCTTGAAGACCGGCTGGCCGCGATTGAAGCGGACGGCGGCAGCCGAATACCCCATGCCGTGGCGCTCGCCATCATGCGCGGCGAGCGCCCACTGGCTGCGTTTCGGAACCATCGCGGTCTCACGTTGCGGGCGCTGGCCGCAGAGACGGGCATCGCCGCGAGCTACCTTTCCGAAATCGAGCGAGGACGCAAGCCGGGCTCGGCCGCAGCGCTGATTCGCATCGCCGCCGCGCTGGGCACGACGGTCGACGTTCTGCTGAGCGACGTGGCGTCGGGTTAAAGCCCCTCGGTCACCATGACCCCCGACCGACCCAACATCCTCTGGTACTGCACCGACCAGCAGCGCTTCGACACCATCGGCGCGCTGGGGAATCCGCACGTCCGCACGCCGAATCTCGACCGCTTCGTGGCGCAGTCGGTGGCGTTCACGCATGCGTATTGCCAGAGCCCCATCTGCACGCCCAGCCGCGCCAGCTTCCTCACCGGCATGTATCCCAGCCGTATCCACAACGCGCGTAACGGCAACGCCGTCGTGCCGCCCGAGACTGCCGATCACCTGGTCACCCGCGCGCTGGCGGACGCCGGCTACGACGGCGGGCTGGTGGGCAAGCTGCATCTGGCGGGCGCGGCGTCGGCCCAGGAGCCCCGCGTGAACGACGGCTACCGCGTGTTCGAGTACAGCCACGCGCCGCGCGACAACTGGCCACTGGCCGAGCACGACTACGCCCGCTGGCTGCACGAAAAGGGTCACGATCCGGCCGAACTGCTGCACGTCTCGCCCGGCTACGGCGGCCTCATGCCCCCCACGCCCGAACGTGACAACGTCCCGCCGGAGCTGCACCAAACGACCTGGTGCACCGAGCGCGCCATCGCCTTCATCAGCGACGAGCGACGCGGCGATGCGCCCTGGTTCCTCTCCGTAAATCCCTACGACCCGCACCCGCCCTACAACCCGCCCTGGGAGTACTACCGCCGCTTCGATCCGTCGGCAATGCCGGGCCCGCTGTTTCGTCCGAGCGATATCGAGACCCAGGGCCGCCTGACCCGCGCCGGCGTGGGCTTTCAGAGCGAGTCGCAGCATCCCGACGACTTCCGCGCGCGCGAGGTCCAGGCCGCCTACTACGCCATGATCGAGCAGATCGACGCGCAGTTCGGGCGGCTGCTCGACGCGCTGGAGGCGGCGGGCCAGGCCGACCGCACGGTGATCGTCTTCACCAGCGACCACGGGGAGTCGGCGGGCGACCACGGCCTGCTCCAGAAGGGCTGCCGCTTTTTCGACGGCCTCTCGCGCGTGCCGCTGATCTGGCGCTGGCCGGGCCGCTTCGTCGCCGGGCTGCGCAGCGACGCGCTGGTGGAGCTGACGGACATCGCGCCCACTCTGCTGGAGATCGCGGGGCTGCCCGTGCCCGAGGAGACGCAGGGCCGCTCGCTGCTGCCGATCCTGCGCGGCGCGGCGCCATCGGATGAACATCGGGACTACGTGCGCTGCGAGTTCCTCGACGCCGTGGACTTTCCCAACCACACCCGCGCCACGATGTATCGCAACCGCCGCTGGAAGCTGAACGTCTACCACAATCACGGGCTGGGCGAGCTCTACGACATGCAGGCCGATCCGCACGAGTTCGACAACTTGTGGGACAGCCCGGACCACCGCGACGTGCGCGACGAGCTGCTGCAGGCCAGCTTCAACGCCACCGTCATGGCCCTGGACCCGGGCCCGCGGAGGACGTCGGGCTACTAGGCGGCTCCACGTATACACGGCAGACGGGGATGGTTGGATTTGTACGAGGACGTCGCCGTGATTGGTTGCTCGCGGCCTGGACCCCGGCTTTCGCCGGGGTGACGGTTGCACGACTGGTGCCGAGTTGCACTTAGGCAGCGTTGCGCCGCATGCACAGGTAGTGGGGCTGAAGATCGCTAGCTCCCAAGTGCAATGCTGGCATTTCGTCATTCCGGCGAAAGCCGGAATCCAGCGGACTGAAGCGTGAAGCTCCCCTGCGTATACCTGATGGCCAGCAGGCGCAATGGAACGTTGTACATCGGCGTGACATCAAACCTCGTGCAGCGTGTCTGGCAGCACAAGCACGATGTCGTGGACGGATTCACGAGTCAATACGGCGTGCACCGTCTTGTCTGGTATGAGCAGCATGAAACGATGGCAAGCGCCATTGCGCGCGAACGGGCCCTCAAGGAGTGGAGGCGGGCGTGGAAGCTCGTGCTGATTGAGGAGAGCAATTCGGAGTGGCGGGACTTGTACGAGGAAATCGTCTGACCTGGATGCTCGCGGCCTGGACCCCGGCTTTCGCCGGGGTGGCGGTTGCGTGACTTGGCGGCGGTTGCATTTGGGATGCCGCGCTATCTCCGGGTCGTGATGGCCGACGCGTATACGGTCAGTGGCATGCGCTACCGGCAATGCCACCAGTCTTGATCTCCCAAACGTGAAGCCGCCACCTCGTCATTCCGGCGAAAGCCGGAATCCAGCGGACTGAAGCGTGAAGCTCCCCTGCGTATACCTGATGGCCAGCAGGCGCAATGGAACGTTGTACATCGGCGTGACATCAAACCTCGTGCAGCGTGTCTGGCAGCACAAGCACGATGTCGTGGACGGATTCACGAGTCAATACGGCGTGCACCGTCTTGTCTGGTATGAGCAGCATGAAACGATGGCAAGCGCCATTGCGCGCGAACGGGCCCTCAAGGAGTGGAGGCGGGCGTGGAAGCTCGTTTTGATCGAGGAGAGCAATCCGGAGTGGCGAGACTTGTACGAGGAAATCGTCTGACCTGGTTGCTCGCGGCCTGGACCCCGGCTTTCGCCGGGGTGACGGATGCGTGACTTGGCGGGGGATGTACGACGACATCGTCTGACAGCGGTGCTTGCGGCCTGGACCCCGGCTTTCGCCGGGGTGACGGTTGCGTGACTTGGCGGCGGTTGCACGTGGGATGCCGCGCTTCCTCGCGGTAGCGCCAGGCCGCGGCGACCGGGCCTCGGGCTACGGCCGCGGCGCCATGACCACCAGCAGCCGCGCGCGGTCACCGGACTCGTTTGCTACGCCGTGGTCGGAGCCCGCCGGTGCCCACACGGCGTTTCCGGGACCCAGGGACTGCCGCTCGCCGTCTACCTCGAACGTCGGCGCGCCCTCGATCACGTAATAGACCTTGTCGGACGCGGCGTGGGCGTGGACGCGCTGCGCCTGCCCCGGCTCCAGGCAGTAAACGTCGCAGAACATCCGCTCCGACTCGAACAGGTTGTTCTTGGCCATCTTGGCGGCGGCAAAGTCGCTGTGGCGACCAACATGGTGGACGTGCATGGCGTCTCCCGACAGACGGGGCATCGGGCGTCAGCGTAGCGCCGGCGGCGCATCCTCGCCGTTTAGTCGGGCAACTCCGGGCCGGCCGTCACCAGGGTGGTGGCCTCGGGATCGAGGAACCGCGCCGCCGCCTGTTGCACGTCGTCCGCCGTCACCGCCTCGACGATGTCCGGATAACGCTCGAGATAGTCGAGCCCCAGGCCGTAGTTCTCGATCGTCAGCAGCATGCCGGCGATGCCGCCGTTGCGCTCCAGCCGCAGCGGCAGCGAGCCGATCATGGCTTGCTTGGTGAGCCGCAGCTCCTCGTCGGTCGGCGGCTCGTCCATCAGCCGACGCGCCTCTGTCAGTCCGCTGGTGACGGCCTTGGCCACGTTCACCGGGTTGACCCCCGCGCGAATCGTCCAGGGCATGCGCGCGTGGCCGGCCTCGGCGTGGCTTGTCGCGTGATAGGCCAGTCCCTGCGCGTCGCGCACGTTGGCGCCGATGCGCCCGCCGAGCCCCAGCTGCCCCAGGATGTAGTTGCCGATCATGACGGCGAAATACTCGGCATCGAGCCGTCGCACGCCGGGCCAGCCGAGCGTGAACTCGGTTTGCGTCTTGCCCGCCATGCTCAGGTCCTCGCGCACGCCGCCGGCCGTGGTCGCGGCGGTGTCGAATTCGCGGATGGCTTGGCGCTGACGTTGGGCGGCGCCCGAGCCGGGTCCTTGCCAGTCCTCGAAGTAGCGGGCCGCCAGGTCTTGCACGGCGTCGGGCGTCACCGCGCCGACGACCGCGAGCACCAGCGATTCCGGGTCGTAGGAGGCGGCGTGGAAGGCGCGCACGTCGTCCGGCGTGAGGTCGCGCATGGTTTCGGCATAGCCCTCGTCGGGACGGCCGTACGGGTTGTCGCGGCCAAACAGCAGCTCGCGGAAGCGGCGATCGGCCAGCGCGCCGGGATTGTTTTCGACGTGCGCGATTCCGGTGAGCGCCTGGTCGCGCAGGCGCTGGACTTCATCGTCCGGGAAGGTGGCATGGCGCACGCCGTCCGCCGCCAGCCGCAACAGCACGTCCAGGTCCTCGGCCAGCGCGCGCCCGCTGAAGCTGCCGTACTCGATGCCGGCGCCGAAGTTCAGCGCCGCGCCCACGTCGTCGAGCTCGGCGCTGAATTCCATGAAGGACCGCGTCGGCGTGCCGCGGTTCAGGCCGTCGGCGGTGAGGCCCGCAAGGCCGCAATCGTCCTCGGATTCCAGGATGGCTCCCGCGGCGTGCTGCGCGGCGATGGCCACCGACGGCGACGACGGGTTGGGATAGACCAACAGCACGATGCCGTTGGCCAGGGTGGACCGCGCCACCGTGTCGGGGCCGAGCGACCGACCGCCGGTCACGCCCGCGCCGGACCCTCGGGAATGAACCAGCCGGTGGTTCGCCGCTCCGGACGCAGATAGGTTTGCGCCGCGCGCTGCACGTCCGGCGGCGTGACCTCGGTGAGCCGGTCGGTGAAGGTCTGCGCCGCGCGCCACGTATGCGCGATATCCAGGAAGCCCAGCCACATCGCCTGCGCCGTCACGCCCTCCAGGCCGATGGCCTGCTTGGCGCGTGCCTGGCGCACGGCCCGGGCCAGCTCGTCCGCGTCGGGCGGGGCGTCCTGCAGGGCTTGGATCTCGGCCGCCACCGCCTCGGCGACCGGCTCGCGGTCGCCGTTGGGCTTCAGCACCACGGTGATGCGGTGCAGGGTCGGGTCGATGTTGAATCCGAGATCCGTGCCCACGGCGGCGGCCAGCCCCGACGCCACGAATCGCCGATAGAGGCGCGACGTGCGGACGATTCCACCCCCGCCGAACGGCCCGCTCTTGGGTCCGGTGAGCAGCGCGTCCAGCACCAGCAGCGCGGGAAGGTCCGGATGCGCGAATTCCGGAATCCGGTGGCCCACGGTGAGAATGGGAAAGGGTCCCGGATGCCGCACGTCCACCTCGCGCGGGCTCGTTTGCTCGGGTTCGCGCGCGTCGAGCGGCGGTGGCAGCGTCCGGGCGGGAATGTGTCCAAAGGCCGCTTCGAGCCGGTCGAGCGCGTCGGCCTCGTCGAAATCCCCGGCCATCACCGCCAAGGCGTTGTTGGGGGCGTAGAAGGACTGATAGTGCTCGTACAGCTCGTCGCGAGTCATGCGGTTGAGGTCGGCCTTGCTGCCGATCACCCCGTGGCCATAGGGATGGGTCGTGAAGACGGCGGCCTCCAGCGCCTCGGCGAGCAGGAACATGGGCTCCGCCTCATGGCCCTCGCGCTCCGAGATGATGACGGTGCGCTCGCTGGCCACGTCGTCGGGATCGAACACGGCGTTGGCCATGCGGTCGGATTCGATCCGCAACGGCAGGTCCAAATGCTGTGAGGGCACCGTCTCGAAATAGGCCGTCGTATCCTCGGTGGTGAACCCGTTCCAGGTACCGCCCACGCCGTTGACCAGCCGCCCGATGTCGCCGGGGTTGAGCGTCTCGGTACGCTTGAAGAGCATGTGCTCGACCCAGTGGGAGGCGCCGCTCATGCCCGGCGGCTCGTTGCGCGCGCCCACGCGGTACCACATGACGAAGCTGACCAGGGAGACGGCGTGACTCTCGCGCAGCAGGACTTGCAGTCCGTTGGAGAGGGTGTGTTCGGCGACGTCGTCCATGGGGTGCGATTACCGCCGACGGCGGGCCGACGGGATGCTAGCACAGCGGTCGGCGTCGGCCCATGACCCCCGCCGAGTTCGAAGAGCACGTGCGCGAGGCCATCGCCGCCATTCCCGCGGGCTTGCGGGACCGTCTCGAAAACGTCGAGGTCGTGGTTGCCGATTGGCCTACGGAGGACGAGCTGGAGAGCGCGGAGGTGCCGCCGGGGTACACGCTCTTCGGCCTCTACAGCGGCGTCCCGCTCACCGAGCGCACCTCGGGCTATCACATGGTGCTGCCGGACCGCATCACCATCTTCCAGGGCCCGCTCGAGGAAGCCTGCCACCATCCCGACGACCTGCGTGAAGAAATCCGATCCACGGTGATCCACGAGTTTGCCCACCACTTCGGCCTCAGCGACGACGACCTCCGACGGCTGGGAGTTGCCTGAATGGCCGCGTTGAAGCTGCCGAGGCTGAGCGACGACATCCGGGCGCTCGTCGACGAGGGCGCGCCGGGCGTCTGGCGCTACCGACCCGCGTTGGACCTGCCCGGCGACGTGCCCCCCCTATCGCTTGGCGAGGGACGCACGCCGGTGGTGGAGCTTGACGCCTGGGGCGGCGGCCATGGACTGCGCCAATGCCGCGCCAAGCTGGAGTTCATGGCCCCGACCGGGTCGTTCAAGGACCGCGGCGCGGCGCCCGTGATCGCCTCGCTCACGGCCCAGGGCGTCGCCAAGATCGTCGAGGACTCGTCGGGCAACGCGGGCGCCGCCATGGCGGCCTACGCCGCGCGCGCCGGGCTGGCCGCCGACATCTACGTGCCCGCCGCGGCGCCGTCGGCGAAGCTGGCGCAGATCGCCCAGTACGGCGCCACGGTGATTCCCGTAGAAGGCACCCGCGAGGACGTGGCCGACGCCGCGGCTGCCGCCGCGAAGGCGCCCGGCGCCGCCTACGCCTCGCACAGCCGCCATCCGGCATTCGTCGAAGGCGCCAAAACGTACGTGCTGGAGTTGCTCGAGGACGGTGTGGATGCGCTGCCGCAACACCTCGTCTTCCCGGTGGGCAACGGCGGCCTGATCCTCGGCGCGCACAAGGCGCTGACCGAGCTGCGGCAAGCGGGCCTGGAGTTTTCGATGCCGCGCCTGCACATCGCCCAGGCGGCGGCCTGCCAGCCGCTCGTTCGGGCGTTCAACACGGGCGCCGCCGCGCCGGTTGCCGTCGAACGCCGCCCGACCATTGCCGGCGGGATAGACGTGGCCGTCCCGGCCCGCGGCGCCGAGGTGCTTCGAGCCGCCCGCGACACCGGCGGCAGCGCCGTGGCGGTCGGCGAAGAAGAGATCGCGGCGACCCGCTCCGCCCTGGCTCGCGACGAGGGCCTGTTCGTCGAGGCCACCTCGGCCGCCGCTTTCGCCGCCGCCGCGAAGCTGAGTGCGCAGGGTGCAATTGCCGCCGAAGACTCCGTGCTCATCGCCGCCACCGGCAGCGGTCTCAAGGATCCGCCGCAGCCGGCGGACTAAGCCGCTCGCGTCCGCCCTGGAATCAGGAGGCGCGTTGCTTCGCCCGCGCCGCGCGCTGCGCTTGCTTGGCCTCGGGGCTGTGCACCGCCTCGTGCGCCGCGATGAGGTCGTCGGGCGTCACTCGCGCCACGATCTCGCCGATCACGTCCAGCGCCGCGTCGTCGGCGCGCCGAAAGCGCACGCACGACTTGCCCATGTTCAGCTTCTTGCCCGATTCCGCGTAGGCCGCCAGGAACCAGTCCGTGAGCTCAGGGCTGGCGTAGAGCCCGTGCAGATAGACCGAGATGTGCCGCTTCTGCGCCGCCAATGCAACCGAGACCAGCGCCTGGCCGTTGTAGGTGTTGGGAAACCGCTCCAGCGGGATCGCGTAGGCGATCATGCCGTACTGCATGGTCTCCTTGAGCCCGTCGGGCAGGTTGGCCAGGATCACCTCGCGCACCCGCGCCACGTCCGCCCGCCGATCGTCCGGCAACTCGGCCAGGTATTGCTCAACGGTCGTCGCGTTGCTGGACACCATGCGTTCGTTTCCTCCGAGTCACGCGAGCGTTGCCCCGACCGTGTGGCCTGGATAGCGTAGCGCCCGCAGGTTCGGCAAGAGCCAAGCGCGGGGTCAAGACTCAGCTTGGGCGGCGCCGCGTTCACCTCTGTCCGGCAGACCGAGTGCGATACTACGTGGGTGCCGCTGACTTCCGCAGCAGCGCCATGCAACACATGATCCCACCCCGTGGACGGAGGACGCCTTGCCCCTAATGAGTGGCGGCGAGGCGCTGGTGGAGTCCCTCGTCCGCGAAGGCGTGGATGTCGTCTTTGGCATTCCCGGCATCCACATGTCCGGCATCATGGCCGCCCTGCGGGACGAGTCGCGCATCCGCATGATCACCACGCGACACGAGCAGGCCTGCGCCCACATGGCCGATGGCTATGCCCGCGTCTCCGGCAAGCCGGGTGTGGTCCTCGTGGTGCCGGGCGCCGGGGTGTACAACGCCGCCAGCGGGCTGGCCACCGCCTACGCCCGCTCCTCGCCCGTCCTCGCCATTGCCGGCCAGATCCCGCGCGGCCAGATCGGAGGGGGCTCGGGCAGCTATCACGAGGTTCTGGACCAGGCATCCATCGTGCAGCCCGTCACCAAGTGGCGGCGGCAGGCGCTCACGCCGCGGGAAATCCCGGACGCCGTCGCCGAAGCGTTCCACCAAATGCGCACCGGCCGTCCGCGCCCCACGCTGATCGAAATACCGCCTGAGGCCGGCGTCGAGCGCGACGACGTCGTGCTGTACGACCCGGCGCCGATTTCGCGTCTCGTGCCTGGCCCCGACCAGTTGCGCGAGGCCGCTCGCGTCATCGCGGAGTCTCGTCTGCCCCTCATCTACGCCGGCGGCGGCGTGGCCCTCTCGAATGCCGAATCCGCCCTCGTGGCCCTGGCCGAAGCCACCAATATCCCCGTCATCACCTCCGCGGGTGGGAAGGGCGTCATTTCCGACCGCCACCCACTCTCCTATGGCTCGTGCTTCGCCCCTTGGGGCGAGCAGGACGAGATGAACGAACTCTTTGAGGTGATGCAGGCCGCCGACGTCGTCATCGGCATCGGCGCTCGTTTCTCGCTGGGGAACCCCGCCGCCGAGAGTTCCAGCCTCATCAACATCAACATCGACGATGCCGAGATCGCAAGCGTGCACGCCAACACGCTTCCCCTCCACGGCGACGCCAAGGCCACGATCGAAGCCCTGCTTCCGTTCCTGCGCGAAGCCGGCGCCGGCGATCGTCCCTCGCCCGTCGAAGCCGTCGTCGCCGCCCGCCGCCTGATCGCCTATGCCGACATCCGGCGCCAGGAGCCGCAGTACCCGATCCTCGAATCCATCCAACGCGGCGTTCCCGAGGACGCCCACATCGTCTGGGACGTGACCCAGTTCGGCTACTACGCCCGCACCCACTATCAAGTGAATCACCCCAAGACCTACATCGACAGCGGCTACTCCTTCAACCTCGGGTTCGGCGTCCCCACTGCCCTGGGGGCAAAGGTGGCGCACCCCGACCGCCCGGTCCTCTGCGTCAGCGGCGACGGCGGCTTCCTGTTCAACGCGGTCGAACTCGCCACTGCCGTGCAATACGGGATACACGTCGTCACCGTCGTATTCCGCGACGACGCGTATGGCAACGTCGGGCGCGATCTCGATGAGCTATTCGGCGGTACCTACGAGACGGACTTGCACAATCCCGACTTCGTCGCGTTCACCGAGTCCTTCGGCGCCGTTGGACTGCGCGCCGGCGATCCCATGGAGCTCGAGACCCTGCTCCCGCGCGCCCTCGAATGCAAGTCCCCGGTGGTCATCGACGTCCCCATCGGAAACATGCCGCTTCCCCGCGGCAAGTTCATGTCGGTGGCCGTGGCACTCCCCTGGAATCGCCCCCAGGAAGGCCTGATTTCAGACTAAGCAAGCGGCGCGGCGCTGCCGTCCGACGGAGACCGGTGGCTAGCGCCGGGCGGTGGCAGCCTCTGGGAGCGGCAGCGGGTGGTGGTCTTCCTCGGGGTACTGCTGAAAGAGCTGCCCCCAGGGACCGCGCAGGGCTTCGGCGGCTCGGCGGCGGCCGTGGACGTTCCACCAGTAGACGTCGTGATAGGCGCGGGACGCGGCGTAGGACCAGGGCGCGATCACGGTGCGCAGCAGCAGCCGCTCCAGGGGCTTGAGCGGACCCCAGTAGATGAGCTTTTGGCCCCGGCTGGCGAACGTTTCCCGCGCGGTGCGCGCCTGCCAGCGCACGGCATCGGGGTCGACGCCGACGACGTCGATCTCGCGCGCGTCGGCGGTGCCCAACCCGGCTTCGTGCGCCAGCCGCAGGAAGGGAATCTCGAACGGGTCCAGGCCCATCAGCCGGGCGATGGTGGCGTCCACCGCGACCTGATCGGCGCCGGCCAGCATGAGGCCGCGCTCGTGGACGTCCATGCAGCGAGGGCCGGGACCTTCGCCGATGAAGGTGCCGTCCACGACGGCGAAGACGCCCTGGTGGATCTCCTTCTGAATCGTCAGCAGGTCCACCAGCGTCTCGTGGATCGTGGCGTGGCAGAAGTGGCGCTTCTCGAAGAGCAGGCCGCCGAACGCGTTCTTCATGGCGCCGGTGATGGTGGTGAAGACATGCGTCTTCATGGTCGGCAGGTGGATGATGTTGGTGCCGATGAGGCGCTCGGGAATGCGCACGCCCTCGGGGTACACGTCGTGCAGGGTGAGCATCCGGGCCTGCGGCTCATAGCGCACCCAGCGCTCGTCCTCGTAGAGATGCACGTTGCGCACGCCGTGCGCCGCCAGCACCGGTCGGTGCTTGTTGACGCGCTCGCCCACGCGGGCGCTGACCACCACGGTGCGGTTGTGCGCGCCAAAAAGGGATTCCACGGGGTAGCCGTCGGCCAGCAGCGTGCGGGCGACGCCGTCGAGCTGCCAGGGCGCGGTGGAGCATGCCGGGTACCAGTGGTGCCACGATATGTTGATCTTGATCGCGGTCTCCGCCGCGGGATCGATGTGTTCCCGGTACCCGGCACGGCGCATCGCGTCGGCGACGTCGTCGAGAACCGTTTTGGGCTGCGCGCGAACCAGGGCGACGGTGCTCACGGCGAGTGGCTATCCGGTGTACGGCGTGGCGTTGGGTGCACGGTAGCGCAGGAATACCTCGCCCTGGCAGTGGGTCACGCTCAGCAATTCCAGCGAGAGGACGTCCTCCGGGGCCAGGGCGCGCTCGCCTTCGACGGCCGTGCGCGGACGCGGCTCGCCGATGATCGACGGCGTCACGGTGATGAAGAACTCGTCCACCAGGCCGGCGCGCAGCATGTGGGCGTTGAGAATCGCGCCGCCTTCGCACACCAGGCGCCGGACGCCCCGCTCCGCAGTCAGGTAAGCGGCCAGCGCCGGCAGATCGACCGCCGTGTCGCCCAGGCGCACGATCTCCGCCACATGGGCAAGGGCCGGCGAAACGTCGGCAGCCTCGTGCGTGGCCACGATGGGCCGCAGCGGGTAGCGCCGGCGCCGGAACACCCGATCCGCGGGGTCGATCCGGGCGGAGTTGGTCACGATCACGAACAGCGGGGGCTCCGTGAGGCCGCGCCGCCGGCGCATCTCCCGCAGCTCTCGGCTCCACAAGTACCGGTCCAGCCCCATCCCAAGGGTCCGCGCCCCGTGCAACACGGCGTCGAAGTGAATGCGGAAGCGGCGAAACGTGCGCAGGTCGGCCTCGCCGCTGATCGGCCAGTAGGCGTCGGTCGGCCCCTTGATGGCGCCGTCCAGCGTCATCACCATCTGAATGGCGGTGTACGGGCGGCGGGCGCCGATCGGCAACTCGAGGTCGTCGTAGACCCCGCCCAAATTCTCCGCCGGCACCTCAGATTTCTGCCGGCGCGCCGTCGGCGTAGCGCAGAAGATCGGGCGGGGCCGCCGGTCCGGCAGCCTCCAGTGCGCGCGCCGCGGCCTCGTCGAGCACGATGCCGAGTCCCGGCGACGTGGGCGGCAGGGCGTGGCCGTCCTCGATCGTCAGATCGCTCTCGAAGAGCACCTCGACCTCCGGCGCAAACGGCCAGATCACCTCCTGGATCGCCGCGTTGTGCAGCGCAAAGTCCAGGTGCAGGCTGGCCATGGTGTTGACCGGGCTCTGGGGATTGTGCGGCGCCAGCTTGATCAGGTGCGCGTCCGCGGCCACGCCCATCTTCCACACCTCGGTCAGACCGCCCGCGTGGGCGACGTCCGGCTGCAGATAGTCCACGAGCTCCTCGTCGATGACGGGTTGGGCGTCCCAGCGGTGCAGCAGGCGCTCGCCGGTGGCCAGCGGCACCCTCACCGTCCGACGGATGCGCCGCAGCGGCGCCACGGCTTCGGGCCGCGTGGGCTCCTCCAGGAAGTATGGATCGAACGGCTCCAGTCGCCGCGCCAGGTCGATGAACTCGTCGGGCCGCAACCGTCCGTGGGTCTCGATGAGCAGGTGAAACGCCTCGCCCACGAACTCGCGCGCGGCCCGCACGATGCGCTCTGCCTGGCGGATGGCAACCGGCACGTCCATGCCCCGCTCCTGCTCGTCCGCAGCAATCAGAGGCAGAAACTTGGCGGCGGTCCACCCCGCGTCGACCAACGGCCCGAAGGCGTCGGGAACCTCCTCGGGCGTGTTGGCGTGGCAGTGGGTATAGAGGGCCGCGCGATCCCGCACCGGACCTCCGAGCAACCGGTGAATCGGCAGCCCCAGGGCCTGACCGGCGATGTCCCACAAGGCCACGTCGATGCCGGCCAGCGCGCCCATCTGCACCGCGCCGCTGCGCCGCCGGTCGCTCAGGAACACCCGGTGCCAGAGATACTCGCGCCGCAGCGGGTCCTCGCCGATCACCAGCTCCGCGAAGTCCCGCAGCGCCTCGCGCACCGAGCGTTCGCGGCCCATCAGCGTCGCCTCGCCCAGACCGGTCAGCCCCGCGTCCGTGCGCACCAGCACATACACATAGCTCCGCCCCGCCTGCGGAACGATGACGCTATCGACAGCCGTGATGCGCATGGTCAAGAGGCGGCGCGGTCGAGTAGCAGGCAATCGCTCAACCGAGTCCCTCCATCACACAGCTTGGATGGGGACGGGATATTGGGCCAGTCTCTTGTCCGTGGTCAGCAGCATGATGTTCTCAACTTGGGCTTGCGCCATGAGGATCCGGTCGAAGGGGTCGTTGTGAATTGGTGGCAGGAGGCCGACCGCAAGTGCATGTTCCGAGCGAACTGAAAGCTCGCTGTAGCCGTGGTGAATGAGGCCGTCTCGCAATTGCCGCGGCTCAATGCGAAAGTCGCTCCTGCCGAGCGCGTTCTTGATGACGACCTCCCAGATGCTGGCCGTGCTGAACACCAGCTCCGCCGCGGGGTTGCCAAGAAGATCTCGAGTCTGCCGTGTCAACCGCGTCGGGTCGCCCGCCGCCCACAGCAACACCTGGGTATCCAGCAGGTACGTCACGCCACTGTCCCGAACATCTGCTCGATCTCGGGTCCGCCCATGCTGTCGAAGTCGTCGGGGACGTCGATTTGTCCGGCCATGAACCCCAGCCGCGCCGGCGCTGTTTCGTCGGAATCTTCAAAGCCAAACTCACGGCGCAGGCGGTCATACACGTCCCGCGCCTGTGAACCGCCCCGGGCGACGGCCTCCTCCAACTGCTTCAAGTCCGCCCCGCCGTAGAGCAGATCAACGGTATCGACAATGAAGTCTTCGACAAGGGGATCGCTGACGTCGTGCTGCACGGCCCACCGCCAAAACCTCGCCATGCGCTCATCCGCGGGGTGGGGATAGTCTTGTGGTTGCATGCCCGCAACCGCCCACGGCCTGCCCAGGCGGAAGTAGGGATTGATCGAGTCCTGATAGGGCCACATTTGCAGCCCCGCCATGAGGGCCGCGCAAATGAACGCCCCGTTGGACGTATAGCGATTGGTCGGCGGCATCCCTGCGTCTCCCTCACGACGCCTACGACGCGCCCGAAAATACGACTCGACTTGGTGCTTGAGCCCGTAGCTCGAACGTTTCCGCGGGGCCGGCCCGTCGAAGTCACGTGCCCAGCCGCACCCGCGCAGCCGATAGCTCAGCGACACACGCGCCTCGGCAAAGTACTCGAGCGTGTGGCGAATGCCCGGCTCGCAGTCCCCGCCGGTCCGCAACTCATCACGCGCCGCATCCAAATCGATGGGCGTGGACTTCGAGAGTCCCAAGCCGTTCGCGTTGAGCAAGGGATGCTCCGCCAGCACCCGCTCGCGTTCCGAGTCAAACAACCCTGGGTCCGAAAGCAAGCGGGCCGCCCGCAACCAAAATCGCTGGCTCTTGGTCATGATAAACCGCTAGGTGTTTGCGGAAATCCCTGCGGATTATAGATGACAACCAGCCCTTTACTCGAAGTCCCGGGGGTTATCGGCCTAGGCCGGTGTCGCCGGCCGCCAGAACGACGGTCTACCGCTTCTCGGTGAGACGTCCGGACAGGTATTTGTGGATCACGCTGGAGAGCAGCGTCTGATAGGGAATCCCTTCTTCGCGGGCCCGAGCGTGCGCGAGGTTGAAGTCGCGCTCGGTCACCCGCAAGTTCACGCGCTTGGTCTTGTTGAACGTCTGGCGCGCCGCCTGACGCGCCGCCTGGATTTCGTCGTCGAGGTTTGAGACCGAACGCCACTCGCCGCGCTCGAATTGGTCGAGGATCTCTCGCTCGTCGGCGCTCAGCTTGTCGGTCACGATGGCTGCCTCCTCCCGTAGTCTCGCGTGGCCTTCCGGCTGGGGATAATCGTCTTCAGGAAGCGAGTGCCGTCGGCCTGCAGCACGAACGGCACGAGGTAGACGTACGCGTCGATGTCCACGACATACATCAACTGGCCCGGGTAGCGATCTTGGTTCGGGTGCTCCAGCACGTCCATCAATCCACCTTGCTCGATGACGGCGACGACGATCTCGAAAGAGACGCCCCGCTGCTCAATCAGTTGTCGATTCTTCTCCGTGCTCCAGTCGAAGCCCGCGTCCATGCGACAATCATCGCACGATGTGTGCATTATGGCAACACCGCTGCTCGCCTCAGCCATCACCAGCCGCTGCGGATCCAAGGCGCCGTGCGCCACATCGCGGGTTGAATTCATAACGTTAGAAAAAATGTTAGCTTAGTCAATACCGGCCATTCGCCTATGCTGAATACCCAGTGAACGACCCGCAGCAAGCCCCAGCCAGGTCCCCATCAGAGCGCCGCCAGCTTGTCCTGGTGCTGGTGGCGGTCGTGGTGGGCACGATGTTCTCCGCGCTCGATCAGCTCATCGTGATCACGGCCATCCCGCGCGTGGTGGCCGACCTGGGCGGCCTGGCGGACTTCGCTTGGGTCTTCACGGCCTACACCCTGGTCTCGACGGTCAGCCTGCCCATGTGGGGCAAGCTCTCGGACACGCACGGCCGGCGGCGCCTGTGGATGACGGGGCTGGGGCTGTTCATGGTCGGCTCGGCCATCGCTGGCGCGAGCCAGGAAATGATCCAACTCATCCTGTCGCGCGGCCTGCAGGGTCTGGGGGCGGGGGCCTTGATGGCGCTGGGCCCGGCGCTGATCGGCGATCTGTTTCCGCCCGCGGAGCGCCCCAAGTGGCAGGGCGCCCTGATGGCGCTGTTCGGGGTGGTGGTGATTGCCGGGCCCACGATCGGCGGCTGGATCACCGACACGCTGAGCTGGCGCTGGGTCTTCTACGTGAACCTGCCGTTCGGCGGCCTCGCGGTGCTCGCCGCGTGGTTCGGGCTGCCGTCGGTGCGGCGAGCCGGACGACGGTCGATCGACGTCGCCGGCGCCCTGGCGCTCGTTGGGGCCGTGGTGCCGCTGCTCTTGGCGTTTTCCTGGGCCGGCGGTCGCTACCCGTGGCTGTCGACGCCCATCGTCGCGTTGCTGCTGGGCGCCGCCGCCATGCTCGGCGTGCTCGTGGCCCTGGAGCGCCGCGCCCCAGACCCCATGATCAACCTGGGATTTCTGACCAATCGCGTCTACGTGGTGGCCATCCTCACCACCTTCCTGGGCAGCGCCGGAATGATCGGCGCGGTGCTCTACATCCCGCTGTTCGCCCAGGCCGTGATCGGGACCAGCGCGACCGGCTCCGGGGCGGTGCTGGTGCCGATGATGCTCGGCTTCATCGTCAGCGCGATTGCGTCCGGGCAGATCGTGTCCCGCACGGGTCGCTACAAGGCGCTGATCCTGGTGCTGTTCGCCGTGGGGATCGTGGGCGGGGTGCTGCTGGCCGGCATGGGCGCGGACACGACCGAGCTCGAGCTCGTGCGCAACATGGTGGTCATGGGTCTGGGCATCGGCGGGCCGTTCTCGGTGCTGGTCGTGGTGGCGCAGAACGCCTTTCCCGACCGCAACCTGGGCGAAGTGACGGCCGGGTCGCGCTTCTTCCGGTCGATGGGGTCCACGGTTGGCGCGCAACTCATGGGGTCGCTGCTGAGTCTGTGGTTCGCCGCCAACCTGCGCGAGCGGCTGCCGGCAGAGGTGCGCGAGGCGCTGGGCCCGGAGCGCCTGGCGGAGGCGGGCAATCCGGAGGCGCTGTTCGTGCCCGAAGCCACGGCATCGCTGCGGGAGGCGCTCGGCGACGCGGCGCCCGCCGTGACCGATCTGCTAATGGAGGCCCTGCGGCTGGGCCTGGCCGACGCGCTGCGCGGGCTCTTCGTGGTCACGGCCGGCCTCATGGTTGTCGGCTTTGCCATCGCGGTCTTCTTGCCCGAGATTCCGCTGCGCACCACGCGCGACGCCGATCTCCCCGCAGGCAAGAGCGACGCCGCGCCAGCCGTTCCCGGCGGTTAGCGTTTCGACCTAGGTCCGCCCCGTCACCGCCACCAGCAGAATCGCCAGGGCGAACGCCGCGATGCCGACTATCGCGATGGGCGCCGGGATCTTCTCTACCGGCTGCGTCGGCCGCGGATCATGGCCAGCGTTGCAGTTCCCATGGCCTGCTCAGCCGGCCTTCCCCGCGAGCTTGGCCCCGGCGGCGGCTAGGGCCTGGTCGAAGGTCATGATCTCTCGCACGCCACGCCGCCTGCAGCTTGCAAGATGGCAGAGGTCTCTGGCGCTCAGGGCGGGCAGCCGGTCATGGAGTTGGCGGGCGAGGATCACGTCCGCCTCTTCCAGGGGCCACACCTCAACTCCGGCCCTTTCCAACAGTTCCAACGCCGAGTCCAAGGTGTGCGGCCGCTGCATCCGCAGATAGACGTGCATCAGCTCTTGGATGACCTTGGTGGAGGTGAATAGCGGCTTGCGGTTGCGCAGCGACTCGTCAAAGAACTGCTGGGCGGGAGATTGCAGCGGGTGCGGCTTCCCGACCGCATACATGAAGACGCTGGTGTCGACGAAGATCACACGCTGGGCAAGCCGTCGGTCATCGATTCGTGGAGTGTCTGGAGGTGCTCGTGCCAATCCGGTTCCACGCCGGGCCCTTCACGCGCCGCGCAGGTGTCGAAGAACCGCCGCAGGTCCTCCGGCGACTCGAACCGTTCCCTGCGTTGCCGCGCCTCGAGCCGCTCACGCGCGGCGGCCCTGAGCCACGCGCTGAACGTCAGGCCCTCCCGGCGGGCCTGGCGGACGAAGCGGTCGCGGTCCTCGTCCGGAATGATGAGCTGGACCCTCGCCACGGCGACAGCCTTCGTCTACCCGTATCGTGTGTATTGACCCTACACATCGGATGGACCGACGTCAACGTCCGTGGTGAACTCGTCGGGCGCCCACAAGGAGAGCCCCTACTCGGGCTTGCGCGGCCGCGACGTAGACCTCGCACGCCCGCTTGTCTATGCCCGCCCCGTCACCGCCACCAGCAGAATCGCCAGGGCGAACGCCGCGATGCCGATGGCCGTCGCCGCGGCCGTCCCGACGATGATGGGCCTGAGCGAGCCCCGCGACTCCGATCCGACGCGAAGCCCCAGGAATCCGGCAAGCGCCACCACGACCGCGATGGTGACCGCGCCGGCGGCGCGCTGGTTGTCGATCAGGAAGTAGACCGCCACCGCCACGGCCGCGAAGGCCGCCGCGCAGACGACCGCGATGCGCGCCCGGCGCGCTTCGAAACGCATCGGCGCAGCATAAGCGACCGCCGTCCGGTTGCCGGATGGCCGCGTACGTGCCAACGTTCCACCAGTTGATTGACTTTCCGAAGGACCTTGCCGTGACCGGAGCCGATGCGCTCGTCGCCATCCTCAAAGCCGAAGGCATCCAGCAGGCGTTCTGCTACCCCACGACGCCCATTCTCGAAGCGCTGGCCCGCGGCGGGGTTCGCACGCTGCTGGCGCGCCAGGAGCGCGTGGCCGGCAACATGGCCGACGGCGTGGCGCGCGCCACCAACGGACGCCAGTTGGGCGTTTTCACCGTGCAGCAATCCGCCGGCTCCGAGAATGCCTTCGCGCCGATCGCTCAGTCGTTCACCGACTCGTCGCCGCTGCTGTTCATTCCTGGCCACCCGGGCTTGCAGAAGGCCGGAATTCCGCCGGCGTTCGACGGCCTGCCGCACTATGCCGCGACCACCAAGCTGGCCCTGCAGCCGACGTCAGCCGACCAGATTCCGCAGCGCGCCCGCATGGCCATCGCGGCGCTGCGCTCGGGCCGCCCGGGGCCGGTGATGTTCGAGATTCCCACGAACGTGGCCGCCGAGGATTTCGACGGCCCCGTCACGCATGCGCCGGTGCAACCGGTCAGGAGCGCCGCCGATCCCGGTGCCGTCGACGAGGCCGCCGAGCGCCTGCTGCGCGCCGAATCGCCGCTGATCTGGGCCGGCCAGGGCGTGCTTTACGCGGAGGCGACGGCCGAGCTGCAGGACGTGGCCGAGCTCTTGGGCGCGCCGGTCATGACCACGCTGCAGGGCAAGAGCGCCTTCAACGAGCGCCACGAGCTGTCGGCCGGCGTGGGCGCCTACGTCGAGACCGGCATGGTGACGCACTACCTGGAGACCAGCGACACGCTGCTGGGCGTGGGCACGAGCCTCAGCATCAGCCCCTTCACGCCCAAGATCCCCGACGGCAAGACGATCATCCACGCCACCAACGACCCCGCCGATTTGCACAAGGTCTACCCGGCGGACGTGGCCATCTGCGCCGACGCCAAGCTGTTTCTGGCGCAACTGGCCGAGGCCTTGCGCCTGCGCGTGGGCGAGTCGCAACAAGAGTCGCGCCGCAGTACGGCCGCCAATATCGCCGCATTGCGCAGCGCCTGGCGGGCGGACTTCGCCTCCGAGTTCACTGACGAGAGCGACCCCGTCAACGGCTACCGCCTCTTCGCCGAGCTGTGGAGCCTGCTGGACCCCGACACGTCGATGATCACGCACGAGTCCGGCGCCACCCGCGACATCCAGTGCGTGTTCTACGAATCGACCGTGCCGCGCAGCTACCTGGGGTGGGGGCAGTCGTCGCAGCTCGGCTTCTCGCTGGGCCTGGCGATGGGCGCCAAGCTGGCCAATCCCGACAAGCTCGTCGTGAACGTGATGGGAGACGGCGCCGCCGGCATGACCGGCATGGACTGGGAGACCGCCTCGCGGGAGAACATCCCCATCCTCAGCGTCATCAAGAACGACGCCATCTTCAGCGGCTACGACCGCAACATCCCGACCGCCATCGAGAAGTTCGGCGTGTCCTCGCTCTACGGCGACTACGCGGGAGTGGCCAGGGCGCTGGGCTGCCACGGGGAGAAGGTGGCCACGGTGGCCGAGCTGCGACCGGCGCTGCAGCGCGCCATCCGCGCCACGCAAGAGGGCCAGCCCGCCGTGGTCGACGTGTCCACCGCCGAAACCCGGCGGCTCTCGGTCCCGCCGCTCGAGCGGAAGACGGTCTAGCGCAGTTTTCGAAGGACGCCAGGCGGTCCTTCCGTCCTTCGCCAGTCAGCGTGCTTCCAGGCGCGGAGGGCCGGGGATGATGGACGTGGCGCTATTATCCTGCGGCGTTACTATCAAGCATGCAGCGGTTTGCCGATAGGCGCGCCGAACAGCTCTTCGACGGCCGCGGTGTACGTCGGCTGCCGGCAGACATCCAGCGGCGAGCCCGGATGCGGCTCCAGCGCGTGGTGGCGGCCACCCGGCGTTCTGACCTGCGGGCGCCCCCCGTCGCATCGCCTGGAAGCCTTTCGCTGCGACCGTGCCGGCCAATGCAGCATCAGGATCAATGACCGATGGCGCGTGTGCTTCCGCTAGACCGAGGTGGGGGCGATGGAGATCGAGATCGTGGATTCTCACTAGAGGAGGACAGCACATGGACACCATGGCCCTGATCCATCCGGGAGTCCATCTGGCGGAGATGTTGGAAGAGCTGGGGATCACGCAGTATCGGCTGGCACGGACGATGGGCGTGTCGCCGCGGCGGATCAACGAGATCGTCCATGGCCGGCGGACCGTCACGGCTGATACGGCGCTGCGGATTGGCAAGGCGCTCGGAATGACGCCCGAGTACTGGCTGAACCTCCAGCGCGTGTATGACTTGGATATCGCGCGGGCATCGACTGACCTGAGCGTGATTGAGCCACTGGTTCCCGTGAAGGCGTAGCCCCTCCGCGAGAGCGCGCGCCATCACGTATAGGGCGATTCCTCACCCCCGGACATGGCCGGGAGGATCGTCAGGGTGTCGCCGCTGTTCATGGGCGAGGCCAGGCCGTCGAGCGTGGCGACGTCCTGCTCGTTGAGGAACAGATTGGTCGCCTCGAGCACGTTGCCGCTCGGCGGCGTGAGGGATTCCCGCAGCGTCGGATAGACCGCGAAGAGCGCGTCGAGCGCCTCCCGCACCGCAGCCGCCTCAACCTCGACGCTGCGCGCCCCCGCCGTGTGGTGCCGCAGCACCTGGGGAATGCGGATGGTGACGGTGGGCATGAGACGGCGGCGTGGATGCGGTGCGGCCCGGCATTTTCCGCGATGCGTCGCGCCGGTGGCAACGGGGCCGACCCACTTTCGGCGTCCCACGCCGCGACTTACGATGGGAGAGCGGATCCGCCACGTGAGAAACCCGATGCAACCCAAGGTCATCGATCCCAGCGAGGTCGTCGCGGAGCACGTCTACCCGGATGCCCCGAGCAAGGTCGTCAAGCGCAACCTGGTGACCCACCGGGACGACGCGCCGAACTTCGGCATGCGGCTCTTCGAGGTCGAGGCCGGCGGCGCCACGGATCATCACCAGCACCCCTGGGAGCACGAGGTGTTCATCGTCAGCGGCAGCGGTCACCTGCTGACCGACGACGGCCTCAAGCCGTTCGCGCAAGGCCAGGCCGTCTTCGTGCCGCCCATGGCCATGCACCAGTTCCAGAACACGGGCGACGCGCCGCTGCAGTTCATCTGCATGATCCCCAACAGCGGGGACTGCCAGTAGAGCGGACGCGCTGAGGCGCCCCCGAGGGAATTCGAATCCCTGTCGCCACCTTGAAAGGGTGGTGTCCTAGGCCTCTAGACGACGGGGGCCGTGGTGCGGGCGGATCACTCTAGCACCGAGATTGACGCCGCCAGCCGTAGATTCACTACGGCACGACGCTCGCGCCGGTTCTCGTAGGGGCGGGCCTTGTGCCCGCCCGCGACCGACACAGCCTGAAGCGACCTGTCATTCTGACGGAGCGTCGCCACCCGAAGCATCGCAAATGACCCCGCGCCTCCCAAGCGCTCGCTGCGCCGTGACCCTCGGTCAGGGCGCCCACCAGGGACGCCCCTACATGTCTTTGCGGCCTGATCGATGCGGCGCCCCATGACTGATCCGCTTCGCGACAGTCCGAACGACCCCGCCCGCGTACTCCGCTCGCGGCTCGAAGCCGTCGCCGACCCGGTGCGCGCGGCGGGCGAGGCCAAATACCTGAAGCTCGAGCGGCGCCGGGTGATCGGCGCGTCGATGCCCGGCGCCGAGCGCGTGCTGACGGGCTGCGTGCAAGACTTCGGCCTGCCGTCGGATCTGAGCCTGTTTGCAGGGCTCTTCGAGGCATCGCTCGAAGAAGCGTGGTGCGCCATCTGGATGCTGGCGGCGCAGTCGGCGTTCGGCAGCGACACCTGGCGGCTCACCGAGGCCTGGAGCGGCGACCCTGACACCTGGGCGCTGGCCGACCCAATCTCGCTGTTGCTCGTGGCGGGCCACCTCGACGCCGGTGTTATCGATGAGGACGTCTTGCGCGCCTGGGCCGCGCGCGAGTCGCCGTTCTGGTACCGGCGCGTCGCCCTGGTGTCCACGGTGTCGCTCAACGACGGCCTGCACGGTCCAACCCAGCGGCGGCTGCGGCGCATCGGGCGCGTACCGCCCATCGGCGCGTCGCCGCGCCCGGGCCTGAGCTTCGACCTGCTGGAGGCCAGCATCCACGATCGGCGGCACTTCATCCGCCTGGGCATTGGCTGGGCGCTGCGACCGTTGTCCGCGGTGGATCCCGACGGCGTGGCGGCGTTCGTTCAGCGCCATCGCGCCCAAATCACCAAGGCCATGCTGCGCAAGGCGCGCCTGGACGACGCCGGCAGGCGGACGACGTGATTTCGCTCATCCTCGACACCGACATCGGCGACGACGTGGACGACGCCTTCGCGCTGGCATTCGCGGCGCGGCATCCCAGGATTCGCCTCTGCGCGGTAACCACCGTGCTGGGCGACACGCGCTGGCGGGCGGCGCTGACGCTGCGGCTGCTGGATGAGATGGGGGTCGACGACGTGCCCGTGGCGGCGGGCGAGCAGAGCGACGGCGTGCCGGGGATCACGCTTTCGGGTGACGTGGTGCTGCCGCCAAGGAGCGATGACCCGCGCCGCGATCCCAGGTCGGCCGTCGACCTCATGGCCGACGTGATCGCCGCCGCGCCGCAGCCGGTGTGGCTCGCAACCGTTGGTCCAGCCACCAACGCCGCTCGGCTGCTTGCCGAGCGGCCCGGGGCGCTGAATCGCCTGACTGGTGTGGTCATGATGGGCGGCCGGCACGATCCGACAAACCCGCGCGAGCACAACTTCGGTACCGATCCCGCCGCCGCGGCCGCCGTGTGCAATAGCGGCCGGCGCGTGCGCGTGGGCGACTACCGCGTCACGTCCCAGGCTCGGCTGCGGCGGGACGACCTGCCCCGCCTGCGGCGCGCGCCAGGCATCGGACCCTCGCTGGGCCTGATGCTCGAAACCTATCTGGACCGGCGCGGCCGCGATTGGACCAGCATGTACGACCCCGCCGTGCTCACGTTGGCCCTCGGGGAGGATTTTCTGCGCCTCGGCCTGACGCCCCGGCGCGCCGAGGTTGCGGCCGGGCAGATTCGGTTTCGGGTCGCGGGCGAAGCTACCCAATTGCGCATCGCCGCGGCGATCGACGCGGCGGCCTTCCGCGGTGAGCTGCTCGACGTCATCGGCGTGCACGAGTGAATCTGCCGAGCAGCCCCCGCTTGGCGCCCGACAGCCCGCAGCTTCACTTAATCGAAGCGGCGTGCGCGGTGCTGGGGCGGGACCCAAGGGTGGTCGCGGCCTGGATTGGCGGCAGCATCGCCGCGGGAACCGCGGACCGCTGGTCGGACGTCGACCTTCGCCTCGCCGTGGAGGAATCCGATCTAGCGGCCGTCGTGGACGCCATGCCCGAGACGCTGGCGGCGATCCATCCGGTGCTGGGATGGCTCGGGCGGCCCGTTCGCGGTGGACACCTCGTCGTCGTCACCTTCGAGGGGCCGCTGCGCGCGGACCTGGAACTCGCGTTGCCGGCGGCCCTGCGCGGCCCGCGGCACGAAGCGGTGGCGCCCCTGATCGACCCGCGCGGGCAGGTTGCGGAGTTTGCAGGCGCATCCCTCACGCCGCGCCTCCTAGCGCCGGCTGAGCTGATCGAGCGCGAGGCGGCGCGGATTCCGGCTGAGCTGGGACGGTTGCAGCGGGCCATTGAGGACCGCTCGATTCTGGCGGCGACCCATGCCCAGACCACCCTGCTGGAGTCGGCCCAGCGTCTGCTCCTGCTGCTGCGAGACCCGCGCGCCGCGGGCCTCGCCGGGCCGAAGCACGCGGCCGAGGCGCTCACGGCGGCCGATGTCGAGCCGCTCCTCGACCCGCTGCGCGCCTGGAGCACCGACTGGCCGGCCCCTGTCGTGGACTCGATCGACCCAACCCTCGAGCTCCTGCAACCGCTGGTGGCGGAGGTTCGGAATCGCCACGGAACAGCAATGCCCCTGCATCCAGAGCCGCCCGATCCCGAGGGCCCCGCGGCCGGGTCGAGCGACTTCACCCGAAGCGCGTCGGCGGAAGCCGTTGAAGCCGCCCACAACCTGCTGGTGCACGCCATGGTCGGCGCCGGCTACTACAACCGCGGGCTGTACACGGGGGTCTTGTGGGCCTATGCCATGGCGGGGCAACTCGCCGCCGAGCTTGCCCGTGTGCGTCCGAAGTCTCGGGAGATTTCGGCTCGACTCACCCCTGCCGACGCGGCCGCTCTCGAGTCCGCCCTGCGGCCGCTGCGGCGTGGGGGCGTCGAGGCCGTTCGCCTGATCGCGGCCAACGTGGCGGCGTTATACTCGCGCTACCTTGAACGCGCTTGCGACGCGCTGGGACTGACGTACCGGCGTCGGCTCGACCGCACGGTCAACGCCTACCTGTTCGGTGAAGGCGTGTTCGCCTACGACGTAACCGCCGCCAACCCTGCGCCGTAAACCCGGCGGCTCATTCCGGGCGGCCGCCTGCTCGCCGCCGCACCCACCCCAGCGCGACACACGCCCCCACCGCCGTCGTCCCGGCGAGCAGGTTGAAAAGGAGGTCTCGCGGGTCGAAGACCCGGTTAGGCAGCACCGCCTGCACACCTTCGTCGAGCAGACCCAGCGACCCGGTCGCCAGGACGGCGATCAGGGGCGGCAGTGGGACGCGACGACCGTGGCGCGCGCGTTCGGCCAGCGCTTCGTAGACGAACACGCCCACCACGCCGTACTCCATCAGGTGGGTGCGCTCTTCCTGGCCAGCCATCAGCCGCGCGACCAGCAGCAGGTAGGCGGCCGCGATGCCCAGCCCGACGGCGATCTCCACCCCGCCCGGCCGCACCTGCAGCCCCTGCGTGACGATGGTCAGGCCAACGAGCACCAAGCCGCAGGCGACGGCGGCCGGCAGCCACCCGCGCTCGCGCAGGACCTCGGCCAGCATCGGCGCCAGGCCCAGGGTGGCGTAGATCGCCGTCAGGACGACCAGCGTCCAGAGCCAAAGCCGCCGCTCCCGCTTCGAGGCGAAAATGCCCATGGCCGGCACTGTAGCGGCAGCGAGCGCCGGTTCCCGCGCAGTTGGCCGCACGGCGCGCTCACGCTCTTGCCTGTAGCCGTCTACCCCATGCCCCGCCGTCGCGTCAGGCACAATGAGCGCCGCCGACTCTTATCCGAAGGCTGGCCCGTGAAGATCTCGCAACGCGTTCAAGACTTGGCCGAATCGGGGACCATTGCCGTCAGCAACAAGGTCGCGGCGATGCGCGCCCAGGGCATCGACGTCGTGAGCCTGGGCGCCGGAGAGCCCGACTTCGACACGCCGGACCACATCAAGGCGGCCGCCGCCGAGGCCCTGGGCGGCGGCGAGACGAAGTACGCCAAGCCGGCCTCGGGGGTTCCCGAACTCAAGCAGGCCGTCGTCGCCAAGCTCCAGCGCGAGAATGGCCTCACGTACACCACGGACCAGGTCGTCGCCAGCGTTGGCGGCAAGGAGGCGCTCTACCTCGCCTTCGCCACCCTGCTCGATCCCGGCGACGAGGTCATCATCCCGGCGCCCTTCTGGGTGTCGTATCCCGAGCAGGTCAAGCTGGCCGGCGGCGTGCCGGTCTTCGTGGACGCGGGCGCGGACGCCGGATTCCGGATCACGCCGGAGCAGCTGCGCGACGCGCTCTCGCCGCGCACGCGCGTGCTCGTGTTCAACTCGCCCAGCAACCCCACCGGCGCCGCCTACTCCCCCGAGGAAACCGACGCGCTGGCGGAGGTGCTGGCGGACACCGACGTGGTGACCTTCAGCGACGAGATGTACGACCGCTTGCTGTTCGGCGGGCGCACCTTCAAGAGCTTCGCCGCCACGTCGGCGCACGCCTACGACCACACCATCACCTTCAACGCGGGATCAAAGACCTACTCCATGACCGGCTGGCGCATCGGCTACGCCGCCGGTCCGGTGGATGTCATCAAGGGCATGGCCAAGCTCCAGTCCCAGACCACCAGCGGCGCGGCTACCTTCACCATGCACGCGCTGGCCGCCGCCCTGGACGGCGACCAATCGTGCGTGGAAGTCATGCGCGCCGAGTTCGAGCGCCGAGGCCAGTTCCTCAGCGACCGCCTGAACGCCCTGGACGGCGTGGTCTGTCCCGAGCCGGGCGGCGCGTTCTATGCGTTCCCCGACGTCTCGGGCACGTTCGAGGCAAAGGGCGTGTCAGGCTCAACCGAGTGGGCCGGCCGCCTGCTGGAAGACGCCCACGTCGGAGTGGTTCCGGGCAGCGACTTTGGCGCCGACGCCTGCGTGCGGCTCAGCTTCGCCACCAGCATGGCAGCCCTCGAAACCGCCCTGGACCGGATCGAAGGCTTCCTGGGCTAGGCTTCGGCCGCTTCGGTCCCCCGCGCCAAGGCGTCCAGCTCGGCTCGATCCAGCCCCAGGCTGTGGGCCGTGTCCAGGATCGCCGTCCACGTCGCGTCCGCCACCGGCAGGCCGGCGGTGCCGAGCTTCTCCCGCGAGCGCCGCTCGACGTCGCCGGGGATCAGCACGTCGTCGAATCCGGCCGCGGGACGCGTGTTCCGCATGCGATCGAACGTGTCGCGGGAAGCCGCGTCATAACCGTCACCGCGGTCGAAGGCGTTGGGATCGATGGCCATGGCAAACGTGCCGATGCGCACGTTGACCTCCGGGTTGATGGCGCCGGTGAGATTCGCGGCCAGAATCTCCGTCATCAGCGAGAGGCCGTAGCCCTTGTGCCCCGCCATGTGGAGCAGCACGCCGCCGTCGTAGAGGTCGCCGGGATTCGTTGAAGGCTGGCCGTCGCCGTCCAGGATCTGGCCGGGCGGCAGCTGCGTGCCCTTGGCCAGCGCCACGCGCACCTTGCCCTCGGCGGTGGCCGTGGTGGCGAAGTCGACGATCAGCGGATCGGCCCCGGCCGCCGGCGCGCCAAAGGCCATGGGATTGGTGCTGAGCCGTCCCTCGGCGCCGCCGAACGGCGCCGCCCGCATGGTGCCCGGCCCGCCCGCGACCATGAGGTAGACCACGCCCAGGTCGGCCCCCAGCTCGGCCCACTCGCCGAGGCGCCCGATGTGGTTGCAATGGAAGATGCCGCCGATGGCCACGCGCGAGGTCTTGGCTTTCGCCGCCAGGCGCCGCGTCAGGTCCTCCGCCGCCAGGTGGCCGAAGCCAAATTGCGCGTCCAGCAAGACCGTGGTGTCGGACTCCGATGCCACCACCGGGCCAACCGCGGGAATGAAGGCGCCTTGGCGAATGCGGTCGACGTAGTCGGGGATGCGGATCACGCCGTGCGAGGGATGCCCCGACAGATCGGCGCGCACCAGCCAGGTCGCGATCTTGGCGGACGCCTCCGCCGGCGTCCCCGCGGCTTCCAGAATCCGCGCCGTGGCGGCTGTCAAGGGTTCGGCGGAAAACGTCGGCATGCGTTCCTCAGGTCGTTCAGAGCAGCGCCACCGGCGCAGCCGATCCGCATGATACGCAGCGGCCCATGGTTGCGCCCTGGAACCGACGGTCGAATACCCCTGCCAACTCTTGTCAACCGCACACCAGGCAGGCACAGTGAGCGCAGTTGGTCTGGCCGCGAGGCTCAGGTACAAAGGAACCCCTTTCCATGACCATCCCGTTGCGTCCAGTGCGCTACGGCGCCCTGCTGTTCGCGGTGCTGCTCGCCGGCATCGCCTTCGCCGCGCCGACCGTTGCCGACTCGCACAGCAATCTGTCAGCGGTCGTGGTGCGAAGCGACTTCGCCGAACCCGACGCCCACCTGACACACAACATCCCGGATCTGCGCCTGACGGTTGGGGACGGAGAGGTTGACTGCAACTTCCTCTCGCACTACGAGTCGACCGGCGGGATCATCCGCTGGGGCTTCGCCACCTCCGAAGTCATCGAGGAGAGTGCCGGCAGCCTGACGCAGTACTACCAGCGTGGCGTGGTGGACTGCCAGGAGCGGGACGGCGCCTGGCGCTTGGAGCGGCGGCTGGCGTGGGATTTCCTTGGCGGCGGCGTGGGCGACGCGCCCGATCTCGGCGTCGAGCCCGACCTGCTGAGCGAGCAGCCCGGCCGGCCGATGGGTCCATGGGGCCACCGAATCTCCAACTTTGCCGTTGACGGCACGGCCACCGGCTTCCTGGACTTCTACCGCGAGTTTGGCGGCCTCCACGCCTTTGGCCTGCCCAAGACCGACGCCCGCCTCGACGACGCGCCGGGCGCCATGCTCGGCATTGAGGGCGCACAGCCCGGCATCATCCGGCAGTATTTCCAGGCGGCGGTGTTCGAGTACCGGCCCGGCCGACTCCAGCCGGTGCAGTTGCGGCTGCTGGGCGACGCCGTGCGCGACCGCCTCTACCCCTATGCCAGCCACCAGGTATTCGCGAGCTTCCAGGCGGCCGGCCCCCTGACTGACGGCGAGGCCTACGCGCCCGAGACCGTCTCGCCCGCCGACGCGCTGGTCATGCTCTACGGAGCCACCAACGGCGACCACGACGCCTACGTGGCGGGGCAGCGTGACGCACTGGTCGCGCTCTACCACGCTACCAATGGCGCCGACTGGAACAAGAACGGCAACTGGCTCAGCGATGCGCCGCTGGGCGAGTGGTACGGCGTCACCACGGACATTCACGACCGCGTCGTCGAATTGAACCTCTCACAGAACCAGTTGCGAGGCACGCTTCCGCCCGAGATTGGCCAGCTCGCCGACCTCGTGAACCTGGACGTCTACGGCAACCAGCTGCACGGCGAGATTCCTCCCGAGATCGGCAACCTGGACAGCCTGACCCATCTCTCCTTGTGGGCCAATCAGTTCCAGGGGTCGATTCCGCCCGAGATGGGCGATATGGCCAGCCTGGAGTGGGCCGCCCTGGGCATCAACGAATTGACCGGCGAGATTCCGCGCGAGTTGGGCAACCTGACGACTGCCACTCACTTGGACTTCACCTTGAATCAGCTCAGCGGCGAGATTCCATCCGAGTTGGGCAACCTGACCAACCTGGTCTGGCTGGCCTTCTGGAGCAACCGGCTGTCAGGGCCGATTCCACCGGAGTTGGGCAACCTCACCAACCTGGAACGGCTGGACCTGGACACCAATCGGCTGACCGGCCCGATTCCGCCCGAACTGGGCAGCCTGGTCAACCTGGAACGCCTGTATCTGCACGCCAACCGGTTGACGGGTGAGATTCCGCCCGAAATCGGCGGCCTCGAGAGCCTGCAAGTGCTGGCGCTCAACAGCAACATGCTGACCGGGGAGATTCCAGCCGAGATGGGCAACCTCGCCAACCTGCGCTGGGTGGCGCTTGTCGGCAATCAGTTCACCGGCTGTGTCCCCGCCGCGTTGGCGGCAGTTCCCAGCAACGATGTCGACGAGCTCGGCCTCCCGCTCTGTGAAGCCGAAGAGCCGGAGGACATGGAGGACATGGAAGACATGGAGGAGATGGAGGAATCGGCGGGCGCGACCGAGGCTTAGACCTGCCGCGAACGGGGCGGGCTCTGTCCCGCCCCGCGCGGCAGCCGATCCGGTTGCCGCGGTTCAGCCCGGTTCCCGCTCCCCCGTCCGGTCCCTTCACCCTCAGGAGACCGTTGCAAAACCCGGTAGAGAGGGGTCTGCGACCCGCCCGACGCCAAGCGTCCGCCGCGCCTCCAGATTCGACCGGACTGGATTCCGGCCCCGTATCAAGTACGGGGCAGGCTCTCCGCCGGAGTGACGGAGGGGTTATGCAAAGGTCTCCTCAGGGAGAGGGAGGGTGAGGGATCCGGCGTCCCAAACCTCCGCCCGCGTGGGGGCGTCCTGTGGGCGCCCGGCCCTTGGCCGCTACCCCGCCCCGCTCGCCAAGGCGTTGACCTCGTCGGCCGACACGCCCACCTTCTCGGCGCTGTCGAGGTAGAGCTCCCAGGTCGAGTCGGGAATGTCCAGCGGCTGTCCCGCCAGGGCGCGGCAGGAGGCGCGCTCGAAGTCGCCCGGCACCTGCACTTCGGTGAATCCCGGCGCGGGACGCGTGTCGCGCAGGCGCTCCAGGTTGGCGCGGATGCCGCGCCGCACGTCCTCGGCGTCGCCGAAGGCGGCGGGGTCGATCGCCAGCGCGAATCCGCCGGCGGGGTTCTCGCCGCCCTCCACCGCGGTGCCCACCAGGTTGGCGCCCAGGAGCGACACCATCAGGCCAACGGCATAGCCCTTATGGCCGCCAAACGGCACCAGCATCCCGCCCTCGTAGAGTTTCGCCGGGTCGTTGGTCGGTCGCCCGTCCTGGTCCAACAGCCAGCCGTCCGGCACGGGGAGGCCCTTGTCACGGTAGACCCGCACCTTGCCCTCGGCGGACGCCGTGGTCGCCATGTCGATCAGCATGCCGTCGTCCTCCGCCGCCGGCGCGCCGAAGGTGAATGGCAGCGTGCCCACCCGCGGCTCCGCCCCGCCAAACGGGGCCGCGATGTCGGCCGCTCCCCCGGCCCAACCCATGCAGAGAAATGAGATCACGCCCAGCTCGTTGCCAAGCTCGCCCCACTCGCCCAGGCGGCCGATGTGGGTCACGTTGGTCATGCCGCCAATGGCCACCGACGACTCCTTGGCCTTGGCCGCCACCACGCGCGTGAGCAACTCGGCGGCGAAGTGTCCAAAGCCTTGGTTGCCCTGGATGATGACCGTGGTCGCGGTCTCCGAGACGATAGTCGGCCGCTCGGCGGGCTTGATCTTGCCCTCCAGGATCAGCCCCACGTACTCCGGTACCCGCTGGAACCCGTGCGAGGGGTGCCCCGCCAGGTTCGAGTTGGCCAGCCATTGGGCCAGCTGGTCGGCAATGTCGTCCGGCGCTCCGGCGGCCGCGAGGACGCGACTGGAGGCCTCGGTAAGTCCCTCGACAGGAAAGCTGGGCATGAATGCGGATCCTCTCGCACCGCCGTGCGTGAGCATGGTACGCGCCCGCCCGGTCATCGGCGCATAATGGCGAGCTTGCCGGCGCAGCGGGACTTGCGGCTATGACATTCGGCCCTTCACCTTCGACCTTTCGCACTACCCCCACGCTCGTCTTCGGACGTGGGGCGATCCTCGAACTGCCGGATCAGCTGCGCCGCGCCGGCGCCGGTCGCGTCTTGATCGTCACCGATCCCGGCGTTGCGGCGTGTGGCGTGCTGGCGCAGGTCGAGGAGCTGCTCAACGACACCGGAATCTCCTACGGCGTCTATACCGGCGTGGTGCCCGAACCGCCCAGCCCGAGCGTGGACGCCTGCGCCGAGGCCGTCGCGGCCGACGGCGCCGACGTGGTCGTGGGGCTTGGCGGCGGCAGCGCGATGGACACCTCGCAGATCGCCGCCTGCCTGGTGACCAACGGCGGCACGACGGAGGACTGGCTGGGCGTCGAGATCCTCGAGAAGCCGGGCATTCCCACCATCAGCGTGCCGACCACCTCCGGCACCGCGTCGGAACTGACGGGCAACGCGGTCATCGTGCTGGCGGACCAGTCCAACAAGATGTCCGTCGTGAGCCCCTTCATCTACCCAAAGGCGGCGATCGTCGACCCGGCGCTCACTGACTCGGTGCCGCCGGACGTCACCGCCGCCACGGGAATGGACACCTTCTGCCACGCCACTGAATCGTTCATTTCAGTCAGGGCCACGCCGCACACGCGCCTCTACGCCGCCGAGTCCATGCGGCGCGTCGTGGAGTACCTGCCGCGCGCGGTGGCCGACGGCAGCGACACCGAGGCCCGCGACGAGCTGGCCTACGCCTGCGTCATGGCCGGCTACACCCTGGCCAACGCCGGCACGATCATCGTCCACGCCATGGCGCACGCCATCGGCGCCTGGGCCAAGATCCCGCACGGCGTGGCCAACACCCTCTGCCTGCTGCCCGTGATGGCCTTCTGCGCCGAGCGCGTGCCCGCGCTCGTGGGCGGCATGGCCGGGCCGCTGGGCGCGCCGAACGGCGCCGGCGACGCGGACCGCGCTCAGGCGACGTTGGACGCCATGCGCGGGCTGATCGATGGCATCGGTCTGTCCACGCGCCTCGGCGAGGCCGGCGTGCAGCGCGACTGGCTGCCCGAGGTGGCCCGCGTCACCCACGGCAGCCGCCGCCTCATGGACCAAAGCCCCGCCCAACCCACCGAGGCCGAGCTCCTGGCCATGCTCGAGGCGGCGTTCTAGGCGCTACGGCTCAGCGAACAAGGCCATGATCTCGACGTGAGGGACGAGTTGGCCATCGCGCTCTATGAGCAACTCGTGCTCTTGCAGCGTTCGAAGGTCTCGCTGCGTGGTCCTAACTCCCACGCGGCGATACACGCTGCCAATGATGTTGGGTGAATCCAAGCTGCCGTGGGGCGCTCTCGCGAGCTGCGCGCTCGTGAGGCGCCTGATGAGATCCAGCATCCGCGCCCGCCGCCGATCCCCAAGTCCGGGCACCTCGTCGAGCGTCTGGCGGGCGTACTCGTGGAAAGCGATGACTTGAATCATGGCCATCAACTCGCGCCGCACCTGCTCAAGCTCGCTTGCCAGGCCCTCGACTGCGAAGAGCGCGAAATCGGTAAGGTCGCCGCCTGACCGGAAACGCGCCGCCGTCAGGGCGTCCAAATATGCGTCTCGGTTCTGGTAGTAGAAATTCGCCAGCGAGTAGAACCCAAAGGCGTTGATGCCGGCGCGATAGAGCATGAAGCTTTCGACACCGCGTGATGCTCGCCCGTTTCCGTCGCCGAACGGGTGGATGCTCGCTACGTAGAAGTGCGCGATGGCCGCTCGGACAATCGGGTCCCAGGCGGCTGCTTCGCCTTGGTCGAACCAGTGGACGAAGTCGGTCATGAGTTGTCGGACCTCGTCGCCGCTGGCCGGAGGACGATAGTCGCCGGCGGATACGGCGTGGTCCCGATATTGGCCCGGCTCGTTGCCTCGGTAGGGCACACCCTCAGTCGTAAGCCGATGGATTTCCCGGATGAGCGGTTCGTCAAGCCGCCGCTGAGGGTTATCGCCCAGTTCACGCCGTACGAATTCGAGCACCGCCTGGGCATTGCGCGTTTCGCGCTCGTCGCGTGACCGGTCGGCCGGCAAGACCTTGACATCTGCCGGAGCGTCCAGCACTTCGAGCGCCTCGGTCTCTGAGATACGCGTTCCCTCGATGGCCGCCGTGCCGCGAACGGCGCGTGCGATGTTGAGCGCGTTGAGGCGTCGTCGCACGCCAACCGTCACCGGGATGCCGCGAATGGTTTCGGCGATCGCGCGCGACCGCTCAATCGCCCGCACGAGCCGCGGCTCATCGACACGAATGTGGACATTGAAGTGAACATCCCAACTCGGCATGCTGCTCACCAAGCGACAAGGGACGCGACAATGACGCGGTGACTGTCGCGTTATTCAAACCTGTTATTTGCTAGTTTTTCACGCGACAGTGTCGCCGTCAATATCGCGCGTAGATGCTTGGCGAAACCGCCCCTAGCCCCCACCACCCGTCACGAACGCCCTGATTTCGTCGCCCGTCAGGCCGTCGATGCCCAGGTCGGCCAGGGTGCGCCGGTTGGTGTCCAATGGCTCCTGCAGCACGGTCAGGCCCAGCGCCACCACGGCGTCGATGATCGGCGTTGGGACGCCCAGCGCGGCGCCCAGACCGGACCACGCGCGCAGGCCGTAGGGCACGTCCTCCGACAGCCAGCGCGTGTCGAGCTGGCCGGGGGCCTTCAGCGCGGTCAGCATCGCGCTGCCGTTGATGGTGGCCCAGAGATCGGGCGGCTCGGCGCGGGGACCGAACCCGGCGGCGTGGAAGGCCTCGGCGGCGTCCGGCAGGTCGTGGCCCAGCGCCGCGGCCACCGCGCGGCGCTCCGCGTCCAGCGCCATGATCGCCCGCACCACGCCCGGCGTGACGCCCTCGTCGTAGAAGTAGAACTCCCCGCGCGAGCGCTCGACGCGCCCGGCGTTGAGCAACACGCCCGGCGGGTGGACGACGGGGTTCATCGCGCTCAAGCCGCAGGCCAGCACGTCGGGAACGGGCGTGATGCCGGGGAACAGCCGGGCCAGTCGCTCATGAACTTGCGCCGTCGCCGAGGACGGAAACACGCCCAGGCCCATTGCCGGCACCACGCCCCAGATCGTGGCTCCATCGGGCTGCGTCTTGCGGCAGACGTAGGGCGCGGTGTCGGTCTCCGCGATCGGAATTTCGGGCGCGCCGGCCTCGCGCAGCAGGCGCGCCACCTCCAGCGCCCCGAGCGTGCCGGGCATCAGCGTCAGGATGTGGCTCGGGCGAATGTGCGGGGCGAGCGCCCGCGCCCACGGCGCATGGCCATAGGCCGGCACGATGAGCAACAGGTCGTCCGACGCGGCGGCGGCGGCCCCGACGTCGTCGGTGATCATGTCGATGCGCGCCGCGCCCGTGTGCGCCGCGCCGTGCAACTCGATCACACGGTCATCTCGCACGGGATCGAGGGCTTCGCCGAATGCCGGCAGCTCGCCCAGGGTGACCGAGTGCCCGGCCAGCGTCAGGTTGGCCGCTGTGGCGAACCCGGTATTGCCGGCACCCAACACCACCACCGATTCACCCGGCGCCATCGCAGCCTCCCGACTCACGGCTCTCCAATTCGACGCGGCACAGTATGACGTCTATCGCTGCGCGTCCGCAGTCAGGGCGTGCGGTACGGTGCCCGCAGGCTCGTATCCAGGCGGGGGCCGTCGCATGTCCGACAAGAAGTTTCGGGTCGCGCTGGCCGACGGGCTGCGCTACGCCTCGGTGCTCGACTTCACGCACCTGCTCGACGCCGTCGGCGCGACGCTGACGGTCGTCGACGCGCCCACCTCGGATGACGAGGCCGTGGAGCGGCTGGCGGGCTTCGACGGAATCATCTGGCCGCACGGCCCCTATCGACTGACGCCGTTCGACCGGCTCCCCGCCCTGCAGGGCGTCATAGCCCCCACGGTGGGTGTGGACCACGTCGACCTGGACGCGGCCACCGCCGCCGGCGTGGTGGTGGGCAATCTCCCGGCCTTCGCCACCGAGCAGACGGCGGACGCGGCCATGTTCCTCATCATCGGCTCGGTGCGGCGGGTGCCGCAGATGTGGGCGCAATGGCGCCAGGGAAACCGCGCCATCCCGGCCTGGGAGGCCCAAATCAGACCCATCGGCGATATGCGCGGGGCCACCCTGGCGCTGATCGGATTCGGTCGCATCGCGCGGGCGGTGGCGGTGCGGGCGCAGAGCTTCGGCATGCGCTGCATCGCCTACGGACCCACGGTGTCGCCCTGGGAGGCCGCGTCGCTCGGCGTCGAGCTGGTCGACCTGGACACGGCCTTCACCACGGGTGACGTGGTGTCCGTGCACCTGCCGCTGAACGCCGGCACGCATCACTTCGTGGACGGCGATCTCCTGGCCCGCATGAAGTCGTCCGCCGTGCTCATCAACGTCTCGCGCGGAGCGGTGGTCGACGAGGCGGCGCTGTTGGAAGCGCTGCAGACCGGTCGCATCGCCGGCGCCGGATTGGACGTCTTCGAGCAGGAGCCGGTGACGCCGGACAATCCGCTGGTGGACATGCCCAACGTGCTCTGGCTGCCGCACGCGGGTGGCTCGTCCGAGGAGGGCATCCGCCGCGTGGGCGAGGGCTCAGCCGAGCAAATGGCCTGGCTGGCCCAGGGCTACTGGCCGCGCCATGTGGCAAATCCTGGGGTCAGCCCCAGAGTTCCCCTGCGGCGCCGGGGCTATCCGGAGCGCGGCTGACCGAGCAGTTTGCGTAGTCGCGGAGAGTCTCGATGAGCAAGTCGAGCGAGACGGTCCTATGGCGCGTCGATTCTCCGATCCACGAATTGGAGGGCTGCGCGCGTGAGCAATCCCGAACGCGACTCGCCTTCCCGACTCGCGGCCTCATCGACGATCGACAGCACGCGAGCCGGCATGGTGACGTTGACGCGGATGGTTTTGCTGGAGAGTCTTGAGACGTCCACGTCTACCAGTGCCCAGATTCCATCCGCATAGTCGGCGTTGGCTTGATGGAGCTCTAGCCGGTCCCGCTCGGGAATGGGCTCGCCGTCCATGAGCAAGCCTTCGACGTGGCAAGCGATAGCTTCATGGGCTGACGCGATGGCTTCCTCGGGCGTATCGCCCGCCGAAAAGCAACCCGGCAGATCAGGCACCGTGACTCCATAGCCGGTTCCGTCATCTTTGTGAAGGACTACTGGAAACTGCATCAGCGGCTCTCCCATGGCCAGCCGGCTTGGCGGTAGATACTCCGCAGCGTGCCGATCGGAATGTCCTTGGTCGGATGCTTGACCGTGACCCGTCCGGGTCTCTCGGGATGCGTGTAGTGGTGGTGGCTTCCCCTCACGTTCCGACGTACCCAGCCGTCTCGACGCAGGCGGCGCAGGACTTCGCGGCTGTCCACGGTGTGTAATATACACACCGCCTCGACAATTTCAACCGTGCAGACCGCCCGGCGACGAGGCTGGAATCGATGAAACTGGTTGCGGGGGTCGGATTCGAACCGACGACCTCCGGGTTATGAGCCCGACGAGCTACCACTGCTCCACCCCGCCCGTCATTCTACCCGTTGGCGGTTCTGAAAACCCTAGTTCTCGGCGTTTGGCCGTGGGTGTGTTTGATTGGTGAGCCGCGAAACCCCTCACCCCAACCCTCTCCCCGTGGGAGAGGGAGAAGAGGGTCTCCCCGTGGAGACCTTTGCGTAACCCTTCGTCATTCCCGCGAAGAGCCTGCCCCGTACTCGATACGGGGCGGGAATCCACCCTTCAGTGAACCTGGGGGCGGACAGGATGCGCCCGGTCATCCCCAATCCCGGCTGGATTCTGCAAAGGTCTCCCGTGGGAGAGGGAAAAGAAGGTCCCCCGTGGGAGAGGGAGAAGCTGGGGGCTCTCCTTCGGGGGAAAGGA
The DNA here is from genome assembly GCA_028873795.1 of Chloroflexota bacterium. Taxonomy (GTDB): domain Bacteria; phylum Chloroflexota; class UBA11872; order UBA11872; family UBA11872; genus JAJECS01. Next base: position 48,446 of record JAPPNP010000052.1, read on the forward strand.
AGCTGATCAAACTCGCCCACCAACCGGCGCATGAGCGGCCGCAGCAACCACGCCCGGTGTTGACAACCTGACGCCCACCCCGTTCGATGCGGCCATGACTCTGTTCTCTTCAACTCGCGAGCGGCGGCTCTGGGCCTGGACGCTGCTCGTGGTGGCGGCGATCTACTCCACCCTGGGTCTGGCGTCAACGCTGGCCGGGCTGCTGCGCGACAGCGGTGTTCTCACGCCTCAATTCGTCCTCGCCATGCTGCTGATTGGCGCGGCCGTGGTTACCCGGGGCCTGACCTGGCGGCCGGGCGGTCTTGAGATCGCCGTGGCGTTGGGCGTCGCGGCCGTCTACGGGCTGGTGTTCGTGCGGATGGCGCTGGAGACGGAGCGCAGCCATCTCATCGAGTACGGCGTGGTGGCGCTCCTGATCTACGAAGCGCTCACGGAGCGCGCCAGTCAGGGCCGCCGCGTTCCCCTGCCCGCCGCGCTCGCCTTCCTGGCGGCGGTGGCGATCGGCGCGGCGGACGAGGGCATCCAGTGGTTCGTGCCCATCCGCGTGTTCGACCCGCTGGACATCCTGTTCAACGCGCTGGCGGCCTTCATGGCCGTGGCGGGCAGCGTGGCGCTGGCCTGGGCGCGGCGGCGGACCTGGCGATCACGCCGCGGGTCGTCGAATCCGTAGGAACACCCGCGCAGCGTCAAGCGGGCAACCCCAAGGGTTGCCCCTACACCGGACGATCGATCAGACGTCGGGAGCGTCGAGACTCCCGTCAGGGTCCTTCACCGGTACCGAGCAGGTCTTCGGTTTCCCACTCGTCTTCGAATTCCATGATCTCGTCCCACCGTTCGAGGAGTGGTTTGTAGTCCTGCCACCAGGCCTGGTAGGAGCCGGAGCCTGTTGTCTCTTTCCAACGCTCACGGCTTTCCCAGAACTGCTGCGTCAGGTAGGACCTCGTGCCGTCAATGTGCAGGAGCCCCAGCCCGAGGCAGCCGGTTAGCTTCGCGTAGTGAGGCTGGAACTCGTCACGTACGAGCTTGACGAGTTCCGATTCCGTTCGCCCCTCTCTCAGCGACCAGCGTTTGAATGTGATGAACATGAACATGTTGACGCTGCCCGGTAGCCCAGCCTGGGAGACGTCACCGCAGCCCGTCCCGCGCTGCACGCAGCGCGGGCCACCGAAGAATGAGAGAGGCGGGCGCGCCGCCGAACCGGCCGATAAGCCGCATTCTGTCGTGGGCGGTCATCTATCTGGGACCGGCGTTGCCGCCGGCCTCGTGCGGCCTACCTGGGACTTGGCGAGCAGCCTGCAAACGTCCCGGCTTGGCCTTGCTCCCGGCAGAGGTTGGCCGTTTCACGCCTGGCGCGTATACGTGCTTGTTCCCCGAGGGGGTGTCACAAGCGCCGGGCATCGTCACTGTGCCCCTGTTCCTGCCCTTCGTCGGACGAACCGACGTTGGACGACGGGCGTTACCCGCTGCCGTGCTCGGTGGAGTGCGGACTTTCCTCCCCGACGCGGTGGTGGGGCGACCGCCTGGCCGGCCCGGCGGCTCCCGCCGCCGGTGCGTGACGCACCTTAACGACGGGGAAGAGTGAGCGTGAGGTAGGCGGCCAAGGCCTGGGCTCGATAGCGTTGTGGTCCTCAGCGCGACAGCCGGGCGGCCCGAAGGCCGACCGATGCCGGTCGATCCTCAACCTAGGATCGTCGGGCAGGTTGACTGCCCAACAACTTCCCTAGAAAGGAGGTGATCCAGCCGCAGCTTCCGCTACGGCTACCTTGTTACGACTTCGCCCCAATCACCGGCCCCACCCTCGGCAGCTGCCCCCCTAAGGTTGGCGCACCGACTTCAGGTGTTGCCGACTTTCATGGCGTGACGGGCGGTGTGTACAAGGCCCGAGAACGTATTCACCGCCGTATGCTGACCGGCGGTTACTAGCAACTCCGGCTTCATGCAGGCGAGTTGCAGCCTGCAATCCGAAC
>JAPPNP010000083.1 GCA_028873795.1 Chloroflexota bacterium
TGGGTTCAGAACGTCGTGAGACAGTTCGGTCTCTATCCGCCGCGGGCGCAGGAGGCTTGAGAGGATCTGATCGAAGTACGAGAGGAGCCGGTTGGACGGACCTCTAGTGTGCGAGTTGTCGCGCCAGCGGCATTGCTCGGTAGCTATGTCCGGATGGGATAAGCGCTGAAAGCATCTAAGTGCGAAGCCCACCTCAAGATGAGGCCTCCCACTGGATTAACCAGGTAAGACCCCAGCGAGATGAGCTGGTTGATAGGCGGCATGTGTAAGCGGTGAGAGCCGTTGAGCAGAGCCGTACTAACGGTCGAGGGCTTAGAATTTCGTTAGACCGGCAACAGTGCAGCTTTGCTTACCCTTCCGGCGTTGGGTTTCCCGGTGACTCGAGCGACGAGGCCACACCTGTTCCCATCCCGAACACAGTCGTTAAGCTCGTCAGCGGCGACAATACTGCCGGGGCAACCTGGTGGGAAGATAGCTCGTTGCCGGGAAATCCAACGCCGCAAGGCCCCGCCGTCCAGTCGCGCCGACGGTGCCCCGAAGTAGGGTTGTGTGCCGCAGCCACGAACCGTCAGCCTCGGGCAGTTCCACGCCCGCATGGTGCGCAACGCCCACACCTTGGACGAGTTTTACGCCGCCATGGAGGCCTGGACCGACGCCATCGTCGCGGCCAGCCCAATCCTGGTCTGCCAGGAGGGCTGCGCGCGCTGCTGCAAGCACCAGGTCCTGGTCGGCGAGCCGGAATGGGCGCACATCGTGCGCTGGATGCACGCCAACCTGACGCCCGAAGAACGCCGTCGCATCGTGCGCCGCACGCAGGCCCAGCTCGTCCAGCCCGGCAATCCCCTGTCGCGCTGGCTCGGCATGCGCGGCCGATCGACCCGCGTCTTCATGCGCCAGGTGGCGCGTGGCGCGGCCATCGAGGCCACCCGCTGCCCGATGCTCGATGACGACAATCGCTGCGCGATCTATCCGGTGCGGCCGTTCGTCTGTCGGGCATATGGTCGGTCGGTGCTGGCCAACGGCTCCATGATGCTTTGCGAGATCTTCGCCGGCCGCGTGCGCCAGGCGCCCGGCATCGAGCGCACCCTCGATCTGGCGCCCATGCCGCTGACCTCAGCGACCTATCTCGCCCTCAATCGGGGGCGATCGCCCGCCGAGCCGGGCCGTTTCACGATCATGGCCGCGCACGTGCTGCGTCACGTCGTCGATGGCGACGACCTTTCGCCCGAACCGATACCGCTCGCGGCGGAAACCCGCTTTCCGGTGGTCGACGAGGACGCCTTCGACAATCTCGAGGCCCCGGCATGAGACCGAACGCACCTCAAGCTGGTTGTGACGCTGGGTCCGCACCGCGATACTTAGACATTCGCAAGAACTACTGAGCGGCTGTGGCACGCAAGCCCAAGAAGGCTCAGGCCGTTGACCTGCATGCCTTTCACGAGCGCATGGTGCGCGACGCGCGCACGTTTCCGGAGATGTACGCCGCGCTCGAAGGCTGGTCGGAGCTCGTCGTCAAGGAAAACCCCATCATCACCTGCCAGGACGGCTGCGCGCGCTGCTGCAAGCACCAGGTGCTCGTCGGCGAGCCGGAGTGGGCCCTGATCCATTCGTGGATGCGCGACAACCTGACCAAGGCACAGCGCCAGCGGATCGTCGGTCGGGTGCATGCCCAAATCGAGCAGCCAGGAAATCCGCTGGGCCGGTGGCTCGGCATGGGCTCCAAGGCGCCCCGGGCCTTCGTCCGATCCGTCGGTCGAGGCTTCAACACCGAGGCCACCCGTTGCCCGATGCTGGGCGACGACAACCGATGCGAGATCTACCCCGTCCGCCCCTTCGTCTGCCGCGCCTACGGGCGGGCGCAGATGGCCAGCGGCGCCAATATGTTCTGCGAAATCTTCCTCGGACGGTTGCGGCAACAGCCCGAGGCCGGTGAAGACATGAAGCTGGAGAACATGAGCGTCATGTCACGCAAGTATTTCGAGCTGAACTCGAGCCGCGCGTCGGACGGCGGGCTCTTCACCATCATGTCCGCCCATCTGCTGCGCAGCGCGACGGGCGACCGCGACCTCGTCAAACAGCCCATTCCGCTGCAGCGGGAGAAGTCGTACCCGGTTGTCCGCCAGGCCGACTTTCCGGAGCGCCGCGTGGGTAGCGCCAAGGAGACGACGACCACGGTTTCCGTGGTTTCGGCGCCCTAGAGGCCCCGCGCGTCCCGACCTATTCGCCGGCGGCCTGCGCGTGCGCCAGCCGTTCGAACGCATCCGCGTCGAGCCCGATGATGCGCTCCTCGCCTTGGACCACGATCGGCCGCCGCACCACGACGTTATTCTCCTGCATGATGCGCAGCGCCGATTCGTCATCCAGATCCTGGTGCGCGATGCCGAGCTTTCGAAAGGCCGGACTGCGCGGGTTGACGAACGAGACCGCCGAGCCGCTGCCAACGATGTCGGCCAGTTCCTCGGTCGTCAGCGCCCGTCGGGCGTAGTCATGCGGCTCGTACTCGACGCCGGCTCCGTCCAAGGCCGCACGGGCCTTGCGACAACTGTCTCAGGTACTGCGGAAATAGAACCGCGTCGTCATGTCACCTCTCCCTCGGACGAGTCCGTCCAATCGAGGACGATTGCCAGCCAACCGCTCGGTCCTTGCTCGATCAGGGCGTACATTTCCGCAGCGCCGGCATAGGGCACGCGGTGCGAAACGAGATGGTCGACGCGGAGTTCACCGCGGGCCATCAACTCAATCACGTATTCCCGATTGCGCGGGCGCGGCCATTGAAACTTGTGATAGGGCTCGTGTGGATAGAAGGCCTGATACGTGCCGAAGATCGTGAGCTCGCGTCGCAGCAGGTCGACCTGCAACTCAATGCCCACGGCGCCGGGAGCGCTGCCGGTCACGGCAATGACGCCCCCGTTGTCGGCGGCCCGAATGCAGTCTGGCAGCACGTGCGGCGTGCGCGTCGCCATAAACACCGCGCGCGCGCCGACCCCATATGAGACGTCACGAATAGCCTCAACCGCGTCGTCGCGCCCGGCATTGACGGTGTGGGTGGCGCCGCTTTCGAGGGCATTCTCCAAGCGTCGCTCGTCAAGGTCCACGGCCACGACCGGATAGGCGCCCGCCATGCGGGCAAACTGCACGATGAGCTGTCCCACCACCCCGACGCCGAACACGGCCACGGCGTCGCCGATCGAAGGCTGCGCTCGCCGCACGGCATGCAGCGCGACGTCGGCCAGCGATACAAACGTGGCCGCGTCGTCCGAGACCGCGTCCGGCAGCAACTGCGGAACCTCGAGCCTGGACATTGGTCGATCGTCCGGCGGGATCAAGGCCAAGCTCACGTGCTGCAGCGAGGCCACGATCCGATCGCCCGCGGCAAAACCGGCGGTCTGGTCGCCGGCCTCGAGTACGCGCCCCACCCACGAGTAACCCGGGCGCAGGGCGTCCGGGGCCTCGGACAGGCCGGCGGCCCGATGGTCGCCTTCGAGCAAGTTCTGCTCGGTGCCAGCGCTTATCAGCGTGCGGGTGGCCTGGGCCAGTAGCTGCGACGGCGCGGCATCGGCCACCGGCCGTTCGGCGACCCGCACCTCGCTGGGCGAAGGAAACTCGATTTGGCGGGCAATGCGCGGCAAGGAATCAGCCACTTGGAATCGTGCGCGGGCAAGCATGCCGCACCCGCGGCGCGCTGTCAGGCATGTCTCCGAGTGGTGCGACGACGGCTCGCGGCCTCCGCTTGCCCCAGTCTACGGGCGGCCTGCTCACGTGTCGGTTGGCCGAATCGTCCGTGGGATGACGGAGGGGAGGATCAGGGCTTGACGGCAATCGCCTCACCAAAGGCGATCGCGCCGACGGCGCCCACGTGGTCCTTCCACTCGTCGTGCTCGAGGCGCCACTGGTCGAACTGCTCCTGGGTAGCCAGCCCGTGCGTCGTCGCCGCCGCGATCACGTCCGGCGAGTAAAACCAGTCGCTGATGAAGCCATGTAGGAATGCCACGTCCGGCGGCGCGCTGAAGTAGTCGAAGGAGGCGGTCGCCCGGATGTCCGAAAACCCGGCCTCGATGAGTCTGTTCTTCAACTCCTTGCCCATTTGAGGATGACCGCCGTTGGCTCGGAGCAGGTTGCCAAACGTCTCCCACGCGGCGTCGGTGTTCTCGGTGCTCGGCTCGAGAAACGAGGAGCCGAGGATGAACTCACGGCTGGAGATGACGCCGCCCGGCTTCAGCACCCGCTTCACCTCCGCCAGGGTCCCGGACGTGTCGGGAACGTGCATCAGCACGGCGTGGCAGTGCGCGACGTCGAACGTTGCGTCATCGAAGGGCAGATCGGTCACGTCGCCGACGTGAAAGGTCGCATTGTGATGACCGCCAGCCTGGGCGGCGGCACGGGCCAGCTCGATCTGCGACGCCTCCATGTCGACGCCGTGGATCTCTCCCGGATCCACCGCTTGGGCCAGGCCGACTGTGATGGTTCCGGGGCCGCAGCCGAAGTCGAGCACGCGCAGGCCGGGCTCGAGCAGCGGCAGCAGGTGCGACGCGTGGGTCTCCGCGCTGCGCCGATCCAGCATCTGTCGAAACTCCGCGCTATAGCCCATCGTGTAGCTGGACTCGGTCATCTGATCGCTCCGTTTCGGTCTCGACTGGTCCGTGCACGGCCCGTATCGGGGACCGGCCAATCACAAGCAGCCTAAGGGTTTGCGGCCACGCAAGTTTCGCGCCGTGGATTAGGTCGTGCGCGAGACTCGCACGGCAATGACGTCGACGCCGTGATATTTCTGGTGCTGCACCGACGAGGCGTAGTGCCACAGCAGACGGAACGATACCTCGCGTTCGTCGGGCGCCGGGGGCAATTCGCTGAGATAGGCCAGGCGGTCCTCCATGTTCTCGGTCTCCAAGGCCGTCACGAATTCCATTTCCACCGCCTGCCCCTCCCTGCGGGCAGAAACGGCGAGGCGGCGCTCGACGTCGTCGGTCGCGTCTTCGGTCCCCTGCAGCAGGATGGCCAGCGTTTCTTCGCCCGCCGAGGCCAACCGGTCCGCCGACGCGGAATTCCAACCGTTCTTCGCCGCGAACTCGCGCAGGAATTCGTCGATCCTCGGCAACGCGGCCATGTTCAACCCGACCTGCAGACGCCGGCGCCGCGGGCTCGTCAACTCCAGGAACAACATCATGATGATGGCGGCGAGCGCGCCCGACGTCATGCCGTTGCTCAGGAATACGCCGATGAAACCGTCGCCCAATTGGTCGGCGAAGATCACCTGGTTCTGAAATCCCACACCGATCCAGAACGACAATCCGGCGACGGCGGCCGTTCGGTGATCGACCCCGTCGTCGACGATGATCTTCATCCCCTGCACGAAGAGCACGCCGATGAGAACGGTGATGTAGGCCGCCGCTACGGGACCCGGAATGGCGATCAGCAAGGCCGCAACCTTGGGGAAGAACGCCAGAATGATGAAGATGACGCCAATGGCGACGCCCACGCGGCGGGCGGCTATGCCGGTGACGCCGGACAGCGGCACGCTGCTCGAATAGGTGGTGTTGGGCAACGTCCCTGCCAGGCCGGACAGCAGATTGCCCATACCGTCGGCATTGAGCGCACCCTGGACCAGGCGGAAGTCGGTGGCCCGCGGCTTGCGGCGCGACACCTGCTGAATGGCCACGCTGTCGCCAATGGTCTCAATGGCGCCAACGATCGTGACCACGATGAACGCCGGAAGGAGCGCCCAAAACTCGACGTTAGGCGTCAGATCGAAGCCCGGCCATCCGTCCAGCGGAATGCCGACCCAAGGGGCGTCGAGCACGGGCTGCGTGTCGTATAGACCGAAGGGCGCGGCGGCAACGCAGCCTACGACGATGCCGATCAGCGGGGACCAGAGCCGCCACTTGGGTGCCGCGCGCAGGATCAGCGCCGCGACAGTCGCCAAGGTGGCCAGCGCGGCAATCGGCGCCGCCACCGGCGACGTGCCCTCAGGCACCTGCGTCAGCGCATCAAACACGAGCGGCATCACCGTGACGGCAATCAGCATGATTACCGTGCCGCTGACGACCGGCGTGAAAATGCGCCGAAACAGCTGGAGCCGTGCGGCCAGCAGAAACTGAAACAGCGCCGAAACGACGACAAGGCTGGCCATCGTGGATGGGCCGCCTTTGACCAGCGCCGTGACGCAGACTGCGATGAAGGCTCCGGACGTCCCCATGAACAGCACATGCCCCGCCCCGATTCGCCCGACACGGACAGCCTGGAGAATCGTGGTAAAGCCGCTGATCAGGAGCGCCGCGAACACGGCCCACGACAGATAGCCGGCGGACTGGCCGGCGATCTGCACCACAATGACGACGGTCAGAATGACCGGCGCCAGCATGATCATGGCCGCCTGAAACCCGACGCCGCCGGCTAGCAACCAAGGGGGGCGCTCATCCGGCTCGTAGCGGATGTTTTCGTTCGGCAGTGCCTCAGCCATTGGGGCCGCTCCCTCCGGATCCGTTCAATCTCAGGTCAAGTCTTTGAGCCGACGTGTTTGCAGAGGTCGGCCGGGAACATGAATATTGCTTCAGACGCGCATTGTCACGTATCTGGCAACTGCCGCAAGTCCCCCGCGACGGGAGTCTCAAGAATCAAGCTGACGGTCTTTGGACGAACTCCGAGCTTCGGTCTCTGACCCGTCCCGCGCTCGCTGTGTTCGGCGCCGAACGGGCTAGCGGCTGTAGCCGGAGGGGGCTTCCGGCGGGGCCTCGGAGTACGCCCGCTCCGCCATCCGCTCCAGCAGGAAGCGGAAGTCGCGATAGGCGTCCAGGCCGCCCAGCGGACCGGCCAGGGCTCCCAGCTCCTCCTGCAGGATCGCCAGGTCGGTGGACACGCCCGCGGGGCCGTCTTCGGTGCCCCGCGGCAGGCTGCTGTAGCGGTCCGCCGCCAGCGCCACGATGCCGCCCAGCCGCAGCAGCGGGTCGGCCTCGACGCTTCCGAAGCTCAGGTCGCGTCGTCCCGTCACTTCGACCTGCTGGCTGCGCGACTGGCCCGTGTCGGGCACCACCCAGCGCAACTCCACCTTGCCCAGCGTCAGGTCGTCACTGCCCCGCACGCCCTCCTGCAACTCCACCTCGTAGAACACCGTCGTCGCCGCCCCCGACGGCAGCTCCGCGAACTCCTTGCGGTCTTCCGCGAAGCTGGCGTCCGACGTCACCCGATTCTCATACCCAATGATCCGCCAGGACTTGACCACCTCCGGGTCCCACGTCACCTGCGCCCGCGTCTGGTCCGCGAAGGGCGTCGACAGCGCCAGCCAGTTCGCCCGGCTGAACGTGGCCCGCGCCTGGTTCGAGTCGTTGAGATACCGGTACCAGCCGTTGCCGTGCTGCGCCAGCTGCTCCAGCAAGACGTCGTTGTAGTTGTTGATCCCCACGCCGACCGTGATCAGGCGCAGCGGGTTGCCCGCGTCCCGGTCATAGGCCGACTCCAGGATCGCGAACGGGTTGGTGGCGTCCACGTTGGCCACTCCGTCCGACATCAAGATCACGTAGTTGGTGGCGTCGGGCCGTTCCAGCCGCGCGCGGTGCGCCAGCTGCACGCCCAAGTTCAGCCCCGCCTGCACGTTGGTGCTGTCATGCGGCGCGAGCTGGGCAATGGATGAGGCCACCGACGGGTCGTCCGGTGACTGATGCTCAACCGTGAGGTAATGGATCACGCCGGTCGTGAAGTGCACCACCGCGATCCGGTCTTGCGGGCGCAGGCTCTGGCGAATCGCCTCTGCCGCCGCCCGCGCGATGTCCACCCGGTTGCCGTCGCCCATCGAGCCCGAGGCGTCGAGCACCAGCGTCACGTTGAGCGGGCGGTCGTCGGCGACTTCCGCCGCCTGGAACCCGATCCGCACCAGGTGCTGGCGCTGGTCGAGCGGGTGCGCCACCAGGTCGCTGGTGATGCTGAAGCCCCAGGCGTCCGCCGGCGGGGCGTACTGGTAGTCGAAGGCGTTGATCCACTCCTCGGCGCGCACCGAGTCCGGCTCGACGTCGTAGCCCTGCCGCGCCCAGGTGAGCGCCAACTGATACGACGTGCGGTCGGTGTCCAGGCTGAATGTCGAGACGGCGTCGTCCACCGTCGCAACGGACGGCTGGCGTCCGTAGTCCTGGAAGGTGGTGTCGGGCGGTCGCGTAGCGGGAGGCGGCGCGGCCTCGGCGGCCGCCGCGGCCGGTGCCGTGGCGGCAGACGGGGGCGGCGCCGGGGTGGGGCTTGCGGCCGGCATCATCGTTTCCGCCCTTGGCTGGGTGACGACTTTCTCAACCTCAACCACCTTTTCGACCTCGACCACTTTCTCGACCACGACCTCCTTGATCACTTCCTGGGTCACGATCTTCTCGACTGGTACCTCCTTGATGACCTCTTGCGTCACGACCTTCTCGACGACGGCCTCGACCGGAACTTCCTTGATGACTTCGACTTCCTTGATGACCTCCCGCGTCACGACCGTCTCGACCGGAACCTCTTTGATCACCTCTCTGACTTCGGCGACCGCCATGGCTTCATCGGCAACGGAAGACTCTTGCCCAAGGTTTCCGGCCACCAGTACCGCGGAAGCGGCAACCGCAACGGCCCCGCCGGTGACCATGACCGGCAGCCAGTTCCGCTTGGCGGCCGCCAGGATCTTGCGTCGAATCCGCGTGACGGGATTCGGCGCCGGGAGCGGTTCGAGCCGGCCCTCCAGCGACTCCCAGAGATTCGTAGGCGCGCGCAGGTCGTCCGCCTCCGCCGCGAAGTGCCGGCGCAGCGTGCGCTCCATGTCTTGATCTGGCGAGTAGTTATCGGCCATGGCCGTGAGCCTCTCTGGCGCCGCCCGTGGCTAGGTGATCTCGAAGATGGCCGAGCGCGCGGTGCAGCCTGGATTTCACCGTGCCCTCGCGTACGCCGATGGCTTCGGCCAGCTGGGGAACCGTGAGTTCGGCGAAATAGCGCAAGACCACGACCTGCCGGTGATCCGGGTTGAGGACATCCAGCGCTTCTCGAATGGCGACCCGGTCGTGCTGCGCCTCGATCTCCTCCGCGGGCTGTGAGTCGTCTTCGGATTCACGCTCGTACTCGAGGGGCACCGTGGCAACCGCTCGCCTTCTGCGCTGGGACACGACGGTGTTCACAAGAATGCGGATCAACCAGGGTTTCACCGGGCGGTCGCTGTGGAAGCCTTGGATTCCGCGCCAGGCGGCCAGAAACGCCTCTTGCACGTGCTCCTCCGCCTGCGCCCGATTACCGGTCATCAGGACCGCCGTGCCGAAGAGCACGTCTTGGTAGCGCTCCACCAGATAGCGGAAGGCCTCGCGCTCGCCGTCCTGACACCGCAGGACCGCTTGCTCATCGGTCATCTGCCGCCCTCATGGCCGGTGCTCCGCAGGGTTTCCACTAGACACTACGCGCGATTGCGCGGAATCGTTCCATCGCGGCGTGCACTTCTTTGCTCGCTCTACTTGAGACGCGAGCGTACACATCCGCGGGCGAGCTCCCGGTCGACGTCTGGTGGGTCCCATTCGACGAGGCGGCAGGCACCGAGGCTCGGCCGAATGTCGGCCCAAGGCAACGACCTGCACTGGTGAGCACCAAATCTGGCATCATTTAGTGCATAATATGGTGCAAGACGATGATTGAAGAAGGCATGGACGTGCGAACGACACTCAATCTCGATGAGCGCCTGCTGCGGGATGCGCAGCGCCTTACCGGAATCGAGGGGCGAACGGCGCTTGTCAGGGAAAGTCTGCGGGCACTGATCGAACGGGAGAGCGCCCGGCGGTTGGCAAGCCTGCGCGGAAGCGAACCTCAGCTCCAGGCCGTCCCTCGCCGCCGAACATCGTCCGGATGACGCTGGTCGATACCTCGGTTTGGGTCGACCATTTGCGCGGCGCCGAGCCGGACCTGACGCCACTGCTGAACGACAACCAGGTACTCGCGCATCCCATGGTTGTCGGTGAGCTTGCCTGCGGGAGCCTTGGCAATCGAGCGGAGGTGCTCGGCCTGCTGAGCGGGCTGCCTCAGGCGCCGGTCGCGACCGATCAGGAAGTGCTGGCACTCATTGAGCACCATCGACTCATGGGCCGCGGGATCGGCTACATCGACGCACATCTCCTGGCTGCAACCGCTCTGGCAAGCCCGTGTTTGCTGTGGACCAGCGACCGGCGCCTGCGCGACATCGCCAGGAGCCTTGGTTTCGCGCGTCAGGTGTCAGGCTAGCGCGGGACCACCGCCGCGAGGGTGTGCGGCGCCAACTTCACCCACACCGGCTCGTGGTCGGACGCGGCCGTGATCGGTCGGCGCACCTCGACCACCGAAAGATCGGGCGTGTGGAGCACGTAATCGATGCGCTCTGCATCCGCGGGAAACGTCGGCGGCCCGCCGGCATCGGGATCAAGGAATCCGGCCCGGAACGCCAGTTGCATGGACCGTGCGTCCGCCTCCGCATTCAAATCGCCCACCAATAGCGTGTGAGATCGGCCGCCCCAGATATCGAGCAGCGATCGCGCCTGGTCTTCGCGCGTAGGTCCGCCGTCATCGTCGTGATCCAAGTGGGTATTGATGAGGGTGTAGGTCATTCCGTGGGCATCGATCGCAAGTTCGAGCGCGCCGCGAGGAATGCGTCCCGGATTGTCGAAGTGATGCACGGTGCTCTGCACCGGCAGGCGGGTGAGGACGGCGTTCCCCCAGAGATCGCCCGCCCCCGCCCCATAGACATAGGGCATGTCGAGCCGCTGCGACAGCCAGGTGAGCGTGTCCGCCGCACCCGAGATCACCCAGCCGCGACCGACTTCCTGCAGCGCGATCACGTCGGCAGCGTCGTTCTCAAGGGTCTGCGCGACGGCCTCGAGATCGAAACGGCCTTCTACGCCGAATCCCTGGCGAATGTTGTACGTGACGACGCGGAGTCCGTCGGATTCCGCGAATCCGGCATCCGGCGGCGCGGCGGTACCCGCGACCGCGACGGCCGGCAGCAGCACCAACCCGGCGGCGACAATCGGCGCCGGCCAGGGGCGCCGTCGCGCGCGCCGTTCGTCCTCCACCTCTGGCGGCCGCTTCAACGAGCCGCCAACTCCGACGAGAGCAGTGGCAATGACGGCGGCCCAGAGCACCCAATCGGGTCCGTAGAAGGAATAGAACACGAACAGCAGCACCACCAGCAGTAGAAGGCCGATGGTCACCGACACGACGGTTGGCGCGACACGGTTCGAGCCGTCCGATCGCTGCACCATGGGAACCAGAACCACTGGCAATGCGGCGGCAACAGCGGCGGCGCCCAAGCCGGCTGCCGGCGATCGAGCGTCGAAAAGCACGAACCCCGCGACGAGCACCACGGCAGCCACGCCAAGCAGAATTCGCCTATGAGCCGGCCCAACTCGTATCAGCGCCGAGGTCCAGACGATGCCCACTGCAGCGCCGATAGCCAGCGCCAGACCCGCGGCGCGAAAATCGAGATCCGCACCCACCATGACCTGCCCCAGGTTTCCGCTGAGAATCAGGAAAGCCACTAGCCCGGGACCCAGCCCAATCAGGGGCCAGGCATTGCGCCATCCCGGAAGTTGCTTTGCTTGACGCGCGATTGACGGAGCGCCAAGCGCAACGATGGCAACGGCGATGGCAACTACCGCCGAAGCCGCCGGATGGTGCGCAAACGGCGCGTCGATGGTGATGAAGCCGATGCGGACCGTCAGATCGAGTGCCAGCGCCAGGGCGAGAGCCATGGGCGCCGCCGATCCCAACGCCGGCAAAAATGCGAGGAACCATCCGAGGGCGATGGTGCCGACGAGTCCGGCCGCGAAGTCGACGCCGGGAACGGCAGAAATCTGCCCCACGGCCGCCGCGGCCGCCAGCAATCGCAGCGACCAAAGGCTCGCCGCCTGATTGCCGAAGGCACGAATAAGCGGCCAGCCCAGAATGGCGGCGGCAAAGCCGCCGAGCACTACGATTCCCAGAACCTCTCGGCTGGACGTCTCCCCGATCAGCCAGACCGTGTGGGTGGTAAAGACCCGGATCGCCTGGAATCCCAGCAGCAGGGCGAAGGCGATGGACAGCAACGCCGCCGGCGGCGAGCGCCGCGCCGCATCCGACGCCGTCGCGGCGCGCGCTACGGCCACGGTCTCTCCTGAGGCGAGCAGACGTTTCCCATTTGCGTCACATCAGCCTCCCTAGTCCGAGTCGATGTGGCCCTGAGTGCTTAGCGCGCGGGCGCTAACGCCCAGCACGCCCAGGAATCCTTCCGAGTCGCGGTGATCGAAATCGCCTACGCCCTCCATGCTCGAAGCGTCGCTGTACAGCGAGTGCGGCACGTCGTGGGCGCTGGCATAGGCGACGTGGCCCCGGTAGACATCGACGACGATCGTGCCGGTGGTCAGTGACGTAAAGGTATCCACGGCCCGCCGCATGGCGCTGCTGGCAAGGTCAAACCAATAGCCCTCGTAGACCTGTCGCGCAAGCTGCGCCGACACCTGGTCGAACACGGCTCGGGCGCGGCGATCCAGGATGAGCTGCTGGAGATAGGCGTAGCACGTGCCGAGCAACTCCATCCCCGGCGCCTCATAGACCCCGCGCGACTTGATGCCGACGAAGCGATTCTCCACCACGTGCAACCCGATGCCCACGCCGTGTCGCCCACCGATGGCGTTGGTCTGCTCGATCGCTTCACGCGGCGTCACGGCTCGGCCGTCGATGGCCGTTGGAACGCCCTGCTCGAAGCGAATCGCGATCCGCTCACCATCTTCGGGCGCTTCGTGAGGAAACACGCCCATCTCCGGGCGCACGAATTGGGCCGGGGTATCGAGCTCCTCGAGTTGCCCGGCCTCATGGGTCAGCCCAAGCAGGTTGGCGTCGGTTGAGTAGGGCTTGTCGAGCGTCGCGCGGATGGGAATCTCTTCCCGCTCGCAATACACGATCATCTCCCGACGTCCCGGGAATAGCTCAAGAAACTCCGTGTCGCGCCACGGGGCGTAGACCTGAACCTCGGGCGCGAGCATGTTGGCCACCAGCTGAAAGCGCACCTGGTCGTTGCCACGGCCGGTGGCGCCGTGTCCGAGCACGGTGATGCCGCGCCGCTGGACCTCGGGCAGCAAAGCCTGGACCGTGACGTGACGCGCGATCCCGGTGGTGTTCCAATAGCCGCCCTCGTAGCGTGCCTGCGTCTGGATGATCTCGATTCCGGCACGGGCAAGCTCGTCGCGCGCATCGACCAAAACGGCGTCCTCGGCGCCGGCAGCCTGCATGCGCTCGGGAATATCGTCGATATTCTTCTCGTCGGGCTGACCGAGGTCGGCCGTAAGAGCAACGACCCCGACCCCCTCTTCGACCAGCCAGCGGGTGATGGTGCAACTGTCCAAGCCACCCGACGCGGCCAGCGCCATGCGCTTGCCAATCAGATCTCCGACAACCACTGCTCACCCCCTACGACACGCCAGCCATTTGTAGAGTACCGTTCGCACGCCGGCGCCGATCCGGAGTCCACCCATGCCATTCATCGACCCCAGCAATCACCCGGAGATCGAGCTTGCCCCGGGAGCCCGTGCCCGCACCCCTTACGGCGAACGCGTGATGCTCTCGCGGCTGGAGTTGGACGAGGGCAGCGTGGTGCCGCTGCATCAGCATCCGCACGAGCAGGCCGGCATGCTGCTCGAAGGCGAGATGGAGCTCACCATCGGCGACGAGACCCGCCTCTGCCGCCCCGGAGATATGTTCATCATCCCAGGCGGCGTGCTTCACCGGGCGCGCACCGTGAAGGGGCCGGCGCTGGTGCTCGACATCTTCAGCCCGCCACGGGAAGATTATGTCGAGTTAGCCAATCGCTACATTCCCCCAAGCGACTAGGCGAGCAGAACGCAGAGGGAAGGACCGGATTCGCCGCGGGCACGGCACGCTCAAGTTCGCGGGAGTATGATTTAGCGGGTGGCCAGATAGCGCTTGGCTCGGTGGCAACGATGCGTCCGCCGGCGGAACCATGGCCCAGCGCTGAGGTTGGACTGGAGTATTCGCATGGCAGTCAAAATTGTGACCGACAGCACGGCCTACTTGCCCCAGCAGCTCATCGACGAGCACGGGATCGAGGTGGTGCCGCTGCACGTGCACTTCGGTACCGATGACTACACCGACGGCGTCGACATCACGCCGACCGAGTTCTTCACCATGCTCGAGGAGCGGCCCGAGCATCCGACCACCTCGCAGCCGGCGCCGGCCGCGGTTATGGATATCTATCAGCGCTGTGGGGCGGACGGCAGCGACATCGTGTCCATTCACCTTTCGGCAAAGCTAAGCGGGACGCTCGAGTCGGCACGTTTGGCTTCCGACCAACTGCCCGACGTGGACGTGCACCTGGTCCGCAACGACCTGCCGCCGATCGGCGTGGGCCTGCTGGCGGTGGAGGCGGCGCAGGCCGCCAACAGCGGAGCCAGCGCCGAGGCGGTGGTGGAGTTAGTGAACGAACTGGGCGCGCGCACGCATGTGGCGTTCGTCGTGCCCACGTTGGAGTACTTGCGCCGCGGTGGCCGCATTGGCGGCGCGCAAGCCTTCGTGGGGTCGATTCTGAGCTTCAAGCCGGTGCTGCACGTGCAGGATGGCGAGGTGCAGCCCGTCATCCGTGTGCGGTCCTTCACCAAGGCCCGACGCGCGCTGGTGGACTATGTGCGCGAGCGTGCGCCGAACGGTCTGCAGTCCGTCTCGGTGATGCACGTGGGGGCTGACGACATGTACGCCGCGCTGGAGGCCGACATCCAGCGAGAGTTCGACGTGTCGGCGGCGCTGCTGCCGGGCATCGAGATGGGGCCGGTGATCGCCACCCACACGGGGCGCGGCGCATTCGGCGTCGCGTTTATCGCCAACCCGTAGGCGGACGCCGACCGCTCAGTTGGTCCAGGCGCTGGCCTGTGGGTCTAGGGCCTCACGGAGCCCGTCGCCCAGCAGATTCAGCGACATGACCGTGATGAAGATTGCTATGCCGTGGGGCATCGGCACCCACGGCGCGGTGCGGAGGTAGCGGCGACCCTCGGCGAGTTCGAGACCCCATTCGGGAGTCGGCGGCTCGGCGCCAAGGCCGAGAAAGCTCAACCCGGCGGCGGCAATGATCGCCGACGCGAGGCCAAGAGTGGCCATGATGATGATGGGGCTCACGACGTTTGGCAGCACGTGGCGCAGCATGATGCGCGCCTCTCGCATGCCAACGGCACGCGCCGCCCGCACGTAGACAAGTTCGCGCGCCGAAAGCGTGGCGCCGCGCACGACCCGCGCGTAGTAGGGAATGGCCGCGATCCCCAGCGCAATCAGCGCGTTGTTGAGGCCGGGTCCAAGCGTGGACACGATGACAATGGCCAGCAGGATGCCGGGAAACGCCAGCATCACGTCCAGCACGCGACTGATCGCCCAGTCGACCTTGCCGCCCACGAATCCGGCGACCAAGCCCACGAACGTACCGCCAGTGGCGGCAATGGCTACCGCCAAGAACCCAATGCGCAGCGAGATGCGCGGCGCGTGAACCACGCGCGTGAATACGTCGCGGCCCACTCGGTCCGTGCCCAGGAGGTGCCCGCCCTCCCCCGGCGGGGAGTTGAACAGCTCGGGGTTGTAGTAGTTCAGCGAATGGGGCGCGATGACATCGGCCAGGATCGCGACGATGGCAATGGCGATGAGCACCACGCCGCCGGCGATCGCCGCCTTGTTGCGAATGAACCGCCGCCACGCGAGGCCCCACTCGCTGCGCGCGGGCGCCGCGTCCCCGCCTTCGAGCGCCTGCTGGACGGTAACGTCTTCAGTCGTCGCCATTAGTCGCTCGGCCAGGCAGTCACAGAAACCGCACGGCAGGCTAGCGATGGTTGACTCGGGCGTCTCGTTCCTCGGCGCCGACTGGCGCTGCCTGCCAACGTCACGCTACGTCTGAAGCCGCACGCGCGGGTCGATGTAGGTATAGAGCACATCCACGATGATGTTGACCGCGACATACACCAGCGACGCCAGCATGACCAGAGCCTGCACCACCGGATAGTTGCGACGCTGCACGGCTTCCACCAACTCGAAGCCGAGGCCCTGCCGCGTGAACACGACTTCGACCACGATGGCGCCTGTGAGCAGGCTGCCGAACTGCAAGCCAACGATGGTGATGACCGGGATCAGGCTGTTCTTGAGCGCATGGCGAATCACCACCGCCGATTCACGCAGGCCCTTGGCGCGGGCCGTTCGCACGAAGTCGCGGCTCATGACGTCGAGCATGGATGAGCGGGTCATCCGGGCGATGATCGCGGCCGCGCTCACGCCAAGCGTGATCGCCGGCATGATCATTCCCTCGGGCCGGTCCTGCCCCAGGGCCGGCAGCCATCGAAGATTCACGGCGAAGATGTATATAAGGACGAGACCAAAGAAGAAATCCGGCACCGAGACGCCGAACACGGCCACGACCTGGCCCGAGTAGTCAACCCAGCTATGGTGTCGAATGGCCGAAACGATTCCCGAGATGAGCCCCACCAGCAGGGCGACGCCCATCCCGGCCATCGTGAGCTTCAGCGTCTCGGGGAACAGCTCCTTGATGAGATCTCCGACCTGCTGATTCGTCTGGAACGACCGGCCGAAATCACCCACCACCACATCCCGGGCATACAGCGCGAACTGCACCGGAATGGGGTCGTTGAGGTGATAGGAGTCACGAAGCTGCTCGACCGCTTCGAGCGGAATGCGGCTCGTGAAGATCGACGACTCGCCGCGCGACTCGAGGAGCAGGGAAACCGGATCGCCGGGGATCAGGCGCAGGAGGACAAATACGATCACCAAAACTCCGACGAGCACCGGCACGGCGGCCAGCACCCGGATTGCGATGTATTTGCCCATTCCTGCGCCAGATCAGCGTCCGGCGATCACGCCTTCCTTATGGCCTCGCTCCTATCCTTCCGTCGAGTAGAGGTCGAAGGGATACGGCGAGGTCAGGATTGTGTGGAATACGCGTCCACCAACCTTGGCCGTGTTGGCCGGGAATAGCGAACCCCACTCGACCAGCGGAATACCCACGGCCTGCTCCATGAGGATCGTGTGCACACGATTCGTCATCTGTGCGCGCTTGGCCTGGTCAGGCTCAGTGCGCACGGCGTCGAGCAGGCTATCGATCTCCTCGTCGACCAGCCAGGTGTAGGCGCGGTTGCCCGGCACTCCGAAGTTGCGCGAGTGATAGACCGTGTCGAGCACCAGTCCGCCCTCGAGCCCCACACCGCCCTGCCACTTGTGGGTGTGCATCTTCTGCAGGTACTGCTCGACGGCGGTGCCCCACTCCATGTTGGGAGTGGCCACCGAGATGCCGATGGCGTTCTCGATGTTGAGCTTGTAGGGCTGTGAGAACGGATTCGGCGTGTCGGGGAATGAGACCTCCAAGAGTTGACCACTGGAGTCGTAGCGGAAGCCGCCATCCCCGCGCGCGTAGCCGGCCTCATCGAGGATCTGGTTGGCCTTCTCGATGTTGAAGTCGTAGTAGCCATCCAGGTCCGGGTTGTAGCCGACGGTTCCCGGCGTGAGCAGGCTGCCCGCCAGCGCGCCGAAGCCCAGGGTGACGCTGCGCGTCACCGTGCCGCGGTCGGTGGCGTGGATCAGGGCCTTGCGAACCGCCAGGTCGTCCGTGGGGAAGTTGATGGTGTTGGTCTGCAAGTACCACGGCTGTCCCGGACCAAGCCCGATGAAGACCTGGTGCGCCGGACTCCCGAAGAACGGCTGCAGCTCGGTGAGGCTGTAGTGGTGCATCCAACTCAGCTCTTCGGCCTCGTAGGCCGCCACCTTGGCCGACACGTCGGTCAGCTCAAACGAGGTCCACTCATCGGCAAAGGCCGGACCTTGGTTGAGCGCCCACGGCGGACCCCAGTTGTAGTCGTCGTTCCGGACCATCGTCAGGGAGATGTTCTCTTTCCACTCCTTGAACTTGTACGGTCCGGTGCTCACCGGGTTTCGGGTGAGGTCTTCACCGTATTCCGCCACGGCCTTCGGCGATGCGAAGACGGCGGATCCGCCGGCAAGAAGGTCGAGGAAGAAGACGTTGACCTCGTTGAGCGTCATCTCCAGCGTGAAGTCGCCCGGCGCCGAGACGCTGGCCAGCTGATTGCCGATGTTGGCGTTCCAGCCGGGGTTCATGTCCGGGTCCATCCACAGCTCGAAGTTGAACTTGGCGGCCTCGGCGTTGAACGGCGTGCCGTCGTGAAACTGCACGTCGTTGCGAAGCTGGAACGTGTAGGTCAGCAAGTCGTCCGAGACCGACCAATCCGTCGCCAGCCATGGCGCCAGTTGGCCGCCCGGCCCGTGTGCAATCAGCGCGTCGAAGAGCGGCTGGCCGCCGCCCATGAGCGACCACGCGTCAGGAAAGTGCAGCGGGTCAAGGTTGTTGATCGCGCCCGGCGCCGCGTGCGTAATCTTGCCGCCGTACTGCGGGTTAAAGGGCGTGAGGTCTCGGAAGTTGCCGAAGCGCACCGCCTTGACGGGGCCGATTTCGAAGACGCCCGCAACCTGCGTCTCCTGCGGCACCTCCACGACTTTCTCGACGACCTTCTCAACCTCTTGGGTCACGATCCGTTCGACCGGAACTTCCCTCACGACCTCCTTCTCCACCACCTTCTCGACTTCGACCTCTTTGATCTCGGTGACGGTGACGATCTTCTCGACCTCGACGGTGCGGACCTCGACTTCGCCCTCGCCACACGCGGCCAGCGCTGCCGCGCCGACGCCACCTGCGAGACCGAGCGCTCCGAGGCGCATCACATCACGCCTGCTTAAAGATTTCGTCATCGGTGCCTCCCCTCCCGCGACCGCAGTCGCACCCGGACCAGGCGCACCCGGCAACCGCCGGCGCGCGCTCGACTTCTGGAGTCGAATTCTTGAGTCCGTCCCGACTTGGACTTTACCACTCAGAGAATTCTGTGGACCCGACTCTCTGAGGTCAGCCATTTGGACTCCGAAGCGCGGCCTGACGTCAGGATGGGCCGTCACCAAACCCAGGGCGAGGCACAGGCAGTCCACCGGCCACACGACAATCGCGGGCCGGGCGCGTCGGGATTGAAGCGGCCTACGACCCAGTGTTCGAGGTCGGAACGCTAGTCGGCTGGCGTCAGGCGGGCGATGGCCTGGCCGTATTCAACCGGCTGGCCGTCGGGAACGAGAAACGCCTCGACTGTTCCGTCGAACGGCACCGCAATCTCGTGGAATACACCCAGCACATCCACGAAGCCGACCGTCGAGCCCTCCTCGAGGGCGTCGCCCGGCTCCGCAACCGGATCGGCTCCGTCTTCGGGCCTGCGATGAAAGATGCCCACGTGCGCGGTGCGAGCAACCGGTGGGTCGGCGCCCTCGGCGTCCGCCGGCTCGGGAACCGCTGAGGCGTCGGCCTGTGGCTCCGCGAGCCGGAGGCGAATGGTGTGCCGCTCGTCGCCAACCTCCAACTCCTCGAGCCGTTCGTTGCGAGCCGTTGCGACAAGCTCGGGCAGCACCTCCGAAAGGGCGCGTTCCCATTCGTTCGTCATTGCGGCCTCCGCAAACCGGCGGTCATGCCTGGCCGACGCGCGTGGTGTAGTCGCCGGTACGCGTGTCCACCCGGATGACGTCGCCGGTATTGATGAAGAGTGGCACTTCGAGTTGAAGGCCCGTGCTCAGTGTCGCGGGCTTGCTGGCGGCCGTCGCGGTGTCGCCTCGGACGCCCGGCTCCGTGTGCGTGACCTCCATGTCGACGGCGACCGGCAGCTCCAGCCCGATCGTGCGGCCCTCGAACGTCGTGAGCTCGAGCTCCAGCCCGTCCACGAGATAGTCCGCCGCCGAGCCGACCTCGGATGCGTTGAGCGAGACCTCCTCGAATGTCTCCATGTTCATGAAGTGATACGCGTCGGAGCTCCGATACAGGAACTGGGCGGGGTCGACATCCAGCCGCACCCGCTCGAAACGCTGGCTCGCCTGGAACACCCGGTCGGACGTGGTCTGGTTGACGATGTCGCGCAGCCTGAGCTTGGTCTGCGCGCTGCCGCGCCCGATTTTCTGGTGCTGGTGCTCGACGACCTCCAAGAGCTTGCCGTCGATCCGCACGACATTCCCGCGCCGCAGTTCGCCGGGATCAACCACTGGTTGGCCTCACACGTTTCCTCGGGGCAATCATTTTGGCGCCTGTGTCAACACCTCGACACCGTCGTCCTGCACGAGCACCAGGTCCTCGATGCGAACGCCGCCCCATTCGGGAATATAGATGCCGGGCTCCACCGAGGTGACCATTCCGGCCGCGAGCGTATCCTCCGAGCGCGTGGATAGTCGCGGGGACTCGTGGATTTCCAGGCCCACGCCGTGGCCGGTGCCATGGCCGAAGTCGTTGCCGTGTCCCGCCGCCGCGATCGGATCGCGCGCCAACGCGTCGGCAGCCCGGCCCGAGATTCCGGCGCGAATGCCGGCCTCGGCCGCCAGTTGCGCGTCCAGCACCAGGGCGTAGATGCGGCGAAACGTCTCGTCCGCCGCTCCGGCAACGAAGGTTCGGGTGATGTCGGAGCAATAGCCTTTGAGCCGGGCCCCAAGGTCCACGATTACCGGCTCACCCTGAGCGATGCGGTGATTGCCCGGCTGATGGTGGGCCATGGCCGCGTTGGGTCCGGCCGCGACGATGGTGTCGAACGCCGGCCCTTCGGCGCCCAGGTCCCGCATGGCGGCCTCGAGCCGATTCGCCAGCGCGCGTTCGGTGACGCCCGGCTCGATCCATGCCGCCGCCCGCGCCATCACCTGGTCGGCGATGCTCACGGCTTCGCGCAGAATCGCCGTCTCGCCGGGATCCTTGGTCACCCGCTGCCGCTCCACGACCCGGTCCACCGGAGCCAGGCCCGCCGCGGGCGTCAACTCGCCGAGCCGGGCCTCGAGCTTTTGAAATCCGGCGTAGGTGACGTGTTCCGGCTCAAAGCCGACGCGGGTCGCGCCGGCGGCCGCCACCGCATCGGCCAAGCCGTCGAGCGGCTCGGCCGCCTCCACCACGTCGAAGGCCGGCGCTTGCTCGCGCGCCTGCACCGTGTAGCGAAAGTCCGTGACGAGCACCCGCCGCTCCGACCCAATGAGCAAAACGCCGGCGCTTCCCGTGAATCCGCTGAGATAGCGACGGTTCGCCGCGCCGTGAACCAAAAGGACGTCAACGCCCAGATCGTCGAGCTGGGACGATACCCGTGCTGCCCGGTTACCACCGGCAGACCCTGCGCTGCTCACGGCAGGGCTCGGTATTGGGCGATGTTGCGCTCGTGTTCCTCCAGGGTGATGGAAAACGCATGAGACCCGTCGCCCTTGGCCACGAAGAAGATGTACGGCGTGTCGGCCGGGTCGGCGGCCGCCGCAATTGACTTGAGGCCGGGACTGGCAATGGGTCCCGGCATCAGGCCGGCGTGCATGTAGGTGTTGTAGGGCGAATCGACGCGAAAATCGGCGGTGGTGAGGTCCGGCTTCCACCACCCTCGCCCGCCGTCGGTGCGCCCAATGGCGTACTGCACCGTGGGGTCCGCCTGGAGCGGGATTCCCGTCGCGAGGCGGTTGGCGAAGACTCCGGCCACCAGTGCGTATTCCTCATCGATTCGGGCCTCGCGCTCGACGACCGAGGCGACGGTGATGAGCGCGTGCAAGTCCCAGCCCCGCGCCGCCGCCGATGCACGCATATCGGCGGTGACAATATCATCGAAGCGCCGCAGCATGGCGCGGATCAGATCGCCCGCCGTGGTCGCCGCGTTGATCTGATAGGTGTCGGGAAACAGGTAGCCCTCGAGCGAGACGCCCGGCGGAATGCCGCGCAGGAAGGGAAACTCGTCCGCAAGGGCGCCGATTTCGTCGCGCGCGATTCGCAGGAATTCGTCCCCGGCGATATGGGTTTGCTCATTCAGCCGGTCCGCCATTTCCTCGATGCGAAAGCCCTCCGGAAACGTCACCGTCTGCTCCGCCACTTGCTCGGATTCCAGCACGGTCAATACTTCGTCCAACGACATGTCCTGTCGCAGCAGGTAGACGCCCTGCCGTAACCGGCCGTCCAGGCCGCGCCGATCGACCAGCAGGCGGAAGAGCAGGTCGCTCCGGATCAGCCCGTCACGCTGCAGCGCGCGCCCGATGTCGCTTGTCGTGGCCCCCGGAGGAATGGTGAAGAGCACGGTTTGCGCCGCCACGGGCGCCGGTGAATCGGCGAACCGACTCGCCACGGTGAAGCCCAAGAAGGCCACCGCGCCGATCGTGAGCAGTACGACCACGAATGCCTGAATCAGAAGCGCAATGGCTCTCACCAGGCGCTCCGATCGTTCATGAAGTCGTGCACGATCACCTCGGCAGCCACGGCATCCACCGGCCCCTCCCGCGCGAGATCCCGAGCAGCGGCCGTCGTGAGCCGCTCGTCGCGAAACACTACCGCGTCCCAGCAATCGTCCAGAAGCTGGCGAGCCCATTGGCGCGACCGCGCTGCCTGAGGACCTTCCGTCCCATCCATGGACAACGGCAGACCGACGAGAATCGTAGCGTCCGGGTAATCGTCCAGGATCGCCGCCACGGCCGCTCGATCACCGGCGAGACTCCGCCGCTCGATCACGTGTCGGTGCGCGACGAAGCCTCCCGCAGCATCCGAGATTGCCACGCCGATGCGGCGCGACCCCAAGTCGAGGCCAACTAGGCGCCGGTGGCGGGGTGGCGGTGGCTCGGCGGGTTCAACCCGCCGGGACGGCCGTCGGCTCCGTGACCTGGACATCGATGCGCCAACCCCAGCGTGGATAATTCTCGGTGTCAGGTGGATCATGCGACACGCGCCACCCGGCGACTTGAGGTATCCGATTCAGGGCCGCCGCCCCGTCGTCAATGGCGGCGCCGGCCAGCATGGCGCGGATGGCGCCGGTGTCGAGCTTCGCCACGGACTCGCCCACCGCCTCGATGCGCAGATCCAGCCGACCAAATGACTCATTCAAGACTTCGGTCCGAAGAATGTGGATCTCGTCGAACTCGACGTCCGCACCGCCGCGTTCGAGGCCAGCGACGATGATGCGCTCCAAGTCGTCGTTCGCAAAGGTCGTGCCACTGGCGCGCACTTCCAAGTCCAACTGCAACACCGCCGCGAGCTCATCCACATCGGCGCTGAACTCGCGTTGCATCACTTCCGGGTTGCCGGTTTCCGGCGACCAGACGATCAGCGTGTGCTGCTCGGGGCGTTCCCGGCGCAGCTCTTCCACCGACGCACTCTGGAGCCGCTCGAGCAGCACGCGTTCCAACTCCTCCACGTCGCGCTGGGATACCAGCGCGATTTCCCGCTCGGCGGCGCCCGAGATGGGTTGCGAATTGAAGACGTCAAGCCACTCCGCCGCCGGGCCGTCGACCGCCACTATGGCCAGCGCCTGCACGTTGCCCGTAGTGCCTGGGAGCTCGGCGGTGACGCCGACCGTCGCTTCGCCCGGCACCGTCTGGCCCACGATTTCCACCGTTGGCGGCACCAAAACCTCGGCCTCGGTCAAGAAGCTCGTGCCCTGTTGGGTGCGAACTCGAGTATTCCGCGGGGCGACGACGGCCTCGCGCGTGCGATTCGTCAAGGTGATGCGTCCGCGGGCGAATTCCACGGGTTCTCGGCGCCTTCCCGTCGTGGGCATGGACATCGAGCCGTCGCTGGCGGCGGTCACCACGGCGCCCGGAATGGCGCGCGTGTCGACATCCACATCCGACAGGCCCGGATCGATGCGCACATCGAGCGTGATCGGCACGTGCGTGGCCAGGGGCGACACATGCACGGTCGCCGACGGCCAGATCCAAAAGGCCACCAAGAGCCACACCGCGATCACGCCAAGCATCGTCGCGCCCGCGGGCGCCAGGATTCGCGCCAATTGGCGGTCGTGATCCCAGTGGCGTTGGGCGCGCACCGTACGCGGGCTCTCGCGTTCGTCGAGGCGCTCGAACAGGGGCTCGCGCGTGGCCGGGCCGCGCCGGGGGCGCGACCGAACATGCCGGCGCGAGCGGCGCGACGACCGCGCCGGGAGCCGCTCCAAAGTCGGTCCCTGTCGCGTACTCATTCGACCACGCTAAGTTCAGCGACGTAGCGGCGTCCGGCGTCGAGCGCCTCACCGATCTTGGTGGCGTCGGTACCACCGGACATGGCGAGCTCCGGTCGGCCGCCGCCCCCGCCACCCGTCACCTTGGCGACGGTTCGGGCGAGATCGCCGGCATGGACGCCCGCGCCCACGGCTTCGGTGGAGGCCGCCGCCACGAACGCGGGCTTGGCCTCCACGCTGGTGGCCAAGAGAATCACCCAGGGTTCGTCGAGTTCGCCGCGCAACGACTCCGTGACCTGCCGCAAGGCATCGCGGTTGGTAACGTTCACCACCCCCGCGATCAGCGTGAGGCCGTCCACCCGCTCGCGTCCTTCCAGGAGCGCCGCCGCGGCTCGGCGGGCCTCCGCCCGTTCGGCGGCGGCGATCCGACGCCGCGCCTCGGCAAGCTCGGCCTTGAGGCGTCGCACGCGCTCGGGCGACTCCTCCGCGGACGCCCCGGCCGCTCCCGCTATTTCTTCGAGAATGTCTTGCTGCCGTTGCACGAAGTCGGCGGCCCCGTGGCCGGTGAGCGCCTCGATTCGACGCACGCCGGCGGCTATGCCGCTTTCGCTGGCGATGGCGAACATGCCGATCTGGCTGGTCGCGGTGCAGTGGGTGCCCCCGCAAAGCTCGAGCGAGTGGTCGCCCATGGCAACCACTCGCACGACTTCGCCATATTTCTCGCCGAAGAGCGCCATGGCGCCGCGTTCGACCGCCTCACGCACCTCCGCCGCTTCGGTGGCGACCGGCAAATCGTCGAGCACGCGGTCGTTGACCCATCGCTGGATGGTGCGGAGCTGCGTCCGATCCACGGGATTCGGATGCGTGAAGTCGAATCGGAGTCGATCGGGCGCGACCAGCGATCCGGCCTGCTGCACGTGCGCACCGAGCGTCGCGCGGAGCGCGGCGTGCAAGAGGTGAGTTGCCGAGTGATTGCGCCTGATGTCGGCCCGGCGCGAGCCGTCGACCTCCGCCCGAACGACATCGCCGACGTTGAGCGAGCCTTCTGTTATGTCAACAAGATGCACGTGGGTGCCCTCGGGAGCGCTCTGCGTGTCGCGCACGTGCGCCAGGGCGCCGTCGGTCCGCAACGTCCCGGTATCGCCGACCTGGCCACCGGCCTCGGCGTAGAATGGCGTCTGGTCGAGCACCACCATGGCCCGGCTCGGCGCGGCCACGGACTCTTGCAGGATGCCGTCCACGTCGACGCCGACGACAGTTCCCTCGCCCGCAATGTGCCCGCCGTGTCCGAGAAAGACCGTTTCACCGAAACCGGCGGGAAGGCGCGCGGCTCGATCGCCGCGCTGCGCCGCGCGGCTGCGCTCGCGCTGCTCGTCCAGCGCCGCCTCGAAGCCTTCATCGTCAAGGGACACGCCGCGCGCCTCCGCCACCTCCTGGGTGACGTCGCGCGGAAACCCGTAGGTGTCGTAGAGAAGGAACGCTCGCGCGCCAGGCAGCGAGCCGCCAGGAGGAACGCCGGTCAGCATCTCGTCGAGCAGGGACATCCCTGTGACGAGCGTGCGGCGGAAGCGAGCTTCCTCATCGCGAATGGCGTCGCAGATGAACGTGCGCCGGCGCCCCAGCTCCGGATACGCCGCGCCGAAAATGTCGACGGTGAGGTCCGCAATGGGTGAGAGCGCGTCATCGCCCATTCGCAGCAGATCGGCATGGCGCACGGCATGTCGCAGGCTGCGCCGCAGCACGTAGCCACGCCCCTCGTTGCCGGGCATCACGCCGTCGGCGATGAGGAACGCCGCCGCGCGTGCGTGCTGGGCCACGATGCGCATCGAGCGTCCAACCGAATCGTTAGAGCTATAGGCCCGACCGGCGCGCTCGCTCACCAGCGTCAGCAGGGGCGCCCATACATCGGTGTCGTAGGTCGATTCGACGCCCTGCAGCACCCACGCCCAGCGCTCGAGCCCGGCGCCCGTGTCCACACCCGGCATCAAAGGGCTGAGCTCGCCCTTCGTGTCCTGGAAATACTGGTTGAAGACGAGATTCCAGATCTCGAGGTAGCGGTCCGGGGCCACCCCCGGGCCTACGTCGGGCTCGTCCGGTTGTAGGTTGACGAAGATCTCGGTGGTGGGACCGCAGGGACCGCTGTCGCCGGTCGGTGGCCAGAAGTTGTCATCGCCCAGGAAGGCGATGCGCTCGCGCGGATGACCGACATCCGTCCAAATCTCCGCCGCTTCGTCATCGCGGGGCACGCCCTCGCTGCCCTCGAAGACCGTCACCCAGACATGGGCAGGATCGATGCCGGCGACATCCGCCACCAATTCGCTGGCGTACGCAATGGCTTCCTCTTTGAAGTAATCATTGAAGCTGAAACTTCCCAGCATCTCGAAGAAGGTCAGGTGGCTCAGATCGCCGACCTCGTCGATGTCCGTGGTGCGGAACGACTTTTGCACCGTGGCTACGCGGGGATACGGCGCGGGACGATCGCCGCTGAAATACGCCTTGAACTGCTGCATGCCCGCGCTCGTGAGCAGGACGCTCGGATCGCCCGTGGGGATCAGGGAAGAGCCCGGGAGCACGACGTGCCCGCGATCCGCAAAGTATGCGAGAAACATCTCGCGGATCTTGTCGGTCTGCATGGCTCAGGCAGTCTCCTCATCCATGGGGCATAGCAAAAGACCGCCGGAGATTGCCTCCCCAGCAGTCCCTTAAGTTCGCGTCAGGTCC
The DNA here is from genome assembly GCA_028873795.1 of Chloroflexota bacterium. Classification (GTDB taxonomy): domain Bacteria; phylum Chloroflexota; class UBA11872; order UBA11872; family UBA11872; genus JAJECS01. The sequence continues at coordinate 26,691 of JAPPNP010000083.1, forward strand.
GGCTGTTTAGCCGGTTCGGCCTCGTGTCCTGCTCGTCACTCCCCGCGGGCGGTCACACATCGTCCGCCGCGCCCGGCGACCGGGTCGAACGCAGCGCCAATCCGAGAAGGAAACCGACCGCCAAGCCGAGCGCAAACTTGACCAAGCGCGCAAGCATCGACCGGCGGATTCCCCCTTCGCGGAACCTACCATGAGAATTATGTTAGGTCAACGACTCCGGGCGTCTACGACAACAGGACATGCGCGATGGCCACGCCCAGGATGCACCCGAGCAGCGCGGCCAGCACCGGCAGTCCGCCGATCATCAGGTAGGTCGCGCCGAGCGGCGCCGCCATGAGCGCGCCGGCGGCAAATCCGCCCACGCCGAATGGCCAATACAGAATCCCCGCGCGCTGACGGCGTCCGACAAACGCGTGGAAGAGAAACGCGACGATCGTGGCCAGCACCAGTCCCAGGTAGACGTGCGGCGGAACGAGCAGAAAAACGTCCACGCTATCGCCCCGCCGCGTGCGCCGCGGCTGGCGCAGGCGCGGTATGGAGGCGATTGGCATGCCTGGCGACAACCTCCGCGGCACGCAGAATCTCGGCTTGGGTGGTGTCCCGGCCAAGACTCAGTCGCAACGAGCCCCGGCCGTACGCCGGCGGCAGCCCGAGCGCCTCGACGACGTGCGAGGGCTCAATCGAACCTGCCTCGCAGGCGGCCCCGGAGGAGGCGTCGATGCCATCCAAGTCGAGGTTGATCAAGAGAGACTCGGCATCCACGTCGGCAAACGCAAAGCTGGCGATGGATGGCAGGCGGGAGGTCGGATGACCGGTCAGCCGGGCGTGGGGCGCCGCGGCCAAGATCGCGTCGATCAACTCACCTGACAACGCGGCAAGCCGCACGCGGAGGTCACGCCAGGTCGCGCAGGCCGCGGTGACCGCATGCGCCATACCCACGGCCCCGGGGACGTTTTCGGTGCCTGCGCGACGACCCATTTCTTGCGCCCCGCCCCAAGCCATCGGTTCGAGCTCCACGCCGTCACGCACGTAGAGCGCCCCGATGCCCTTGGGGCCATGAATCTTGTGACCCGACAGTGATAGCAGATCAACACCCAGTCGATCAACATTTATGTCGAGTTGGCCGACCGCCTGCACCGCATCCGTATGGAAGAGGGCGCCCGCGTCGTGGGCGATTCGGACCAGCGCGGGAACGTCTTGCACCGTGCCGATCTCGTTGTTGGCCAGGGCAATGCTGACCAGGGCGGTATCCGGCCGCAGCTGACCCGCCAGCGCGTCCGGCGTCACGCGACCATGGCCGTCCACCGGAATCTCGCTGACCGCGTGGCCGAGGTCGCGCAGCGCCCACGCCGCGCGCAGCACAGCGTGATGCTCGATGGCTGCGACGGCAACGTGTCCGCGGCTGTCGTGGCGAGCGACTCCGGCGACCGCCAGATTGTTGGCCTCGGTGCCGCCGGATGTGAAGACGACTTCGTGCGGCTGCGCGCCCAGCGCCCTCGCCACGCCTCGCCTCGCGTCGTCGAGCGCGGCGCGGGCGCGGCGTCCGGTCGCGTGAACGCTCGACGGATTCCCAAAGGATCCGCCGAGGGCCTCAATCATCGCGCGCCGGACATCCGGATCCAGCGGCGTCGTCGCCGCGTGGTCCAGGTTGATGCGGTCGCCGGTGGTCTGCGTCATGGCGATTCAGGATACGGCGGCGACGGACGCCGCGGGCCATGTCGTCGAGCCGTTGGCGCGCCGCGCAACGGATCGGCATGACCTCGCGTTCACCACTGGGAACCGTCCGACCGAGACCCGCTGTGATACATTCCCTATTGTCCATCACGCTTCACTATTCGCACGCCTGCGCGGCACGCGCGGCCACGTGATGAGCGCCCCCCTCCTATGAGTAGCCGTCGATCTATCGCTCGGATGCGAGTCTCGCGACGGGCCTTGCTGTATACCGCGGTAACGGCGGCGGCCGCGGGCATGACACCGTGGGGCCCCGCGCTATTCGCCCAGGAAGCCGAAATCGCCGTCGATTCAACGTTCCGGAGCTTCTACGACCGCATGGGCGGCGCCGCCGTGCTCGGCGCCCCTCTCACTGCCCGCTACGAGCTGAACGGCCGCCAGGTGCAGCTCTTCGAGAACTTTCTCTTGGAGCACTGGGCCGAGCACAGTGGCACCGACTACGAGGTCCAGCCGGCATTGCTCGGCGCCAAAGTCTCAGGGAACCGGTACTTCGGACAATCGCAGCCGTTCCGCGACAGCAGCCAGGCGATCTACGTGCCGGACACGCGCCAGTCCCTGCGGCTGGGCTTTCTCGGCTTTTGGCGTGAGCGCGGGGGCGCGGACCTGTTGGGCTACCCGATATCGGAAGAGGTCGATGACGACGGCATCACCGCGCAGTGGTTTCAGCGCGCCAAGCTCACCTATGACGCCGACCGCACGCCGGCTATCCAGATCGCCGACCTCGGCCGCACCTGGCAACGCCAGACGCAGGACGGCATTGCCGCGGTCTATGCGGTCGACAGGCCGGCGGCCGCCGTGCCGGGCGAGTCCACCCAGGTTCGGCTGGTCATCACCAACGAAGGGACCGACACCTGGGCCTCGGCGGGCGATGACGCCGTGACCTTGGGATTTCGTTGGGCTGATCGGCATTCACCGCGCGACCGTGAGCCGCCCGCATCGCTCGCCCTGACGTCAGATGTGGCCGCGGGCGAGCAGGTCGAGCTGACGACCACGGTCAAGCTGCCAGACTCACCGGGCCAGTACCGTGTGCAGCCCGACTTGCACCGGAACGGCGAATGGTTCAGCGCGGACGGCGTCGTTGCGCCGATCGCGGATACGCGCGCGGAGCTTGCCGAGCCGGAGCTGCGCGTCGGTCTGCTGGACATCAGCGACGACAACCCAGGCGTCACCGCCGCCACGATCAGCTCCACCAAGGGTCTGCAAATCCTTGACGAGGGTGGATCGGAGTTGGCTGAACTCGCCGCCGGCCAATCCGTCGTCATCCATCGCGACGTCGCCGGCGAGCAACAGGTCCTGCAGCTTCCCGGCAACGTCCGCGACACCACCGCCGGCCGCGTTCAGATATTCCCGCTGGAAGGCTCGTTGCTGCGATTGGCCGAAACGGCCCCCTGGCGGACCTATCGGGGGTCGTTCGAGTTCGTCTGGCTCCCCCGCTATTCGTCCGCCTGGGTGGTCAACATTCTGCCGCTCGAAGACTATTTGTCAGGCATTGCCGAGCAGGGCGACTACATTCCGTGGGAAGCGCTCCGCGCCTCCGCCATTGCGTTCCGCAGCTACGCCATGGCCACTCGCGCGGAGCGCCGCGCCAGCAACCTGATCTTCGACGCCGCCGGCTCGACGCATCACACGCCCACGATGTTCACGCGGCATCAGATCTATCACGGCCTGGCGCGCGAGCTCACGGGAACACGGCTGCGCGAGGCCGTGGCCGACACTCGCGGGCAAGTGATGACCCACGACGGCGAGACCATCATGGCCGTGTACTTCTCGCGGGCGGACGGGCACACCCGAAGCTGGCACGAAACCTGGGGGGGAGCTTTCAAACCGTGGGCCGTCGGCGTGCCGGATCCCTATAGCGAGGGCCAGACGCTCTTGGGCCACGGGATTGGACTGCCATTACGAAGCGCGAATGCTATGGCGGGGACGGGAGCCAACGGTGAACAAATCTTGGCCAGCTACTACACCGACGTGGAATTCGATGCGATCTACTAACGCCAGGCCCGCCCGTCGCGGGCTCCAAGGACGCGACATCCTGTCCTTGGCGGACCTCAGCGGCGCCGAGGTTACGACCGTACTCGATGCCGCCGCGCGGTTGAAGCGCGCCCAAGGCGCGGACCTGCCGCACGCGCTGCTGCCCGCGCGCACGCTCGGGATGCTGTTCGAGAAAGCCTCGCTGCGCACGCGCACCACATTCGTGGTGGGCATGGTCCACCTCGGCGGGCAGGCCGTCGACCTGATGGCCGAGCACACGCAGATGGGCGTCCGCGAGTCCGTGCCCGACATCGCGCGCAACCTGGAACGCTGGGTCGACGCCGTCATGGCGCGGGTCTACGACCAGAACGTGCTTGAAGAGCTGGCGGAATACTCCCGCGTGCCCATCATCAACGGTCTCAGCGATCGCTTTCATCCCTGTCAGGTGCTCGCCGATCTGCTGACGTTGCGCGAGCGCTTGGGCTCGCTTGCCGGGCGCACGCTGGCCTATGTGGGCGACGGTTTCAATGTCTGCCACTCCCTCATGCTCGGCGGCGCGCTGACCGGGCTGCACGTGCGGGTCGGGACGCCCCCCGGCTATGAGCCGGACCCGGAAATCGTCGAGCAGGCGCGTCGGATCGCCCGCGGCTCCGGCGGCACGATCGAGCTCGTCTCCAGCGCCGAGGCGGCCGTGCGAAACGCCGACGCCGTCTACACGGACTCGTGGGTCAGCATGGGGCTGGAGGAAGAGCGCGCCGAGCGTCTCGCGGCCTTCGCGCCGTTTCAGGTCAACGCCGCCCTGATGGCCGGCGCCGCTTCGGACGCGGTTTTCATGCACTGCCTGCCCGCGCACCGCGGGGAAGAAGTGACCGACGAGGTCATGGATGGTCCGCAGTCGGTCGTCTTCGACCAAGCCGAGAACCGCCTGCACGCGCAAAAGGCCTTGCTCGTGCTGCTCGTTCGCGGTGAGGCCGCGCTGGAAGCTCTGCCGTCGTAGCCCGCCGCGACCGCGCGCTACACTTGGCCCAAGCGCCACGGTGGCAAAGCGAGCAATGGAACAGCTCGAGTACCTCGTCTCTCAATTCAACTGGGGCGCCGCCGCGCAGATCATTCTCGTCGGCCTCCTTTTTCACGGCATTTTGGCGCTGATTCGCGGAACGCAGGCGGACATCCTGGTGCGCGGCGCCCTTGCGGTGTTGGTAGCGATTCTGGTCATCGGGCGCGTGTTGCAGCTGCCCCTGATCAACTGGATCGTGGAAAACGGCTTGATCTTGCTCGGTTTCGCGATGGTGGTGGTGTTTCAGCCGGAAATCCGCCGGCTGCTCGAGCGGGTGGGCCGCACCGGCACGTTGGTTGCGCGGCCATTCGGGACCACGACTCCCGAAGACACCGAGGTGATGATCGGCGAGGTGGTCACGGCGGTCCAGGCCCTCTCGAGTCGCGTCTGGGGATCGATCCTCGTTATCCAGCGAACTGGCGGACTCGAAGAGTACGCTGCAACCGGCACCCGCCTGGAAGCGCAGCTGTCGCAGGAGTTGCTGCTGACGGCCTTTCATCCAGGCTCGGAGTTGCACGACGGCGCCATACTCGTTCGCGGACGAATGGTCACGGCGGCTCACGTGATGTTGCCGCTCAGCGACGCGTTGGGCCCGCAGGACCACGTGGGGACGCGGCATCGCGCCGGGCTCGGAATCACCGAGGCGTCGGACGCGGTGGCCGTGATGACCTCAGAAGAGAGCGGCGGCATCTCGTTTGCCTCCGATGGCCGGCTGGAGCGGCACCTGACGCCGGACCAACTACGGCGCCGCTTGGAGACGGCCTTCCGCGTGCAGACCCGTGGGGCGGCGCTGCAACACTTGCCCGCCTGGATCTCACGCCGCTAGGTGCGACGCCCCAGTCCTCAGGCGCTCTGGACGGCGCGCGCCCTGCGCTTCGCGCGCCATAGCCTCGGCGTCCGATTCCTCGTAGCGCTGGCGCTTTCCGCGCTGGTATGGGCCGGGCTCACCATTGAGGAGAATCCGGTTGCGACCGAACCCTTTCCGGGCCGCTTGATCGTGGAGCCGGTCGGTCTCGATACGCGGAACCTGATCCTCGTGGAAGGTATCGCGCCGGTGCGCGTGAGCGTGAGTGGACCAAAGGTCAACCTCGCCAGCCTTACCGTCGACCACTTCGTGGCAAGGGTCGATCTCACCGGGCTGGGCGCCGGAGAGCAACAAGTCGATGTCGACGTGGTCGTCTCGGATTCCCAGGTTGAAGTAGTGCGCATCACCCCGGCGAACATCACAGTCAGGCTCGATTCGGTGGTGGAGCGGCAGTTGCGCGTCAATGCCCGAATCGAGAGCGACGTCGCCACCGGCTATCGGGCGAACCTGTCGGAGATCACCGCCGAGCCCGCCGACGCCACCGTCAGCGGCGCTTCCTCGGCCGTGGAGCGAGTGGCCCGTGTCCAAGCCGCGCTAAGCCTCGAAGGCGCGACACGCGACGTCAGGGTCGAGGGCCTGCTGATTCCCGTGGATCGCCAGGGGATCGAGGTCGAGGATGTGCGCATCGATCCCCCGACGGTGTTGGTCAACGTGCCCGTTACGCGCATCACCGGCCGCAAGCGCGTCCCCGTGGTCCCCCGGATCGAGGGAACGGTGGCCTCATCCTTCTTCATTGCCCGGATAGGCGTGGTTCCGACCAGCGTCGAGATCGAAGGAGAGCCTGGGGCGCTCGAGCGCGTGGATGCGGTGGAGACGCTGCCCATCGACATCGCCGACGCGCGCAGCGATGTTCAGCTCGAGGTGGGATTCGAGGCGCCCGAGGGCATCACCATCCGCAGCGATCAGCCGTTCGCGCAGGTTGCGGTGGTTGTCGAACCGCTCGACGAGACCACCACGATTCAGGTCGCGGTGGTCCTCACGAATCTCGGCAGCGGCCTCCAGGCGATTGCCGACCAGCCGTTCCTGCAGATCGTCATGTCGGGTCCGGCAGAGGTCCTGCAGAGCCTGCGCGGCGGCGACATCCTGGCGGAGGTCGACTTGAGCAACCGCGCCCCCGGCCTCCACCAGATCCAACCGGTCATTGCCCATCCGTCGCCCGATACCTTGCGCATCGCGCGAGTCATACCGGCCATCGTTGCCGTGCGCATCTCCCCGCTGGAGGCGCCCAGCCCCACACCGGCGGCCACCGCCATTCCGGGGCCCGGCGGCGCCGTGCCGGCGGCGACGCCGACTCCGACGCGTTCTGCCGGTTAGCTAGCTGCCGCTCTTTCGAGCGGTGAGCACCGCTTCGTAAAGCCGGTCCAGCGGCGCGGTGAGGCGGTCCCAGGCAAGCTCACCCTGCGCGTAGGCGCGAGCTTGCTCAGCCATCCGGCCTCGATTGGGATCCTGCAACGCGTTCACCGCCGCGGCCGTGAGAGCTTCCATCGAGGCGTCGCGCGCCAGATATCCGGTTTCGCCATCGCGCACGTAGGTCGTGGCTTCTCCGACCGGCGAGGCGACGATCGGCACCCCCGCAACCATCAAGTCCATGTAACGCACGGAGCACTTGGACCGGTTGGCGACGGTGTCCGCCAGCGGCATCAGGGCCAGGTCACAGTTGGCGAAGAACGCCCCAAGCCCGGCGAAGTCCAGCCATCCGCGGACCCGCACGCGGTCGGACAGGGCTTGCGCTCGAAGCGCCGGTACCACGTGTGCCATCGGCGAATGAGGCCCCGCGCCCACGAGGGATAGCGTGAGGTCGGGGACGCTGGTCAGCGCGGTCGTCACGAGCCGCACCCAATCCTCGGACGGGGCGTCGTAGAAGCGGGTGTAAATCACGCCGTGCGGCCTGGGCGTAGCGGTTGGCGGCGGCGCGGCCTCGCGCCATGCCCGATAGGTGGCAGCGTCGTAGCCGTTGACGATGTGCGCGACTGGCTCGGCCCCGGGCCTGCGCATCAACTCCGCGCTGGCGGTGGTGCGCGCGTCGCAGGCGCCAAGGCCCCAGCGCTCCTGCCGCTCGAAAAGCTCGCGTTGCCACCAGGCGTAGGGCTCGTTGGCGCTCCAGCCGGCCTTGCCTTCCCAATCGTCACAGTCCAACACGAGCCCTGGGCGATCGCGCTTGCGCCAGAGCAAGGCTTGCACCAGCCCCGAAACGGCCTTGGGTTTGAACACGTGCACGACGTCTGGTCGCCACTGCTCCAGCCGGCGCAGGGCGCTCTTAGCGAGCGCGAGCTGGGTGAGCGGGACGCCGACCACCGGCAAGTCCATCCCCCGCGGTCGCGGAAGCGAGTGGACTTCGACGCCGGCATCGTTCCACTGGCGGCCAAAGCTCTCCGGGTCGTCGTAGGGCGGGACGAGGATCCGCACCTGGTGCCCGCGCGCGGCCACGGCCCGGGCCATCGGCATCACCCGCCGCGCGGTGGTGTTCTTGGGCTGAAACCCGAAGGGCGCGACGTAGGCGAGGTTCACGCTAGGCCGCGCGTCGCCAGGCCAGCAGCACCAGCGCGCCCAGCACCCAAACGGCGGCGGCGACGGCGCTGACGATGGCCCCGACTCGAAGCGGGTACGACGAAAACTCGAACGTGACCGTGTGGTGGCCCGCCGATGGAATCAGCACGGCCCGCTGGGCGAGGTTCGCCTGCCAGATGGTCGTGCGCCCGCCGTCGATGTATGCCTCCCATCCCGCATACAGCGTGTCGTTTAGCACCAGCATGCGAGGTCCCTCCGAGACAACCTCAATCGTCACGCGCTCCGGGGAGTCCTCGGTCATCACCGCCGTCGCCGGGGCGTCGAATCGCAGCCAAGCATCGCGAGTTGCGAACTCGCGCCGCAGGCGTGCCCCATCTTCGGGCACGACCAGCCCTACCGGCTCCCGCCGGCGCACGACGCCTAGCTCTTCCAGCGCGCGGCGAAGCGCGTTGGACCGCGCCGGGTCGATCGTCGACTTGAGCAACCATGCTTCCTCGGCGGGCGTGAACCTCGGACTCGAAAGCGCCCGACTCGCGCCGAATACCGTTGGCGCCACTCCCACACGCGTCGGCATCCATATCCGCTGCGCCTCCTGGGCGCGACGCGTGATGGTCACGTCGCCGGCCAACTCCACGAGCATGCCCCGCCCTGCGCGGAGGAGAACTCCCACCGACGATCCATCCTCCAGCAGCAGCGAGAGCGCGCGGACGTCGAGCACTCCGCCCTGCGGCTCGATGCCGATGGCCGTGACGTGAATTGGGTCCTCCAATTCGGCGCTTGACAGCACCGTATGCGGCGGCAAGCCGTCGCGGGGAGGCGCCGCTTCCGCATTTGGCAGCCCCACAAACGTCGTGTCGTCGCGGGAACGCCGAAGCGGCAATTCGATCCGTCCACGGACCGCGTCGGTTAGCACGATCCGGCCGGCGTCAACGCCGCCGGCGCTGGGATCCCCCGACGCCAGGATGGCAACGCCGGTGACGCCGGGAACGTCGAGGGCGTCGATGCGAAGCGGCTCCCGGAGCCTCGCGACCATTCGCAGGTCGAACGCGGCAACGTCGGTCTCGAACGTGTCGAAGCGATCATCGATCACCACGTCGACGCTCAGCATGTCCAGTGCGCCGTTCGACGGCACGGTCTTGAGCTGATTCATCAGCAGGGCGTCCGGGTGCGTCGCCGAGCCGCGAATCACCGTCTCGCGCAGGGCCACGTGGGTCGATAGCGGCAGGAGGCCGCCGTCATAGCCGTCGGGCGTGTCCAGCCCATAGGCCATGGTGAGATTGGGATTCAAGATGTCCCGGTTCTTCCAGGCCACCTTGAACTCCCGCCAGGGCACCTCGCCCAGTTGATCGAACCAGGCGCTGGCGAGCGCCGCGCGGTCGGGGTCGTTGATCTCATATGACGGATCGGCGATAGAGAGGATCCGCCCGGAGCCTGCGATCGCGTCGAGGCGCGGCAGTGTCTGGCCCTTCGCCTCATAGGCGTCGATCGGGATGGCTTCCCTGATGGCCGCGGGACCGACCGCCGCGGCGAGCTCCGCGATGACGATCAGCGGGGCCACCCAGGCATAGAGGCGGCGCGGCGCCATCATGCCAACGGCCACGAAGCCGATGGCGATGGCGGCGACGAGCCCCCACGTCCAGGCGAGACCGTCGCGCAGCGGCGGCTCCGCGATGGCCACGCCAAGCGACAGCCCACCCAGTCCCGCGAGCACCACAAACCAAACGCCCAGCCACCGCAGGCGTTCGCGCCACGGCCGGCCTGTTGCCGCCCCGAGCGCCTCCGTGCCGTAGGCCGCCAGCAGCGCCAGCGCAACGACGGCGATCAGCAGCCAGCGCGCCGGCACGCGGAACAGTGAGACGCCGGGCACGACCCGATGCGCCAGCCCGAACAAGGGCGTCGCCGGCCCCAGGGCAAGCAGGATGGCCACAAACGCGGCCAGGACCAGGAGCACGACGCGCGGATCGCGCCAGCGATGCACCGCGCCAAGCGCCGCCAGCGTGACGCCCACGATGCCGACGGATGCCACGAACTCGGTGCTCGACGGCAGATGCAGGAACGTCGGCAGCAAGCCGGGCAGCGCCTCCCCCGTGGGCAGCGAAAACGAGACGGCCTCCTGAAACGTCAGCCCCCCCGCACGAATGCCCTCATGGGAGAGTTCGAGGGACGGCAGGATCTGGGCGGCGGCAAGCGCGGCGCCGCCCACTGCGCCGATCAGCCACAGCGACAGCCCGGCGAGCGCCCCGCGCGCTCGCCCTCGCGGGGACACGCCGCCAACCCGTCGAAGTCCGGCAACGAGCGCCCAGGCCAGTCCAAACGTCAATCCCACGTAGGCCGTCTGCGGGTGACCGGCCAGCATCATCAAGGCCACGATGACGGGCGTCGCGGCCCACCAGCGCCGGCGCCCGGCAACGCCCAATTCGATGGCCAGAATCAGCAGCGGGATCCAGGCCGCCACGCTCACCTGGTTGATGTGCTCCATCTGCCCGGCAAAGAATCCGCTGAAGCCAAATGCGGCGGCGCCAGTGGCGGCAGCCGGCCACCCGAGGCGCAGTCCCGCGCGCGCCAACGCCAGCATTCCAATCGCGGCCAGCGCCACGTGCACCATCAACGCCGCGGCAAGGGCACGCGCCGGATCGAGGAGGTACAGCGGCCAGTTGAGGGGATAGAAGACCGCCGACTGGGGGTTGGCGAGAAATGGCACGCCCATGAATACGTGCGGATTCCAGAGCGGAAGGCGGGCATCCACAAGCGATGCGGAGGCATAGGCCCAATAGGGATAGAAGTAGGTTTGTACGTCGTACCCCGAGAGCACCAGGCCCTCGAAGATCAGCCGCCCGTAGATGGTGAGCAGGCCGGCGAGGACGAGACCCACGGCAGCAAGGGTGTGGAGACGCGATCCACGCGGCCGCGCCTCAGTCGTCGTCACGGTGGGCGCCGCTGCTTGCTAAATCTCTTCCGACAGAATGATCGCTTCGGCGACCTCGCGCATCGGCTTCCGACGGTCCATGCTGAGCTTCTGAATGCGCCTGAACGCATCGGGCTCGTCCAAGCCAAGCCGCGACATCAAGAGCCCCTTGGCCCGTTCGACCGCTTTGCGCGTCTCGAGTTGGTCCTTCAGATCGGCCACTTCGTCGCTGATCGCCAGGTACTCCCGATGGCGCGACATGGCGACTTCGAGGGCCGCCTCGAGCTCGTTGTCGCGCAGCGGCTTGAGCACGTAGTTGATGGCGCCGGCTTCCAGCGCCTGATTGATGAGGTGTCGGTCGGAGTATGAAGTGACGAGCACGACCGGGGCGACCCGCTCGTCCGTGAGGCGGCGCGCGGCCTCGATGCCGTCGGTCTCGGGCATCCGGATATCCATGACCACGACGTCGGGGCGCAACTCGCGAGCCATTCGGACGGCGCTCTCACCGTCACCGGCCTCGCCCACGACCTGATAGCCAGACGCTTGCAAGCGCTCGGTGAGATCCATCCGGATGATGGTCTCGTCTTCTGCCACGATTACACGCAAGGACACGCCACTCGCACCTTCAGGACGGAAACTGCTGCGATCAGCCGCTGCCCCGTCAGCCTAGCAGCATTCATCACACGTTGACGCCCGGTCGCCACAACCCCTAGTATCCGCAGGCTGGGCACACCCAACGGATAGCGTGCCCGGCGACTGGAATCTGCAATTGATTGGGAGGACATGCGGATGCGTGTGACCTGCCTGCAAGAGAATCTTAGCCGGGGCCTGGGACTCGTCAGCCGTGCGGTGGCCACCCGCAGCACGCTCCCCGTGTTGAGCAACGTACTGGTGCAGTCGGAAGACGGTGGGCTGCGGCTCTCGGGCATGAATCAGCAGCTCGCGATGTCGGTGTGGCTTGGCGCGAGTGTTGAAGCCGAGGGCGCGATCACCGTGCCCGCCCGTCTGCTGAGCGATTTCGTCTCGCAGCTTCCCGAGGGTCCGGTGACCCTGGCCGGCGACGATGAGACCGACAGCCTCAGCGTGACGTCCGGCCGTTACCAGGCCAAGCTCAAAGGGCTGAGCGCCGAGGACTTTCCGCCCATTCCAACGACGGGTGACGAGCGTGAGGTGGACCTCGCGACCGACTTGCTCGCCGACGTGATCGGCCAAGTGGTGACCGCCGCCGCGACCGACGACAGCCGTCCGGTGCTGGCCGGCGTATCGATCACTATCGCCCCCGACCACCTGGAGTTGGCCGCCGCCGACGGTTATCGCCTCGCCGTACGTCGCGAGGAGGTGGAAACCGGACTCGCCGAATCGGTGCAGATCGTTGTGCCGCGCCCCGCCATGGTGGAGCTTCTGCGAATGCTTGCCGACGATCCCGGCACGGTGACCATTGGACTCAGCGAGACGCAATCGCAGGTCTTGTTCCGGACCAGCACCGTCACCTTCATCGCCACCCTGATTGACGGGCAGTTTCCGAACTACCCACAACTCATCCCGGGCGAGGTTGACACGCGCGTCGTGGTGGACACACAGGCGTTCGCGCAGGCCACGCGCATCGCCTCGCTCTTTGCCAGTTCCGGAGCCAATGTCATCAAGCTGCACGTGCAGCCGGGCGCCGACGGCGAGTCCGGGCGCATGGTGCTGACCTCGAATTCAGCCGAGCTCGGCGAAAATTCCGGCGAGTTGGATGCGGAGGTCAGCGGCGACGGTGGGCTCATCGCCTTCAACCCCCGCTTCTTGTCCGAGTGCCTGAGCACGATCGCCACCGAGCGCATCTCGGTGGGCACTTCCGGCGCCACCAGCCCGGGACGCTTTCGCCCCGTGGACGGCGACGAGGAGATCGAAACGCACAGCCACGTGATCATGCCCATGCACACGGTGAGCTAGGCATCGCAAGCGACCGTCGGCGCCGGTTCGCGGCGTGAACGCGGCCGCCGGCGTGGGCACCCGCGCGTTTGTGAGCACCGGCCGTGGTCCGGTGGTGACGGCGCACACGATGGTGTCAACCGGGCACCCATTGGCGACGGCCGCCGGCCTTCGCCTGCTCCTGGACGGCGGCAACGCGTTCGACGCCGCGATCGGAGCGGCGGCCGTCATCGCGGTGGTCGAGCCAAGCTCCAACCAGGTCGGCGGTGACGTGTTCGCCCTCTGCCGTCCCGCCGCCACCGGCATCGTGGAGGCCGTCAATGCCAGCGGGCCGGCGCCGGCGTCCGCCGTTCTATCAGGCTATGCCGACGCCATCCCCACGCACGGGCTGCGGTCGGCCACGCTGCCGGGAGCCGTCGCCGCCTGGGAGGCGATCAACCAGCGATATGGACACACGCCACTCGAACGCGTGCTGGCGCCCGCCATCGTGTATGCCAGCGGCGGCTTTCCGGTTGACCTGGCGCTAGCCGGCGCAATCAGTCAATCGCTCGAGACGCTCAGCCAATTCCCGGCGACAGCCGCGGTGCTCAGCCCCGGCGGTCGCGCGCCTCGACCCGGCGAAACGCTGCCACAGCCCGATTTGGCGGCGACGCTCCGCGAGATCGCGGCCAACGGCGCGGCCGGCTTCTACGAAGGCACGTTCGCCGAGCGACTGCTCCAAGCATCGGAAGTGTCCGGCGGCGATTGGCAGGCCGACGATTTGACAAGGGCGCCGGTGGAGATTTTGTCGCCGCTGCGGACGTTCTATCGCGGGTATGAAGTGTTGGAACAGCCGCTGCCGTCGCAGGGCTACCTCGTGCTCGCGGATCTCAACATCGTCGAAGGATTCGACCTGGCGGCGCTGCGGTTCGGTACGGCGCACAGCCTGCACATCATGGCGGAGGCCCACAAGCTGGCCTTTGCCGACCGCCTGGCGCGCATCGGCGATCCCGCGCACGTCGACGTCCCCATTGACTTGCTGGTCTCCAAGGACTTCGCCGTCCGGCGGCGGATGATGCTGAATCCGGCGCGAGCGTCGCACCGCTCCGGCCCCGCGGATCCGAGCGGCGCCGGCCGCGACACCACGGCGGTGTCCGTCGTCGACGAGGACGGCAACGCCATCTCGCTCATCCAAAGCGTGTTTCAGCAATTCGGCTCGGCCTTCATCGTTCCGGGCACGGGCGTGCTGCTCAACAACCGCATGAACGGCTTTTCCCTTGACCCGGAGAGCCCCAACTGCCTCGCCGGCGGCAAGCGACCCATCCACACGCTCAACACCTTCATGGTGCAGCGCGACGGCGGATTGATGATGCTCGGCGGCTCGCCGGGCGGCCATTTTCAGACCCAAGCCAACGTCCAGGTCTTGACCAACGTGATCGACCACGGGATGCACTGGCAGGCCGCCATGGACGCCCCGCGCTGGTATCACGACCCCGACACCGACACACTGACGCTCGAGTCACGATTCGAGTTGGATGTCGCCAGCGCCCTGGAACAGCGCGGCCATCGCGTTGCCTGGGCGCCGGCGTTCACGCCGCGCGCCCGGAGCCAGGGCATCATGCTCGACCCCGCGAGCGGCGCCCGATTTGGCGCGACCGATCCACGGTGGCACGGACAGGTTCTGGGGTATTGACCGGGCTGGCGATATGCTGACGTTCGCGCCGGCGGCCACATTGCCACGGCGCCCAGGAGAATGCTGATCGACGCCACCTCGCCGGCCGGCGAACCGAAACCACCGGCGCCAAGCAGCCCGCCCGCCGCCTCGGCGCGAATTGCCCTGGTGCTGGTGACCACATTCTTCTCAGGCATGTCGGTCCTGGCTGTTGAGATCACGGCCTCGCGTCTGCTGGCGCCCTTCTTTGGCACTAGCACCATCATTTGGGCCGTCGTCATCGGGCTGACGCTGCTGTATCTCTCGATCGGCTATTGGATCGGCGGCATGTTGGCGGATCGGCGACCGCGCGAGTCCACGCTCTTTCACATCATCGCCATCGCGGCATTCGGCGTTGGGCTCGTGCCATTCGTCGCGGGCCCGGTGCTCGAAATCTCGTCAGAGGCCATCGCGCGGTTGAGCGGGGGACTCTTCTTCGGATCCCTGCTGGGTGTGCTGCTCTTGTTTTCGGCGCCGCTGACCATGCTGGGCATGGTGTCCCCGTTCGCCATCCGCCTTTTGACACGCGACGTGCGACACGCGGGCAGCCGCGCCGGTCAGGTCTACGCGCTGAGCACCATCGGCAGCATCGTGGGTGCCTTTCTGCCGGTGCTCACGCTGGTGCCAACCTTCGGCACGCGGTTGACCTTCCTCCTCTTTGCCTGGGTGCTGTTGGGCCTGGCATTGCTCGGCGCGCGAAGCAACGTGCGACGGGGCATCTATGCCGCTTTCGCCATCATCCTCATCATTCTCTGGCTGATCATCAGGCCGGGCGCCGTTCGTCCGGTGGATGGATTGGTCTGGGAGGGCGACTCGGCCATTCAGTTCATCCAGGTCATTGACGATCCCGGGCGTGGGCTGCGACTGGTGCTCAACGAGGGTATTGGCACGCACTCGATTTACCACCCGGATCGCCTGCTCACCGGCGGCCCGTGGGACTATTTCCTCCTCGCGCCGTTCATCGGCGGGCAGTCCATGGCCGAGGTGGACTCCCTCCTGATCGTCGGCCTTGGCGCGGGCACCGTGTCGAAGCAGTACACCGCCGTGTTCGGCGACGACGTGGCGATCGACGGCGTCGAGCTGGATCCCAAGGTCATCGAACTCGGCCGGCGCTACTTCGACATGACCGAGCGGAACCTAAGTGTCATCGCCGCCGACGGACGAACCTATCTGCAACACTCAGACGACCGCTACGACGTCATTGCCGTTGACGCCTACCGTCAGCCATATATTCCGTTTCACTTGGTGACGCGCGAGTTCTTTCAGGAGGCCCGCGACCACTTGCACCCCGATGGCGTGCTGGCGCTCAACGCCGGGCGCACCGGCCAGGACTTCCGCCTCGTCGAGGTCCTTTCGTCCACGATGCGGGACGTATTTCCGTACATCTACGTCATCGACCTGCCAACCGGCTACAACAACAGCCTGATCTACGGCGCGTTGCGACCGATTTCAGACGAAGAGCTTCATGACGCCGCGCTGGCCACAGGCAATGCGGTTCTCGAAGAAATCGCGCTGCGCCCGTGGCGGCTGCGACCGGTGCCGGAGTCCACGGTGGTCTACACCGACGACCTGGCGCCCGTGGAACGCCTGATCGACGACATCATCGTGCGGGAGGCGCTCGGCGGTGCGCGCGGACGCGGGCGCTAGGGCGAAGCGAAGCCAGGTCGTGGGAACGACAAATTGCATACGTCCCCCGTCACTTCCGGCAGCCGGATCGCGTTGATTTCGGCGCACGAGCAAGCACGAGCGGCTCGCAAATCCGGACTGACCGAATCGTGGGCAGCAGCACGTCGGACAATGGTCGGCGCCGTCTCGCCGAGCCGTCCCTAATGGGCTTCGCCCGAGCAAGAGGAACACGACGCGCCGTGCTGCGCGCCTCGGTGGGTATAGCAGCGGCGGCCCTGGCGGCTGCCTGCGGCGAGGCCGTGCCGGACCTGCCGGCCTCACCCACGCCGCTCGCTCCCGTCGGACCGGAACCGACAACGCCGCCCGCGACCGCGGTGTCGCCCCCTGCCGGGGCGCGAACTGCGGCTCCGCCCAGCGTCCAGACCTCGACCGCGGACGCTGCGACGCCATCCGCGGCACGGCCGACGGCGGTAGGCGCGCCATCCACGACCCAGACGCAACCGATCACACCGGCTCCGCCGACGCAGGCAACGCTTCCGACGGGGCCGCCGGCGGTCACCGCCCCGACCGCGACACCCCCGACGGCTCAATCGCCAACCCCAACCGCAACCTCCGGCGCGACGGCGTCACCGCCGCCGGCGCCTGTCACGACCGCTCCCCAGCCCACGGCCGTCGCCGTCGCGCGGCCAACGGCACCTCCCACCCCGACGCCGCGCGCGACGCCGACTCCGGTCTCGACGCCAACTCCCACGCCAACCCCCACCCCGGCGCCGCACCGGTCGCCGCTCACGGGCCTGCCGATCTCGGCGGAGGCGCTCGCGCGCCGCGTGGTCGCCGTCAAGATCGACAACTCGCCCGGGGCGCGGCCCCAGAGCGGCCTGAGCCAGGCGGGCATCGTCTACGAACACGAGACCGAAGGCTCCGTGACTCGTTACACCGCCTTTTTCCTGGACAGCGACGTTGACCTCGTCGGGCCGATCCGCAGCTCGCGGTTCGTGGATCGTGACCTCGTGCAGCAGTTCGACGCGCTGTTCGCGCACGTCGGCGCCAGCCCGCCGGTCATGGAAGATCTCCGTGCCTCGGAAGCGGCCGACATGGACCAGTTCTTCTACGGCGGCGACCGGCCCTACACGCGGCTCACAAGCCGTCCAGCGCCTTTCAACGTGTACGCGAGCCTTGCCAGCCTTCGCGAGTTCGGCGCCCTCCGCCATGACACCCGGCGCTGGATTGAAGGCTTGGAGTTCACGCAGGAACCGCAGGGTCTCGGCGCCGTGCGGTCGATCACCGTTCCGTCGGGCCCGCAAACGTATTTTCAGGTGCACTACGGCTACGACCCGGCTATCGGTCAGTGGCGGCGCTCGCTGGCAGGCGCCCCGGACATCGACGCGGCGAACGATGAGCCGATCACGGTCGCCAACGTTGTGATTCAGCACGTGGACATTCGCGTCACGGCCTTTATCGAGGATTCGCTCGGCAATCTCTCACTGGCGATTCCTACGACCGGGTCGGGTCCGGTGACAGTGTTTCGTGATGGCCTTCGGATTCCTGGCACCTGGGAGCGGCCCAACGCGAAAGCGGTCACGCGCTTCAAGACTACGCGCGGCGCCCCATTGGAATTGCGGCCCGGCCGCACCTGGGTCCACCTGCTCGACACGGACCAGGCCTTCGACAGCAGCTGAGCTCGGCCACGGCGTAGTGGCCCGGTGCCGTACGCTAGCGGCGCCAATCGCTGGCCGGAGCCCGTCATGACCACCGAGCGCGTCGTCCTCATCCCCGAGCCGCAGCACAAGATGCTCCTCCAGCATCGCCAGATCGTCGAGGAGGCCGGCGGCACGATCCAGCACGCCGACCTGCACGACGCGGCGGTCCGTCGCGCCGCCCTTCCCGAGGCGACCGTCGTCCTGGTGCAAGGACACGAAATGGTCGAGGAAGACTTCGCCGCGGGCGCCGCCCTGGACGCCGTGTGTTGCTGGTCCGACGGCGTGGACACGGTGGACCTGGATGCGGCCACGCGTCATGGCGTGCCGGTGGGCAACGTACCCGA
Source organism: Chloroflexota bacterium (assembly GCA_028873795.1). Classification (GTDB taxonomy): domain Bacteria; phylum Chloroflexota; class UBA11872; order UBA11872; family UBA11872; genus JAJECS01. The sequence continues at coordinate 45,002 of JAPPNP010000083.1, forward strand.
CCTCTGTATCGACGAGGTGGCCGATCACGCCCTGATGTTGCTGCTGGCCTGCTACCGGCGGCTCGGCTTCGCCTATCGGCAGATCCACGAGCGCCTGCCGCTCTCGCGCTACGACATTTGCGACGCCGCGCACCCGTGGCCCCGGCTGCGCGGGCTCACCTTGGGCCTGCTCGCGTTCGGAAACATCGCGCAGGCCATGGCCGTGAGGTGCCAGGCGCTCGGCATGTCCGTGATCGCCTGCGACCCCTACATGGATCCAGCCGTGATGCAAGACATGGACGTCGAGCCCGTCGACCTTGACGACCTGCTGCGCCGCTCCGACTACCTCTCGATTCACACACCCTTGAACCCGAACACCCACCATCTGATTGACGCCCCCGCCCTGGCGCAGATGAAGTCGAGCGCGTTTCTGATCAACACCGCGCGCGGGCCGATCGTGGACGAGGCGGCGCTTGTGGCCGCGCTCCAGGCCGGCAAGCTCGCAGGCGCCGGGCTCGACGTGTTCGAGGTCGAGCCGGCGACCCACGACAACCCGCTGCTCTCGATGCCCAACGTCGTAACCACACCTCACCACGCCGGCGAATCCGATGAAATGCACGCCTTTGGTCCCGAAGCGGCCATGAACGACGTGGCTCACGTGTTGCGGGGGAATCCACCGCGGTCCGTGCAGAATCCGGCCGTGCTCCGCCAGGGCAGCAGCTAGCTCCGCGCCATGGGCGGCGCATCCGTCCCGCGATCGGCGTAGCCCCGATGCCCGTGCGAGTCACCGGTTGGGGTGGCATCGGCGAAATCGGCGGAAACAAGCTGCTGCTCGAGGACGGCGACTGGCAGGTGCTGCTGGACTTCGGCAAGTCGTTCGGCGCCCACGCCCGCTATTTCGAAGAGTTTCTCGTCCCGCGAACGACCGCCGGCGCATTCGACTACTTGCGCACGGGGCTGCTGCCGCCGCTCGAGGGCCTGTATCGACCCGATCTGGAGGCGCTGCCGGAGGTCCAAGCCTTCTGGACCCGTGCGAAGGACCAGGCCGGCTACCGGAACGACGTGCGTCCGCGCGCGGTGCTGCTGTCGCACGCCCATCAAGACCACCACGGCTATCTCTCGTTTCTGAATGCGGATATCCCGATCGTCACCAGTTCCGCCACGGCGCTGATCGTGAAGGGGATGCAGGACTGCGGGCAGACCGGCATCGAGAACGAGACCGTCACCATCCGACCACGAGTCGCCGACGGCGCGGTTCTCACCACCGAGCGCACCTCCGGGGAGCAGCGGTCGTGGTCGCTGGTCGACGCCGGCGCGTGGACGCGGGACGCCGAGCGTTTCTGGAAGACGCCGCTCTTCAACAAGCAGACGGGGGGATGGAACCTACGCGGCACCGCGCCCTTCACCGGCGACGTCGACGGTCGGCGCGTCCGGGCCTACCCGGTCGACCACTCCATACCCGGCGGGCACGGTTTCGCCGTCGAAACGTCGATCGGCTGGATTGCGTATTCGGGTGACATCCGCATGCACGGTCATACCGGAGATCTCACCCGACAGTTCGCCCAGGAGTTGCAGTCCCTCGACCTGGCGCTGCTGATATGCGAGGGCACCCAGGCCGCGTCCGGCGGCGCCGCCACCACGGAAGAGGAGGTCCGACAAAGCGTGCACCAGGCGGTCGGGGCCGCCGACGGGCTGGTGGTCGGTGATTTCAGCCCGCGCAATTTCGAGCGGCTCGACACGTTCCTGGACGCGGCGCGTCACGCGGGACGGCAACTCGTGGTGCTGGAGAAGGACGCCTTCCTGCTGCACGCGCTGGCCACGGCCGACCCCACCATCCCGCTGCCGGATCCCGCCCGCGGCCCCTTGATCTATCGCGAGCGCCGCGAGAGTCCACGCGCCTGGAGCCAGGTGGTGGCCGAAATCTACGGCAATGCGATGGTCGATCCGGATGAGATCGCCCGATCGCCGGGTGAGTTCGTCCTGGCCTTGAGTTTCTACGACGTGCTGCGTTTGCTTGATATCGACGCCGGCGGCGGCACGTGGATCTACTCAACCAGCGAGCCGTACAACGAGGAGCAGGTGCTGGATATCAACCGGCTCCGCCAGTGGGTGGATCTGCTGCAGATGCGGATGTTGGGCCGGCTCGGCGACGACCCCAGTCAAGAGCGCTTCCACGCCTCGGGGCATGCTACGGGAGCCGACCTGCTCGAATTCATCGAGATCGCCCGGCCGCGACGTCTGATGCCGATTCATCTGGAGTCGGCGGGCCTGGACTTCTATCGCCGGCACGTGCCTGAGATGGGGATCGAGCTTGCCGAACCGGTGTGGGGTGAAGCGGTGGAGGTTCGAACGTAGCGTCGGGATGTATTGACGCGGCCAAATCCACCGGCGACCATCAAGCACGCTATCTGCACTCAACCACCTGCCACTGATGGCTCGCCGGATCATCGACCTCACCCAGGCGCTCGCTCCCGACGGAAGCGACGGTTCGTTCAGCGTCCGCGAATACGAGCGGCCGCGGAGCGGCCACGGCGTGTTCCATCGCGTTGACATGGAGACCACGGTGGGCACTCATGTGGTTACGTCGCGGCGCTACTTGGCGTCGGGCTACTCCTTGTCCGAAGCGCCGATCGACCGCTTCTTTGGCGAGGGCGTGGTCCTGCGTCTGTCCGCGGCGAATGGCTCGACCGAGATCACCCAGATGGATCTGGACGAGGCGGCCGGCGGGCGCGTGCGCCGCGATGACATTGCCGTGTTGGCGGTCGAGCCCGAGGCCGAGGGCAGCGCCAAGCTCACCGTCTTTGCCTCACAGTGGCTGTGGGACAAGGGCGTCAAGATGCTGGTGCTCGATCACCGGATCACCATCGGCTCGTCACCGTCATGGAACGAGGAGCGCACCGTCCTCACGTCACTGTTCGCGAATGAGATTCCCGTAGTGCGCGGCGCCACGAATACCGATCAGCTCAGCGACGAGCGCTTCGCGGTGATGGCGATTCCGATGCGGATCGCGGGGGTCGAGGCCTGGCCAGTGCGCGTGATCGCCCTGGATCCGGGCGAACCGCCCAGCACGGAGCCCGTTGCCGCGAAAGCTGTCGAAGCGCCCTCAGCCCCGGCTGAATCCGAGGCTTCCAAAGCCAGCGCGGAAGCTGGCTCCGCCGCCGCACCCACGGAGGCAAGCGACGCCGAGAGCGCCGAAGGCGATGAACCGCCGGAGGCGCCGGCAGCCGCCGCGCCTGAAGCGACCGCCGCTGAGAGCGCAACGCCCGAGGAGACGGGCGAGGAAGAAGCCAAGCCCGCGGCCGAGCCATCGTCGACCGAATCTGCCGCTGCCGAGCCCGCGTCGTCCGAGCTGCCGGCGCCGGATTCCGACGACGACAAACCGACGTCTAAAGCGGCAGATGCCAATGCCGCCGATGTCAGCGACGAGGAATCAGAATCGTCTCCCCGATCTGAATAGTCCACGGCTCGTCGATGCCGTTGACCGCGGCGATCTCTTCGAACGAGAACCCGAATCGACTGGCGATTCCAGCCAGTGTGTCGCCCGGCTCGACCGCGTAGCCGATGTAGCGTGAGGTCCGAACGGTGCGGACCGGAACGACCGTGGGGGTTGGAAGCACGGTCACCCTCGATTCGGGCAGCGGCAGATCGATTTCTATAGCCGGCGGCGTCACCACCGTGAGCCTGGGCCCTGACACAGTCGGCGTTCGCGGCGGCGCCGTGGCCGTCGGCTGCAGGATGTCCGGAATCTGACCGCGGGCGCGCAGCACATTGTCGGCCACGACGATGAACACCACCGCGGCAACGACCAGGACCGCCGCGACGACAATCACCAGCGTGCCCGCCGCACTAGTCTCGGGGGCGTCCGCTTGCGTCGACGGCGAGGCCGGCCGCTCCATGCGGCCGGCATCACGATCCGTGCTGGACTGAGTCACTGCGCCGGAATCTACCAAGGGCTCAGACAGGCAGTGAACGGCGATCGCCGCCCGGTCCTGCGCGGCAAGCCGCCAGGCTGGGGTGAGCGAGGGGACTTGAACCCCCAGCCTTCTGGGCCACAACCAGACGCTCTAACC
>JAPPNP010000080.1 GCA_028873795.1 Chloroflexota bacterium
AAGCTGACTCGCAGTTTGCTGGCGGCGTGCTCGATCGTCGCCCTTTCTGCCGTCATGTACGGCTGCGTCCACAGTGGGGACGACGACACACCGGCCATGGAAATGCCGGTGGATACGGACGGCGACGGCGTTGCCGATGCCGATGACGCCTTCCCGAACGATGCTTCGGAGACGAAGGACAGCGACGGCGACGGCGTGGGCGACAACGCACAAGAGAAGGCGGCCCTGGCCGCTGCCAAGAGTGCGGCGATGGCCGCGTGGGAAACCGCTCGGGATGCGCTCGCGAGCATCGCCGGGGAAGAAGATGAGAACCCGGTCGCGTACCAGCGGGCCATGAATGCCCTTGAGGACGCCAAGAAGGCCTACGATGCGGCGGCGACGGCGACGACTTCGGCCGATGCCGAGATGTATCAGGCCGACGCCGAGGCGGCGCGGGATACGGCGACGACGCAAGTGGCCATGGTCGTGTACTCGCGTGACATGGAGGCGATTGGGGTGGCGCGCGGGGCTGCAGAGCAGGCGGCCCAGGCGGCGAAGAGGGCCTACGATGCGGCGAAGAAGGCACTCGCCGACGTGGAAGCCTTCAAAGCCCTCGACATGGCGTCATACGACATGGCGGTGGCGCAGGTGAGGGCGGCTGAGATGGCCTACAACGCGGCGATGGCGGCGAGCGAAGCAGCTGCGGAAGCGATGCTTTTGGACGATGCCGTGGCGCAGCGGGATGCGGCCCAGATCGCGAAGGATAACGCGGACGCTGCGAACACCGATGCCATGAAATACGCCGGCATGGTGCAGACCGCCGAGAACAACGCCCTGGCGGACGCTCGCAAGAAGGCTGATGAGGCGTACAAGGCTGCGAAGATGACGGCCGGCGAGGCCCGGCAGGCAGCGACTGACGCTGACGCGGAAGCGGACGCCGCAGAGGCAGCGAATGAAGGCTCGCCGGCCGCGATCGCTAGCCGGACGGCTGCCAACGAAGCGGACGAAGCCGCCACGGATGCGGAGACCGCTGCCGGGTTGGCGGGGGACGCCAAGATGGCAGCGGATGACGCGGCGACCTCCGCCGCTGCCAGAGACCATCAGGCAGACGCTGAGGAAGAGAAGGGCAACGCGGAGGGCCATCTTGAAACGGCGCAAATGAAGCTCGCCGATGCGGAAACGGCCAAGATCACCGCGCAGAACACCGGCGCGGGAACGATCTTGCTCTGGCAGCAGCGGGCCATGGACGCGAACGACGATGCGCAAGGCTATGCCAAGGCGGCCCGCGACGCGGCCGATAAGGCCGATGAGCAGGCGGACGCTGCGGACGCAGACGCGGCCAAGGCCATGCGTGCGCGCACTGACTACGACACCGCCAAGAAGAAGGCGACGGCGGCGCGGAATGCTGCCAACGCTGCCGAAACAGCGGCGGCGGCTGCGGAGAAAGCTGCTGCTGATGCCAAGGCTGCCTACGACCTGGCAATGGCCGATGACGCAACCGTGGCCGTTGCCAGAGAGCAGAGCACCGTCGCCCGGACCGCAGCGATGGGGGCTGCCGGTCACCCGGCAACCGCCAACGCTGAGTACATGAAGGCCATGACGGCGGCGGGTGAGGCGAAGATGTACGCCGGCAGGCACGTCATCAGCTTGCTTGCGCACGCGAACGGGCAGGACATCACGGATGTCACAGAGGATGTAACCACGGCCCCGGCTCTCATGAAGGCGAGGGAAACGCGGCTGAAGGCGGCGCGTGGGGTGATTGGTGAGGCCGGCGCCGGGGCCAACAACATCAATGGCGCGGTGGATGCCACCAACCCGACCACGGTAGTGGCCACATGGGGTGCGGACACGGCGGATGACGAGGATACCGATGCCGACGAGACCATGATTCGGATGCTGGACATCAACCTACAGCCGGACGGGTCTACCCGTCTTGCGTTCAAGACGACGGAGGCGGCGGCAGAGAACGATCCGACCACAGTGATTGATGATACCCTAGCGAAGACAGCCAGTGCGCTTGATCGCGGTCTGGGCAGCTTCACGGGCTACCAGATCAAGGACGACGGAACCCATGCCATCGTCTTCACCGACAAGATGCAGAACATTCCCAGCAGAGCGGAGGTGACTGCGATAACGGCCAGGGAACTCGTCGACGACCCCCTGACTGGCAATACAGTCACCGATCTAGGAACCAGGTCGGGGACCGGCTACACAGGTGTCACGTTATACGAGTTGGGTTCGGTCGATGATGACACCGATCCGGACTTGGCGTTCATGGGTCGCCTCACCTGTCCCTCGCCGGACGCAGGTTGTTCGGCCGAAATCGCTGCTGACGGTTCCATCACCGTCACTGGCTTCGTGTTCACCGGTAGCCGGGAGGCCAGGGATGCCGTCGCGGCATTGACTGAGACCGCCAATCCCGCGAACTCCGACTATCTCGCCTTCGGCGTCTGGCTCATCGAGGATGGCGATACTACCACAGACGGCGTTCAGTGTTGTGACTTCGCCGCCTTCGCCGGCGGTGGCCGGAGTGTCCCCAGCTTCAATGCCTATGCCGCCCTCACCGGCCCGGCCAAGTACACGGGCAAGGCTGCCGGCGTGTATACCGCTGGGTCCAGCGTGGATTACTTCGAGGGTAACGCCATCCTGATCGCCGACCTCGATAAGATCGATGAGGGCGAAACCACCGACGATGAGAACGGCACCATCAGCGGTACGATCAGCGGTATCGTGGCCGGGGGTGTCAACACGGGTGACACGATCAACCTGATGAAGAGCGACGCTATCGCGGATGGGAGCGCGGCGTTCTCCGGCAATGCCACTATGGGTCCTGGTGTCGACGAGGACAACGATGGCACCTTGGAGTACACCTACAGCGGCAGTTGGAGTGGGAACTTCTTCGGGCCTAACTTGGACGATACCTCTACAACGGACGTGAACGAGTTGGCCGCTCCCGATGCGGTGGCCGGCACCTTCGGTGTCACCGGCACCATGGGTGAAGGCGAAGACGCCGTCACCCGCAGCTACGTGGGCGCGTTCGGCGCACGCAAGGACGACTAAGCCTCGCTACCCGAGTGCACGTTACAGGGGCGGCCTTCGGGTCGCCCCTTTCCTTTCTTGGTTATCACGACGAACAATGGATAGACTTCGCAATGCCCCTCACGTTTCTCTGGCGCACTATCACGATAGCCGCGCTTGGCGCCTGTGTTCTGTTCGCACTCCCGGCCTGGGGCGCAAAGGAAGAGACTGCGCCGCCCTTCTCTCCCGACAAGTCCAGCGGGATTGTCGTGGCCGATGCGTACGATGCGACCCGCACGGCTGATGCCGATGGTGCGACCGGCATTGCCGTGGCCGCGGGAGAGGACGATCCCGCGGACGAAACCGGCGGGGCTGAGGCAGCAGCCACCGCCGGCCAGGACGAACCCGCCGATTCCGTCGATGAGCCTACCGCCGCCAGCGATCCCAATGCCCCCGACATTGCCGCCGCAGCCGAGCCATCCACACCACCCACCGCCGGCATGGACGATGCGCGTGCTCTGATCGACGCGGGCCGCTTTGCGGAGGCACTGAACATTCTTGGCCCGCTGGTCTCGAGCAACGTGGTGGAGGCCAACGCGGTCTTTCTGTACGGCCTTGCGGCGCTGGGGGCTTCGCAGCATCCCGAGGTCTCGGATGAGAACCGCGAGGCTCTGCTGAACGAGGCGGTCGGCGCCTTCCACGCCATGCTGATCGAGGAGCCGGGCTTGATGCGCGTGCGGCTCGAGCTCGCGCGCGCGTTCTTCCTCAAAGGGGAGGACGAGCTGGCCCGTCGCCATTTCGAGTACGTGCTGGCGGGCGACCCGCCGGCGACGGTGGTTGCCAACGTGCAGCGCTTCCTGCGCGAGATCGAGGGGCGCGGGCGGTGGAGCTTCAGGCTGGGGGCCGCGCTTGCGCCTGACAGCAACATCGGCGGCACGTCTGACGAGCGCACGATCTACATCTTCGACCTTCCCTTCGAGCGCGACCAGGAGGAGCTGACCACTTCTGGCATCGGCGTCTCGGTGTGGGGCGGGGCGGAGTACCAGTACGTGCTGGACGAGGACGTGAGGCTGCGGGCGGGCGCCGAGTTCGCGCGGCGTGAGTACGAGCGCTCGCAGTTCGACCAGCTCTTCGTGGGGACCCACCTGGGCCCGCGCTGGCAGGTGGACGAGAACCTGGGGGTGAGCGTTCTTGCGAGCGCGCGGCAGCGCTGGCTTGGCACTGTGCCGGATCATCGGGGCCTGGGGGGCCGGCTCGAGGTGAACCGCCGTTTGAGCCGGTCCGTCACGCTCGGGGCCAGTGCCTCCTGGCACGGGCGGCGCTACCGCACGCGCGACTACCTGGACGGCCCGATCTTCGACTCCTCGCTGCGGGCCGCGTGGATTGCGATGCCGACGGTCCGGCTTGAGCTCTCGGGCGGCTACGGCTGGGAGCGCCCGCGCTCGGAGCGCTGGCGCACCCGCAGCCACTGGGCGGGCCTGGGCGTCTCGGTGATCCTGCCGCTGGGTTTCAACGTGGGCGCGGGTGCGGAGATGCGCTGGACGGATTACCACGAGAGCGAGGGCAGTTGGTTCCCGAACATCTCCGACGGCTCGGCGAGAGAGGACCGCACGCGCAGCGTCCGACTTTCCGTCCACAACCGGGGCTTCACGCTGATGGGCTTCAGCCCCGAGCTTGTGGCGGTGCACGAGGAGCGGGAGACCAATGCGCAGCTCTACGACTACGAGCGCACGCGGGGGGAGCTTCGCTTCGTCCGGCAGTTCTAGCCGAATGCCTGCGCGGGGGACCCCGTTGTGTGCCGATGCGCGGCTCACGCGGTCATGGAAGCCGCGATGCCGCATGACGGCGGCAGAGAAAGTAGGCACCCCCACTGCCGGTGCGCGTCGTCGGCAGGCGGATACTGCCGATGATGCGACGGTGCACCTGAGCGGAGGATGACGAGATGACCTTGCACAAGCTGCTGGCGGTGGTTTTCTGCGCGGTTGCGCTTGGTCTGGGCGCGTGCACCGGCGGAGACGACACGCCGGAAACGGAGCAGACGGACCCTGCGGTTG
>JAPPNP010000064.1 GCA_028873795.1 Chloroflexota bacterium
GCCGCAGCACCGCCTGCTCGATCGCCGGCGGGGTGCGCGCCGGACTGTGGTGCGGGCGCCGCGAGCGGTCCGCCAAGCCCGCGACGCCCTCAGTCTCGTAGCGATGCAGCCACTTGTAGCCGGTGGGGGCCGAGATCCCAAAGCGCTGACACAGCTCCCGCCGGTTCGCCCCCGGCTGGCTGGCCAATCCCACAAACTCGGCCCGCACCTCACTCACCTGTCGCTCCGCAAACGGCACATCCCGGTCCTCCTACACACGGCTCCGATGTGTAAACCATGTCCCCGAACGGGTGTAAACCATGTCTCCGGTCTGCACACTTCCAGGGGGAAGGAGGCCGAAGTTGGACTTTCTAGGTGCGGTCGACGAGCCGCAGCCAGCACAGGTCGACGAAACCCGAGGCGTCGGCTGCGGGATGCAGAACGCAGGCGAGGTTCCGGCCGTCGATGGAGACGATATCGGGATAGCCGCAGCGCACGCCGTCCGCCTCGGGCGGCGGCCCGTCGCCGGGCGCGGCCAGCCAGCCCACGCGTTGCCAGGCCTCGCCGGAGTCCTCGCTGACGCTGCACGCCACGCCCGATCGATTGCCGCGCTCGTCGCGATAGGCGCAGAGCACCGCGCCGGACCGGAGGCGATGCAGCTTGATGTTGGCCCCGGCGAAGTCGGTCGGGCGTGGCGGGCTCCAGGTTTGGCCCTCGTCGGCCGAATGCGCGAAAACGCTGGGGTGGCCGCCGAATACCCGCGCCACGGCGAGGAACCGGCCGTCTGACAGCCGCACGACGTCCATGTCGCCGAAGCCGAGCCGCGGATGCTCGGCGACGAGCACCGGCGGGGACAACGTGGCGCCCAGATCGTCGGTGAACGTGACGCCGGCACGCCAGCCGACGTCGCGTCCAGTGGTGCCGATGACTGCGAGCAGGTGGCGGCCGTCGGCCAGTCGATGCGGGTTGCTCGCGCCGTAGAGCTCGGTCCACCCCGGAAACAGGCGAAGCTCCGCGCCGATGGGCGACCACGTCTCACCGCCGTCAGTCGACGCACGGGTCGCCATGTGCCAACCGGTGCACGGTTCGTCGCCCGGCAGCGTCGGGTCAATCTGCAACCGGCCGAGGGCGAGCAACAGGCGCGCGTCACCGAAGGGCATGAGCCCGCCCATATTGAGGCAGTCCCAGCCGGCTTTCGCGTAGACCGCTTCGGGTGCGGTCCATGTGGCCCCGTCGTCATCGGAGCGCGCGACCATCAGCACGCCGTTGTTGAGCCTCCGGGTTCCCTGGATGCGGCTGAAGCTGAGCACGAGCCGACCGCCCGGCAACCGCGCCAGGCTGGCCATGTGATGGATGTGCGGCTCGTTGGCGGTGAGGAGTCTTCGCGTGTCCCGCACGCCGATTGGCGCGTCGGCGGGAAGGTCAGGGTCGCCGGAAGGCACTGGCGCTGGCCTGGTTAGGCGCATCACCAGCGATCATAGGTCACGTCGCGGATGCTGACCGCTAGCCCAGAGTCTGCACGCGCAGCGGCTCAAATCGTCCAAAGTCGCGGTCGTTGGTAAGCACGGTGTCGATTCCGTGCTCGAAGCACAACGCAGCAATCTGGGCGTCGAAAACCACGTTGCCGCGCGTGTCGGCTTGGCGAGCTGTTTCCACCAACAGTTCGAGAAATCCTGGGCCGGGCCGGACAAGTTCGCAGCTCGGAGCGGCTGCAACATTGGTGACAAATGCGGCTGCGTCGGAAACGGAAGACGGCGGATTGAACACGCGACGATGAGTCACGACTCGCATGAACTCTGTGACGCAGAATACTGGCAAACCCCAACGCTCCGGCCCTTGGGCCAGCGCGGCCAGCCTCGATGCTGCCTCGACATGCCATGAAGTCTCGCCGCGATGGGCGTAGATCAGCACATTGGAGTCAACAGCGATCAAGTGCGGTCGATCACGTCGTAGAGGGCATCCCGGTCGGCGATGTCGACGTTGGGTGGCGCGTGTCCGGTCACGGTCACCAGCTTCAGCCGGAACGGCGGCTTGGCGCCCTTCACCCCGGCGAGCCGCGCACGGAGGGCATCCTCGACGAATCGGGTGAGCGTAATTCCGTCCCGTGCCGCCCGTCGTTTGGCCTGTTGCAGCACTCGGTCGTTCAGATTAAGGGTGGTCTTCATCGCAAATCCGCGATCGGGAGGCATATGGCTGAACCATATCATTTGGGCATCGACCGCAGGCGCCCCCCGCGCGGGTCGGCGCCGCTTGCGCTCCCGCGGATGGGGCGAGGAGGCAACGCCGGCAGTACCGCGCGGCGCGCCTGATGCACGCGCATGCGAAGATGCAGGGCGCCGCAGGTTTGAAGGCACTTGCCCCCAATGGCTGCGCAAGACCCGCAAATCGTCGTCGATGGCCTGTGGAAGGTCTTTGGCGCTCGGCCCGACCGCGTATTTCAGCCCGAGCATGCCTCCAAGAGCCGTGCGGAGCTTCAGGATGAACTGGGCCTGGTCACCGGGCTTCGGGACGTGTCGTTCTCGGTGGACAAGGGCATGGTCTTCGTGGTCATGGGGCTTTCCGGCAGCGGCAAGTCGACGCTGGTGCGCTGCCTCATCCGGCTTATCGACGCGACTCGCGGAAAGGTCCATTTCGACGGCGAGGACATTCTCGGCTACTCGCAGGCGCAGCTAATCGACTTTCGGCGGCGCAAGATCGCCATGGTCTTTCAGCACTACGGGCTGCTGCCGCACCGGAGCGTCATGGACAACGTGGCCGTCGGCCTCGAGATTCGGGGCATCGACAAGCCAACCCGCTATCGCATGGCGGCCGAGACCATCGAAACCGTCGGCCTCAAGGGGTGGGAGAGCTACCGACCGCACGAAATGAGCGGCGGCATGCAGCAGCGCGTGGGTTTGGCGCGTGCGTTGGCGGTCGATCCGGACGTGCTGCTGATGGACGAGCCATTCAGCGGACTCGATCCCCTCATCCGCCGCGAAATGCAGGACGAGCTGGTGTCGTTGCAGACCGAATTACACAAGACCATCGTGTTCATCACCCACGACCTCGACGAGGCCCTCAAGCTTGGCGACCGCGTCGCGATCATGCGCGACGGTGAGATCGTGCAGCAGGGGTCGCCGGAGGAGATCGTCACCCTGCCCAGCGACGACTATGTGACCGACTTCGTGCAGGATGTCTCGCGGGCGAAGGTGGTGCACGCCAGGGCGATCATGGATGAGCCCGACGTCGTCATCTACGAGCGACAGGGGCCCCGCGCGGCGCTGCACGCCATGCAGCAGCACAAGCTCGACGCCGTGTTCTTGATTAGCCGCAACTTCACGCTGCGCGGCATCCTCACGAGTGATCAGGCGACCGCGCTAGCCGCGCAAGGGGCCACCTCGCTCCACGGCGCGCCGGTCGATTCCGCCGTGACGACGTCTCCCGAGACATTCGTTGCCGACGTCATCCCGATTGCCGCACAGACGGAACACGCGGTGGCCGTCGTGAGCGACAACGGCAGCCTGCTGGGCGAGATTCGCCGGGACGTGCTGCTGGCCGCCGTGGCCGAAGCTGGCTAGAAGGCTCCGCATGGATCGACCCAACGCCGAGGCGCCAGGCGGCGCGCACCGGCGGTTCGCCGGCCGCATTGGGGCGCTGCCGCGCTATGTCCGCTGGCTGTCCGGCGCCGTGGTCGTCGTCATCGTGCTCATCGTCTGCCTGGGCGTTTGGGGCTCGGAGATGGGATTCCCAACCACGGTGTCGACCTCAGACGTCGCGACGTCGGGGGGCGGCGTGACGACGCTCAAGCGGACCGTGCGCGAGGTGACCGGCACGGCCATCGATGACGCCGTGGATTGGCTCAACGTGGAGGCCGGTTGGCTGTTCGACAGCCTCAGTTCCGCCGTGGATGTGGCCCTGGTGCGCATCGAGGATGCGCTGAGCTGGCTGCCGTGGCCCGCGGTGATTCTCGGTCTGGCGCTGGTGTCGTTCGCCATCGGGCGCTGGCGGATGCTGGCCTTCACCGTGCTGGCGCTGCTGTTCATCGGGTTCATGGACCTCTGGGAAAACACCATCGACACGGTGGCGCTGATGATCGTGGCAGTCGCGGTGGCCGTGTTCATTGGCCTGCCGGTGGGCGTGCTGGCGTCCCGCAGCCGGATTGCCGACAACATCTTGCGGCCCATCCTCGACGCCATGCAGACCATGCCCAGCTTCGTCTACCTGCTGCCGGGCATCCTGTTCTTCGGGTTGGGGAAGCCCGCCGGCATCTTCGCCACGATCATCTACGCGGTTCCGCCGTTGATTCGGCTCACGAACCTTGGAATTCGGCAGGTGTCGCCGGAGACGATCGAGGCCGTCCGCTCGTTCGGGGCGTCTCCCCTGCAGATCCTGGCCAAGGTGCAGATTCCGATGGCCCTGCCCACCATCATGGCCGGCGTCAATCAAACGACCTTGATGGCCCTGGGCATGGTGACCATCGCCAGCATGGTGGCCGCCGGCGGCCTGGGCGACGACGTGCTCCGCGCGCTGCAAAAGAACCAGCCGGGCAACGGGCTCATCGCCGGGCTCGCCATCGTGTTCCTGGCCATCATCTTCGACCGGTTCACCCAGGCCGTCTCCCGCGGCCGGCACGAGATTCGCCGCGCCGGGTAGCCGCCGGCGCTCGCGCAGCGCCGTACCGCGAGCTAAGGTGCTAGGGCGAGTTGATTCGGGCCAACAGTAATGGAGAGGGGCCACGCATGATGACTCGATACTTGAGATTGGCGCTTGTTTTTGCGCTGCTTGCCGTGATGGGCTTCGCCGCTTGCGGGGAAGCGGAGGAGGCGGCCGAAGAGCCACCGCCGACGCTGATCTTCAGCGACCTGAACTGGGACAGCGCGCAGCTGCAAAACCGGATCGCGCAGTACATCGTGGAGAAGGGCTACGGCTACCCCACCGACGTCGTCTTCGGCAGCACGCTGCCGTTGTTCCAGGGCCTGCGGAACGGAGACAGCCACATCACACTCGAAATCTGGCTGCCCAACCAGGATGAGGCCTGGGACGAGGCCATCGCCAACGGCGAGGTGGTGTCGGTCGGCAAGAGTCTCGGCAACGACTGGCAGTCCGGATTTGTGATTCCGGCCTATCTCCAAGAGCAATACCCCGAACTCGACAACGTCGAGGATCTGAAGGACGAGCAGTTCAAGCAGATCTTCGCGACGGCGGCCAGTGGCGGCCGGGCGCGGTTGGTGTCATGCGTGATTGGCTGGGCCTGCGAGGAGAACGTGGCGGCCCAGATCGAGGCCTACGGTCTTTCCGAGCACGTCGAGGTCATCAACCCCGGTGACGGCGCCGCGCTGAACGCCGATCTCTATGGCGCCTACGAGCGAGGCGAGCCGTGGCTTGGGTACCAATGGGGCACCAACGAGCCGGCCCTGGTGCTGGACGTGGTTCGTCTCGAGGAGCCGCCCTACAGCAACGAATGTTGGGCGACCACCAAGGCATGCGGTTTTGAAGACGCGACCATCCTCATCGCGGTGCATCCCGACTTGCTGACCAGCGCACCGGACGTCGTCCAGATGCTGCGGGCGTGGGATCTCAACATCGAGGTGTACAAGCCGATCGCCCAGTGGCTGCTCGACAATCCCGACGCCAGCACCAACGACGCGGCGATCTGGTGGCTGAAGAGCAACCCGGACATCTGGGAAGGCTGGGTGACGCCGGAGGCCGCCGAGGCCATTCACGCCGCGCTCGACGCCGACGAGATTCCGGACGGCTGGCCGACGGCCTCCTAAGCGAACGTCGGGAGACGGTGGCGGCGGTGCTTCTACGCCGTCGCCGCCGTCTCGATCCGGAACGAGTACAGCTGCGCGTCGCGCAGGATGAAGCGCAGGCGCCGGTGCGGGAGTCGGTGGGTATAGACCTCGCCGCCTTCCGAGGGGACGTCGACGGGGAGTCTTGGGTCGCCGTCCCACGCCACCGTGTGCTCGATGGCGTCGCCGGTGAAGACGTCGCAACGGTCGCGGCTGCAGCCGGCGAGGACGCGGTCGTGCACGTCCAAGGCCTCGACCCTGACGTAGCCCTCGGGGCCGCAGGCGGCGTTGATGACGAGCCGGTCGCCGGGCGCGACCCACGGCTGCGTGAGGATCATGCCCTCGCGCATGCGGTCGGCGTCGAGTGAGACAAAGCCAAACTTCCGCAGCCTCGCAAGGCCGAGACCGAAGCCCACCAGGCTCATGTCCCAGGCCTCCGGGGCGTCCAGTCCCTCCTGCTGGCCGTGGAACCACCAGTCGTGATGGGACGTGGACCCGCCGTGATACACCAGCCACTCCGGCCCCTCCACGTCGGGAAAACGCGGCAGGCTGCTGTAGAACTGGTTCCATGAGCCTGCCGGTCCCAATGGCAGCCAGGCCTGCCCGGGGAATAGCCGATGCCAATGGCGACCGTCCCGGCTGTGCACGAGCTGCACGTCGAGCGTGTTTTCGACCATATGGAACACCTGCACAAAGCCGATCCACTGGCCTCCGAGCCACATGGCGCTCATGCTGTAGAACGAGTCGTCGATGTTGTCGAGCACGGGGTCCGGGGCCAGGATCAGCCGCGGTTGGCTCCAGTGCACGTAGTCGCGACTCTCGGAGAGGTAAATCCGGCGACGCCCGCGGCGATTCGCCGCGCCGGCGGACGCGTCCCACGTCGGATGGCCGCCCAGCTCGGTGGCGTGAAGCGGACGGGAGCGCGGCGGCAGGCTCATCCAGGGATGCCGCGTGAAGAGCAGGTAGGCGCCGGTGCCGGGATCAAATGCGGGCTGGGCCGAATCGCCGATGCGGGTGCCGCTGCGGCCCACGGTTGGACGCTCGTCGGCGACGGTCCAGCGAATGCCGTCGGGTGAGGTGCCCAGACGTACGTGCGCGCCGGGTTCGTCGGTGGCCACGGCATATCCCGGCGGCACCATGACGTGGAATCCCTTGTAGCGCCGGCTGGGATCCTGCTCGAGCGGGTCGTCGAAAACCGAGAGGCCCCAGACGCTGCCGTAGGTCTCGCTGCCCAGAATGATGTTGGTGTCGTGGCCGTCCTCGTGGACAAGGCCGAGCGGCGGCTTGACCCACTCGAAGCCGTCGTCCGAGTAGGCGTAGCAGACGCGCAGGCGACCGTTGGCCCAGTCGATGAACGCCCCGCCGTGGCGCGCCAGACGCTCGCGATTCACGTAGAGATCGGTGTAGGTGCAGTGGAGCCGATCGGACTGCGGGTCTCGCCACAAGCTCCAGTCCACACTGGAGAAGTAGGTCACGTGTTCCCAGGGACGGTCCCGCTGGATGAAGGGGCTTCCGTCGACGCTGGCGGGTCGATGCAGGCGGCGCGTGACGTGCTGCACCTCTTCGATCATGCCGTCGTCGAAGAAGTACTGGGGCGCGTCGCCGATGACCAGTTGGGTGGCGTCGAGCTGGCTCACGATTCCTCCACGCGCGGCCTCGCCCCACCGCGATGCGCGGGGGTCGGCAGCGATTGCGAGGCGCCGTTCGAGCGGGCCAATTGCATGGCGGGATGATGCCTGCTTACGGGGAGCGGTGCCATAGCGCGTGCCGCGGTCCACCGCCAATGCGTCTGGTCGACGGAGTGACGTGCGGCAGGCGTCGTTGCAAGATACCGACAGCCGCTCGAGCCGAGATCCGCGCGACGTGAAACACGACGAACCGCGATCCAGGGCGCGACGCGTGGTCGCATCGCGGCCGCCATCCAGTCCGGCCACCGCCAAATCCGCGAGCCTCGCGCGGTTCTACTGGCGGCGCCGACTGATTCCGGGCTTGCTCTTCTTGGTGGCGGTTTCGGCTGTTGGAGTGGTCGGATTCATCGTGATCGAGGAGATGGCGCTGGTGGACGCCCTCTACATGGTTGTCATCACCCTCAGCACCGTGGGCTTCGCGGAGGTGCACACGCTGTCCACGGCAGGGCGCGTGTTCACGTCGGTGTTGATCGTGGCCGGCGTCGGTACACTCGCCTGGACGGCGGCGAACTATATCGAGTATCTCGCCGAAGGCCATCTGGGTGCACACTTTGCGCGCCGCCGACGCGCGAGGCTCCTTTCGCACATGCAGGGTCACTACATCGTCGGATCCTATGGCCGCGTCGGCGCGCGCATTGCTCAAGAGCTGCGCAACGACGGCTGCGACGTCGTGGTGATCGATGTCGACCCGGCGCAGGTTCAGACCGCCGCGGATTATGGTCTGGTGAGCATTGCCGATCGCGCTTCGTCGGATGCGGCGCTCACCGAGGCGGGCATCGAGCGCGCCGCCGCCTTCATTGTCGCCACCGACGACGACGCCGAAAACGTCTACGCGGTGCTGGCGGCTCGCGTGCTGGCGCCGAACGTGCCGGTCATCGCGCGCGCCGCATCGGATGAGGCGGTGCGGCGGTTGCAATCGGCTGGCGCCGCGCGCGTGTTTTCGCCGCCCATCGAGGGCGCGTTGAGCATGGTGGACTTCGTCCGGCGGCCCAACGTGCGAGATGTGCTCGACCAGCTGCTCGATCCCCACTCGCCTGGCCTGGACATCCGCGAAATGACCGTTCCGGGCGGCTCCGGGCTGATTGGCGAAACCGTAGACGCCCTGTCGCTTCAGGAGTTTGGGGTATCGATGTTGGCCCTTGTCCGGCAGGGACGCACGGAGATGGCTCCGGCGACGGACTGTGTGCTCGAGGCCGGTGATGTGTTCGTGGTGGTGGGCGTTCCGGAAGAGCTGCAGCGCCTGTCCGAGCATCATGAGCTGCTCGGCGAGCAGCCCGGGCCCTCCGAGTAGCCAAAGAGCTCGAGACAGGTTTCACCGAGCGGTGGCGCGATTGGTGGAAGCCGCGCTCGCGCGTGCGGCAGAATGGTTGGCAGAACGTGATGCGGTCGGGGAGAAGATCGTGATGCGGCAAGCGGTACTCGTCGGGCTGGCTGCCCTGATGCTCATGATTGTGGCGGCGTGCGGCGAGCCCGAGCCGGAAGGCCCGCCGGTCTACGACGCCTACCCGGAGATGGAGATCGATCCGCTCCGGCCCTATAGCGTCACCTTCACCACCAGCGTCGGACGCATCAGCTTCGTCCTCAATCCCGAAGAGGCGCCGCTGGCCGTCAACAGCTTCATTTTCCTCGCCAATAGCGGCTATTACGACGGCGTGGCGTTTCATCGGGTAGTCCCCGGCGTGCTCGCCGAGACGGGCGACGCCACGGGCACGGGCACGGGCAACCCGGGCTACACCTTCGAGGTCGAGCCACCGCAGCGGCCCTATGTGCGCGGTGGCATTGCCCTGGCCAATGACGGAACGCCGAATTCCAATGGATCGCGCTTCTTCTTCATCCTCGGCGACCTGGCGGGAAGCGCTGAGGCGCCGCATGAGTACACGGTCTTTGGCCATTACAAGGAAGACCACGCGCCGTCCTTGGCCACGCTCGACAAGATCGAAGCGGCCCAGGAAGAAGTCACGATCCTGTCGCTGAAGGCCACGGAAGGCTGCCTGCCGAGCTGGGGCGGCTACGGCCCGTGCTAGGACCGATTGGGGGCGGGCAGGTGAGCTGAGCCGCGATGGGCCGCGCGGCTGCGGATGATGGATCCCGGGCCATATGGAGAAATTCGAAAGATCCGGTCGGAAGGCGGATGGTCGTTGGAGTCCCGCCAGCTCCCAGGTTCAGTGAGGGGTGGATTCCCGCCTTCGCGGGAATGACGGAGGGTTACGCAAAGGTCTCCGTGCGGAGGGCTCGCTCGGTCTAGCAGGTTCCATGGCAAGTGCGGCAGAATGCTTGGCACACCGAGGGGCTGACGGTGAGGAGGGCATGATGCGGCGAGTGACACTCCTTGGGCTGGTTGCCCTCATGCTCATCGCGGTGGCGGCGTGCGGCGAGGCGGAGCCGGAAGGGCCGCCGGTCTATGAGGCCTACCCACCGATGGGGATTGATCCGCTCCGGTCCTACAGCGTCGTCTTCACCACCAGCGTCGGACGCCTCACCTTCCAGCTGCTTCCGGAAGAGGTGCCGCTGGCGGTCAACAGCTTCATTTTCTTGGCACGGGAGGGTTACTTCGACGGCGTGGCGTTTCATCGCATCGTCCCGGGAGTGCTGGCTGAATCCGGCGACGCGACGGGCACGGGCACCGGCAACCCGGGCTACACCTTCGAGGTGGAGCCGACGCAGCGGCCCTATGAACGCGGTGGCATCGCCCTGGCTAACGATGGGACGCCGAACTCCAACGGCTCACGGTTCTTCTTCATCCTCGGCGATCTCGCCGGAAGCGCCGAGGCGCCGCACGAGTACACGATCTTCGGCAGTCTGAAGCCGAATCACCCGCCGTCCGTAGCGACGCTCGGCAAGATCGAGGCCGCCCAGGAAGAGGTCATCATCCGGTCGCTGCAGGTCACCGAGGGATGTCTGCCGAGCCGGGGCAACTACGGGGCATGCTAGGGCCGACTTCGGCCAACGCGTAGCTCGCTTCATGGGTGCAGGCGCCATCCGAATGGGCGCGTGGCGCCGGCGAGTCGAGCCGATGGGCCGGGCGCTGCGGATGACGCGTCCTCGACCCGCATGGCGGATGCGGTACGTTCATCATGCCCCTGTCAGGTGCGGCAGAATGGTAGGCGGACCCAGGGGCTGACAGGAGAAGCGCAGGATGCGGCGAGTGACACTTCTTGGGCTGGTGGCCCTGATGCTCTTCGTCGTGACGGCGTGCGGCGAGGCGGAGCCGGAGGGGCCGCCGGTCTTCGAGGCCTACCCATCGATGGAAATCGATCTGCGCCGGTCCTACAGCGTCATCTTCACCACCAGCGTCGGACGCCTTACCTTCCAGCTGCTGCCGGAAGAGGCGCCGCTGGCGGTCAACAGCTTCATCTTCCTCGCCAACGAGGGCTACTACGACGGCGTCGCGTTTCATCGGGTAGTCCCCGGCGTGCTCGCTGAGACGGGCGACGCCACCGGAACGGGCACCGGCAATCCGGGCTACACCTTCGAGGTGGAGCAGCCGCAGCGGCCCTATGAACGTGGCGGCATCGCCCTGGCCAACGACGGGACGCCGAACTCCAACGGCTCGCGCTTCTTCTTCATCCTGGGCGACCTCGCGGGAAGCGCCGAGGCGCCGCACGCGTACACCGTCTTCGGCCATCTGAAGCCGGATCACGCGCCGTCGGTGGCCACGCTCGACAAGATCGAGGCGGCGCAGGAAGAGGTCATCATCGTGTCGGTGAAGGCGACGGAGGGCTGCCTGCCGAGCGGCGGTCCCTTCCAGTGCTCGTGACGGGTCCTAGACCCAGATTCGGGGCGCGCTCGGTCTAGCAGGTCCCATGGCAGGTGCGGCAGAATGTCGGGGCGGAGCCGGGGCCTGACGCGAAGGAGAGCGTGATGCGCCGAGCGATAGCGGTTAGCCTGGCTGCCCTAGCTCTTGTGGCCGCCGTGGCCTGCGGTGAGGCGGAGCCGGAAGGACCTCCGGTCTACGACGCCTACCCACCGATGACGATCGATCCGCTCCGCTCCTACAGCGTCATTTTCACGACCAGCGTCGGACGCATCAGCTTCGTGCTTTATCCGGAAGAGGCGCCGCTGGCGGTCAACAGCTTCCTTTTCCTCGCCAACGAGGGCTACTTTGACGGCGTCGCGTTTCATCGGGTGGTCCCCGGCGTGCTTGCCGAAACGGGAGACGCCACCGGAACGGGTACCGGCAATCCCGGCTACACCTTCGAGGTGGAGCCGCCGCAGCGGCCCTATGAACGCGGCGGTATCGCCCTGGCCAACGACGGCAGGCCAAACTCCAACGGCTCGCGGTTTTTCTTCATCCTGGGCGACCTCGCGGGAAGTGCCGAGGCGCCGCACGAGTACACGGTCTTCGGCCATCTGAAGCCGAATCACGCGCCGTCGGTGACCACGCTCGAGAAGATCGAGGCGGCGCAAGAAGAGGTCACCATCCTGTCGCTGAAGGCGACAGAGGGCTGCCTGCCGAGCGGCGGTCCCTACCAGTGCTCATGACGGATCCTGGACCCGCCGAAGGGTCGCGCGAGGTCTAGGAGGCCCCATGGCACGTGCCGCAGAATGCTGCCCGGGCCCAGGTGCCGACGGGCGAAAGGGCGCCATGCGGCGAGCGGTGATGGTCGGACTAGCGGCCTTGATCGTGGTCGTCGTTGCGGCGTGCGGCGAGCCGGAGCCAGAAGGGCCTCCGGTCTACGACGTTTACCCGCCGATGGAGGAGCTCCGGGGCTACAGCGTCTCCTTCGCCACCAGCGTCGGGCGCATCCGATTCGCGATGTTGCCGCAGGAAGCTCGGCTGGCGGTCAACAGCTTCATCTTCCTGATCAACGAGGGCTACTACGACGGCCTGGCGTTTCACCGGGTTGTTCCCGGCCTGCTCGCCGAATCGGGCGACGTGACGGGCACGGGCACCGGCAACGCGGGCTACACCTTCGAGATCGAGCCGCCGCAGCGGCCCTACGCGCGCGGGCAGATTGCCCTGGCCAACGACGGGACGCCGAACTCCAACGGCTCGCGCTTCTTCTTCATCCTCGGCGATCTGGCCGGAAGCGCCGAGGCGCCGCACGAGTACACGATCATCGGCCATATCAGGGAAACCGATGCGGTGTCTCAGGCGACGTTGGACAAGATCGAGGCCGCGGAGGAAGAGGTCACCATCCGGTCGACGGTAGCGACGCCTCAGGGCCGGCCTTGGACTGGTGCGTGAGGAAGAGGTCACCATCGTGTCGCTGAAGGCGACGGAGGGCTGCCTGGCGAGCGGCGGTCCCTACTAATGCTCATGACGACTCCTGGACCCACATGGGGGGCACGCGAGGTCTAGCCGGTTTCAGGGCAGGTGCGGCAGAATGTCGGGTGGGCCCAGGTGCCGATGGGGGGAAGGGCGCCATGCGGCGAGCGGTGATGGTCGGACTAGCTGCCTTGATCCTGGTCGTCGTTGCGGCGTGCGGCGAATCGGAGCCGGAAGGGCCTCCGGTCTACGACGCCTACCCGCCGATGGAGGTTGAAGATCAGCGGGGCTATAGCGTCACCTTCACCACGAGCGTCGGGCGCATCCGATTCGTGATGTTGCCGCAGGAAGCACTGCTGGCGGTCAACAGCTTCATCTTCCTGATCAACGAGGGCTACTACGACGGCCTCGCGTTTCATCGAGTGGTCCCCGGCCTGTTCGCCGAATCGGGCGACGCGACGGGCACGGGCACCGGCAACGCGGGCTACACCTTTGAAATCGAGCCACCGCAGCGGCCCTACGCGCGCGGACTGATTGCCCTGGCCAACGACGGCACGCCGAACTCCAACGGATCGCGGTTCTTCTTCATCCTGGGCGATCTGGCCGGAAGCGCCGAGGCGCCGCACGAATACACGATCTTCGGCTATGTCAGGGAAAACCATGCGGTGTCGTGGGCGACGTTGGACAAGATCGAGGCCGCGGAGGAAGAGGTCACCATCCTGTCGACGGTCGCGACGGAAGGCTGCCTGCCAGCCTGGATGGGCTTCGGCCGGTGTTGACGCCGATGCGCCGCACGTGCGGCGCCGGCGGCCGTCACCAGGTTCGGTGGAGATGGGGGGACTCGAACCCCCAACCCCTGCCTTGCAAAGGCAGTGCTCTACCAATTGAGCCACATCCCCGTGGCCGCATTCTAGGCTAGGGCCGTGGAGGTGAGGGGCTCTGATACCATCCCCGAGGGCTCTGGGCTCTTAGCTCAGTCGGTTAGAGCGCGCCTCTGATAAGGGCGAGGTCCGTGGTTCGAATCCACGAGGGCCCACCAATCACCAGCCAGAAGGAGCCGCGATGTCCGGCGTGAAGCCGATCCCCGACGGCTATACCGCCGTCACGCCGTACCTGGTGGTGGAGAACGCCGGTGAACTGCTCGATTTCCTGGCGCGAGCGTTCGGTGCGGTCGAGCGCACGCAGCTCGAAATGCCCGGGGGCGGCATCGGCCATGCCGAGGTGGAGATCGATGGCGCGGTGCTCATGCTTTCGGACGCCGCCCCGCCCGATTTCCCGGCCGCCAGCACCAAACTTCACCTTTACGTCGAGGACGTGGACGGCGCCTATGCCCAGGCGGTGAGGGCCGGGGCGACCTCGGTGGCCGAGCCCGCCGACCAGTTCTACGGCGACCGCGCCGCCCGGATTGTCGATCCCTGCGGCAACCACTGGACCATTGCCAGCCACGTCGAGGATGTTGACATGGACGAGGTCATGCGGCGTATCGCGGCCATGGAGCAGCCGTAGCCCGCTCTCGTGGTCTGGGCGATCTGGTGCAGGATGCTCGAAACGAATGTGCGAAGTGCTACCATCCGCGCAAGCTGGAAAGGCAGCGTCTTTGCGGAGGTTGGAGAAGCGCAGACGATTGTTCTCCGGCGGACCCAGGCTGATCGGACGGGCATTTCGGTCGATCGCGAGGCCAATGTCAGGCTCGGCACGGCGAATGCGTGACGGCAGCTTGGGGAGAAGGGGACTACCTCGATGGACGCGGACACCCAGTGGAAAGGGTCGCGGCGGACACTCTTCCAGGCCACCCGGATAGGATCAGAGGGAATGAACACGAAGTGGGAATCGCATGACGGCGCCATTGTTGCCACGGTCGACGGCCGCGTCGACGGTGCCAATGCCCATGAGTTTCAGGAAGCACTGGAAGCCGTGATCAAGGCGAGCGAAAGTGCCGTGATCCTCGATTTCGAGCAGCTTTCCTACATCAGCAGTGCCGGTCTCCGGGTGGTCTTGCTGGCCGCGAAGGAGCTCCGCAAGCAAAGCAAGCAGTTCGCCGTCTGCTCGCTGGCGGGTTCAATCCTCGAGGTATTCAAGATCAGTGGGTTCGATCAGATCATCCCCGTTCATTCGACGCAGGCCGAGGCAATCGCCGCAGTCAACGCCTGATTGGTCCCCGCGCTTGTCCGGGCGCGTTCATCCAGGGCCGCATGGGTAGTGCAAGGTAGTCAGAACGGCATTTGGGCATGACGGATCGGCCATGCAAAATCCTCGTCGTTGACGACGAGCCGGATCTCGAGCCACTCGTGATGCAGCGCATGCGCCGCAGCATCCGGCGCGGCAAATACGAGTTCGTCTTCGCCCACAACGGCGTGGAGGCGCTCGAGCGGCTGAACGAGGACGAGGACATCGACATGGTCCTCTCCGACATCAACATGCCGCAGATGGACGGGCTGACGCTGCTGGACCAGATTCCCAAGGTCAACCCCAACATTCGCTCGGTGATCATCTCCGCTTACGGCGACATGAAGAACATTCGCACGGCAATGAATCGCGGCGCGTTCGACTTTGTCACCAAGCCGGTCGACTTCAACGACTTGCAGGTGACGATCGATCGGACGCTGCAGCACATGAACGAGTGGCGCGCGGCCTTGGCGGCCCGCGACAAGCTGGTCTCGCTGCAAAACGAGCTCGACGTCGCGAGCAAGATGCAGCAATCCATCCTCCCGCGCGAATTCCCCAAACGCGACGACTACGAAGTCTTCGCCAACATGGCGCCGGCGCGAAACGTCGGCGGCGACTTTTACGACCTGCTGCAGTTGGACGACGGTCGAATCGGACTTGCCGTCGCCGACGTCTCGGACAAGGGCGTGCCGGCCGCGCTGTTCATGATGTCAACGCGGACGCTGCTGAAAGGCGCGGCCATTGGCCACGAAGGCCCGGGCGAGGTGCTGCGCGAAGTCAATGACCTGCTCAACGAGAGCAACGAGTCCGCGATGTTCGTGACGGTCCTCTACGGCGTGTACGACCCGGCGACTCGGGAATTCACCTATGCGAACGGCGGTCACAACACCCCGCTCGTGGTGCACGCGGACGGCAGCTCGACGGAGCTGCCGCTGACCGGCGGCGTCGCTCTGGGCGTGATGCCGGAGTTGCCGTACGACCAGGGGACCGTGACCCTGGCCCACGACGACACGGTGGTGCTCTACACCGACGGCGTCACCGAGGCCATGAACGCGGAGGGCGAGGAATTCGGGGTCGACCGGCTCCAGGAGACTTTTGCCGCAAGTCCCCCGCAAGACGCCCAGCAGGCCAATCAGACCGTGTTCGAAGCCGTTCATGCATTCGCGGGCGAAACGCCGCAGTCGGACGACGTCACCTGCCTGGTCTTCCGTCCACGCGAGGCGGCACTGTGAGCGCTCGGTTGTCACTCACGGTGAAGACGCAGGCCGACGAACTGGCGCGAATCACCGCCGCCGTTGAAGACTTCGGCGAGCAGCAGGATTGGCCGCCGGATCTCGTCTTCCGCGTGAACCTGGCTCTCGAGGAGCTGGGCATGAATATCATGAATCACGGCTATGACGCGGGGCTCCACGAGTTTGAAATCACGCTCATCTCGGAGGACGATTCGCTGACCATCGAGATCGTCGACGGCGGCCGTCCATTCGATCCGCTGCACGACGCGAAGCAACCCGACGTGGGCGCGGCCATTGAAGATCGACCGATTGGCGGTCTCGGCGTCTACTTTGTGCGCGAGATGATGGATGAGATGCACTACAAGCGCGAGCGGGGAAAGAATCACTTGACGCTCGTCTCGCGACGATGAACGAGGTTGTTGCGAGCGAATGCTGCGCGGCTGAATGCCACTGGGCGCAGCCGATAGAATCACCGGGTTCACTCTTCTGATTCAGGGTGATGTTGATCGCGAGTTCTGCTGAGTTCCTGTTCGTGGCGGCTGGGTTTCAATGCCGGGATGCCTCGCCGAGAATGGCAGAGCCGACGTGGGGCATAGCCGCGCGGCGCCGGCGATCGCTCGATCCCCCACCTTTGCCGGGTATTCGACGGCGGTGGGACTGCTCAGGCCGACGACAGCGCCTGTGGAGGGCTGACGCTTGGTGAGGGCGTGGACGCTCGGAATCGCTCGTGTGGGAGCTGCGGCGCTTCTGGTCGCCGCCGTTGTCGCGGGCTGCGACCCTGATGCTGCCGAGGGCGACGCGCAAACGCCAACAAGCGCGGCTGGCCCGGAGAACGGGCAAACGCCCATGGTCGAGCCGGCTGGGGAATCCGGCGTCTCGGACGACCGCATCCTCTTTGGCCAATCGGCGGCGTTTCGCGGGCCGGCGCAGGAACTGGGACTGAACATGCGGCTCGGCATATTGGCCGCGTTTCAAGAAGCGAATGAGCAGGGCGGCGTTCATGGCCGCCGGATCGATCTGACCTGGCTGGACGATTCCTACGAGCCCGAAGCGGCCGCCACGAACACGCTCGATCTCATCAATGAGCAAGAGGTCTTCGCGCTCATCGGCGCGGTCGGCACGCCGACGTCCCGCTCGGCGACCCCGGTGGCCAAGGCCGCCGGCGTGCCCTATATCGGCCCCTTCACCGGGGCTGAATTCCTGCGCGACGCGACCACCCTGGACAACGTGATCAACATGCGCGCGTCCTATTACCAGGAAACCGAGGAAATGGTGAATCGCCTCACCACGGACCTGGGGGTGACGCGCATCGCCGTGCTCTACCAGGACGACTCGTATGGCCTGGCCGGATTCAACGGGGTACGGCTGGCGCTGGAACGCCGCGGCATGGAGATGGCCGCTCTCGGCATCTACACGCGCAACACCACCGCCGTGAAGCGGGCGTTGCTCGATCTGCGCCAGGGCGATCCCGAAGCCGTGATCATCATCGGGGCCTATCAGCCGGTCGCCGCCATGATCGCCTGGGGCCGGCAGACCGGATTCGATCCGATCTTCATGACCGTCTCGTTCGTCGGCAGCAACGCGCTGGCCGAAGAGCTTGGGGAGGGCGGCGTCGGCGTCTTCGTCACCCAGGTCGTGCCCTTCCCAACCGACGATTCCCTGCCGGTGGTCAGGGCCTATCACCGTGCGCTCGCGAACCATGATCCGAACGCCATTCCCGGATTCGTCTCCTTCGAGGGCTATCTGGCGGGACGGCTGGCAATTGCGGGGCTCGAGCGCTGCGGCCGCGAGGTGAGTCGCGCCTGCCTGTTCGAGAGCTTTCGCAGCGCCGAGCCCTACGACATCGAGGGATTTCGCCTGCACTACGGCGCCGGTGACAATCAGGGCTCCGACCAGGTGTTTCTGACGGTCCTCGGTCCCGACGCGAACTATCACCCGGCCGCGACGCTGCGGGACGTGCCCGGATGACCGCGTGGATCCAGCGCCGACTGGCCAGCCGCTATCGGATTTCCACCCAGTTGCTTCTCGGGATCTGGGGCGCCGTTGCGCTCACGGTCGCGGCGGGATTGGTCGGTTGGTTCTCC
This sequence comes from Chloroflexota bacterium, assembly GCA_028873795.1. Classification (GTDB taxonomy): domain Bacteria; phylum Chloroflexota; class UBA11872; order UBA11872; family UBA11872; genus JAJECS01. The sequence continues at coordinate 18,130 of JAPPNP010000064.1, forward strand.
TTCAACCGCGTGGGTGACGAGCAGAGCCGCGTCAACGAAGGCAGCGTGCCGGAGCTGGCCGCCGCGTTCGGCGTCGCCGACTACAGCAGCACGCTCGTCGCCGCCGCCCCGCGACTGACCACGGCTCCCACGCTCGAAGACGTCGCCCGGGTCGCCATCAGCATCGATGAGGCCTATGCCGCGCTCGAGGCGCAGCTGGCGGTGCTCGAGCGCGGCGCGGCCGAAGACGAGCGAGTCCAGCGCATCCGCGCTCACGCCGATTCGCTGATCGCCAACATCGAGGCGATCGAGGCGGATATGGCGTACTTCTTTGACCTCACCGAGCGCAGCGCGGCCCTGCGCCTGGAGCTTGCCGATCTGCGCTTCCGCCTGGACAGCGTTGTCATTCCGGCGATCGACGACCAGTTCTTCTACGCCATGACGGGCTATCGCACCCTCGGCGAACCGCCCGCGCCGCGCAACGAGCACTTTTCGGAAACCGAGTTCAGCAGCTATCGACGCCTGGCCGAGATGCAGGCCGATGCCAGCATCGCCGAGCAGCTGCTCGCCTCCGCCTCGATCCTGTCGGAGCCCGCGCTGCTGGAAGCATTGCGCGAGCGATTCGAGGCCGCGGCCCGCCGCATTCAGCGCAACCTGGCGGCGCTCGAATCGGACGAGTTGCGCGCCGAAGTCGCTCCGGTATTCGACCTGTTGCTCAATCTCGGCATCGGCGACGAGACGGGATTCGATCTGCTGGCCACGGAGCTCGAGTTGGTCGCGCGGCAGCGCGACTTGCTGGCGAGCAACCAGGAGATCACCGTGGACCTGATCGCGGAAGTCAACAGCCTGGTCAGCGCGGCGCAAGCCAGCGTTGAGGAGGCCACCGGCGCCTCAACGCAGGCGATCTTCACCGGCCGCGTGCTGCTGCTTGCGATTAGCGCCGTCAGTGTCACCGGCGCTGTTCTCATCGCGTGGCTCTTCGTGGGTCGCTTCATCTCCAGCCGGCTGCAGCGGCTCTCGGACTGGATGCGTCGCCTGGCCGGCGGCGACCTGGAAACCACGGTGGAGCTGAGCGGTCGTGATGAGATCGCCGAGATGGCCGCCGCCCTCGAGGTCTTCCGGCAACACGCGCTGGAAATCCAGCGGCTGAACCTGGTTGAAAAGCTGGCCAACGAGCTCCAGAGCAAGAACGATCAGCTTGAGACTGCGCTCGGCGACCTGCAGCGTGCGCAGGACCAGATTGTCTCGCAGCAAAAGCTGGCGGCTCTTGGTGAGTTGACGGCCGGCGTGGCCCACGAGATCAAGAATCCGCTGAACTTCGTCAAGAACTTCTCCGAGGTGTCCGAGGAGCTCATCGATGAGTTGAAAGAGGTCCTCGACGAAGAAGCCGAGAGCATCAGCGAGGACCAGCGCGAATACATTGATGAAATCGCCGGTGACCTCACCGACAACCTTGGGCGCATCCGCTCTCACGGCGACCGCGCCAACCACATCGTCCACGACATGCTGATGATGGGCCGGGGCTCAGGCGATCGGCAGTCCACGGATATAAATCGGCTGCTCGACGAGCACGCGAGGCTGGCCTATCACAGCGCGCGGGCGACCGATACCGAATTCCAGCTCGACTTGAAACAGGACATGGATCCGGAGGTCGGCGAGCTCGAGGTCGTGCCGCAGGACCTGGGCCGTGTCTTCCTCAACATGGTGAGCAACGCCTGCTACGCCACCGACGAGAAACGCCGCAGCGGCGCGGACGCCGACGGCGAGCGCTACTTCCCCACGCTGTGGCTCGCGACCCGGCGCGGCGCGGAGCACATCGAGGTCCGGATCAAGGACAACGGCATGGGGATGCCGGACGACATCATCGACAAGATCTTCAACCCGTTCTTTACCACCAAGCCCACCGACCAGGGCACCGGGCTCGGGCTCGCCATATCCAGCGACATCGTGCGGCAGCACGGCGGCAACATCCGGGTCGAATCCGAGCCGGGCGAGGGCACCGAGATGATCATCGAGCTGCCGCTGGAGCCGCCGGCCGCGGCTCTGGCCGGGGCGGGCGATGGAGACGGCGCCGCGACGGAGGCGACGTCGCTATAGGCCCGCCGACGAGCGCCGGACGCTCCCGGACGGTCGGCGGCGACGCCGGCCCCCAATCGCCCGGCCACGTCCGGTGCGTACGCGGGCCAAGGGGGGAGGGGAGGCCTTGACCTCGCGAGCACACTTCAGCGACGACCTGTTCGAGTTCTTGCACGAGCTGCAACTCAACAACAATCGGGAGTGGTTTCAGTCGAACAAGCTGCGATATCAGGCTGTGGTCCTCGAACCGATGATGGACTTCGTGGCGGATTTTGGTGGTCGCCTGCCGAGCATCAGCGAGCGATTCGTGGCCGATCCGCGCGCCCACGGCGGCTCGATATTCCGCATCTACCGCGACGTTCGCTTTTCGAAAGACAAGAGCCCGTACAAAACCCACGCCGCGATGCACTTCCGCCACGAAACGGGCCGCAAGGTTCACGGCCCGGGTTTCTATCTGCACCTGGCGCCGGGCGAGGTATATGCCGGCGTGGGCATTTGGCATCCGGCTTCGGAGACCCTGGCGAAGATTCGGGACGCCATCGTGGCCCACCCGTCCGCATGGACGCAGGCGATCTCCAACAAGGAATTCGCGGAGGCGTTTGCGCTGGAGGGTGATTCGCTCAAGCGGCCGCCCCGGGGCTACGACGCGGACCATCCGCTCATCGACGACCTGAAGCGCAAGGATTTCGTGGCGGCGATGGAGTTCACGCAAGAGGACGCCACGTCGCCCGAATTCATCGACATGTATGCGGACGCGTGCCGCCGGGCCTCGCCGCTGATGCGATTTCTGACCGCGGCCGTCGGCCTGGCCTGGTAAGCGCGGCGCCCCGAGCGCCGGCCGCGCGCCTAGTGGCAAGATTGAGGCGCGGTATTCGGTTCGCGGCGCACGCGGTGCGGATGCGCCGCGCGGACGGCTGAGGCGCCATCGTGGATTTCGACACCTACGAGCTCGACCCTAGGGTCTACGACGAGATGCTCTTGCCCGACGGCGCGCCACGGGAGCACTGCCGGCCGCTGGTTGAGGCGCTGCGCCGCATGTCGTCCGAGGAACTGAGCGGCGTCCAAGAACGCGCCACCCGGTCGTTTTCGCATGAGGGCATTTCGTTCACGGTCTACGGCGAGGCCGAGGCCCAGGAGCGAATCATTCCGATCGATTGCCTGCCTCGGCTGCTCTCCGGCGCCGACTGGAAGCTGATCGAAGCCGGGCTCACGCAGCGGCTCAATGCGCTCAATCTCTTTCTGGAGGACATCTACAACGAAGCCCGCATCGTCGCGGACGGCGTGATCCCGACGGACCTGATCCGAGGATGTCCGCAGTTCCGAATCGACATGCGCGGCTTTTCCCCGCCGCACGGCGTGTGGGTGGCGATCTGCGGCACCGATATCGTGCGCACCAACGACGGTTTTCTCGTGCTGGAGGACAACCTGCGGGTGCCGTCGGGCGTGTCCTACATGATTGCGAACCGGAAGGTGATCAAGGCCGGCCTGCGCCGCATCTACCGCGCCGCGCGGGTGCGTGAGGTGGAGCACTATGGGCGCCTCCTCCAAGCCACGCTGCGCGAGCTGGCGCCGGCCGGTCGGTCCGATCCTTGCATTGCCCTCCTGACGCCCGGCGTCTACAACGCCGCCTTCTACGAGCACATGTTCCTCGCCGGCGAGATCGGGGCGGAGCTGGTGGAAGGCCGCGACCTGGTGGTGAACGACGGCGTGGTCTACATGCGCACGACGGCCGGGCTGCGTCGCGTGGACGTGATCTATCGGCGCATCGACGATGACTTCCTCGATCCCCTGGTCTTTCGGCCGGATTCGCTGCTTGGCGTGCCCGGGCTGCTGCACGCCTGCCGGCGAGGCAACGTTTCGGTGGTGAACGCCCCCGGCACGGGCGTTGCCGATGACAAGAGCGTCTACGCCTACGTGCCGGACATGATTCGCTACTACCTGAGCGAAGATCCGATCCTGGCGAACGTCGAAACGCACCTCTGCCGCCGCCCGGAAGGCCTCGAGTACACGCTGGACAACCTGGAGAGGCTGGTGGTCAAGCGCGTGGGGGGATCCGGGGGCTACGGCATGCTGGTGGGGCCCCACGCGACGCCCGCGGAGCGCGCGGCATACGCCGACGAGGTGCGGGCGAACCCCGCGGACTTCATCGCCCAACCGACGCTGGCGCTATCGCGTTCACCGTGTCTCATCGAGGGGCGCTTCGAGCCGCGGCACGTGGACTTGCGGCCCTTCGTCCTCCGTGGCCGGCAAACGCGCATGGTCCCGGGGGCCTTTTGCCGCGTGGCGCTGCGTCGGGGAAGCCTGGTGGTGAACTCCAGCCAGGGCGGCGGCGGCAAGGACCTCTGGGTCCTCAACGACTGAGGAAACCGAGGTCCCGACCGGGCGGCGGCGTTAGCCATTCTTGGTAGCAATAATTACACTCGCCTCGCCAGCCGTCCCTCGCCGAAGGACCGCCATGCGTGCTGCCGTGAGCTCCCTCGTCCGACCGTATCCGGGACGCCTTGTCCTCATCCTGCTGTTGGCGCTTGCCATCCCGCTGCTGATCCCGAATGTGGCGCGCGCCGCAGTGTCGGAAGAGGCGACGTTCGTCTTCAACACGTTCGCGTTCCTGATTTGGGGAGCGCTGGTGATGTTCATGTGCGCGGGCTTCACCATGCTCGAATCCGGGTCGGTACGCACCAAGAACGCCTCGATGATCTGCCTCAAGAACATCGGCATCTATTCCATCGCCGGACTCGCATACTTCATCGTCGGCTACAACCTGATGTACGTGGACGTCGGCTCGGTGATCGGTTCGTTCACGTTCCTCTACGGACCGTCGAGCGCCGAGCTTGACTTGCTCGGCGGCGATGACGGCGCGGTTTCCAGCGTCGTTGCCAACGGCTACTCGTCCATGTCCGACTGGTTCTTCCAGATGGTGTTCGTGGCGACCGCTGCTTCAATCGTGTCGGGCGCGTTGGCCGAACGGGTCAAGATGTGGTCGTTCTTTCTGTTCACGCTGCTGCTGACGGCCTTCATTTACCCCATCGTGGGCGCGTGGACGTGGGGCGGCGGTTGGCTGTCCGAGATGGGATTTCAGGACTTCGCCGGTTCCACCATCGTCCACAGCGTGGGCGGCTGGGCGGCCCTGGCCGGGATCCTGGTCGTGGGGCCGCGGCTGGGCAAGTTCCGCAAGGACGGCACCGCCCGCGCGACTCCGCCCTCGAACATTCTGATCGTGACGCTGGGCGTGTTCATCCTCTGGCTCGGGTGGTTCGGGTTCAACGGCGGCTCGCAGCTGGCCTTGGGCAGCGCCTTCGACGCCGTGGCTATGAGCCACGTGCTGGTGAACACCAACCTGGCGGCGGCGGCGGGCGTCGTGGCCGCGATCGCGATCTCACGCTCGGTCATGGGGCGGACGGACCTTTTCGTCGGTCTCAACGGCGCCATTGCCGGTCTGGTTTCGATCACCGCGGGCCCTGATATCGTTGAGCACTACTGGGCCATCATCATCGGCGCCATTGGCGCGGTTCTGTGCACCCTCGGGCTCAAGCTGCTGGAAAAGCTGAAGCTGGACGATGTGGTCGGGGCCGTTCCCGCCCACCTCTTCGCCGGTATTTGGGGAACCCTGGCCGCGGCGATTGTCGGCGGCGCCATGTTCCACGTGCAGCTGATCGGCGTGCTGGCCGTGGCCGCCTTCGTGTTTGTGGTCTCCTACCTCGTGTGGCGCCTTATCGACCTGACGATCAGCGCCCGCGTATCGCGCCAGGTCGAGCAACTGGGCCAGGACGCCGGGGAGCTGGGAATCGAGGCTTACCCCGAATTCGTCCTCATGCCGGAGGAGTTCGACGAAGACTAGACCGGTTGGACGCCCGCCGCTCGCGGCGGCGGGCGCCGGCCGGCCGCGGCGTGACCGTCGCGAGTAGTCGGGCCTAAGTCGCATGCTGGTGCGGAGCGCTCAGGGTCTCTACTGGATGAGCCGCTACCTGGAGCGCGCCCGGCGGCTCTGCCGGCTGCTGCAGTTGCAGACGGAGTCCCTGGTCGACCGGCCCGCTCGCGAGATTCACTTCGGCTGGAGCCGGATCTATGCGAGCGTCAATCGAAATCCGCCGGCTGGGCGCATCGAGCTGCTCGGCAGCGACGACTACACCCTGGCCGACTCCTACACGCTGGCCGGCGACCTGACGTTCGAACGCTCCAATCCCGACTCGGTGTGGAGCTGTTTCGACCAGGGGCGGGAAAACGCCCGTCAGATTCGTCAATCCATCAGCACGCCGATGTGGACCCAATTGAACCTGGCCTACCTGCGCCTCCAGGCGTTGGAGATGCCGGATATCTGGGCGATCTCACCCGAGAGCTTCTATGCCGACACGGTGGCGCAGATCGACACCTTCGTGGGAGTGGCGGCCGCCACGATGTACCGGGGCGAAGGCTGGCGCTTCATGCAACTCGGGCGATTCATCGAGCGGGCGCAACTGCTTGCCGCCGTGCTCGTGGCGCAGCTCACCGCGGAGCAGGAGGTCGAAGAGGCTTCAGATGCGGATTGGACCGGCTTGCTGCGCCTCTGCCACGCGGTCGAGGTCTACAACCGCCGCTTCAGCGTGGCGGTGCAGCCGCGCCAGGTGCTGGACCTGCTGGTCACCGACCCGCGTCTGCCGGACTCGCTGGGCCGATCGATTGACCGGGCCGGGGAGGAGATCGAGGCGATCGGCCCGGGTCCCGACCCGGACTCCAGCGGCGCGCTGCAACGCCTGGCCGGTCGAATCGGCGGCGTCGTTCACTACCAATGGCCCGATCATGACGACTGCCACGCGCTCCTCGACCAGGTGCGCACCCACTGCTATGAGCTTCACGATCGGGTGGCGACCGCGTACTTCGACTATGCGATCGAAGACGCCCCCGCGAACTGATGGACGGCGCGTCGTTCGCGATCGAGCACGTCACTCGCTACCACTATTCGTCGCCCGTCATTGGCTGCGTGATGTCGCTGTGCCTCAAGCCGTGCGACGACGCCGGCCAGCGGCTGCTGGAATTCGACATCGACACCGACCCTCCAGCTCCGGTGAACGAGGAGCGGGACAGCTTTGCCAACACGAAGCACGTGCTCAACGTCCATCGGGACCATGAATCCCTCGCCATCACCGCTCGCTCGCGCGTCGATTCGGCGCCGCCGGCCACGCTGCCGGAATCGCTGGGTGCGAGCGCCTGGGACGAGATTCGTCAATGGCGAGACTCGTTCACGCTCTGGGACTTCACCCGGCCCAGCGCGCTGACCGAGCCCTCGCCGGCGCTTGCGGCCCTCACGGCTCGACTCGGCATCGAGCCGGCAGGCGATCCGCTGCACGCCGTGCAACGGCTCTCGAACACCCTCTACCGCAGCTTCGACTATGTGCCGGGCAGCACGACCGCGGTTTCGCCGGTCGACCACATCCTGGAAACCGGCCGCGGAGTCTGCCAGGACTACGCCCACGCCATGATTGCCATTGCGCGCTCCTGGGGGGTGCCGACGCGCTATGTGTCCGGCTACCTCTACGAGCCCGAACCGGACGGGGCCGCGCACTCCGCCAGCCACGCCTGGGTCGAGTGCCTGCTGCCCGATCTGGGCTGGGTCGGATTCGACGCGACCAACGACAGTCTCGCCGGTCCGGACCACATCCGGCTGGCGGTTGGGCGGGACTATCGCGACGTGGCCCCGACCAGCGGCATCTTTCGCGGCGGCGGCGAGAGCCGCATCGAGGTCGAGGTGCGGGTCCGTCCCCATCAGCCAGGCTGACCGGCGCCGCAGGGGAAAGGCGCGCAGGACCGGGAAGTGGGTTGTCATGGAGTGCGAGTGCGGCACGGCGACCGGCAAAGGAGTGATGTACGAGGCTCGTGGTTCGGTCGGAGGAGGATTGGGGGTGGATTCCCGCCTCCGCGGGAATGACGGACCAACGTGACCCTCCGCCTGCGATCGGGGTGACGGCGCTCGGCTCGTAGAATTGGACATGCAGCGGGGGTCCCAATCCGACGAGCGCTCGGCGCACGACGATCGGTCGACTGACGGATTGAATCCGCAGCAACGGACGGCGGTCGAGCACCTCATGGGGCCGCTGCTCGTCTTTGCCGGCGCCGGCACGGGCAAGACGCGCGTCATCACGCATCGCGTGGCCAAGCTAATCGAGCACGGCGTGGCCCCGTGGCACATCCTCGCCGTTACCTTCACCAACAAGGCGGCGAATGAGATGCGCGAGCGCATCATCCAATTGGTGGGACCCGCGGCAGGCGGGGTCAACGTCGGCACGTTCCACAGCCAGAGTCTGCGGATCCTGCGTCGCGACTTTCATCGCATCGGCTGGGAGTCGGATTTTTCGATCTACGACGCCACGGACCAGCTCCGGGCGGTGAAGCAGGCCATGACGGACTTGGAAATGCCGCTGACGACGATCAGCCCGCAGGCCGTGCGGAACGAGATTTCCCGGGCAAAGGACGAGCTGGCGACGCCGCATGAATACGCGGAGCGCGCCGAGGGGTTCTTCCAGGAAACCACGGCGACCATTTATCACCGCTACCAGCGGATATTGCGGGATGCGCAGGCGGTCGACTTCGGCGACATGATTGCCTACGCCGTGCGCATCCTGCGGGAGTCGCCCGAGGCGCGAGCGGCCTACCACGACCGGTTCCGCTTCATCCTGGTCGACGAATACCAGGACACGAACCGCGCGCAGTACTACATCATCCGCGAGCTTGCCGCCGGTCACGGCAACGTGTGCGTGGTGGGCGACGACGACCAGAGCATCTACTCGTGGCGTGGGGCCGACATTCGCAACATCCTGGAATTCGAGCAGCAATTCCCCGCCGCGTCGGTGGTGCGGCTGGAGCGCAACTATCGCTCGACGAAGCGGATTCTCGAGGCCGCGAACGAGGTGATCTCGAAGCTCGACCGGCGCGCTCCCAAGACGCTGTGGACGGATCGGGACGACGGCGATGCGCTGGGCATCATCGAAGCCCTGGACGAGGAAGACGAGGCGCGCCAAGTCCTCGAGGTCGTTCGCAAGCTGGGCGCGGATCACGAGGTGGCGCGGCGGGACATCGCGATCATGTACCGCACGAACGCGCAGTCGCGGGCGTTCGAGGAGCTTTTCGTGCGGCTGGGCGTGCCCTACCAGCTCGTCGGCGCAACGGAGTTCTACAACCGCAAGGAGGTGCGCGACGTTTTGGCGTATCTGCGCGCGGTTGCCAATCCGCGCGATCTGCTCAGCTTCGAGCGCATCGCCAATGTGCCGCGGCGCGGGATCGGCGCCACCACATTGAAGCATCTCCGCACGTGGGCGGAGCAAACGGGGATGGCCCCGGGTGAGCTGGTGCGCTGGCTGTCGCAGCAGGCCGAAACGCCCGATGCCGTGGAGGCGGATGTGCCGCTGGCCGGCCGCGCGCGCCGCGCGCTGACCGAGCTGGGCCGGGTGATGCGGAAGCTCGACTTGCTGGCCGCGGAGCTCCCGGTGGGGAGCCTGATCAATGCGGTCGTGCAGGAAACCGGATACGACGACGTGCTGGACAACGATCCGGACCGCCCGGAAGAGCGCTGGGAGAACGTGGTGGAGCTGGCCGCCGCGGCAAGCAAGTACGACGAATTCGACGCCCGTGAGGGCTTGCAGCGCTTTCTATACGAGGCGGCGCTGGTTTCCGAAGTCGACAACCTGGCGGAGCAAACCGAAGCGATCACCATGCTCACCTACCACGCCGCGAAGGGGCTGGAATTCGGCGTGGTTTTCATGACGGGTATGGAGGAGGAGCTGTTTCCCCATATCCGATCCCAAGACGACCCGGACCAGATGGAGGAAGAGCGGCGCCTCGCCTACGTGGGCATCACCCGGGCCGAGGACCGGCTCTTCATGTCCTACGCGCGGTTTCGGTCTGGCTGGGGTACGCCGGTGCGCTTTCCGTCGCGGTTTCTCAACGATATTCCGCCCGAGCATCTGGTGTATGAGCGGCGCTTGAGCGAGCAACCCGGCCTCCCAACCGTCGCGCCGGTGACATCCGAAGCCGAGTCGCGGACGCCGACGGAGCGTAGCTTTCGGGACGGCCAGAAGGTGCGCCATCGGGTCTTTGGCGATGGGCTGGTCGTGGCCGGCAAGATCACGCGCTTCGACGAAGAGGTGACGGTGATGTTCGAGACGGCGGGCCTCAAGCACCTGGCGGTCAACATGGCCAACCTGGAGGCTCTCAACTGAGCGGCGCCTACGCCGGTTGGTCGTTCATCTTCGACTTCGACGGAACGGTGAGCCCGGCGGACATGGGCCACGTCATTTTCGACGCGCTGGCGAACCCGGAGTGGCGAGTCATCGACGACCGTTGGATCCGGCGGGAGATCTCCACCAGCGTGCGGGCCCGCGCCCAATTCGATCTGGTGGATCCCGATCTCAGGGCCATGCACCGGCTCATCGACCGGCAGGCGGTCGATCCGGCATTCCCCGCGCTGGCGCGCGGCCTTCAGGGCGCCGGCGCCGAGGTGCGCATCGCCAGCGACGGCTTTGCGTTCTACATCAGCCGCATGCTGGCGGCAGCCGGTCTGGCCGATCTGCCCGTGGACTCGAATCGTCTCGAGGTGCGCCGCGGCGCCATCGTGCTCGACTTTCCGTACGAACAGGACGGCTGCGGGCACTGCGGTATGTGCAAGGCCCTGCCGGTGCGGCGGGCAAAGGCGCGCGGGCATCGCGCGGTTTACATCGGCGACGGTTACTCGGACCGATGCGCGGTCTCGGAAGCAGACGTAGTGTTCGCCAAGGACAGTCTGGAAGCTCACTGTCAGGCCAACGACATTCCTTACCATGCCTTCGCGAGTCTGTCCGACGTTCAGACCTGGGTGAACCACCAAACGCCGATCGGCGAAAGCTGCCGCTGACGTGACCTTCCGCGAGCTTGCCGTCATCTTCGAGCGTCTCGACGAGATCTCCGCCCGCAACGCGATGATCGACATCCTGGCGGAGGTCTACGGCGCGGTTGGGCCGGAAGAAGCGGCGCAGTTGACCTACTTGATTCAGGGTCGATTGGTTCCCAAGTTCGTGGACCTCGAATTTGGCGTGGCCGGTCGGCTCATGATCGAGGCGCTGGCGCAGGCGTTCGACCGTGAGCCGGCGGACGTCGAGGCCGTGTCGCGCGAGACCGGCGACCTGGGCACGACGGCGGAACGGCTGACGGCTCATGAGGGGGCCGATCTCTCGGTGGGCGAGGTCTTCGAACGGCTACGGGAGGTGGCCGAGGCCGAAGGTCCGGGCTCGCAGGAACGCAAGGTGCAGGGCATCGCGGCCATCCTGCAGGAGCTGGACGCGCGCTCGAACCGCTACCTGCCCCGCATTCCGTTGGGCCGTCTGCGGCTGGGCGTGGGCGACCCCACGGTGATGGACGCGCTGTCGGTCGCCAAGGTCGGCGACAAATCGGAGCGCAAGGTGATCGAGCGCGCCTACAACCTCACCAGCGACCTGGGACTGGTCGCGCGCAACTATGTGGCCGAAGGTCGCGCCGCCATGGAGGCGGTCGCCGTGCGGGTGGGATATCCCGTGCGCATGGCCCAGGCCGAGCGCCTCTCCAGCGGGGCCGAGATCGTCGACAAGATCGGGCGCGCGGCCGTGGAGGCCAAGTACGACGGCTTTCGGGTGCAGATTCACCGCGACGGGTCGATGGTGCGCATCTACAGCCGCAACCTCGAAGACATGACGGGCATGTTTCCCGAGGTCACCGAAGCCGTGCTGGCGCAGGTGCGCGCCGAGCAGGCGATCTTCGAGGGCGAGGCGATGGGGATCGATCCCGACAGCGGCGAGTTTCTGCCCTTTCAGGTCACCATGTCGCGCAAGCGCAAGCACGGGATCGAGGAAGCGGCGGCCAAGATGCCCTTGACCGTGCAGGCGTTCGACGTGCTCTACGACGGCGACGACGTGACCACGCTGTCATTCAGCGAGCGGCGGGAGCGGCTCCAGGCGCTGATCGGGCCCGGTGAGGGCATTGTGGTGTCCAAGGTGATCGAAACCGAGCTTCCAGCGCAAATTGACCAGTTCTTCGGCGTGCAGGTCGACGCGGGCCTCGAAGGCGTGCTGGCGAAACGGCTGGACGCTCCCTACGAGGCGGGCAAGCGCAACTTCAACTGGATCAAACTCAAGCGCAGCTACTCGGCGGCGCTGAACGACACCCTCGACTGCGTGCTGATCGGCTATTGGCGCGGTCGGGGCAAGCGCGCGGCCTGGGGCATCGGCGCGCTGCTGAGCGCGGTGTGGGACCCGGACAGCGAGAGCTACAAGACCATTGCGCGCATCGGCACCGGCTATTCGGATGAGGAGTGGGTGCGCATTCGGGAGATGCTCGACGCGCACGCCGTGGACGAGCAACCGGCGTCGGTCGACTCGCACGTGACGCCGGACGTGTGGAGCGCGCCTACCTATGTCGTGGAGGTGCTGGCCGACGAGATCACGCTCAGCCCCACGCACACCGCCGGACGGAGCGAGACCGAGCAGGGCATGGCGCTGCGCTTTCCGCGGGTGCTGAATTTCGTGCGCGAGGACAAGGATCCCACCGACGCCACCACCGTTGCCGAAGCCAGGGCAATGTTCGAGCAGCAGACGGGGAAGGCCGGCGGGGGCTGAGGGCGATTCGGCCCTTGCTGTTGAGTCCGAACGCTTTGTTGCACCGGGGTTGTCATTCCGAACGCAGTGAGGAATCTAGAGGCGTTATGCGTTCTCCCCTGCCCCTTAGATTCCTCGCCTGCGGCTCGGAATGACATGGAAGGGGCGTTGTTTCTGTCTGACTCGCCGGTTACCTCTCCGCTGGCCGCTCCGGCTCGATCACGAGTGGGTGCTTGGGTTGGTAGATGCCGATCCAGGCGTCGCCGGGCACTTCGATTCGCGTCGCGATGCCCCAGTCCTCCTCGTGGATCGGTTCGATCAGCTTGACGCCCTTGGCTTGCAGGCGGGCCACCGTGGCGTGAATGTCGTCGCAGAGCAGATGCAGCTCGTGGTCGCGGTCGCCGTCCTCCGGATGCAAGCCGACCTCGTTGGGCGGCAGCGCGAAGACGAGCCAGCCGTCGCCGGCGTTGACCCAGGGAAACTCGAGCACGTCGCGAAAGAAGGCCCGCGCGGCTTCGGCATCCTTGGTGAAGATCAGTGAATGGACCCCAATGAACATTCGTGTTTCTCCGAATCATCCGACCTGGCGTCCATCTTGCCCGACGGCTGAGTCCCTGTTGGCGCAGTCGATGTCCGGTTCAAGCTAGGCTGGATCCGCACGGGGGATGGAACGGCAGATGTCTCTTTCCGACAGCTTGCGACTCGACGGCCGCCGTGCGTTGGTCACCGGCGCTAGCCGTGGGATCGGGCGGGCGATCGCCGAGGCGTTCGCCGACGCGGGCGCGGACGTGGCGCTGGCCGCGAGAACCGTGTCCGACCTCGAGACGGTTGCCGCGGCAGTCGAGGCGCGCGGGCGGCGCGCGGTGGTGCTGCCGCTCGACGTGCGGGACGTGGCCGCCGTCGAGGAGTCTGTGGTCAAGGCCGGCGAGGCGCTTGGCGGGCTCGACATCCTGGTGAACAACGCGGGCGTCTACTTCCACACCACCGTTGACGACTTGACGCCGGATCAGTTTCAGCTCGTGCTCGACGTGAACCTGCGCGCCGCCGTGTTCGCCATGCAGGCGGCGCGACCGTTGATGCAGGCGGGCGGCGGCGGAGTGGTGATCAACATCAGCTCGGTCGCCGCGGACAAGGGCGGCCCCAACGTCTACGGCGCCAGCAAGGCGGCGCTGGAGAGCTTCACCCGCGGCGCCGATCGCGACTGGGCGACGGACAACATCCGCTGCGTGGCGATTGCGCCGGGGATGATCGACACGGAGATGGAGGCCGAGTTCCTGGCCGACCCGGCGCGCATCGACCCGATCATCTCGACCACCGCCCGCCGCCGCGTGGCCCAGCCGGCCGAGGTGGCAGCCGCGGCCGTGTATCTGGCGTCGCAGGCGGCCGACTTCGTCAGCGGCACCGTGCTCGACGTCGACGGCGGCCGGAGCGCGAATTACTAGCCATGCGGGACGCCTTCTCGCTTGCCGGTCGCCGGGCGTTGATCACAGGCGCGAGCCGCGGAATCGGTCGCGGCATCGCCCTGGCGTTCGCCGAGGCCGGCGCCGACGTTACCGTTGCGGCGACCGATGCCAGGAAGCTTGACGACGTGGCCGCGGAGGCGCGGCGGCGTGGAGTTGCCGCACACGCGCTAGCCGTTGATCTCACGGACGTTGATGCGGTGCTGGATATGGTCGACCAGGCTCATGCGGCGATGGGCGGGCTCGACGTGCTGGTCAACAACGCGGCCGTCCACGGGGGCGATGCCGCCAGCGACACTTCCGTTGAGGAATACGAGCGCCTCGTCAACGTTAACCTGCGGGCGCCCGTGTTCGCCGCGCAGCGGGCGGCGAAGTACATGCGGGCCGCGGGCGGGGGCGTGATCGTGAATATCAGCTCGACGGCCGCGGTCCGGGGTCTCGGTGTCTATGGCGCGGTGAAGGCCGGGCTCGAGTCGCTCACGGAGGGCCTGGCGCGATCCTGGGGGCCTGACGGCATTCGCGTGGTGGCGATTCAACCGGGACTCATAAGCACCGACGCGACGGCGTCCCTGGAGCAGGACCCCGAGCGGCTCGAACGCTTCCTGAGCCAAACGCACTTACGGCGCATCGGCCAACCACGCGACGTGGCGGGCGCGGCAGTCTTCCTGGCCTCGGACGCCGCCAGCTTCATCACGGGTGTCGTGCTCCCGGTTTCGGGTGGCCGGGTCTACAAGCTCTAGGCCGACCAACGCCTATAATTCGGCTCGGTTCGCCCTATCCCGAAATCCCCATGATTGACCGCGAGCAAGTGGTGCACGTCGCGGCCCTGGCGCGCCTGGCGCTGTCGGACGCCGAGATCGACCGCATGCAGGCCGACTTGCAGCAAATCCTGCAGGCGTTCGAGGCGCTCAACGCGCTCGACGTGTCCGACGTCGCGCCCACGGCGCAGGTGATTCCCCTGGCGACCGTGGAGCGGCCCGACACCACCGAAGCGCCGCTCTCGCACGACGACGTGATGCGCAACGCCCCGCGCGTCGAGCGGGACCAGATTCGCGTTCCGGCCGTGCTGACGGAGGACTAGCCGGCGTGCCTAACGGGCCGGCGTGTGCGGGAGCCCTCGGTGTCTGACGATCTCTTTCGGCTCACCGTCACCGAGGCTTCGAGCGCGCTGGAGGCGGGAGATATCTCGTCCGTCGATCTCACCGGCAGCGTGCTGGACCGCATTGACGCCGTCGACGCGCGCACCGGCGCCTTCCTGCTGGTTACCGCCGACGCGGCGATCGACCAGGCGCGGGAGGCGGATGCTCGGCGCAAAACGGGCGACGCCAATCCGCTGCTGGGCATTCCGCTGGCGATCAAGGACGTGCTCTGCACCGACGGGGTCGCGACAACCTGTGCCTCACGCATCCTGGAAGGGTTCGTGCCGCCATACGACGCCACGGTCGTCGCGCGGCTCAAGGCTGCCGGGGCCGTGCTGGTCGGCAAGACCAACATGGATGAGTTCGCCATGGGTTCGTCGAACGAGAACTCCGGCTACCACCCGGTGCGCAATCCGTGGGACTTGTCGCGGGTGCCGGGAGGATCGAGTGGCGGATCGGCGGCGGCGGTCGCGGCGGATGAATGCCTGGCGGCGCTGGGCTCGGACACCGGCGGCAGCGTGCGACAACCCGCGGCGCTGTGCGGCTGCGTGGGACTGAAGCCCACCTACGGACGCGTGTCGCGCTTCGGGCTGGTGGCCTTCGCGTCATCGCTCGACCAGGTCGGTCCGCTGGCCAAATCGGTGCGCGACGCGGCGGTGCTGCTGTCGGCCATCTCCGGGCACGACTCGCGCGACGCCACGTCGCTGCCGGAGCCGGTGCCGGACTATGCCGCGATGCTTGACGGCTCCGTCGAAGGCCTGCGAATTGGAGTGGCGCCCGAGTACTTCGGGGAGGGCATCGACGCGGGCGTGAGCGCGGCGGTGCGCGAGGCGATTGGGGTGCTGGAGACCAACGGCGCCGAGCTTCGCGAGATCACGCTGCCGCACACCGAATACGCGCTGCCGGTCTACTACGTCATCGCCCCCTCGGAGGCCAGCGCCAACCTGGCCCGTTACAACGGCGTGAAGTACGGCCTTTCAGACCCGCAGGCGGTTGACGTGGACGAGATGATGGCCACGGTGCGCGCGCGAGGCTTTGGCGCCGAGGTCAAGCGACGCATCATGCTGGGGACGTTCGCGTTGTCGTCGGGCTACTACGACGCCTACTACCTGCGCGCCCAGAAGATTCGCACGCTGATCAAGCAGGATTTCGACACGGCCTTCGAATCGGTGGACGTGATTGCCGCGCCGACCTCGCCCACGACGGCGTTCGACCTTGGCGGGCGCACCGCCGATCCGCTGGCGATGTACCGGGCCGACGTGCTGACCCTGCCGGCGTCGCTAGCCGGCTTGGCGGCCGTCAGCGTGCCGTGCGGCTTCGTGGACGGATTGCCCGTGGGTCTGCAGCTCATCGCCCCGCCGCTGCACGAGGCGCGCCTGTTGCGGGCAGCCGACGCCTATGAGCGGCTCCGGCCGGCGTGGCCGGCGCCGCGGCAGGCGGTCGAGGCATGACGCTGGATTCCGGGTACCGCGTGGTCATCGGCCTCGAGACCCACGTGCAGCTCAAGACGGCCAGCAAGATGTTCTGTCGCACCAGCGCGGCCTACGCCTCCGCGCCGCCGAACACGCTGGTGTGCCCGATCTGCCTGGGGATGCCCGGGGTGCTGCCCGTGATCAACGCCAAGGCGGTGGACCTGACGATCATGACGGGCCTGGCCCTGCATAGCGAGATTCCGCCGCATGCGAAGTTCGACCGCAAGAACTATGCCTATCCAGACCTGATGAAGTGGTATCAGATTTCACAATACGACCTGCCGCTCTGCGTCGGCGGCTGGCTGGAGATCAACGCGGACGGCGAGACGCGGCGTATCAACATCACCCGCGTCCACCTGGAAGAGGACACGGCCAAGCTCACCCACGTGGTGGGCGAAGACGGCCAGCCGGCGAGCTTGATCGACGTGAATCGCTCCGGCGTGCCGCTGATGGAGATCGTGAGCGAGCCGGACATCACCAGCGCCGCCGAAGCGATGGCCTACGGTCTCAAGCTGCGCAACATCCTGCGCTGGCTGGGCGTCTCAACGGCCAACATGCAGGACGGCGCGCTGCGGATCGACGCCAACATTTCGGTGTGGCCGAGCGACGCGGAGATTGGCAACGCCAAGGTGGAAGTCAAGAACATGAACTCGTTCCGTGCGCTGGGCCAGGCGCTGGACTTCGAGATCGAACGCCAGATCGCGCTCTACGAACGCGGCGAGCGCCTGGTGCAGGAAACCCGCGGCTGGGATGAAACCGCGTCCCGCACCGTGCCCCAGCGCACGAAGGAATATGCCCACGACTATCGTTATTTCCCCGAGCCCGACTTGCCGCCGCTGATCATCACGCGGGAGCGCGTGGAAGGCCTGACGGCGAGAATGCCCGTGTTGCCGGATGCCGTGCGACAGCGGCTCGTGGGCGAGTTGGGCGTGGCGCCGACGGATGCTGATGAGCTGATCGAAGATCGCGATCTGACCGCCTATACCCTCGACGTCGTCGAGCGCCACGGCGGGCCGGCGGCGGAGGTCGTGACGTGGGTGCTGCAGGACGTGCGGCGCTTGCTCAACGCGCGGGAGCTGGACTCGCATGACATGCCGATTGCCGCGGCATCGATGGCGCAGCTGCTGGATCTGCGGGCCAAGGGCGACCTCAGCAGCACCATGGCCGGCACGGTGCTCGAAGAGATGTTCGCCACCGGCAAGTCGCCGGACGAGATCGTGTCCGCCCGAGGTCGGCAGATCAGTGATACCGATGCGCTTGTCGAGATTGCCCGGGAGGTTATGGCCGCCAACCCCCAGGCGGTGGCGGACTACCATGCAGGCAAGGATCGCGCGATTCAGTTCTTGATGGGCCAGGTGATGCGTCGCACGCGCGGCCAGGCTAATCCGGGCAAGGTGACCGAGCTGCTTCGCGTTGAGCTGGCCGACGACGGCGGCGAATGAGGCGGGGACGGGCACGATGAACTCGGCGGAAACGACCAGTCCCGAACCCAACGCCTACGAAACGGCGCTGCGCCAATTCGACGAGGCAGCGGAGATTCTCGATCTGGACGCCGACGTGCGCGAGATTCTGCGCCGACCCAAGCGTGAGCTGGTCGTCAACTTTCCCGTGGAAATGGACGACGGCGGGACCCGCATGTTTCGCGGATATCGCGTCCACCACAACATCACGCGAGGACCCGCCAAGGGCGGCATCCGCTATCACCCCATGGCAGACCTCGACGAGGTGCGGGCGCTGGCCATGTGGATGACCTGGAAGTGCGCCGTGATGAATCTGCCCTATGGCGGCGCGAAGGGCGGCGTCGAGGTCGATCCGCACCGGCTCAGCCTGGCGGAGCTGGAGAACCTGACGCGACGGTATGCCAGCGAGATTTCCGTGCTGATCGGTCCGGAGTTCGATATCCCGGCGCCGGACATGGGCACCAACGCCCAGGTGATGGCCTGGATCATGGACACGATTTCCATGCACGCGGGCCACTCGATCCCCGCGGTGGTCACGGGCAAGCCGGTGGCGGTCGGCGGGTCGGAAGGACGGGCCTCGGCCACGTCTCGCGGGATGCTGGAAGTGACCCTTGGGATGTTGAAGCGTCAGGGGCGCGATCCGCAGGGCTTGCGGGTGGCGGTGCAGGGCGCGGGGAACGTGGGGATGGGCGCGGTGCGTCTATTCGATGAAGCCGGCTTCACCATCGTGGCCGTGAGCGACAGCGAGGGCGGCGCCATTCGCGAAACGGGGCTCGATGCCGCGGCCGTCGCGCGGCACGGCGCCGGCGGCGGACTGATGAAAGATCTGCCGGACGCCGACCGGATCAGCAATCGCGAGTTGCTCGAACTTCCCGTGGACATCCTGGCGCCGGCGGCCATCGAGGGACAGCTGACCTCCGCCAACGCCTCGCAGGTCAAGGCGGCGATGATCGTCGAGGGAGCGAACGGTCCGACGACGCCGGCGGCGGATGCCGAGTTTGCCGATCGCGGGATCACCGTGATCCCGGACATCCTGGCCAACGCCGGCGGTGTGACGGTGTCCTATTTCGAGTGGGTGCAGGACCTGCAGCAGTTTTTCTGGACCGAAGACGAGATCAACGCGCGGCTGGGCCGCCAAATGCGGGACGCGCTTGCCAGCGTCGCCGCTACCGCCGAGGAATCAGGCGTCACCTTGCGCCAGGCCGCGCATATGCTGGCCATCTCCCGCGTGGCCGAAGCCACGCGGCTGCGGGGCATCTACCCCTAGGGGCGCCGCGCCTGAGCTAGTTGGTTGCGCCGTCCCGCACGGCCTGCCATGAAAACGGGCGGCCATCGTCAAAAACCGCTCCGACGTCGGCAAACGCGTCGCGCCCTTCGTCGGCGGGGTTGTAGAGCTGCGTGGGCGAGTTGAGCAAGACGGCGGGCTTGTCGCCAGTCACCATGAAGCCGTGCTGGACGAGGCGGGGGATCAGGACGCAGTGTTGGGCATCGTCGCCCGCGATCTCGCCGAGCGGCAGCAAGTCGAGCGTTCCCCGCGTTGGCGACTCGGGCCGTCCGTCCCACAGGGCAAGTACGATCGAACCGGCCGCGACGATGAAGCGGTCTTCCTGGTGTCGGTGAACGTGCCACTCGTCTTCGTCGCGGGCCAGACCGGCCGGAGTGACCGAGTAATACGTTTGGGCGAACGCCCGCGTGTTCGCGTCGTAGATGTCGGGCCAATCGGTCCGAAGGATTTCGACAAGTGTTCCCGACTCGTCCCGATTGACACGCAGCGGCCGCGCCACGGCGTCACGTATTCGAAGCCGAAACCGCACCGCGCTCCTCGTCTGCCATGCCTGGGCATTCAGTGTAGGCGAAGCCGGGCAGTCACGATGTACTTGACATATGTAACGTGTGGGAGTGCTAGCATGCACAGGCGACGTTGGGACAGGTCAGGCACCGATGCCTCGCACAAGTCCGAGCCCTGCGCGAATGTCGTATCAGCGGAGGCGGCGCGTACGGGATAGCGCCATGCGCATGGTGCGCACGATTGAGGCCGAGTATCCGGACCTGCGCGTCACCATCGACGTGGACTCCGTGGATGGTGAAGACGCCTTCGTCTGGATCGAGGTCCTGCGCGGACTGCGGCCTGCCAGTCTTGCCGCCTTCGTTGACCGATTGGCGCGACAGTGCGCCAGTCGAACCGGCTTCTGGATCGTGCCGCGGATCATCAGCACGAGCGTGGAGCCCAAGCCGGAGATCCGACTTCGACCGCGGGTCAGCTCCGCCCGACCCTCTGTGACCTAGCGGCTATTCGCTCAGCTCGTCGATCGCGACCCGCTTGCCGCTGGCGTGCGACTCATAGGCGGCATGCACGATCTCCACGGCGCGGCGTCCGACGTCACCCGGCGATGAGTTGCGGTCGGTGAGTCCGAGGGTCAGCTCGACCAGCTCGTGCGGGGGGCCGTCGCAGCGATAGGCGCCGTCGTCCTCGCCGACGGCCAACTCCTGGTTGTCGCCGTCATCCTGAAACACGGCGAGCCGCGCGCGGTCGATGTCGTAGAGCAGCGCGCCCTCGCTGCCGAAAATGCGCAGATCGAGCTGAAATCGCGCGCCCACGGGGACCCCGGCGGTGCCCGATACGGACGCAATGGCGCCGCCGCGAAAATTCACCGTCAGGGCGTTGTGCAAATCGATCCGGGCGCCGCCGTCGGCCATGGCCGCGTAGACCGCCTCGGGTACCAGGTCGGTCAGCCAGGTGAGCAGACCGAGCGCATGGCTGAGCTGCGCCTGCCCGTAGCCACCGTGTGAGAGCTCGGGATCCGTGTAGTTGTCGAATTCCGGCGCGACGAGCGGCGGCTCGCCGAATCGAAAAGCGGTGCCCATGAAGAATTCCTTGGACGGCGACCCCATGTGACAGGCCACGTGCTGAACCGTTCCGATTACGCCGCTGTCCATCAACTGCTTGGCGCGGACGGTGAGCGGACGATGGTGCCAGCCATACGACACGAGCAGATGGCGCCCGGCATCGCGCGCCAGCGCGACGAGGCGGCGCGCGTCGGCGGCGCGGGTGCACATGGGCTTCTCCACGAGCACGTGACAGCCGGCGTTCAATGCGGCCGCGGCATGCGCGAAGTGGAGGCGATGCGGCGAGGCGACGACGACCGCGTCGAGGCCTTGGCCGAGGAGGTCGTCGACATCCGGCGTCGCATGCGTGAAGCCGAAATGCCGTTGCACCCGCGCGAGCACGGCGGCATCCAGGCCGCACACGGCCACCATCTCGACATCGTTCCTGGCGGCCAGGAGCGGCATGTGATTGGTGGTGGCCCACCAGCCGGCCCCGATGAAGCCGAGCCGCGCCTTGCGGCTGGGATGCTGCGGCCGACGCGCCGCCTCCATGATCATCTCGTCGGAGAGAATGCCGACGTCCGTGCTGGAGGCCTCCGTATTCGATGCGTCCGCGCCGGTTGAAGCTGTCATACGCGGATGGCGTCCAGCATCTGCCGGTGATCCGCGGTGAGCGTCCAGCCGGCGGCGCCGCAGAGCTCGTCCACGCGCGCCGGCCGCTCCGTCTTGGGAATTGCCATCACGCGGTCGTGGTCCAGCAGCCAGCGGATCGCGACTTGCGCCGGGGTCTTGCCGGACGCCTCGGCGACTTGTCGGACGACCTCCGCATCGGATCCGGTCACGACGCGTCCCAGCGCCAGCGGCGCAAAGGCGATGACGGTGATGTCGTTGGCCTGGCAGTAGGGCAAGACCTCCGCTTCGATTCGTCGGTCGAGCACGCTGTAGGGCACTTGGTTCGAGACCAGCGGGGAGGTTTCCAGGGCGTCCTGGGCGTCCGCCATTTGCTGGACGCTGAAGTTGCTGACGCCGATGTAGCGAATCACGCCGTCGGCGACGAGTTGTTCCATGGCGCGCATGGTCTCGGTGATGGGAATGGTCTCGCTGGGCGAGTGAATCTGGTAGAGATCGATGGCGTCGATTCCCAGCCGTTCGCGGCTGGCGAGGGCATGGGAAATCACGCAGTCGTAGCGCAGATTCTGCGCACTCACCTTGGTGGCCACGAACGCGGATGCGCCGGCTTCCCGCAGCTCGCGGCAAACGATGCGCTCGGCGGCGCCCGGCTCGTCGCCAACGGCGTTGTACGACTCGGCCGTGTCGATGAGGTTGGCGCCAAGCTCGATGGCGCGTCCGAGCACGCCCGGCTCGCCGTGGTAGCGAGCGGTGCCGAACCCGATGCTCGGGATCATTTCGTCGGTGGGCCCGAGGGGGACGTATTCCATGCGAATCCTGCTCATTGCCGCAGCCGCCGAAGCCTAGTGTAAGGCCGCCCGCTACGGATCGACCGAATACACGTCGGAGTCGGGAAAGAAGTTGAACCAGCCGAACCAATAGGCGAGATGTCCCGGGAGGCGTTCGAGCCGCTCGCCGTCCGGCCCGAGCAACGCGTCTTCCGTGACCTGCCAGACGGCGCCGCTCTGGTCCACGACCGCTTGTGGATCGTCGCTGGCGGTGAACTCGAAGCTGCCGCCGTCGTAGGCGCGAACCTCGGCGCCCGCTTTCCAGATTGCCGGGGCGCCCAGCGACCGGTCGCGGCCCTCGCCCTTGAGGTCGCCGCGCGGCGCCACGATCACCACACGCCGGCCCGCCAGCTCGTCATTCACGACCGCGCGCTCGGTCAACAGCTCCGTGGGATAGGCGCGTCGGACGCCGTTGATGGTGAGGCCAAAGACTCGATCCTTGGTGCGCAGCTCCGGGCTGTCGAACGGCACCGGGAAGCGCGTCTCGGGGCTGGCGAAGTAGGCCCCGTAGGCAGCGCCGGGCGTGTATACCCGCGCATATCCGGTTTCGATATCGAGCGCCAGCGTGTCGGGATGTTGCGCCGTCCAATCGGCCCACGTCGAGACGACGACGGGCAGGAGGTCCAGCCGGATATCGCTCGTCGCCAGGGGCCCGAGCACCGGCTCGCCGCTCAACTGGTTCCACAACGATCTGGTATTGCGGTCGTACATCAGCTTGTTGCTACGCATGAGCAAGCCGGAGGTGCCAAACGTGAACACGGTGTCGTCGACCCGGCCGTCGAACAGCACCCCGGCGCCGCAGAGCGTGCAGTAGACCAGCGAGACGGGGACGCCGCCGACCACGTCGTTGGCCAGCTCGTGCCAGTCCATGATTCGCAAGGGATACGCCCGGTGGTCGCCATTGATGGACACGCCGAACAGCAGGTCGTCGGGCTCGAGATAGTCGATGTCCGCCGCAGGGCGGAAGGCCGGATTTTCCAGGGGCGGGATGCCGTCCACCCGCACGCCGCCCCAGATCACCTCTTCGGCGCGAATCCTGCCCGGGTCGTCGCTTTGGAAGAACTGGGTCATGACGGGGTCGATGGCGCCCAGCAGCCAGCCCTTCCACTGCGCAAACCCCGGGGGCGCTTGCAGGTCGGACTTCGCGTACCACTCGGCCCATCCCGAGGTATAGATGAAGACCTGGCCGGTGAGCGCCTCGAGCGCGGCGGCGACGCCAGAGACGCCGGGGCCGGTGACCACGGCCATCTCATTGAAGCGAACCAACTCGATGAGCACCGCGACAAACCGCTCGTCACCGGAGGCCACGATCGCGTCGACGATTGCCGCGGTGCGGGACATGTTCCGACGCTGCAGCAGCCCAACGAGCAGCACCTCCACGTCGGCGTCGTCGAACGGCGGCTCGGGGATGGGGACCTCGGTGAGCGGTGTTGGCGCCGCTGTCACGCGCGGTCGCGTCGCGGTTTCCGGGGCGGGAGAGGCCGTCGGCGGAGTGGGCGCAGGCGTAACCTCTGGGGTTGGAGTTGCCGTGGGCGGCGCCGGGGGTGTGCTCGTCGGGGGCGGTGGGCTCTCCGGAGCGGCCGGGTCGTCGCCGCAGCCCGCCAGCGCCAGCGTCGCCGAAGCGCCCATGGCGCCCAGCAGCAGGCGCCGGCGACTGATCGGACGCCATGCCCGGGTTGGGTTGGAAATACGCGGCGGAATCTCTGGCGCCCCCTCGGTTGCAGCCGTGCCAATTGAAACTGACTACGTCGGGCAAGTCTGGACGGTTTCTCGGCTTGTGGCGAATTGGCGGGGTTTCCTGCGATGCTGGTCGCCGTTGCAGGCCAAGACTCCACGAACGCGCATGCCCGATCCCGACATCATCGACGCCCACGTCCACGTCTGGAGTTCCGACACGGCGCGGTTTCCGTATGCGCCGGGATACGGGCCCGAGGATCTGTGGTTTCCAAGCTTCGACGGGGCGGAGCTCGTGGCGCGTGCGCAGCCGGCGGGCGTGGGCCGCTTCAATCTGGTGCAGATGACCTGGTACGGCCTCGATCACTCGTATATCGCGGACCTCATCCAGCGCGATCCGCGGCGCTTCGTGGGCACGGGGATCGTGCCCGCCATTTCGGATGTCGGCCTTCCCGAGCCCGACCGCGTGATGCAAGCGCTGGCCGAGCAGGGCATTCGGGCGTTTCGGGTGCGCGGCCAATCAACGCGCCCGGAAGTGCCCGGCGGCGGGCAATGGCTGGAGCACCGAGCGTTCCAGGCGATGTTTCGCATGTCGGCGGCCAAAGATCTGCCGCTGAGCTTCCTGTGCGGCGCCACTGACTTGCCGGAGATCGATCGGATGTGCGCCCGACACGGCGACGCGCCGGTGATCGTGGATCACCTGGCCCGGCTCGGACCGGCCACGGGGGCGACGGCGGAGGACGTGGATGCGCTCTGCGCGCTGGCCCGCCACCCGCGGACGATGGTGAAGGTGAGCGCCTTCGGCGCGCTGAGCCAAGACGGTCCGCCGTGCCTGGACATGCTGCCCATTGTTCGCCGGGTGCTGGACGCCTTCGGACCGGAGCGCTGCATGTGGGCGAGCGACAGCCCCCTGCAAACGGTCCCGCCGCACAGCTACGAGAGGTCGGTCGGCCTGCTGGCCGAGCACGCGGACTTCCTCAGCGAGGGCGACCTGGCCCTGCTGTTGCACGGCACGGCCGAGCGGGTCTTCTGGCCTGCGTAGTCGCGGTTCGCGCCGCAGCCATGAGGCACAATCGCGCGAGGTAGTGGATTGGAGGCCAACCGTGGCAGGTGAATTTGACGGTCGTGTCGCCCTGGTTACGGGCGCTGCCCGCGGCATGGGACGAGCGATAGCGGAGCTGTTGGCGGCGCGCGGCGCCCGGGTCGCCGTCAACGACTTGCACCCGGAGGCGACGGTCGCGACGGCCGAGGCCTGTGGCGCCGAATCGCTGGCGGTGCCCGGCGACGTGTCCGATCGTGACCGGGTGCGCGCCATCGTGTCCGAGGTGGACGACCACTACGGCCGGCTGGACGTGCTCGTCAACAACGCGGGCGTGGCCTTTCACCGCAAAATTGACGAAATCACCGACGAGGAGTGGTCGCTGGTATTCGCGGTGAACGTGCAGGCGGTGTTCACCTTCATCCAGGCCGCGATGGGCCCCATGTCCGCCAACGGCTACGGGCGCATCGTCAACTTCTCGTCGACGGCGGGCAAGAACGTCAGCACGGTGGCGGGCGCCCACTACACGGCATCCAAGGCGGCGGTGCTGGGCATCACGCGCGCGGCGGCCCTGGAGCTTGCGGCGCACGGCATCACGGTGAATGCGGTGTGCCCCGGGATGATCGACACGCAGATGATCAATGAGGCGTGGCCCCGGGAACGCATCGAAGCCTATATTCCCTCGATTCCGCTGCAGCGCCTTGGTCAGCCGTCGGAAGTCGCGGAGCTTGTGGCGTTCCTTGCGTCCGAGCGTGCCGGCTATATGACCGGCGCGGCGGTTGACATAACCGGCGGAGAGTTGATGGTATGAGGACCGGCGGCGCGGCCACTTGAGTCACTGGCGCGGTTCGGACGAAATCCAGGCCCGGCTGCGTGGGCCGGTGAACCCTCTGCCGACCAAGTTCACGCCCGACGGCGAGATCGATCCGGACGGCATGCGGGCCACGATCGACGTCTCGCTCGACGCCGGCGTCGAGGTCATCATGCTCACGTGGGGCGAGGGCCTGGTGTCGCTCCTCACCGACGACGAGGTCGCCGAGATTCACCGCATCGTGATCGACCACGTCGGACGGCGCGCCGTGACCATTGCCTGCGATGCGATGTGGGGGCTCAACAAGGCGCGCGAGTTCGCGGCGTACGTGGACGAGCTGGGGTTCGATCTCTACATGGCGCGTCCGGCCGAGTGGGCCCGGGGCACGCCGGAGTCGCTGGCGGATTGGTACTGCGGCGTGGCGCAGGAGACGCGCGTGATGTTCGTGGGCGACGTGCCGCTGCGCACCTGCGAGCTGGTCGAGGATGAGCCGAACCTCCTGGCGTTCAAGGAGGACATCGATCTCGCGTATGCCCACGAGGTGTTGATGCGCTGGGGCGACCGCTGGCCAATGACTGGCGGCGGGGGCATGAAGCGACACCATTTGCTGTGGCCGCACGGGTGCCGCTCGTGGCTGGACGTGTTCGTGCGCTCCTTTCCCGAGCCGGCGATGACCTATTGGGACGCGGTGCAACGGGGCGATATCAACACGGCCTGGGCGACGATCGAGCGCTCCGAGTTGGCGATCGGGCCGCTGGTGGCAGCCTGCCGCGTCGGCGGCAACGGCTTCTTCGCCTCAATGGGCGAGGCGCACGGCGTGTCGCCGCGCTGGCGACGCTCCCCCGCGCCGAACCTCGCCGACGAGGAGATTGCAGAGCTGCGCGAGGCCTTGCTTGCGCTGAATCTGGCCTGACGACTGACGCTGGACCGGCGTCACTCTGCGGTCGCCGATGTGGTCGGTGGTTTGACAGACTCACCACGAACGGCATTGCCCAGATCAACCCAATTGAGCCGTTTCACCGCGCGAGCTAGGGTTCAAGGGTCGCCTCCCAGGCACGCACTATGCGCATCACCGACATTCGCTCGCTGCTGCACCATCCGGCGCGGCTGACGCTGATCGAGGTTCACACGGACGCGGGAATCGTGGGGCTCGGATCCACCGGCTCCCCGCCGGGCATGATCGAGGCGATCATCGACGATCCCGGCGACGGCCTGCGCCTGTTCGTGGTGGGACAGGATCCCACCGATCCGGAGGCGCTGTGGCAGCGCATGGCCGAGCGGTGGGCGGCGCAGCGCGGGCGCGCCGATCGCGGCGGCCTCCAGGCCAACGCCATGGGGGCGATCGACATGGCGGTGTGGGATATCGCCGGCAAAGCTGCCGGTAAGCCGGTGCACGAGTTGCTCGGCGGGGCTCGTCGAGATCGCGTGCTGGCCTACGGGTCCGCGTCCACGATGTCATACGTCGCGAGTAAAAAGAGCTACGAGGGAGACCAGGGGCGATCGCTGCGGCAGAAGCCGCCGGAAGAAATCGCCCGCGAGTGCACCACGCTGCGCGAGCAGGGGTTCAAGGCCGTCAAGTACGGCTGGGGCAACGACTTCGGTGATGACGGGATGGCCAAGCTCGCCGCCGCGCGTGAGGCGCTTGGCCCGGATACCCGGCTGAGCGTGGACTTCGGATGTCCGGCCTACTTCGACTCCACGTGGACCGCGGCGGACGCCATTGCCGCCGCTCGCAAGCTCGAGGCGTACGACGTCTACTTCTTCGAGGAGGCGTTGCACCCGTTGGACGTGGATGGCTTTGCCGAGGTGACCGCGGCGACATCGGTTCACATCGCCACCGGCGAGAGCCTGACCACCACAGAGGAGTTCGACCCGTTCATCCAGCAGCGCGCGCTCGACATCGTCCAGCCGGACGCGGCGCAGATGGGTATCACCCAAACGCTGCAGGTGGCCCGCGACGCGGAGGCGGCGGGAGTGATGTGCGTGCCGCACGGTCCGTGGACGGTGTTCACCGTGACGTGCCACACGCAAATCCTGAGCGTGGCGGGCCTGGAGCCGATGATCGAGTATCCGGCGCTGGTCAGCTATGGCGGCGAGGGCATGGTGCAACAGCGGGCCACGGCACTGGCCAGCTACGAGATCGTCGAATCGCCGCCGGAGCTGGTGGACGGGCACGTGGTGCTGCCGCAGGGGCCGGGCCTGGGCCTGGGCAACTTCGTGCCGGAGGCGGTGGAGCGGTACCAGGCGTTGATGGAAGAGGCGGCGTCGGCGTCTTGACCGCGCGGTAGTGATTGCGGCGCGCCTGGCTGAGGGGCCGGCCTTCGTCGGCTCGCGTACCATCGCACCCAATCATTGGCTGAGGTGAGACGCCATGCGCATCGCCACCGGCACCATCGCCCACGAATCCAGCACCTTCACGCCGATTCCAACGCCCTACGAAGCGTTCTCCGAGGGATCGGCCCTCGGCATCGTCCGCGGCCAGGACATTCTCGAGGCGCACCGCGGCACGAACCGCGAGCCCGCCGGGTATCTGGATAGCGCGGAGGAGCACGGGTTCGAGCTGGTGGGATTGCTGTGGACCGCGACCCAGCCGTCGGGTCCGATCGAGGCGTCGGCGTGGAGTCGGCTGAAGGGCGAAATGATCGAGCGCTTGCAGGCCGCCATGCCCGTCGATGGCGGGCTCTTCGACTTGCACGGCGCCATGGTCGCCGAGGGTGTGGAGGACGCCGAAGGCGATTTGCTGGAGGCCATCCGCGAGGTCATGGGACCCGATCGACCGATCTTCGTGACGCTGGATCTGCACTGCAACATCACGCCGCAGATGGTCGAGATGGCCGACGTGATAATCCCGTGCGACAACTTTCCCCACACTGACCTGCGCGAGCGCGGGCGCGAGGCCGCCGACCTGATCGTGCGCACCCTGCGCGGTGAGATCCGTCCGACGATGAGCTGGACACAGCTGCCGCAGCTCTGGGTGGCCGGGCAGTTCACGGGGCTGGAGCCGTTCAAGACGATCATCGGGCGCGCTCACGAGCTGGAGGCCCAGCCGGGCATCCTCACGGCGTCGGTGGCGCCGGGGTTCACCTGGGCGGACATCGAGCACGCGGGCTCGTCGGTGATCGTCATCGCGGACGGTGACCAGGCGCTGGCCGACCGCGAGTCGCGCGCGCTCGGCGAGTGGGTGTTTGCCCAGCGCGAGCACTTCGACGCCCACATGGTGAGCGTCGACGAGGCGTTGCGGGCGGCGCGCGACATGGACAGCTGGCCCGCGGTGATCTCGGACCCGCAGGACAACCCCGGCGCCGGAACTCCCGGCGACTCCACCGGCATGCTGCGGGCGTTTCTGGACGCCGACCTGCAGAACGCGCTGCTGGCGTGCGTGTGGGATCCGGAGGTGGCGGCGGCGGCGACGGCGGCCGGGGTCGGGGCGGAGCTGACTGTGGACGTAGGCGGCAAATCCATCGCCACGCAGGGCGCGCCGGTATCCATGACGGCGACGGTTGAACACCTGTGGGACGGCAAGTTCACCGTCGAGGGCCCGATGCATGCGGGAGTCCTCGAGGACTATGGGCCCACGGCCGTGCTGCGCCAGGGCGGCGTGTACGTGGCGGTGATGACCGAGCGAAGTCAGATTTATGACCTCGAGCCGATTCGCCAGATGGGATTCGATCCGGCCGCGCTGCGCTGGATTGGCCTCAAGTCCATCAATCACTTTCGCGCGGCGTTCTCACGGGTCTCCGACAGCATCCACCGGGTCGAGTTCCCCAGTTGCCAGCCGCACGACGCGCGCAAGCTGCCGTTCAAGCGTTTGCGGAGGCCGATCTGGCCGCTGGACGAGGATGCGGCGCTGTAGACGGCGGGCGACGAATGGCGATTCTCGGCCGTATGCGGAAGTGTCATTCCGAAACGAAGTGAGGAATCCAAGGACGCTGCGCCGGCTCCGATGCCCCTTAGATTCCTCGCCTGCGGCTCGGAATGACAGTTTGCTTGGCATTCCCGTATGCGGAAATGTCATTCCGAACGAAGTGAGGAATCTAAGGACGCTGTGCGTGCTCCCGGCCCCTTAGATTCCTCGCCTTCGGCTCGGAATGACAGGAGGGGGCGGCTCGG
>JAPPNP010000013.1 GCA_028873795.1 Chloroflexota bacterium
ATGTGTTCACCATGTCCCCGAACATGTGTTCATGATGTCCCCGGTCCGCACAGGGAGAGGGTCGGGGTGAGGGGCCCGCCCCCTCCGTCATGCCCACATGAATTGTCATTCCGAGCGGAGCGAGGAATCTAAGGGGCAGGCGAACGAGCACAACGCCTGTCACCTCCTCATGGCCGCATCCCCATCCGTCATTCCGGCGGAGAGCCTGCCCCGTACTCGATACGGGGCCGGAATCCAGTCCGGCCGGTCAACATGACCGTCAGCCGCGGCGTCGTCCTCGTCGCCCCGCACCGCATCGAGCCGCGCGACTTCCCGCTCCCCGAAATCGGCCCCGACGACGGCCTGCTGCGCGTCGAGCTCGCCGGCATCTGCGGCAGCGACATCCACCACTGGGACGGCCACTCGGCCGTTATCCGCAACGCCCCCGCCCTGCTGGGTCACGAAATCGTCGGACGCATCGAGCGCGTGGGCGCGGACGCCGCCGAACGCTGGCAGGCAGCCGTCGGCGACCGCGTCATCGTTGAGGCCAGCTTCGGTTGCGATCGCTGCGAGTGGTGTCGACGCGGCTCCTATCAGATGTGCGCCGACGAGCAGGGCTACGGCGGGCGTCTCTCCGCCGCCGACCCTCCCCACCTCTGGGGCGCCTACGGCCAGTTCCTCTACCTGCCGCCGCGCGCCCGCGTGCACCGTGTGTCCGAACGGATCACGCCGGAGGTCGGCGTTGTGATCGGCGCGGTGCTCGCCAACGGCATCCGCTGGGTGCAAACGCTGGGCAACGCCGGCATCGGCGACACGGTCGTCGTCTTCGGTCCCGGGCCGCAGGGCCTGGCCTGCACGATCGCCGCGCACGCCGCCGGCGCAAGCCGAATCATCGTCGTCGGCCTGGCCCGTGACCGTGCGCGCCTCGACCTCGCCCAAGAGCTTGGCGCCACCGAAACGTTGATCGCCTCGGATGCAACCGTCGCCGAGATCGAGGCGCTCACGGCCGGCCGGATGGCCGACGTCGCAATCGACGTGACGGCCAGTCCCGGAGCGGCCGGCCACGCAGCCTCGGTCGTGCGCCCGCTCGGCACCTTCGTCATGGCCGGGTCCAAGGGCGGCGCGCCCGTCGAGCTGCCCTGGGACCAGCTAGTAGCCCGGGAGGTCCGCGTCCTGGGCGTCAACAGCCACGAGACCCAGGCCGTCCGCGCGGCCGTCCAACTCGCCGAAACCGGACGCTACCCGCTCGACCGCATGCTCACCCACCGCCTGCCCCTGGCCCAAGCCGCCACGGGCATCGAGCTCGTCCGCTCAGCCACCCCCGCCGACGGCGTGATCAAAGTCGCCCTCGATCCGTGGGCCTAGGCCGGGCCCGACCTTGCTACCTCGCAGTCCGGACCGACGCTTCCAGCGCCTTCACGAATCCATGCGCGTGGTCGGCGTCGCGGTAGGGGTGGAGCGAGAGGCGGATGCGGGCTTGGCCGTTCATGTGGCCGAAGGTGCTGCCCCAGCCGCGCCGTGACAGGTCGTTGAACACCTGTTCCATGTCCACCGTATCCGAGGTGAAGTTGATCACGCTGATTAACGGCTTCACCATCAGCCGCAGCTCGTCGATGGCCTCGATGCCCTCGACGACGATGCGCACCGACTCCAGCAGCCGTGCGGTGGCGGCCCGGTAACCGGCGCGTCCCAGGTGCCGCATCACCGCCCAGGCCGTCGCGGCGTGGTCGCCCGGCTTGGTGGCGGTGAGTGTGTGGATGAAGGTCCAATCCAGCGGCACCGCCTCCAGCATGCTCGCGTCGCGGATCAGGAAAAACCCCGTCGCCACCGGCAGTTGGCCCAACTTGTGCCCGTCGGTCATGAACGAGCTGACACCCGGCACGCTGAGATCGAAGTCGCACAGGTCGTGGCCCAGCTCGCGCATGAACGGCAGGATGAACCCGCCGAACGCTCCGTCGACGTGCAGGTAGAGATCGTGCTCGACCGCCAGCTTGGCGAACTCGGGGATCGGGTCCAGCTGACCGAAATTCCCCTCGGGCGCCGAGCAGATCAATCCCACGGTGTTGGGCGTGATGGCGCGCCTGACCGCGTCCACGTCGGGCGCCATCTGCTCGTCGACCGGCGTCTCAATCAGGTTGATGCCGAGCAACTCGGCGCCCAGCCGGAAGCTGTAGTGCGCCGACGTGGGCATCACGATCTCCGGCTCCTGCTTGCCGCCCAGGTTGCGCGCCAGCCGCATGGCCGACATGTTGGACTCGGTGCCGCCGCTGGTGATGAAGCCCGTGGCCTCGGGCCGGCCGAGCAGGCTGGCCATCATGCGAATGGCTTCCTTCTCGAACGCGTAGGCGCCGGGGTTCATCTGGCGCGCCCACTCCACGAAGTAGGTGCCCCGCGTCAGCGTCGCCACGCGCTCCGCGATGGGGTGCGGCGGCCCGACGTACGTGATGCCGAAGTTGCGCTCGACCGAGAACGGGTCCTCCGCGATCCGCGCGTGCACGTCGCTCAAGACTTCGGATTCGTCCGCGCCCGCCTCCGGAAAGTCCATCGGCGGCGGCATGGGCAGCGGGTCGTGAGGCGTGTGTCGCTCGAACTCCTGGGCCACGGGCCTACTCCTTCCGACGAGACTCGCCGGCCATCGCGAAGACGCCCGGATTGGCCGAGGGATCGGCCAGGGGCTCCGGCGACGCGAACCGTCGCACGACGTTCTCCGTCACGCGTGAAACCGTGTTGTCGTAGTCGTTGTAGGACAGGCACGAGCGCCAGGCGATGGAGCCCACTGAGAACACGCCGCCGCCGTTCGGCGTCTCGAAATAGGTCATGTCGGCGCGAATGAACGGGTGGTATTCGCCGGGGGTCGTGGGATCCCCTACCGACACGCCGTCGATGCCGCGCGTGTACCAGAGCGCTTCGTCGGCCAGCCCAACGTACTTGTCGGAGTGCCCGATCGAGGTGGCCAGCAGCAGCGTGTGCGGCGGCGTGCCGAGGCTGAAGTCCAGCCGGTCCATCTCGTAGCCCGCGGCGCCGTGGTTGACCACCAGCGACGGAATGTCGCCGATGGGCTCGTCGTCGCCGATGCCCTCGAAGATGAAGGCCGCGCGCGGATCGTGGCTGTCCAGCTGCCGGATGTAGGGCGATCCTTTGTCGAACCCCGCCGAGCCGCAGCCGATACCCACCAGGGCCTGGGGCGGACGACCGCGGTTGCGCCACGCCCCGCCCAGTTCTCCGGTGGTGGCCAGCACCCGCTCCGCCGGCGGGTGCTCGAAGGGCCAGCTCGTACCCCAGCGCCGCACCTCCACCACGTGCGGACGATTCGGGTCGACGGCGGCGACGCCGAAGAAGCCGTTGCCGCCCAGGTACATCAAACGGCCGCCGTCGTTCAGATAGGTCTCCAGGCCCTCGATCATGGGCGAGGTCCAGTACTCCGGATGCGAGGCGGAGATGATGACGCGGTGCCGCTTGAGCAAGTCGGCGCCCTGGGCATGGACGTCGTGGTCGGTGATGACGTCGTACTCCAGGCCCCGCGCCTCCAGCCAGTCGATCACGTAGGGGTCTGCCGGGAACCGCGACGGCGCCGACCAGACGCGGTAGCGGTAGGTCGGTCGCATATTCAGGATTGGCCGGCGCCAGGAGCACAGCGCCGCGCCCGTGCCGTCGGAGTGGAAGTCGTACAGGCCCGGCATGGGATTCGCGCGCAAGAAGTCGTGCGCGGCCGGGTTCAGGCTGGGATCGGCATTGGGAACGCGCTCCGGGCTCCAGAAGCCGCCGTCGACGTCGCGGAAGTTGGCGTAGGTGACGTAGGACACGGTCGACATCAATACGCCGATCGGGGCCGTCTCGGCATCGTCGGCGGGCCGCACGAAGAAGGTGATGTAGTCCTCGTCGTCGCCCGAGCGCACCCACGCGGCATAGACGCCGCTGCGCAGGTCATCCGGCACCGTCAACTCGAAGTCGACTTCCCAAAGAGCGTCCTCGAGGTCGTCGTCGTGGAAGTGGATGGCGCCGTATTCGTCTTGGGCCATCCGATAGTTCGTCTCGCGCCCGGTGTAGTTGTGGCCGGTGACGCCGCGGGTGGGCATCTGCACCGCGCGTCCATGGAGGCCGTGCGGACCGAGGTCGGTCACGTGGTCGGTACCGATATCCTTACTGAAATCCCAGGCGGCCACGAGCCCTTCAATCGACAGCGAGTCTCCGCCGCGCGCCAGGGTCTCGACTTCGTCGCTTGAGAGCGCCCGGTCATAGATCCGCGGCGCGTCGATCTTGCCGTTGAAGTGGGAGTGCGTGAGCACCTTGCCGCCTTCGCGGGACTCGACCGCGGCGGCCATCACCAGGGGCGCGCCCGCCGAAGGTCGGGAGCCTGGCGCTGTGGTAACCGCGACGCCGCGTCCGCGCTCGACCGGCCAAGGGTGCTTCGGGAGCTGATAGACCACCAGCCGCTGCGAGTCTGCGTCGTAGGTCATCGCCGCTAACGTCCACTGATGCTCGACTAATGGCGTGGCGGGGCCGGCGACCGTCATGCCTCCCGCGCCGTCTCCGATTTGCCCGACGAGGTGGCCGCCGATGCCGATGAACAGGCCGTATCCGGCGCTTTCCGTAGCTTCGAGACCGTGAGTGACGATGGCTTGCTGAGTGCTCCCCGGCGCCTCCACCTGAAACGTCTGGGCTTCCGGACCGGCGGCACGCACCAGCTCGACGATGGCCTGCGCCTCTGCCGTCACCGGCATCGTGGGCATGATCCAGGCCGTGACCGTGAAACTGTCGAGCTGGCCAAGCGCGTCGGCGTAGGGAATCTGCACGCTCGAGCCGGTGCGGATTTGCTGCTCGCGGCCGGCGTAGTCGCCGCTGAGGGCAGATTCAACCATCGGCGCCTTGAACCCAGGCCCGCGGGGGTTGTTGTCGCAGTGCACCACCCGAACCAGGTCGGCGCGGTAGGTCGGATGCGCGCTGCTCACCATGAAGCACACCGTGTCGCCGGGGGCGACGTGCAGGGGATCGCAATAACCGACGATCTTCATGGCCTACCGGTCCTTTGCCGCAAGGTGCACCAAGTCATCCGCCGAGCGTGACGCCAAGCATGCCGCAGAACATCCGAACGCGCGTTTTCGACGCTGGAATGCGGCTGGCCTATGCCACCGTCTCCGGTCGGCCGTGCGCGGCCGAAGCATACGCCGCGTGCACCGCGCGCAGCGCCGCCAAGCCGTCGGCGGCCGAGAGTGGCGGCTCGACTTCGCCCAGGCAGGCGCGAAGCGTCAAGGCCACCCAGCTCGTGTAGGGCGCGCCGCGATCCTCGTAGAGCGTGCGCCGCACCTTCGCGTCGTCGCCGCGGCCCGAGCACCACATCAACTTCGGCGACGCGGCGGCGTCGGTTTGCAGCCAGCCTCGCGAGCCGTAGATGGTCAAGCCTTGGTGGCCCTTCTCCTCCATGACGTAGCCCGAGAACAGCGACACCAGCGCGCCGCCGGACAAGCGCATATTGACCAGGGCCAGGTCCTCGACGTCGATCGGCGCCCCGCCCACGACGCCCGTCAGCGCCTGCACCTGCTCGATGTCACGTCCGGTGACGTAGCGAATCAGGTCCACGAAGTGAATCCCCAGCCAGACCAGATGGCCGCCGCCGCCCCGGGCGCGCTCGAACGTCCAGTCGGGCTCGGTGAGCTCCTGGATGCGGGTCTGGTCCGCCACCTGCACCGCCCGCACGGCATACAGCTCCCCGATCCCGTCCTCGGCGATGATGCGCCGGGCGTCGCTCATGTCAGGGCGCATGCGGTTGGCCAGCGCCAACATCAGCGGCACGCCCTTCTCGTCGGCTAGGCGCGCCAACGGCGCGAAGTCCTCGGGATCCACGCAGGCCGGCTTCTCCGCCATGATCGGAATGCCGGCATCGAGCAGCGCCTCGATCGCGGGCGGCGAGTTGGACGCCACCAGGGACACGATCGCCATGTCCGGGCGAACCGTCGCGAGCAGGCCCTCCACGGACGTATGCCGGCCCACGAGCTTCGAGCCGATGACGCCCAGCAGGCCGTCGTCGCCGTCGTCGACCACGTGGGCCGCCTCGATGCGCGCCACGTCCCGGATGGCCTCGGCATAGGGCATTCGATGCTTGGCTTCGGACTCGGTGATGAATGCAACGGTGGCCAAGGCGATGTCCCTTCAATGAGCGGTCCCGGCGTGCAGGGTAGACAGTCTATGCCCGCGAGGCATAGCGAGGAATCGACGTCGCTCGGCCCGGCCGTGGGGAGGGCGCGCGAGGTGCAAAAGAAACGAGAAAGCTCAGATCGGGCGGTAGGCGCCGCCGCGCCGAGCGACGCGGACGACAAGGACAACCAACTCGTCTTCGAGCAGCTCGTACACGATGCGGTAGTCGCCGACAAGCAGACGGCGCAGGCCACGCAGCCCGCCCTTCAGGACGCTGCCTGCCAATGGCTGCTTGCCAAGGCCGTCGATGGCATGGACCAGGCGCGTCCTCGCCGGTTGGGGGATTCGGGCGAGCTCTCGCGACGCGCTGCGCTTAATCCGAACCGAGTAATTCACGCCTGACCTCGTCCCAGTCCAGCACGGGGTCCGCGGGATCCCGCAGCCGGTCCAGCGCGACGGACAGGTCGTCGAAGTTCTCCAGATATTGCTCCAGCGCCTGACGAACCACGGCGGCCCGGCTGCGCTTGAGCATCGCCGCCGCCGCGTCCAGCGATTCCGCCAGTTCGTCCGGCACACGCGCGGTGATTTGAGTCATGGCACACCTTCCCGAGACTCTTGCAGAGTCCGGTAGGGGCGGGTCTCAGACCCGCCCGACGCCGGGAATTCGGCCCGCCTCCAGATTCGACCGGACTGGATTCCGGCCTCCGCCGGAATGACGGAGGAGTTACCCAAGGGTCTCTTTGGGATCATGACGTTTGATCATAGTCAATGTCAATGACATTGATTGAGATCAGAAAGCGCCAGCAGCCCTCCCGGTCTACGCCTCGGGCACGGTCAGCGGCGCGAGCATTTCGTCGGTGATGTAGCGCCCGAGCCCGAACAGCTTGCGGTCGGAGTACCAAAGGATGCGCTCGCCCTCGCGCTCCGTGAGGCTGGAATACATCGACAGCCACGGTCGGTAGTGCGGCGCCACGCCCACGCCATCGGTGTCGAAGAGTTGGAGCGGCTCGCTGAACCACAAGGGCTGATGCGCGTTGGGGCGGAACTCCCCGACGGCGAGGAACTGCGGCCGCCGGCTGTCGCTGTTGAGCGGCCCGAAGCCGTTGTAGCCCCAGCCGTCGTGATTCTGCAGGAGCTGGATGTAGCGCCCGTCGTGCAGCCGGTAGAGCGGCGTGGGCGAGACCGGGTTCTCCATCGGCGCGCCGCCGTCGCGGAACCGCAACATCTCGCTCGGCCGCCACGAGTGGCCGTCGTCGGCAGACACCGTGTACCAGATCTGCCCGTTGGGCGTGCGCATGCTGGCGAACAGGCGTCCGTCGGGCAGCAGCACCAGGCCCGGCTCCTGGCAAAAGGAGTAGCCGGCGGTGTACTCGGTGTCGAACATGACCGGTGACGAAACCAGGTCGTCGCTGTCGGGAAGCCACGTCAGCTCCAGGTCGCGCGGGTCCGGCTCGTCGTCGATGTTCTCGAAGCGCAGGAACTCCACGTGGCAGTCACCGACGCCCCGCGGCGCTTTGGCGGAGGCCGGCGTGCGGCGCCGGACGCGCTCGGAGGTCCAACGGGTGATGCCCACGATATGTTTGTTGTTGCGATCGCGAATCGGCTTCTGCCACACGATGCACGAGGCGCCGGCCTTGGGATCCGGCAGGTCGAACCGGGTGTGCCGGAAGGGGATTTGCACGTTGCCGTCCACCCACGTGCGCCCGTCGTCGTCCGAAACCTTGCACTCCAGGAACGCGTTGGTATAGCTGTCGCCCAGGCCCGTGCTGCGGTTGTAGAAGCAATAGATGCGCCCGTTTTCGCTCATCACCGGGAACCCGAACGACGCGACCTGGCCGGGGTAGCGGCCCGGACCCGCCAGCACGTCGGGGCCGGTCCACGTGCGGCCGCCGTCCTCGCTGCGACGGACCATGATCGACTCGTCGGCGGCGTGCTCCTCCGTGCAGTAGGTCCAGATGGCCAGCAGCGCGCCCTCGCGCGTGAGGCTGACCAGCACGTGGTCCACCGACTCCTGCCACTCCGGCGGCGCGGGCGGCAGGAAGAACACCAGATCGGGGTTGGTGCGCCGCCAATCGTCCGAATAGGTCTGGTGCTGGGTCTCGTCAATCATCACCGCGCGCCTCCTTTGTCCGGGCGCCGTCCCCAACGTCTGAGGTCGAGTCCCGGTCCAGCGGCGAGTGCGGGATCATAGCCCACGCCCGCGGCGGCGGCCGCTCCGTCGCTAGACCGCGCGGAGCTCCTGCGCCGCGCGGCGCTCGCGCGCCTGTCGTACCTGCAAGTCCTTGCGCGCGATCCGTGCCTGCGTCGCCACCTCGGCCTGCCGTCGTTCCCGCCAAACTTCCGCGAGCCCGCCGTAGAACAACAGGTAGGTGATCCCATGGAGCAGCACGAACCACTGCTGGACCGAGAGGAAGCGGCGGAATCCGGTGAAATTGAGCACCACGAGGGCCGACATCCCGGTCGGTATGCCGTAGGCCATCCGCACCAGGCCGCTCATGATGATGAACAGCAGCGGCATCTGCGCGCCCTCGATGCGCCGCAGCGGAATGGCGACGGCCGCGTGCAGCAGGCCGCTCAGAAAGGCCCAGGTCCCAGCGAGCCCGACGTAGGCGGCCGCAGGGACGACGGTGTCGGACCACACCACCAGCCACAACACGAAGCCGGCGATTCCCGCGACAGCTCCCAGCGCGGCGTCAGTCAGGATCAAACCGCGCGCCGGCCGGAACTCGCGCACGCCCAGCGCCACGGCCAGCGCCAGCGCGCCGTCCGCGAGCGCAAAGACGCCGAAGACGATGGCCGGCGGCGCCTTCAGGTCCTCGGGCCACAGCAGTCCGATCTGCGTGTTGGCGTAGAGCAGTGGCACCACGGCGCGCACCAGGAGCAGCCACCACCGGGATCGTGGAACCGCGACCGCCCGCACGACGGTGGCCGAAGCTTCAGCCATCATTTGGGACGCCGGCACGTCGATGGGCGGTAGACTCTGGGGTCGCGGCCAGAGGTGTGCGCATGGAAACGCTGACGCAGGAACAAGTCGACGCCTTCAACGAGCTCGGCTACCTGAGGCTGGAAAGAGTCTTCGACGCCGAAACCGTTGCCCGCCAATCGGAAGAGTTGGAGCGGCTCATGCAAGAGTGGGCCACCAAGGGTCCGGGGTGGAAGGGGCCATGGCGGCAAGCATATATGACCGCCGAGGAAGACCAACGTGCGAGATTAGACATTCTTGGCGGTCTTCCCGGCTATTCCGCGGAGTTCTTCCGCGCCGTCACCGATGACAAGCTGGTGGGCGCAGTGGCGGATCTTCTCGGCACCGGCGTCGAATACCACCACACCATGCTGCACGCGAAGGGCCCCGAGATGGGCACGCCGTTCCCGATGCACCAGGACTATCCGTTCTACGCGCATGAGGGGCCCGGTTACATCGACGCGCTGCTGCACATCGACGACGCCACCGAGGCCAACGGCTGCCTGAAGTTTCTCCCCGGAAGCCACAAGCTCGGTCCGCTGGAGCACATCGGGCGCGTTGACTCCAAGGACACGCGACCGCACCTGCCGGTAGACGAATACCGCTTGGCGGACGCCGTGCCCGTGCCGGCCAACGCCGGCGACGTGGTTTTCATGAGCTACCTGACCATCCACGGCTCGGATCCGAACCGCACCGATGGGTGGCGGCGCCTCGTCCGCACCGGCTACCGCGATCCGCAGAACGTGCAAACCGGCGGACACAACTCCGGCGCCAACGGCATTGTTCTGCGCGGCCAGAAGCGCAACCTGGCGTTCGCGTAGCGGTCAAGACTGGATCCCGGGCTGCGTGCAGCCCGGGCCACCGGCCACGAATTAGGGCGTTTCAGGTGGCTGAAACCCAGGGTTGATCTTCTGTCCAATTCTCTCCAGCTGAGCGACCACGCCGTCCAGCACGGCGTCATACTCGACACCCACCGGCAGGTGAATCTCAACGTAGGCCACGTCGCTGGGCAATCCGAGCGCTCGGCGCGCTGCGTCAAAGTCAACGGTTAGTTTTCGGCCGGCCCTCCCAGGGCCCTTGCCGAGCTGAAGCCAGAGCGGCGTATCGCCGAATTGGGCCCAGCGCTTGAAGTTGACGCCAAACCAAACATGGGCGCCGCAAAGCAGGAAAAAGTGTCCGTAGAAGTGCTTCCCCGCCGAGCCGCCTCCGTCATCCGTTATCCAACCAGCTTCACGCCCCCGGGCAGTCGCGTCGTCCACCAGGCGCGGCAAGCCAAGCAGGCGGCGCGGAATCTTAGGGCCGAGCTCTTCGGATTGAATCGGCAGGAATGCTTCGTCGTCCATCCGGTTCGCGAGCCCCAGCAGCTGGCGAATGTCCAATGCCGTCGCCGAATCGCCGGCCGCGCTCGCCCGAACGGCCATAGCGCCAAGCAATGCCGCCCAGCTGGTGAGCATCAATCGGCATTCACCACCGTCGATGACGGCACTCTTGAGATCCGACGCCTCAGACACCTCAACTTCCGCCGCCTCGGCCCGCCGCCGCACTTCGTCCCAGAGCGTCTCGAGCCTGGCCGCCGGGGCGACAAACAGGAGTGCGGAGGGGCCGGTCGCATCGCTCTTAATCAAGCGCTTGAGGTACGCGTTCGGCTGGCCGGGCTGGAGTCCAGCCCAGAACTTCACTTCGATGAGCAGACGCTCCCTGCCGTGCTCATCAAAGCCGGCGAGGTCCGGGCGGCCTCCCTTCTCGTCGCTGACCTCGGTCTCTACCCGTGCGATAGCGCCGATTTGAGAACCGCCGGAGCGGAGCACATCCCGCAGGGCACCTCTGCACGCCGCCGACCGGGACAAGATGTACCCGAGGGCTTCGATCGCCGTGTTCTCGGTGCTGTGTGTGACCCGTGGAACCAGGTATGCGAGCAACGTCGAATCGACGGCCATAACTTCCGCCCTCCTACAAGCTCAGCGGCCCATTACTCGACCGTCGCGCTGCCGAACACCTCGATCAGCTTGTCCCGCACCTTGTCGACGACGTCGGGCTCCGGGTGCGGATAGGCGTGCCCCAGCAAGTTGTTCGGGTAGAGGCCCTGCAGGTGGATTGCCGCCTTGAGCGACGCCAGCCAGTTCTGGCTCGAGGCCCACTT
The DNA here is from genome assembly GCA_028873795.1 of Chloroflexota bacterium. Taxonomy (GTDB): domain Bacteria; phylum Chloroflexota; class UBA11872; order UBA11872; family UBA11872; genus JAJECS01. The sequence goes on from JAPPNP010000013.1 coordinate 11,214, forward strand.
GAGCCACGGGTCCTCGTACTTGAAGACGAACTCCCACGCCTCGTCCGTGCGGCCGGACGCCAGGTGGTCGTAGAACTCGTTGGCCAGGCGCGGCCGAATTGGCGCGATCGGGCATAGGTAGGCCGCTGAGCCCAGCGGGTATCCGAACATGAAGTTGCGCATCTGGCCGCCGCTGATGACGCCAAAGTCTTCATTCGAGGTGCCGCGTATCAGCTCGTAGTAGTCGTAGAACGGATGCCCGTCGTTTTTGATGCCGATCATGTTGGGCCGCGCGGCCAGCTCGATGGCCGCGTCCAGCGGGAAGTTGGGTCCCGACAGCAGCAGCATCGGCACGTCCGCGGCGTCCTGCACCAGGTCGAAGTAGCGCACCACGACCTCGCGGCTCAGCGTGAGCCAGCTGCTGAACTGCAGCTTGACGGCGTCGGCGCCCACGCGGTCGGCGTGGACCAGGAACTCGCGCGTCACGGAGGGCTTCCACAGCCCGGACGAGGCGATGAATACCGACCGTCCCTGGTTGGCCTCGGCCACCACGGCGGTAAGGCGCCAGATCTCGTCGTCGCTCAGGCTGGCGAACTCACTGCTGCCGGCGGTGAGCATGAGGATCGGCGTGCCCTCGGCGGCAAGCCAATCCACGTAGCGCGCAATCGACGGATAGTCGGGAGTGCCGTCGAAGTTGAAGCACAAGTTGATTGGAACGACCGGGCCCTTCATCCGCGCGACCACGTCTTGTCCGCGACTCATGCCTGCCCCCGAATACCTTCACGCGACATCCGGCGCGCAGTGTGACACCGGCATGCGGCCCGGACCAATGACCCTAGGTACGCGCCGAGCGCCCCGCCGCTTCGAACTCGGATCGCGGCCACTCGCGCAACACATTGCCGAGGAGCACGTAGAGCATCGCCGTCAGCACCACCACCGCCATCAGAATCACGCTCTGCGCGTAGGCCAGTCGCACGACCTCGGACGCGGCGGCGGCCTCGACGCCGTAGACGAGCCGTGTCACCGCGACAAAAATCGTGTAGAGGATGATCAGGTGCGCCGAATCGCCGTGGCGCATGGCGAACGCCACCAAGAACTGCGCTCCGGCCGTGAGCACCGCCCACACGCCAACCAGCCCATAGAACAACTCGATTGGCATTGGGCGGCCCAAGCCGAACGAGATGCCGGCGGCGAGGAGCCCGATCACAATCGATACCGCGGCTTCGATTCGCAGCAGCCGTCGGGCCGGCGCGAAGGCGCGGCTGGAGTCTGCCAATACCAACAGCAGCGCACCGTCAGCCAGGGCAAACATGCCGAACATGAATGCGGCGTCGGTTCGCTCCGCGGGCTCGATCCACAGTTGAGTGAGCACGGCCCCGCCGTAGGCGAGGATCAACACCGCGCGTCCATAGACCGTGCGCCACGCCCGCGCGCGTTCGGGGAGGCGGCGCCGGGCGCTCGGCGGGGGGCTCACTCGTTGCGACGACCCGTCGTTCCCGCGAGGCGTGAGAAATTTGTGCCAGAACTCAGGCAGCCCATCCACCATCCGGGGAAACACGCGCCCGGCCCATGGCTCGACCAGGCGCCGCAGCGCGGTCGCGCCGATGACCGCCGCGACCATCGCGAACACAACGACGAATGCGGCGCTGGCGACGGCCCACAACGTGCCGGCCAGCATGGCCAGTCCGAAGCCCTGCGGACGAACCTCCGCCGGTATGAGCAGCGCCCGCTCCCCGATTTGCCAGTCCACCCCCAAGCCGACGAAGGCGTCCAGCCACGCCACGAGCCCGGTGACGAAGCCAATCGTCACCGCCAGACCGGCGGCCCAGGAAATGCCGGCGCGAAGTCGGAAGAGCAGCCCCCAGATCCAGCCGGCCAGCAGCAACCCAAAGACGACGGTCTGAAGGCCGATACCGAGGGCAAACGTGTCGCCCGCGAGCACGGCCGGCAGCAGGCCGACTTGGTGAATCCAAGCGGCGGCGATCACGAGCCCGGCAATTGCGCCGATTCGGAATCCCGGCCAGCCCCTCAGGCGGTCGGTGAGGTCGTAGTTCTCGGCTAGGTCGTAGCCCATCGCCGGCGCTCGTTACGTCTCTCAATCCTTAACGTGCTCAAGTCTCGCAATCCGGACGCCCCTACATGCAAGAATGCCGCCCCGGTTTCTTGAGATCGCCAATGCCTCCCAGCGCCCCCACCGTCGGCCACGTCGGCCTAGTGGTCCGGAACTTGGACCGTATGCGCGATTTCTACGCGCGCGTGGTTGGGCTGCGAGAGACCCGGACCGCGATGATCGAGGGTGAGCACATCGACGAACTGACCGGGCTATCCAGCGTCAAGCTCGAAGCCGTGTTCCTGGGCACGGTGGAGCGTCCCGAAGCCTTGGAGCTCCTCAAGTACCACCATCACCCCGACGCAAGCCCCGCCCGTGGACCATCGGGCGCCGGACCCAATCACGTGCAGTTCGTGGTTGACGAGTTGGACCCGATCGTCGACGCGCTGCGTGCCGAGGGGCTCGACGTGTGGGGCGGCCCGGTGGACTGGCCTCGCCTCTGGCGCCGCGTGCTCTACGCCAAGGACCCAGACGGCAACGTGGTGGAGTTCAACGAGCGGCTGCCCGACGTGCGACACCCCGGCGACAGTTAGGCGAATGAGGGCAGCCACAAGGGCTGCCCCTACGACCCCGATTCCCGGCCGCCCGCACAACCCCAATCCGGTGTAGGGGCGCCCCTGGTGGGCGCCCGTCCGCGGTATTCGGGTTATCCGGGTATGCCGCACCTACCGCGCCCGGCGCAGCGCCTCCCACAACATCTCCTGCGTCGCGAGGATGTCCTGGTCGCCCATCGCCTCGCGGAACGACGCGTCGTCGAGGGCGTCCAGCACGCGCAGCATGAAGTGGATGTTGTGGACCTGTTGCGCGGCGTTCAGCGCCGAGTCGACCTGCCACCAGAAGCAGTCGATGCCCAGGAATCCTTGGTAGTCGGCCTCGCGCAGCCAGTAGAGCAGCTCGAGGCACTCCCAGAAGTGGTGGCTCGCGAAGATCGTGCCGATGTCGATCGGCAGCTGCGTGTCGTTCAGGTGCAGATGGTGCAGCCGACCCACGCGCGCGGCGTCCCAGGCGGCCTGGCCCAGGTTCTCGTGGCTGAGCAGCGTGTGCGCCACTTCGAGTTGGGCGCCGAGGTTCGGCCGCCCGACCTCTTTGGCCAGGTCCAGCGTGGCGGCCATCGAGCCGATGTTGGACCAGCCTTTCGGCGTGTGGATGCGGTACTCCAGCGCCACCAGCAGGTCGCCGGCCGCGTCGCAGATCTCCCGCAGCGCCTCTACGGTGAATCGGCGCGCGCGACGAAAGTCCTGCTGGAACGGATAGTCCGGTCCATCGAGGGCGGTGAACAGGTAGACGCCCCGCGCATCGAGCGCCCGCGCCACCTCGATCGAGTACAGCGCCATTTCGATCGCCTCGCGTCGGTCGGCGGCTTCCGGCGATGTCCACAGCGCCTTGGGGAACCCGCGCGCGACCGTTTCGCCGTGCGACACCATGGCGCAGACCAACCCGCGCTCGTCGAGCCGCCGCTTCACGTGCGCGGCGTTCTCGAGCGTGACGGTCGTGCGGCTGAAACACTCCACACCCTCGACGTCCGGCACGCCGTCCATGTGCCGGAAGGCCGCGTCGATCTCCGCGTTCGACGGCCCGTCGACGTGCTGCGTCGAAAAGTGGCGGTAGAGGCCATCGGAGAACCGCAGCCGCCACGCGCGGTTGCTCACTGCGGACTCACCGCGGGAGCCAGGTGTCGTCGAGCATCACGTCCGTCAGCCGCCGTCCGAGCAAGTACTGCATGCGGTCGCCGTACCAGAGGACGACTTCATCGGCAAAGTCGGTCAGGCTGCCATAGGCGGCAATGCCACCGGGACTCCCGCGAGTCACCGAGGTTGCCCAGTCGTTGTCGACGATGAGGTGCGGCCGTCCGAAAACCAGCGGCTGGCCGCCGGGATTGTCGATCTCGCGCCCGACGCTGACGAAAATCGGGCGGCGCGACTCGCCACTGCCCGGACCGGTGCCGCCGTTGGCGGTGCCGTCGTTGTTGTGGAAGAAGAGCAGGTAGCGGCCGTCGCGCAACTTGTAGAGGGGGCAGGGCGCCGACGGGTGGGGGATCGGCGGGCCGCCGGGCTGGAAGCGGAGCATTTCGGCCTCGGACCAGGATTGCCCGTCGTCGCTCGACACCGAATACCAGATGTAGCCGGTCATGGTCCGCAACACGCAGACGATGCGACTGTCGCTCAGGGGCTGAATGCTCGGCTCCATCGCCGTGCTCATGCGCGGATCGCGCGGCTGAGGCACTCGAATGCCGTGGTCGGCATCCGGCCACGTCGTCACTTCCAGGTCCGCCGGATCGTCCACCGTCATCACGTTGTCGAAGCGCAGGAACCACGCCTCGTGGTGCCGCTGGTTGAAACCGATCTCGGGCGTCACCGTCTCGAATTGCCCCTGGAAGGCGTTGCCCGCCCAGCGCGTGATCGGGCACAGCACGCTGCCGCGCCGGGTGACGATGGGCGCCTGCCAGCCCGAGGTGACCCAGCTGCTCAGCAGGGCCGGATCGGGATCGTCGATGGCCCCGCGGCCGATCGGCGTGTCGTGCCGCTCGCCCCACGTGTGGCCGTCGTCGTCCGACACGCGCCAGGCCAGCACGCCGGTCATGCCGCGGTCGAAGTCCACCGGCCCGGTGTTGCGGTGATAGAAGATCCACACGCGGCCTGAGTGGGGCACGACAACCGGTACCGACCACACGGCCGTCTGCTCCGTGCCTTCCGGTGGCGCGTCGAGCACCGTCGGCCGGCTCCAGGTGCGGCCCCGGTCCTCACTGCGCGCCACGACCACGCGAGCGTTGGGGCCGTGAAAGCTGTTGGCGTCCGCCTGCGTCCAGGTGCCCAGCAGCGCTCCGGTCGTCGTGGCCGTGACCACGAAGTGCACGTTGCCCGCGTCCCAAGGCCCGTTCTCGGATGCCTCCCGGTGCGCCGGCGTGTCGCCGTCTTGCGGGATGTAGACCACGAAGTCCGGGTCGCTCGCGTGGGCGTCGGCCCAACGTTCGGCGGCGGTGGATGAGGGAGCCATGGGTCGTCCTTTCAACTCAGGCGCGGACCGCCTGCAGTTCCTGCGACGCGACCTGGGCCAGCAGGCGCAGATCGCTGGAGAGATCGATGAACGTGAACCCTTGGGCGATGAATTGCCGCGCGTGCGCGGCCGTCGGGGCGGGCGTCCCCGCGGGCTTGCCGTTTGCCTGCGCGCCGGCGAGGATCCGGGCCATCGCTTCCAGGTGCTCCGGCACGCGATAGACGTCGGTGCGCGTGTAGCCCATATCGACGACGAGATCGTTGGGCCCGATGAACGCGACGTCCATGCCGTCCACGGCCATGATCTCGGCGATGTTGTCGACGCCTTCGCGGTCCTCGATTTGCGGACACACCAGCAGGTTGTCGTTGATGTGTGACACGTAGTTGCTGGAGATCGCGGCGCGGGAGTTGCCACCCGACCGATGGCCGCGCGGCGCATAACGCACCGCATCGGCGATCGCTTCCGCCTGCTGCACCGTGCTCACGTGCGGCACGATCAGACCCATGACTCCGATATCCAGGATGCGGCCGAGGCCCTCCGGTTCGTGCGACCAGGCGCGAGCCATCGGCACCGCGCCCCGCGCCTCGATGGCCCGCACGGCGTGCGTGATTTCGGCCAGGTCCCACGGGGTGTGCTCGGCGTCGATGGCCAGCCATTCATAGCCGGCCTCCGCCAGCACCTCCGCCGCCAACGGCGACGCCAGGTTGAGCCACGAGCCGATCGACACCTCGCCCCGCGCGAGCTTGTCTTTGACTGGATTGGGGAATATCACCGCGTTCGCTTTGGCGGGGCCGTGCCGACCGGAGCATACTGCGGCACCGTGGCGGCCGCCTCTCGCGGCCGAAGGCCCCGCGCGTTTGCCGCAAAGGTGGTTCCGAATGTCCGCATCAGGCATCGCACACATCGGCGATCTCGGTCTCTCCCAGTCGCCGATCTATCTCACCGATCTCGACCGCTGCCAACCGGCCGAGGCGTTGTCCGGCGAGCCGAAAACGGGCCGCTGGCGCGCATTCGCCTATTCCACGGCCGACTTGAGCGGCACGCTGCTCTACGCCGGCGACAACACGGCGGCGCCCGAGGTGACGCTTCCGCTTGGCGTGAGCGGCTGGCACGCGATCTCCATCGGCCAGATGGTGCACGACCACGAGCTTTACGAGTGGAGTGGCAACCTGCTGGCGAAGCTCAGCGGCGAGCGCGGCTTCACCAACTTGCATCTCCCGCCGCGCATCAATCCGCAGCCCGGCGGCGGCGTGCTGCTGGCGGAGACCTTCTTCAAGATCGCCGACCTCACCGGTCAGGACATCCAGTTCAAGCAGATCGCCGTGTCGGCTGATGTCAACCAGCCGGATGGCATCTGCGATTGCGAGCCGGCCCGACCGGCCTACGTCAAGCTCGTGCCCCTCACCGACGGCGAAGTGGCAGCGCTCCAAGCCGACCGCGCGCGAACCGACACCAAGCGCCTCTACGCCCACGACGACAACCACGGCTGGATGGGCCATATCCGCGCGCACACGCCGGAGGATGTTCAGGGTCACCTCGAGCCCTACCGCAACACCGATTTCCAGAGGATCTACCTGGAAACCGGCGGCGGCGACCTTCTGAACTACTTCACCAAGATCGCCCGCGATCACACACTCGACGCTCACGAGGACTTCTCACACGTCGGCTACCGGAAGCAATCAGAGGCCTGGCGCATCTTTCGGGACCAGGGCGTCGATCCCTACGACGTCGCGATCGAGCACGCCCACGACATGGGCATGGAGATTCACGCCTCGTGGCGCGTGACGGGCTTCCACTACCCGCCGCCCAACGACCACTTCAACTCCGGCGCCGGAGTCTTCGAGGAGCATCCCGAGTGGCGCAGCGTGGACCGTGAGGGTCGAATTACGCCGCGGCTCTCCTACGCCTATCCGGGCTTCCGTGCCTTTGCCATCTCCCTGCTGCGCGAGATGGCGGAGAAGCCGGTCGACGGCGTGTGCCTGCTTTACAACCGCCGACCGCCGTTCACGGAATACGAGCCGCATATCGTCGAGGCGTTCAAGGAGGCGTCGGGCCAGGACCCGCGCGAGCTGGACGAGCACGACCCGGACTGGCTGCGGTTTAGGGCGCGCGTGATGACCGACTTCATGCGCGAGCTGCGCGCCGAGCTGGCGGAGGTCGCCGCGGCCACCGGACGCGACAAGCCCATCAACGTCTCCGCGATCGTGATGAAGGACGAAGCCGAGAACCTGCACCGCGCCCTGGACCTGCAAGCCTGGGTGGCCGAGGGGCTGATCGACACGATCATTCCCTACACGTCGGCGCCGGAGCTCAACAGCCGGGTGCCCGCGTGGGACGAGCCCGAGCGGCAACTCGAGTTCTTCTTGGATCTGGTGCGCGACACGCCCGTCACCCTGGCCGCCAGCGTGCTGCCGCGGTCCATGACGCCGGAGGAATACCAGCACGCCGCCGCGCGCATCTATCGCACGGGCGTCGAGCGGCTGTTCTTCTGGGACTGCACCACGGCACACGATTCCTTTAAGGGCCTGCGCTCGCTGGGGCATCGCGAGAACATTGAAGCCTGGCATAAATCGGGCCGACCGGACCTCTCGGCGCCGCAGCACACGCTGACGACGCTGGGTGACTGGGACTTCTCCTACGACACGCCCGGCTAGACACCGTTGCGTCGGCGCGGTGGCTTCCCGCCCCGTATCGAGTACGGGGCAGGATCTTCGCGGAATTGACGCAGTGGCCTTCCGTCCGTCATTCCTGCGGAGGGAGGCCGTTGCAAGATTCGGCCGTGCTTAGGGATGACCGGGGGCGTGCGGTCCGCGCCCAGGTTCAATGAAGGGTGGATTCCCGCCTTCGCGGGAATGACGAAGGGCTGCTCGTAGGTCTCCGGAGGCGGGAACCTACCGCCCCGCCACCTCCGCGCCAGCGGAAATGACGGAGTGGCGCACGGATCGACACAGTGGCCTTCCTTCCGTCGTTCCCGCGGAGGCGGGAACCTACCGCTCCGCCACTTCCGCGCCAGCGGATACGACGGAGTGGCGCACGGGAAGGACGGCGGGCGTGCGCTAGTCGATCGACTCCCGCGGACCTCTCCGCCAGACGTCGCCGTCCAGCGTGCCGGCGAACACCGCCTCGGCGCCCGAGGCTTCGATGGTCGCGGTGACGCAGGTCACGTTCGTCGGTGCGTCGCGGCCACCGGTGGGGCTCCAGGTGTGCCCCTTGTCTCGCGAGTGGAACAGCCCCAGTCCCGTGCCGGCGTAGAACCGGCCCGTGCGTCCAAAGTTCGGCGAGACCACCAGGCTGGTGACCGCGGCCAACCGATCCACGCTCACCCGGCCCTCGACCCAGGAGGCCATGCGTGGGCCGTTGGGCGTAAACACGTCGCGTCCTGCCACCACGCCCACGAACGCTCGGGCATCGCGGTAGTTGGGTGGCACGGCGATTGGGGCCAATTGCCCGCGCGCGCCCTTCTCGAACACGCGCACCCAAGTCACCCCGGCGTCGCGCGTGTGATACAGGCGAATGCGGCCGTCCGCGATGGAGGTGACGAAGATCGTCCCGTCGTCCGCCACCCGCGGCGAAAAGGCAATCGCCACCAGGCGTCCGTTGCCGAACCGTTCGGCGACCTGGCGCCACGTGGACCCGCCGTCGTCCGATAGGTGCAGGTCACCCGCCCCGCCGCCGATGGCCAGTCTTCCCCCGGCCCCAATCGTCAGGCTCGCCGGGGAAAGCGTTTCGGGCAGACCGGCCAAGTCGTCCCAGTGCCGGCCGCCGTCGGTGCTCTCCAGCACCTGTGGCCCGGCGATGGCCAGCGTTCGCTGGTCATCTGGCGACATGGCCAGCGACGCGATTGTCGGCTCGTCGGGCGCGGCGGCCGGCGGTGACCAGGTGCGGCCCGCGTCGTGCGAGTACAGCAACCCCTCGTCGGCGGTGCCGGCGATGAGGGTGCCGTCGTCCGCGAAAGACGGCGACGCGGCCAACGTGAGCAGCGGCCGGCTGGCAAGGCCATCATCGCTGCGCTGCCAGGACTGACCTCTATCGTCGGATCGCCAGACGCCGCCCTCGTAGAGACCGGCCAGCAGCGTCCAGTCGGCGCCGGATTCCGCCAAGGTCAGGGTGAGAATCGCGCGGCCGTCGATGTTGCCGACCTGCTCCCAGGTCTCGCCGCGGTCGCTCGTCCGCAGCAAGCCACGCTCGGCGGTGGCAATGAACACCGTGCCGTCTTCGCCGTAGTTGGGAGAGATCACCAGCGCGTTCACGGTCGTGGAGGCGCCGACCTCCGGCACTTGCTGCCAGGTGAGCCCGTTGGTCGTGGTGCGATAGAGGCCGGCGCCCTCGGTGGCGGCATAGGCCGTGTACGCATCGGGATGCGCCACGAACTCAAGCGCCTGAATGGGAAAGCCCTTGGCGCAATCGTCGGCCAGGCGCCAGGCGCTCGCGCCTCGGGCACGCATGTACAGCCCGCTCTCGGTCCCGGCCAGCACGCGCTCCTGGTGCGGCGGCCCCGGCGACACGGCAACGGCGAGCACCTGCTGATCGTCCAGGCCGTCGTTTTGGGCATTCCACGTTCGCCCCAGGTTGGCGGATACGTATACCCCGCCGCTCTCCGTACCCACCAGCGCCAGCCGATCGCTGGCATATTGCGGCGAGAACGCGGCGGACGTGACGCTGGCCGTGGCGCCCCAGAAGAACGTGTCGCGCCAGGTCGCCCCGCCGTCGACGGAAACAAATGCCGAAGCGTCGACGGTGCCAACCAATAGCGTGTGGTCCGTGGCGAACGCCGGCGAAACCGCCGCCGACTGCACGTAGGGCGCACCCAGGCCGCCGGCCGCGCGCTGCCACGTTTGGCCGGCGTCCGGCGACAGAAATAGCCCGCTGAGCGTTCCCGCCAGCACGGCGGACGATCCCGAGCCGTACGGCGCGGCCGCCAGGCACGTGACCGTGCCGCCGCTGCCTTCGCGGAGCCGTGACCATACAGGGCGTCGTCGAGGTGCTGCCATGGAAGTGACGCCCTAGCTGGTCGCCCGTCCGGATGTGTCCGGGGCGTTCGGAGGTCGGGTCACGCGGAATCCGGCAGGTGGATCACGGCGCGCCCCCACGGTTCGATTTCGACCTCGATGCCGCCGTCGATCACTGGCAGGTCCGTCTGGGTGAGCAAATCGTGTGCCGTCGCGGCAGGCTCGCGCGGACGCAGCCGGGAGCGCGCCACGCTGCGTTCGACATTGAATACGAATAGGAGACGCCCACCGAGTCGCGAGCGCCGCACGACCGGCACTACCCGATCGCCTGAAATCTCCACCGGCGCGGTCACGCCCGCGTCCCGCGCCAGGCCCAGCACCACCTCCGGCACCCCAACGTCGCCAAAGCCGGCCGACGTCGTGAGACCGAGCCACGTAAAGCGAGCGTCCTCCGTCTGCACCGCGACCGTGTCGCCGTCCAGCGTGGCCACGGCCTTGGACGCGCCCAGCGGCTCGAGGATGGCGTAGCCGCACTCGGAGGTGATCGAAAGGTCGCCGTAAGCCGTCGACAGTTGATTGCGACGCTCGCGGATATCGAATTCGGAGACTCCAGAGAAGTCGGCCACGCGCACGCCGAACCGCTCGGCGAATCCCTCCGGGGGCGCGTAGCTCGATTGGCCGTCGGCAGAGTACATCCCGAAACTGCCCTCGGCGACGAAACGCGTCTCGGGCGAGTTCTCGAGCGTCTCCTCGATCCGGCCTTGCAGCTCCGCCGTCATCAGCGCCGCGTTGGGCATGATCACGAGCTTGTAGCCGGACCAGTCCATGTTGGGCGAGAGCACGTCGGCGGGGATGCCGTTGGCCCACAAGGTGCGGTAGACGCCGCGCACGTCGGCCACAAAGCGGTCGCCCTCCTCGTTGTAGTTGAACAGCTCCTGGGACTCTGGGTGATAGATCACCGCCACGTCGGCCGGCGGGCAGTCCAGCGGCAGGTGCTCGCGCAGGCCCTGGATCTGCGAGACCGCTTCCTCGGCCGACGTGAGCCTTGGCGTGTCGCGCCCGTCGAGAGCCGTCAGGCAGTATCCGGGCGACTCGAAGCTCAGATACTCGGGTCGGTACTGCCAGAACATCGCCCCGGCGGCGCCGTGGGCCAGAGTCATCCAGAGCAGCGTCGTCGTCTCTTGCGGGTCCGACTGCTTGTTCCAGACCACCCCTCCCGGCGACATGCCGGCATAGATCTCCTCGTTCCACCAGCGACCGTTCTTGCCGACGCTGCGCGACCAGTCGAACGCAAAGGCCCGCTCGGCGATCTTGTACGGATCATCCGACGTGAGCAGGTTGTTGGACGGCATGGACATGCCCCAACTGTCGGCGTAGGGGGCGCAAATCTCGTCCCAGGGCCGCGGAAACCACGCGCCGTGCGCTCGTTTCTCGTGGTGAGGGTCGATGGCGTTCGCCGTGTCCACCATCCACTTCAGGTGGTCGGCCAGGTTCTCGTAGTGGAACCGGCGATAGACCAGCATTTCGACGACGTTGTTGTGCGAGCGCGGCGGCTCCACGTCTTCCCAACGCCGATAGCGGCGCAGGAAGCGCTCGTTCAGCTCGTCGAGCGTGTACCGCTCGCGCAGCCAGGCCTTGTATTTCGCCAGCGTGTAGTCGCAGTAGCACGGATAGCCGCCGCCCTGCGGGCTCCAGGCCGCCGAGTAGTTGACGCCATCCCAGAGCCCCCAGATGAGCAAGCTCGGCCTGTCCTTATATCTATTGATGACGTGCCGCAGCAGGCCGCCGCCGTACTCGCGCCAGGCCGGGTGGTCGTAACAGTGGATCACGCCGCCCTGCGGATAGGCCCCGCTCGCATGCGACGACACGGTTTGCCCCAGGTAGTTCACCACGCGCATGTCGGGGTGCTCGCGGGTCAGCCACTCCGGGCACGCGCCGTGGGTGCCCAGCATGATGTCGAGCCACACGTAGAGCCCGTGTTTCTCCCCGAGGTCGAACATGAGGTCGAAGTCGTCCAGCTCGTAGCGCCCCGGCCGGGGCTCCATGTGGTTCCAGTAGGAGTGGCTGCGCACGATGCGCATACCCGCCGCCCGGATTCGGGCATAGTCGCCGTCCCAGACGTCGAGCTTCGGAATCGGCCCGCGGTAGTGCTCCGTGCCGACGGGAAACGGGTGGTCGGGAATGCTGACGAAGGCTGGCTCAGACATGCGGCAAGCCACGATGCGGGAAAAGGCGATACCGCGGCATGCTACTCGTCCAAGCGCGGCGGCGCGAGTGCCAAGTTGCATGGTGGTCGCAAGGCCCTGGCTTGGGACATGCGGCAACCTGTTGCGGCATTCCCACCCGTTGACATGCGAATTCGCGAAGGGGTATCGTCGGCACCCGAACCGCCGTTAGACCGGTTGGGCCACTGCGTAGCAGCACACGCTGTGCACGCGAGGGAGGCTTGTCCAGCAGGTGGATTTCGACGGGAGTGCGCTCGTGCACACGGGCGCGCGAGTGGGGGGCAGACAGCGCCGGATGCATATGGCAGAATCCGGCGTGACGTTCGCGACGCCATCCATTCAGACTGTGGCTAGTTCGCGTTTCTCGAGATTCGGCGCGCGTGGGAGCAGAGGACATGCGTGCGTCAGTCGTTCGTTGGCGCCACGCTGAGCGCCGAATCGGCGACCGGAGTGTCGCCAAGGGACCGTAGAGATCAGAAGGGGGAGAGGATGACGAAGGACCTGTTGCTTAGTCGACGGCGAATGCTCGCCGTCACCGCGGGCGCCGCCGCCGTAGGCGTGCTGGCTGCTTGTGGCGAAGCTGAAGAAGAAGTAGCGGAGGCAACTCCGGCACCGGCGACCCCGGCTCCGGCGACTCCGGCACCGGCGACGCCGGCGGCCACGGCGGCTCCGGCCGCGACGGCCGCTCCGACCGCCGCCATGACCGAAGCCGCCATGGAAATGCCCGACCACGAGCGCAACACGGGCATGACCTATGACCTCGGCAAGGAGTACAACGAAGCGCCGGCGCTGGCCGAAATGGTGGCCGCGGGCGAGCTTCCGCCGGTTGAAGAGCGCCTACCCGACGAGCCGCTGGTCTGGCAGCCGTGGGAAGCGATCGGCAACTACGGTGGCCGCACCAACTGGGCCAGCGTGGCGATCTCGGTGGACATTGGCAACGCCAACCGCACCGACGCCGTGGCTTACAACATGGAGGGCACCGCGCTCGTCAACGACGCCGTCAAGAGCCACCACGTGAGCTCCGACGGCACCACCGTCGTCTACGAGTTGCGGAAGGGCCACAAGTGGTCGGACGGGGCGCCGTTCACGTCCGCCAACTTCCAGTGGCACTACGACAACTACATGGTGAATGAAGAGCTGTCGCCGTCCGGCCCGGGCCCGAAGATCAACGGCAAGCCGCCGAATGTCGAGACGCCCGACGAGCTGACGGTTGAGATCTCCTACCCGGACCCCGTGCCGATCCTGCTGGACCGGCTCGGCCGTGGTGGTAGCGAGCGCGGGTTCTACCTCTCCTCGCACTACATGGAGCAGTACCACGCGGACTTCAACGCGGACGCCCCGAAGATGGCGACCGACGAGGGGTTCGACGACTGGACGCAGCTCTTCAAAGCCAAGATGCGCTGGGGCGCGCACCAGACCTGGTTTACCGAGCATGCGGTGAACCGTCCGGTGCTGGCGCCGTGGACGCTGACGGCCCACTCGGCGGACCGAGCCTCGCTCGACCGCAACCCGTACTACCACATCGTCGACACCGAGGGGAACCAGCTTCCCTACGTGGACGGTCTGAACTACGAGCTGCTGTCGGACAAAGAGGTCTACCAGATCCGCATCACGGCGGGTTCGTTGGACTTCGGGCAGTTTGAGCTCGACTTCAACAACATGCCGCTGTACCGCGACAACGAGGGCTCGGGTAACTACCGGACGCTAATCAGCAAGGCGCTCCGAAGCTCGGCCTTGGCGCTCCAGCCCAACTGGACGTACAAGGACGCGGCGGTTGCCGAGATCTTCCAGGAGCTCGACTTCCGTATCGCGCTGTCAGTGGCCATCGACCGCGACGCCATCAACGACGCGGTGTTCTTCGGTCTGGCGACCCCGTTCCAGGGGACCATCCTCCCGAGCTACACGTTCTACGAGGACCACTGGGGCACGATCCACACCGAGTTCGACCCGGCCAAGGCCAACGAGCTGTTGGACGGCATCGGGTTGGACCAGAAGGACGCCGAGGGCTGGCGCCTGCGACCGGACGGCGAGCGCCTGACGCTGATCTTCGAGATCGGCGACCAGGAAGGCCCGAAGGACTCGATCGCCGAGTTGGTGGCCGAGAACTGGCGTGACGTCGGTCTCGACACCCAGTGGAACCAGATGGAGCGCCCGCTGTACGAGGAGCGCTTGGACCAGCTCACCGAGATCATGATCGGTACCGAGCACACGGAAGCCGCCGGGTACTTCACCCGCTGGGTCCCGTGGGTCTGGGGCTACAAGGGCAAGCGAGCCGTCTGGGCCGGCGGTTGGACCCGCTGGTTCGCTACCGACGGCGCCGAGGGCGACGAGCCGCCGGCGGAGATCAAGGCCAACGCCGAGTTGAAGTTCGCCTGGCAGCTGGCTGCGCCCGGCACCGCCGAGTACGACGACCTTGGTCGGCAGTACTTCGGGTGGCAGGCGGAGCAGTTGACGGTGATCGGCACCGTGGGGCTTGCCCCGCAGCCGGTGATCATCAACAACCGGGTGAAGAACTTCCCGGACGACGAGGAGAACCTGTGGTTCGGCGCTGGGGCCAACTTCACGAAGCCCTACCGCGCGTTCCAGTGGTTCATCCCGGACGCATAGTCGCGACCTAAGGTCGCCGGGAGCCGCCGGTCATCCGGTCGGCGGCTCCCGGTGGCAACGGTCGTCGAATGTGCGCTACGGTAGCGAGCACCGCGACCAGACAGGACGGATGACGATACCGGCGAGTTGAGGTTGGGCGTCAGAGAGGGACGCAACGCATGAGGGCATATCTGGTTCGACGCTTCCTGTTCATGGTCGTCGGCTGGTGGCTGCTGAGCGTGGTGGTCTTCATCGTCATCCAGCTTCCGCCGGGCGACTTCCTCACCAACTACATCGCGGGCCAGGAGCAGGCCGGGACGTTCCTCGAGCGTGAGGAAATCGAGTCTCTCAAGCTCTACTACGGCCTCGACCGCACGCCCATCGAGCAGTATTTCTACTGGGCAGGGCGTTTCGTGGTCGGCGACCTGGGTCGCTCATTCGGCAGCTGGCGCTCCGCCGAGCAGCCGGTCACCAAGATCCTCGCCGAGGTTCTGCCCTTCACGGTCATTCTGTCCACATTGGCGCTGATATTCACCTTTGCGGTGGCCATCCCGATCGGCATCTATTCCGCCACGCATCAGTATCGGCCTGGCGATTACTTCTTCACCGCCGTGGGCTTCATCGGCTTAGCGGTTCCAAACTTCATGCTGGCATTGCTCTTGATGTACATGCTGTTCAAGTATTTCGACATCACGGCTGGCGGCCTGTTTTCGCCCGAGTATGCGCTGGCTGATTGGTCTGTCGAGAAAGTCATCGACATGCTCCAGCACCTCGTCGTGCCTGTGGTAGTGCTCGGCACTGCCGGCACCGCCAGTACCATGCGGGTGATGCGGGGCGTGCTGCTCGACGAGCTCGGCAAGCAGTACGTGATCACCGCCCGGGCGCGCGGCGTATCCGAGCGCAAGTTGCTCTTCAAGTACCCGGTGCGCCTGGCGCTCAACCCCATCGTGAGCAGCACGGCCTACATTCTGCCGGGCATCTTCGGCGGCAATGCCATCGTCGCCATCGTCCTCAGTCTGCCGATGACTGGACCCGTCTTGTTGACGGCCCTCAGGGCCCAGGACATGTTCCTCGCCGGGAGTATCGTCATGGTCGAAGGCGCGCTCGTAATCTTCGGAACGTTCCTTTCCGACATCCTATTGGCGCTGGTGGATCCGCGGATTCGCCAAGAGCGTGCCGTGGCGGCCTAGCTTATGGCTACAACTTCACTCGAACCCACCACCGGATCCGGCGTCTCAGTCCGTGAGTTCACCGAGGAAGAGCAGTATTACGTCGCCTCGCAGTGGCAGCTCATGTGGCGGAAGTTCCGCCGTCACCGCTTGGGCTACGCCAGCGGCGTGCTGCTGCTCCTTGGCTACTTCTTTGCCATCACCTACGACTTCTGGATCCCCTACGACTTCACGGACCGGCACGACAAGCTTTCCTCGCCGCCGACCCGCATTCACGTGATCGACGCCAACGGGACGTGGCAAATGCCGTTCGTGCTCGGCACTCAGTCCGTCGTCGATCCGCAGTCGTTCAAGCGGACGTTTGTGGAGGACCCTGAGCTCGTCCATCCCATCGGCCTCTTCACACAAGGCGCCCCCTACAAGTTCTGGGGACTCTTCGACTGGGACCGCCACTTCTTCGGTGTCGAGGGAACGACGATCCACTTGTTCGGCACCGATGACTTGGGGCGTGACGTTTTTTCGCGCACGCTATCCGCGGCCCGCATCAGCCTTTCGATCGGGCTGGTGGGCGTCATTCTCAGCTTCGTCCTTGGCGTCATCATCGGGGGAATCTCGGGCTACTTCGGCGGCACGGTTGACCTGCTGATCCAGCGGTTCATCGAATTCGTAATTTCGGTCCCCACCATTCCGCTCTGGATGTCGCTGAGCGCCGCGGTGCCCATCACCTGGTCGCCGCTGCAGACCTACTTCGCCATCACTATCGTGCTCTCGGTGGTCGGTTGGGCCGGCTTGGCCCGCGTCGTGCGCGGGAAGATCCTCGAGCTGCGCGAGAACGACTATGTGATGGCAGCCCGAGTAGCCGGCGCCGGCAACATGCGCGTGCTATTCGACCACCTGGTGCCCGGCTTCATGAGCTACCTGATCGTGCACCTCACGTTGCAGGTGCCGAGCATGATTCTGGCTGAAACGACACTGAGCTTCCTGCGGCTGGGCATCCGCGCTCCCGCCGTGAGTTGGGGCACGCTCATGCAGGACGCGCAAAACGTAAGCGTGATCGCGGTCTTCCCCTGGCTGATGATTCCGGGGCTCTTCGTAATCATCGCGGTGTTCCTCTTCAACTTCCTGGGCGACGGCCTGCGGGACGCCGCAGACCCGTACCGATAGGCGAGCCATGACAGAAGAACAAGCACCCGTCGCCGCGCCCGAATCTGGGGCGCTCACGGACGAAGACGTCATCCTCGAGTTGAACGACGTCCGAACGTACTTCGAGCTGGATGAAGGAACGCTGAAGGCCGTTGACGGCGTCTCGTTTGCCGTTCGGCGCAACGAAACGCTCGGAATCGTCGGCGAGTCCGGTTGCGGCAAGAGCGTCACCGGCCAGTCGATTCTCCGCATCGTGCCCAAGCCCGGCGATACGCAAGGCAACATCTGGTTGCGGCGCAACGGCGAAACGGTCGACCTTGCGTCGCTCCACCCGTCCGGCCGCGAAATTCGCGACGTCCGCGGGCGCGACATCGCCATGATCTTCCAGGAGCCGATGACGGCGTTCTCGCCGGTGCACAGTGTCGGCAACCAGATCATGGAAGCCATCCTGGTGCACGAGGACGTTTCGAAGCAAGCTGCCCGCGAGCGTGCCATCGAGGTCCTGAGCCAGGTGGGCATTCCGGAAGCCGAGCGCCGCGTCGACGCCCTGCCGCACGAGCTCTCCGGCGGAATGCGGCAGCGAGCCATGATCGCCATGGCGCTGGTGCTACGCCCCAAACTCCTCATTGCCGACGAGCCCACGACTGCACTGGACGTGACAATCCAGGCCCAGATTCTGCGTCTAATGCAGGACCTGCAGAAGGAAATGGGCATGTCGATCATGTTCATCACCCACAACCTGGGCGTGATTGCGAACATGGCCGACCAGATGATCGTGATGTACCTCGGGCGCGTCGTCGAGCAGGGCTCGGTCGAGACCATCTTCGGCGAGCCGCAACACCCGTACACCCAGGCCCTCATGGAATCGATCCCGCGGATCGGATTGACGCGTGGAGAGCGCCTCAGCTCGATTGCCGGCACCGTGCCGGTGCCGCTGAATCCGCCCGAGGAATGTGGCTTTTCCTCCCGCTGTCCCAAGTTCATCCCCGGCCGCTGCGACGCCAAGGTGCCGGACATGATCGAATCGTCGCCTGGCCACCACGTACGGTGTGTGCTCTATGAGTAGCGAGCAAGAGATGCAGAGCGACTCAACCCAGCCCATGTCGACTGAGACATCCAACGGGCAAGCCGCCAACACCATTCTCGAGATCGAGGGGCTCAAGAAGTACTTCCCTATCGAGAAGGGCCTGCTGCGGCGGGTTGTTGGCTACGTGCGGGCCGTTGACGACGTCAGTCTTTCGATTTCAGAGGGGAAGACGCTCGGTCTCGTCGGCGAATCTGGATGCGGCAAGACCACACTCGGCCGTTGCGTGGTGCGCGCCATCGAGCCCACCGACGGCAGCGTTCGCATGCATGTCGACAACGAAGACACTGAATTGACAGAGCTCGGCTCGCGCGAGTTGCGCGAATACCGGCGCAACCTGCAGATGGTCTTCCAGGACCCCTACTCCAGCCTCGATCCCCGAAAGACGGTGCTGGACATCGTGGGTGAGCCCCTGCGGATTCACAATGTGGCGCGCGGCCGTGAGCTCGAGACTCGCGTGAGCGAGTTGCTCGAAGTCGTGGGTCTGGATATTCGCTACCTCAAGCGCTACCCACACGCGTTCAGCGGCGGGCAGCGTCAGCGCATCGGCATTGCTCGCGCCTTGGCCTTGAATCCCAAGGTCATCATCTGCGACGAAGCCGTCTCGGCGCTCGACGTCTCGGTCCAAGCGCAGATCATCAACCTGTTGGAAGAGTTGCAGGAAGAGTTCGGCATTGCCTATCTGTTCATCGCGCACGACCTGAGCGTCGTCGAGCACATCTCCGACGAGGTGGCGGTGATGTACGTGGGCAAGGTCGTCGAGCACGCCTCGACGGAAGAGCTCTTCAGCAACCCGAAGCACCCCTACACCGAGGCCCTCATGTCGGCGGTGCCGCTCCCGGACCCCAAGCGGAAGCTCCAGGAGATCACGCTGGAGGGCGAAGTGGCCGACCCGGCGGACCCGCCGAGCGGCTGCTATTTCCACCCGCGCTGCCGCTACGCTCAGGACCGCTGCCGCGAGGAGACCCCCGAGTTGCGCGTGGTTGGCAGCGGGCACGAATCGGCCTGTCACTTTGCCGAGGAGCTTGATCTTCGCGGCGTAACCGCTTGAGTCCAGCTGCCCGGGTGCCCGGCCCGCAGGGTCGGCGGGGCAGCTTAGACGGGCGACAGGCCTAGCCGGTGTCACTCCTTCAGTTGGTCGTCCCACTGGGGTTGCTCATTGCCCTCGTGTGCACGGGCGTGGTGCTCTGGGCCAAATGGATGGTGCAGCGCGCCGCGAACCAGATCGAGGAGCGGCACCGCGCCGCCGAGCTCATCGTGAACGAGGGCGAGGTCCCGCTCCCATGGATCGAGAATTATCGAAAGCGCGCGGCCAAGCTGACTCGCTCGGGCGCCACGGATTCCGACATTCAGGCCGCAGCCGATCTCGCTGAGTCATACGTTGGGCGCGAGCTCGACCGCCTGGTGCGCTATATCGAGACCACACGCCTGGTCGCCGACGAGTTCACACGCGAATCGCTCATTGAGGGCATCAACGAGCGCCGGCGCGAGTGGGAATCCGACGGCTGGAGAGAGTTTGCGCACGCCGCGCGCCGGCCGCTAAACGACCACTCCGCGCCCTGATGCGACTCGCGCCTGCCGACACTTCCAGAACGACCATAGATCGCGCACACTCTCGTATCGCGACGTCGGCCATCCGCCGGGCACGCTGCCCAGACACATGGAGCCTTTGCGCATGAAGATCGCCTACGGAACCTACGCCATGCCGAAGCACACGCTCGAGGACGCCATCCCGATCCTGGCGAACATCGGCTACGACGGCGTCGAAATCTGCGCCGGTCCGCGCCACGTCGGTTCGCTGCCGGACGCCATGACGCCCAGCCGACGCGCGGCCATTCGGACGTTGCTCGCCGATCACGACATGGGCGTGCCGGCCACGTTCGCCACGGCCCTTCACGTGCATGAGACCGACGACGCCAAACACGCCGCGAACTTCGAATTCGCGCGCGAACTCAACGCCGTCGGGCGAGACTTCGTTCCCGACCGCGAGCCGTGCCTGGCATTTGGCATCGGCGGCCGGGACTACGAATGGCTCAAGATCCGCGACTCGCTGGCCGAGACCGGTAGGAAGTACGGGGAGCTGGCAGAGCGCGAGGGCTTCCACCTCGCGATCGAGGCCCACTCCGGCGCCGCCGTCGACCGGACGAGCCGCGCGCTCTGGCTGATCGACCAGATTGGCCACGACCGCGTCAAGCTGCACTTCGACATGGTGCACTTCTTTCTCGCCGGTGAGACGGCCGAAGAGGCCGTGCCGGCGCTGGTGCCGATCACCGGGCATACCCACGTCACGGACGCGCGAGTCCACGACGACGGCAGCCTCGACCTGCTGCTGCTCGGGCAAGGCGAGCTGGACACCACCGGCTATGTGCGGGCCATGCACGGGGCCGGGTGGGACGACTTCATCACCCTGGAGGTGAGTGGCATGGTCTGGAACAAGCCGGCCTACCTCCCCGTGGCCGCCGCCGAATTCGCCTATGCCACCCTGGACGGCGCATTCCGCGAAGCCGGCGTGCCTCGCGGCTAGGAGCAGGACATGACGCCATCCGACGAACTCGCAATCGGCATCATTGGCGCCGGCAGCATCGGCACACGCCACTACTCGAATCTGGAATACATTCCCGGAAATCGCGTCGTCGCCGTGTGCGACGCGGACGACGCCCAGGCCACCAAGCTGGCGAGCCGCGCCGGCGCCAGCACCTATCCGTCGGTCGACGCCATGTTCGACGCGGAGACCGGCCTGGACGCCGTGCTCATCTGCGTGCCGCCCGGCATTCGGCGCCAGGTGTTCGAGCGCGCGGCGGAGCGAAACGTCGCCGTATTCTGTGAGAAACCGCCGGCGGACTCTCTCGAGCACGCCCAGGCCGTGGCCCACATCGTGCGCGACAGCGGCATCATCTGCATGGCCGGGTTCAACATGCGCTACCTGCCGCCCGTCCAGCGCATGCGCGAGCTGATGGCCGGACGCACGGTCAACCTTGCGCTGTGCACCTACCTCAGCGCCCCGGCGCTCACGGGCGGGTTCCGACCGTGGTTCTTCATCAAAGCCCGATCTGGCGGGCCCTTGCTGGACCAAGCCATCCACTACGTCGATCTCATGCGCTATATCGTCGGTGAGATCACCAGTGTCCACGCCTTCGGCAGCAACATGGCGCGCCCCAAGGGTCCTGGCTTTACGATTGAGGACTCCGCCGTATGCACGATCCAGTTCGAATCCGGCGCGGTGGGCTACCAGGTGCACTCATGGGCGGCGCCCTGGGGGTACACCAAGTTCGAGCTCAACGGTCCGGATTTCCACCTGGAGCTGGAGCCCGCGGGCAATGAACCGGGCGTGTTCGGCACCATCGGCGATCCGAAGGGTGAAGGAACCGTCGTGAACGACGCGTTTCCTCGCGCCGCAAGCTTGGGCCGCGACGGCTCGCGCAAACCCGGCGCGCCGCTCGACGCGCCGCCCGATTTCATGCACTACCAGGAGATGGTCACGTTCCTGAATGCCGTGCGCACGGGCGATACCTCGGGCATCCTGAGCACGTATGCCGACGGCATGCGCACCCTGGCGGTGGTGCTGGCCATGAACCGCTCAATCGATTCCGGCCAAGTCGAGCCCGTGGTGGTGCCCGAGGTCTAGCGCCCCGGCGTCGCGAGTGTCAGCGAATCGCGCGGCAGTCGGCCGTGACCCGCCGCGCGTCACTCAATCGGCCAAATGATCTCGGTCTGATACTCCGACGCGTCGGTTACGTCGAAGGGATCGTTGAGATAAATCTCGATGGGACCGCCCGCCGGCGTGAGACCGCGGTCTCGGATCCAATCCACCATCGTGTTGTGCGCGTCCATCAGATTCTCGTACGGCCCCGTGTGGACCATGCGGGCCACCCGACCGGCGGGAAGCTGGCTGGCCACAACCAAGTCGCCGCCTTCGATCGCCCACTCCACGGGGAACCCCGTCTCGGCGCGCTTGACCTCGTCCGTCATCGCCAGATACCGGGTAAAGGGTGGGCCCACGGGGCTCATCTGAGCACGCGTCAGGTACTCCTGCACCGCGTCCAGGGCATGGCCCATCAGCTCGCCGACATCGCGCCCGCCAAAATTGAAGCGCACCACGAGCGTGGGCTGCGCGGAGACGTGCTGCAGCGTGATGTCGCTGGTGGTCGAGCCGTCTGAATTCATGCAGTGATCTGGGGGTGACGACGGAGCGCCTCGGATGATCGCACAGAATGCGTCGCGCGCCAGCGATCCCGCGAGCCGACGGCTCGTGCTCTGGGATGCAGGCCCAATCGAGACCGTGAGCGAATCCGGCAATACTCGGATACGCTGAGGGCGACGGGTCCGTGAACCTCGGAGATTCCCCAATGACGCCAGAGCAAATCCTCTCCTACCCGCCGCGCGTGCTCACCCAGGCTCAGCGCGAGTCGTACTTCGAAAAGGGGTATGTCCTCGTCGAGAACGTCGTGCCCGACGAGTGGATCGAGCGGCTGCGCGACGTCACCAACGAGTTTGTCGAGCGCAGCCGTGAAATCACGGAATCCGACGCCGTGTGGGACCTGGAGCCCGACCACACCGCCGAGAATCCGAGACTGCGCCGCCTCACCAGCCCCGTCGAGCAGCACCCTGCCTATTGGGAGTTCGCGTCGGACTCCATCGTGGCCGACGTCGCGGCCGACATCGTGGGGCCGGACGTCAAGTTCCACCACTCCAAGCTGAACTTCAAGTGGGCCGAAGGCGGCGAAGAGGTCAAGTGGCACCAGGACATTCAGTTCTGGCCGCACACGAACTACTCGCCGGCGACCATCGGCACCCTGCTCTACGACTGCGGTCCCGATCAAGGCCCGCTCGGCGGGCTTCCGGGGAGCCAAAACGGCCCGCTGTTCGACCTTTACAACGAGGACGGGTCGTGGAACGGCGCGCTGTCCGACGCCGACGCGGCCTCCCTGAATCTCGAGAACGTCGAATACATGACCGGACCGGCGGGTTCACTCACGATTCACAACTGCCGCACCGTCCACGGATCGCCGCCAAACCAATCGGACACCGGGCGGCCCCTGTTGCTCTATGCCTATTCATCCGCCGATGCCTTCACCTACACCTACAATCCGATTATGTCGAGTTACTACGGCACGATCGTGCGCGGCAAGCCCGCCCTCTATGCCCACCACGATCCGCGGCCGTGCCAGATTCCGCCGGACTGGTCGGGGGGCTACCAGTCCCTCTTCGCGACGCAGCAAGGTGAGGACGAGGCCGTAGCTCCCGGCATGTAGGCCAGCACCGACGCTGAATCACGTGACGGGATCAGGCAGCTTGGCAGCCGCGCCCCAGCTGGCAATGAACTCGTCGACGCCAAATCCTGCCGGCATGTCGTTGTAGCTGTAGCCCGCCGGACCGTCTTGAAAGCCGGGCACGAAGTGGTCGGCCGGTGCGCGCAGCGCGGCGTCGAGCGCGGCAAACCGGCGCCCGAGCGTTTCGATTTCGCCGGCGGTGAAGGCGTCGGCGATGTCCTTGCGGCGGTCGTAGCCGGCACTTCGAGTCTCGGCGAGGCTCGGGAGCCGCAAGACGAGCTTGGACAGCAGCACCAGGGCCACCATTCGTCCCTCGACGCCGGGATGAAGGATCGCAAGCTCACGCACGAATCCGTCGGCGTCCCGCCGCATGGCGGCGCGCAGCACCGCCTCGATCACCCGCCGCTCGTCGGCATGCAACTCGACGAACCGCTCGAATTGGCGGCGCGTGGCCGCGGATAGCCGGCTGGTGAAGCCAAGGTCCCAGTTGAACGCATGGGCGTGCGGATAGATGGCGGCGCCGAACGCTCGATAGCCCAGATGCACCGTGCGGCGCAGCCTGGCGCTGTAGTCGCTGCCCCAGTGCAGCATCGTGTTCAGATAGACCACGGCGTCTCCCGCGTTCAGCTCCACCGGAATGCCGCCGGGCAGAGGCGCCGAGGCGTCGTGCGCAAGCGCCCGGTTCTCCTCATCGGTGTTCACGCGCCAGTGGCTTCCGGGAACCACCCACAGCACCGCGTCGTCATGCAGCGGAATATTCCACTGCACGTACGCCGGGCCATTGACTCGCGCGTCGTGCTGCAACCCCGCCAGCGGCGCCAGCGACGCCGGCCGGATATCCCGGTGCCATCGATCCGGCCCGTGGTCCTCCGTGGGGTTGCACATCAGCGACATCAGCGTCGGCGCGGCGTGAGGCGCCCGCATCAGCCGGCGGCTCATGCCCAGGGTGCCGTCGTCGAGGCAGAACTCGACCGCTTCCGCCGTTGAAGCATCAACGACGGTCTGGATCAGGACGCGCGGCTGACGAGCAAAGTAGCTATCTGGCCAGCGTCCGGCGGCATCGCGCTCACGCCGCCACCGGTCAAACTGTCGCCGGACCAGCACTTCAAAGCTCGCCCGCAGCCCGTCGAGCCGCTCGGTCGAAATGGTCCGCGGGATGATCACGTAGCCCTGGTCCAACAGTTGGGCCCGCAAGTCAGGCATGCCCTAAACCCCTAGAAGAGCGAACGCTGCGTATCCGCGTCCGGCGCTGGCTGCGACTCCGGCGCGGCAACCGGTTCGATCAATTCAGGTCCATTGTTCGCGACGGCGTTCACCGCCCGACTGACCGGATAGCTGCAGAGCACGTCTTCAGCCGCCGGTCGCAACAAGGCGGCCTGCCAGCCCGGGTCATCGTCATCGGCCGAGAGCCACGCATCCCAGTCGCCCGGCTCCAGGATCGCCGGCATGCGATGGTGGATGGCCGACATCCAGGCGCTCGGGCCCGTGGTGATGATCGTGAACGAACGACCGAACTCACCGTGCCGCTCCCAGAGCCCGGCCAGCGCCAGCGGCCGGCCGTCGGCCCGCCGAATGTAGAGGGGCTGCCGCCGCTCTCGCGGACCCGTCCATTCGTAGAAGCCGTCAGCCGGCACCAGGCAGCGGCGCGCACGAAACGCGGCGCGAAAGGCCGGCTTGTCGGCCACCGTCTCGGCACGCGCGTTGATGGTGCGCGCGCCGAACCGCGCCTCCTTGGCCCACGCGGGTATGAGCCCCCATCGCATGGACTCGAAGCGCCGCGGGCCGTCCACCACCACCAGCGACTGCTGGGTGGGCGCCACATTGAAGCTCGGCAGCGGCACGTCGGTTGCAACGAGCGGCGCACTCTTGAAGAAGTCCGCCAGGACCTGCGGGTCCGAATGACGGCTATACCGTGCACACAAGGGCAGTGGCGCCTCCAGTCGAGGCCAGCGTCATTGCCATGGTGACACGCCTAGCGCGTAAGGCCGCGCATCGCCCGGCGATAGAAGGGCGACGCCACCGGTCCGTCCAGCAGCGGATCGCCGGTCTCATGCATCCAGCTCGCCAGCCTGGCTTCCAGCTCGGCCTCCACGCTCCCGTACTCCGGGCGTCCCGCGAGATTCGTCCATTCGTGGGGATCCGACCGTAGGTCGTACAGCTCGACCGGTGCATGCACCGACGGCTCCAATCGTCCGGCCAGGTCGCGATAGGCCCCGCCGCCGGCGATGTCCGTTGGAATCTCCACGCCCAATCCGGCCTCGAAATTCCGGATGTACTTCCAATCGGCGGTTCGGACGCCGCGCATGGGGTCGTAGTAGCTGTGATAGGTCTTTTCGACAAACAGCTCGGCGTGCCCCTTTGACTCGCCGGCGGCCAGCGGCAGCAGCGACCGGCCATGCAGACCCGACGGGGGCTCGGCGCCCGTCAGGTCGATCAGGGTTGGCACGACGTCCATGATGCTGGCCAGGCCGGTGGGAGCGACACCGTCGCTAAGCGCGGTGCCCGGTAGGCGGGCGATCAGGAAAATCTCGATGCCGGGGTCGTAGAGCGTGCACTTGGCTCGGGGAAACGCAATGCCGTGGTCGCTCACGAAGAGCACCAGGGTCCGATCGAGCAGACCGCGATTCTCGAGCACTCCGACAAGCTGACCGACGTGCACATCGGCCCGATGGACACAGCCCTGAAAGTCCGCCAGGTCGGCGCGTGTATCGGGGGCGTCCACCAAGTACCCGGGCACGGTGATCCCCCTGGCGTCGAACCGCACGCCGCCGAAGCCGTGGTCGCCCACCCGGTGGGTTTCCGTGAGCCCAATCTGCGCCACAAACGGTCGCCCGGGGTCGGCATCGATGAATGCGCCAACCCCCGCGACGATCGATGCCATGTCACGGCCCTCGTCGTAGACGTCGTTGCCCACGCGCAGCGGATCGCGCGCCGCGTGTTCAACGCCCCAGTGACCGCTGCGGTAGCCCGCCGTGCGCAAGATCTGCGGAATGGTGCGCTCATTCGGGTGCAGATCCCAACGGTGCTCGCCGTGCGTGAGCCCCATCGTCCCGTTGGCATGGGGGTACCGGCCGGTTGTCAGGCTCGCGCGGCTTGGTGAGCACTGCGGCGCGGTGGTGTAGGCGTTGAATCGCGCCCCTTCGCCAGCGAGGCGGCTCAGGTTCGGCGTGGCCACGCTGCCAACGCCGTACGGCTCGATGAACCGGCCCGTGTCGTGCGTCGTGATGATCAGGACGTTCGGCAGCGCCATGAACCCCAATGTAGGAGGCAGCGCACGTGGATGTATATCGCGCGCGTCAGGACTGCGCCGGCAGACGGCGCTTCGAGACCCAAAGCTTCGCGTTGCGAGGCGCGGTTCGGACGATCAGCTCTGGGACCGGTGCCATAATCGCCCCATCGGAAACGCACCACTCGGAGACGCGATCGATGCAGACATTCATTGGCCTGATCAGCCTGCAGGCCGACGCCGGGTCGGCCGCGGGCGCCTACCGCGACGCGCTCGGCGAAGGCGCGCCGGAAACGCGCAAGGTGATCGAAGACCACGGCGGCAAGCTGGTGGAGATCTATCTGACCATGGGCCAATACGACAGCGTGGCCGTCATGCAGTTCCCCGACGCGGTCACCTGCGCGCAGGCGATTCTGGCGCTGCGCGAACAATTCGGTCTGGGAACCCAAACCCTGCAAGCGTTCCCCGAAAGCCAATGGCCCGAGGTGGCGAAGGGAATCTAACGCCGCCGTCGCTCGCACCTGCGCCCGCTTCGGACGACCACGCACCCAGGTCCAGGGGCTCTCACGCAGCTAGCCGATAACCTCGAATGCCCGGTGCCCGTGGCCCCGTTGAATGCGATAGGTGTGAAAGTCGTTGCGGTCGATGGTAAAGACTGTTGACAGTTCAAGCCGTTCCGCCATCGTCACGAGGGACGCGTCGGCCAAGTCCATTGGGGCGTCGGCGTATTTGGCCATCAGCCCGAAGGCCCGTGACAAGAGTTGGTCATCAAGAAACAGCACGCGCAATCCCTCATCGGCAACAAAATCCATCAAGCGTTGGGCGCCCAAGCTTGCCGGCTGCAGGAGGTGAAGGGCCTCGGTCAGTACCGGAACAGTCGTCGCAATTGGCTGCTCAATGCCCCGGAGGGTGTCCACGCACTGGCGATGGTCGGCATCGGCCGGATCGAATAACGCCACCAAGGGACCTGTGTCGACCAGGATCACCGCCGGTGCTTCGCGGCAACCACCGCGACAACCGCGGCCTTCGCATCTCGGGCCGCGGCTACCGCGTATCCGCCGGGTCCGAGATTGAGTCGCCGATACACCTCGTAGGGAGTCTCCGCGGCATCGTCGAGCGATGCAGCCGCATAGGCGTGCAGTCCGCGCTTGAGCACTTCCGAGATCGTCAGACCAGTTCGCTGGCGCACGGCAGCTAGCGTTCGCTCAGCTTCGTCGTCGAGCCGCACCGTTCTGACCCCCATTGGCATCCCCCGGAATCTCGTGTATTACATATTGTACGACATGCGGCCCGACCCAACTTAGGCAGACTCGCCGGCTGGGAAACTTCGCGATCCGCGGCAAGTCAGTTACTCCTTCGCCTCCATCCGCGCCAGGATGTCGCGAATCTCGGTGAGGAGTTCGGTGGCGTTGCCGGCGGGCGCTGGGGCGTCTTCGTCGGGCTCGGCGCCCAGCACCCGTTGTCGCTGCATCAGGATGGCGTTGCGAAACTCCGCCGCGTCCACCACGCCGATCAGGTCGCCTTCGCTGCTGGCGTTCGGTCCCGCTTGACCCGCGGTCTCTACCCGCAAGCCGCGCACCTTGAAGTGACGCATGATTGGCCCATCGTGCAGGCGCAGATCGGTGACCCGGTTGAGGGGGATGGTCGACTCCCGGCGGTTGAAGACGCCCTTCCGGATCTCGATGGCCTGGGACGTCAGCCGGGCGGACAGGCGCCGGTAGTACTCCGGGGCGTACCAGAGGCTGAAGATGAGCCAAAACGGGATCAGCGGGATCCCGACGACGGTGATGGCCAAGTAGAGTGAGACCAGCACCCGGTAGTAGGCGACGAACCCGCGGTCGAATTCGGCGTCGCGGAGCGTTCTTCCAGTCGCCCCAGATTGGTCCAACGGGTCTCCTGCCATAGCTCGATCCTTTCTCGAATCGGTTTCGCGAGCCCCTGATTACCCGAGAATCGCATTCGCCTTGGGGCGATCAGTGGACGGTGGCTGCGCGCCACTGTATCCGGGCAATTCGGACCCGACCATTCGGCGCCGCTAGACTCCGTGGAGCCACAGACGCACCGGAGCCCTCGCCATGTCGCCGGAGGACCGCCTCGCCGCTTTGGGAATCGACCTGCCAGACCTGCCGCCTCCGCTCCCGGACGCGCCCTACATTCCGGCCGTGGTGACGGGTGACCTCGTGTGGGTGTCGGGCCACTCCCCCGGCGGCGCCTGGCGTCCGGGCCAGGTCGGCACGGACTACACGGTCGCCGAGGCCAAGCAGGCCGCGCGGGCGGCCGGGATTGGGCTGCTGGCCGCCGCGCGCTCTGTGGTCGGCTCACTCGATCGTATCGATCGCGTCGTGCGCATGCTGGGTCACGTGAACGCCGCGCCGGGGATGGACCAGGCCGGCGAGGTCGTCAACGGCTGCTCGGAGCTGATGCTCGAGGTGTTCGGGCCCGAGGGCCGCGGGGTCCGCTCCGCAGTGGGCGTGGGCACCATGCCGCGCAACGTCCCGCTGTCCGTCGAGGCGGTGTTTCAACTCAAGGCTTAACCTTAACGCTGCGGCAAACACTTCGTCGCGCGGTCGAATCCGGTCGACTTCACACTGCCGTCGGCTCAGACGCTTGAAATTTATGTCAACCCGTCGACCGCATTGCGGGGCATGTGACCACCGAACCGTCCGCCCCTTGACGGCCCACGCCGGCCGCACCACCATGCTCCCCGAACGCCTCCACGCATCGCTCGCCCAGTGGCGACCGCGCCGCGCAGCAAGGGGTTGACGTGTCCAACAACGATGGCCGCTTCGGCATCCCCGGCGTTCCGTTCCCGGTGGGCGTGGAGTACTACCGCGCGCCGGTTCCCAAGCCGGAGCTGTGGGACGAGGACTTCGCGCGCATTCGTGCCGGCGGCATGCGCGTCATTCGCACCTTTAACTATTGGAACCACCTGGAGCCGCGCCCCGGTCTCTACGAGACCGACGATATCGACCTGCTCTTCGATCTGGCCCACAAGCACGACTTGCGCGTCTGGCTCGACCTTCCCTTGGCCACGCACGGCGCGTGCCCCGAGTGGCTCACGCGCGAGCATCCCGACATGCGCGTGGTCAGCTACCGCGGCCACGTATCGCTGACGGGCGCCAGCCCCGCCTATCCCCAGGGCAGCCAGATCCACTGCTACGACCATCCCGCCTGGCGCGAGTACGGTGAGAACCTGCTGCGCTACATGATCGGCCGTTACAAGGATCACCCGGCCCTGCTGGTGTGGGGCCTTTGGGACGGCATCGCGCTGTCGGCTGCCTGGAGCAAGACCTCCGACGGCTTGCCCTGCTATTGCCCCAGCACGCTCGCGCGCTACGACGCTTGGTTGCGCGAGCGCTTCACGCTCGACGAGCTCAACGCTCGCGTGCACCGCCGCTATCGCCGCTGGGAAGACGTGCAGCCCCCGCGATCGAATCAAAACGTCGTCGAGATGCTGCTGTACAAGCAGTTCCATTACGAGAACCTGGCCGGCCACTTGCAGTGGGTCATGGACGTCGCCAACGACGTGGACCCCGTGCACGAAAAGCGCTCGCACGGCGCCTGGTATCCGCGCCCGCAGGACACCGTCTGCGCGCCGGTCGCCGACAGTTGGGGCATGTCCATGTCGTCCAACAACCTGCTCACGTCCGAGGACCCCTACAAGCTGTCGGAGCGGGCCTTCGGCTACGACTGGTCCCGCAGCATCGGCAAGAACAATCGCTGGTGGAACGAGGAGATCTACTCGGGCATGTCACGCGGCGGCGTCACGTGGCGCAAGCAGTCGGCGCCCGAGGAGCCAACCATGCTGCTCTGGATGTGCCTGGCCTCGGGCGGCGCCGGCGCCATGTATTGGCAGTATCGGCCCGAGTACTTCAGCTTCGAGTCGCCGGGCTACAACCTCATCGCGCTTGACGGCGAGCCCACCGCCCGCTGGCGAGCGACCAGCGAGGCGCTGTGCCAAATGGCCGGCATGGAAGAGCACCTGCCGCTCAGGTGCGACACCGCGGACGTGGCCGTCGTCTACCACGGCGAGTCCCAGGAGCTTTTCAGCTACAACGACGAAGACGACCGCTACCTTGATGACGTGCGCGGCGTGCACCGCACGCTCTGGGCCAACGGCATTCCGGTCGACATCGTGTCACCGGGCATGGACTGGTCGCCGTACCGCCTGATCTATCTGACCAACGCCGCGATGATGACCGACGAGCTGCGCCGGCGCATCGAGCAGACCCTCAGCGACAACCCCGATGTGCAGCTTGTGGCGGACGGAAGCTTTGGGCTGTATTCGGCCGACGGCCAATCGTCCTATGGCCCCCCGGAAGGCTTTTCGGAACGCTTTGGGGTACGCGTGGCGGATTTCAACGCCATCACCGAGGGTGACATCGACGCCGGACGGAACGTGCTCCAAGCGGGCGACGGAACCATTCCGATCAGCACCCCGTGCGGCTACGCCGTCCTCGAGCCCAAGAACGGGGCAACGGCCATCGCCTCGCTCGATGGTGAGACCGTGGCCGTCCGCAGTCCCGACGGCCGGTTCACCTGGTGGGGACTGTCGCTGTCGGCCGGATTCGGCAACGCCGGACATCCCGACCTGGTGCTCCCGCCCGTGCGGACGGCCGGCATCGAGGCCCCGCTGGCAATCGATGGATCGGGCGTGGTGCCGGTGGTCCGCGGATCGGCCAACGGCGGCGACGTGGCCTTTCTGTTCAACCTCGAGCGCTCCGACGCCAACGTCACCGTCCGTCCGCATCGCCCCGTGGGTTCGGCGCGCAATCTGCTCGCCAAGGCCGACCTACCCCTACGCGACGGCGGATTCGAAATCTCGATCCCGGCTTGGAAGCACGCGGTGGTGCACCTGGCCTAGCCGTCGACCTCGCGGCTCGTCATGAGTGGGACAGCGAGGAACGGACGCGGCGGCCGCCAAGCCCCCGGCGACTCCGACCTACGTCGCGCGAAGGCGGAACCAGCGAATGTTGCGGATGTCGTCTTCCTGGCACCAGAAGACGGCGAACACGTCGCCGTTCGGCAACGAGAGCATCTGCGGAAAGCCGAATTGCAGGTCCACCAGCTCGTCCGCGCCGGCGCCCTCGCCGGCCATCCCCGACGGCGCGCCCTGCCAAACGGCGACCTCTTCCAGATTGACCCACATTTCGCCGTCGATGCGGACACGCTGGGCCCACAGCCCGCGGCGGTCGTCGCGCCGATAGAGCGCCAGCACGGTCCCATCGGCCAGGACGTGCAACTTGGTCGTCTGCCCTCGCAAGCCCGTGGCCCGTGGCTCCGAGAACTTCCAGCCATCGGCCGAGATTACGTACGGCGTCGGTTCGCTGTGGCCCGAGGCCTCGTCGTACGCCCAGGCAACCTGCAAGAGCCGCGCGTCCGGAAGCTCCACGACCGACTGTTCCCACGAGAATACGTGGCGGTCGTATTGGTCTAGAACGTCTATATATGTTGGCCACGACGCGCCGCGGTCGAACGAGACCAGCGCAATGGCCTTCATGCCATTCGGCGCCTCGCCGTCCCAGCCCTTCCAGGTGGCGGTCGGCCACAGCCAGCGACCGTCCCGCAGCACGATCACCGCGTGGCAGATTTCGAACGACGGCCCTTCCAGCGGCGGCTCGATGGTCTCTGGGCCGCTCCACGAATGCCCGCCGTCGGCGCTGCGCAACACGATCAGGTCGACCGGCACGAAACCCAACGTGTCGCGGTTCACCAGGCTGTCGTCGTCGGGCCGGCGGTGGGCCCGAGCGCCGGTCGCGATCAACTCGTTCGGCCCCACGCGGGCGATGCGTGCGAAGCTCGTCACCCGGCCTGATACGGAGTCCTGGAACATCCGCGCCGGCTCGGACCACGTGCGTCCCTCGTCGGACGAGCGCGCGATATAGGTGGCGTAGTCCAGGCTCTCGGCATGGTCCGCGATGTCGAAGGCGGCCAGCAGCTCCCCGGACTCGAGCAGGACAATCGTGGGGTGCCACGTGTGCAACGGCGGCGACTGGGATTCCGGGCTGCGATAGACGAGACCGGTTTCGATGACTTCGATCACGCGCGGCCTCCTGGAGTCGCCCGCACCGAGTATAGGCGGCAGTGGCGAAGCCCAGTCGCCTCTACAATCGCACCTCACCAGATCGCACGGCGGACTGCGGATTGACACGCGTCGGCATCGACATCGGCGGCACCTTCACAGACCTCTTTGCCGTCTCTGATAGCGGGCGCACCTGGTCCGCCAAGGTCTTGACCACCCCGACTAACCCGGCTGACGGACTGCTGGAGGTGCTCGACCGGTGGCAGGCCGAATCGGGCGAGCGCGAGGTCCGCGAGATCGTCCACGCCACCACCGTCGCCACCAATGCCGTGCTCGAAGGCAAGACCGCGAGGCTGGGACTGGTCACGACTTCCGGATTTCGCGACGTGCTGGAAATCGGGCGACACCAGCGGCGCGATCTCTACAACCTGTTTCTCGAGAAACCGCCGGTCCTGGTGCCGCGAGAGCGGCGGCTGGAGGTGCGCGAGCGCATCGGCGCCGACGGCTCCGTCATCCAACCGCTCAACGTTTCCGACGTGGTGCGGGCGTCCCATGCGCTCGCGGGCTTGGGGGCGGAGGCCGTGGTCGTGGCGTTTCTGCATAGCTACGCGCATCCGCAGCATGAGCAAGGGGCCGCCGAAGTCATCACGCGCGAGACCGGCCTGCCCGTGGTCGCGAGCCACGCGGTGTGCCGCGAGTATCGAGAGTACGAGCGATTCAGCACCGCGGCGGTGCACGCGGCGGTGCTGCCGCGCGTCGCGACCTACGTGAGCGAGATTGGGTCCAAGCTCACGGCGCGCGGCGTGACGGCCCCACTGTCGGTGATGCAGTCGAGCGGGGGCATGGCGCCGGCCACCACCGTCGCTCGCGAGCCGGCCTCGATCGTCGAATCAGGACCGGCGGCGGGAGTCATCGCCGCCGCGGAGGTTGGACGACGGCTCGGCGTGTCCAACGTCATCTCGTTCGACATGGGCGGCACCAGCACCAAGGCAACCTTGATCCGCGACGGCCACGTCACCATCAACAACGACTACGAGATCGGCGGCGGCGTGCACGGCGGTTTCGGCACCGGCTACCCGCTCCGCACCCCTGTGATCGATCTGGTCGAGATCGGCACCGGCGGCGGGTCCATCGCCGGCGTCGATGCCGCCGGATCACTCCATGTAGGACCGGAAAGCGCGGGCGCCGAGCCGGGCCCGGCATGCTACGGCCGCGGCGGCGACCGCCCCACAATCACCGATGCCAATGCGGTGCTCGGCCGTCTCAGGCCCGATCGGTTCGCCGGCGGCCATATCCGGCTCGATGTCGATGCGGCGCGGCGGGCGGTCGCCCAACACGTGGCCGCCCCGCTGGGGATGGGCATCGAGCGCGCGGCGGAGGGCATCCTGGCGCTGGCGGGCGCGCAGATGGGGCGGGCGTTGGAGCTTGTGTCCGTCGCCCGTGGGCACGATCCGCGCCAGTTCGTGATGGTGGCGTTTGGCGGCGCGGGGCCCATGCACGCAGCCGACCTGGCGCGCGAGCTCGGCTGCCGCCAAGTGGTGATTCCGCCCGAGGCCGGCGTGCAATCGGCTCGCGGGCTGCTCGTGGCGGAGGCTCGCCGCGACTTCTCGTCCGCCATGCTGAGCGCCGAAGACGATCTGAATCTTGCCGAGGCCGGCCGGCGCTACGCCGACATGCGAGACCAGGGCGCGCGTGACCTACGCGAGGCCGGATTCAGCGACAGCGCCATCAGCGCGCGCCTCGGTGTCGATGTCCGCTACAGCGGCCAGGCCTATGAGGTCGCCGTGTGGCTGGATGAACCGGCGGCGTTCGACGATGCGCTGCGGCAAACGGTGAATCGGGAGTTTCATCGAGAGCACGCGCGATTGCACGGCCATCGCGACGACGCGGCCGCGATCGAGTGGGTCACCCTGCGGGCCAGCGTCACCGCCGGGACCACCCGGCCGCGCCCGACCGAGCTGGCGCCGCCGGAGGAGCCGCTGATCGATCGCCGGCTGGCCGTCCAGCCGATGATCTGGGCCGGCGAGAGCCTCGATGCGCCGGTGTTCGCCCGCGAGCGACTGGGGCGGGACGACCGCGTGGACGGTCCGGCCCTCGTCATCCAGGACCAGACGACGCTGGTGGTGCCGCCCGCCACGCTGGCTCACGTGCAGTCGACGGGTGACATCGTGCTCGAGGTCTCGGCCGGATGAGCGCAACCGTCGATCCGATCACCCTCGCGCTGATCCGCAACCGGCTGGTGGCCGGCGCGGAGCAGATGGCCGTCACGCTCTGGAAGAGCTCGTTCTCAACCGTGATCCGCGAGGTGCTCGACTACTCAACCGCCATCTTCGACGCCCAGGGCCGGATGGTGGCCCAGTCGTCGCAGATCCCCTTCCAGATGATGACCATGTCGGCGCCGATGGGATATCTCATCCGCACCGGTTACGAGTGGGCGCCGGGCGACGTGGTGCTCGTGAACGATCCCTATGCCTGCGAGGCCCAGCACCTGCCCGACTACACGGTGTTTCGGCCCGCGTTCAGCGGCGGCGAGCTCATCGGATTTGCCGGCGCGATCGGGCACATGCTGGACACGGGCGGCGGCGCCGCGGGCGGCTATTTGGCCTCGGCCACCGAGATCTTCCACGAGGGTCTGCGGATACCGCCAAGCAAGATTATCCGCGCGGGCGAAATCAACCACGAGCTGCTGCAGCTCATCGAGCTCAACGTGCGTGAGCCCGAGAAGCTGCGCGGCGACCTCACCGCCATGTGGGCGTGCACCTCGCTCGGCGAGGCGACCCTGCGGGCGCTCGCCGACGAATACGGTCCCGATACGGCCCGGGACGCCATGGCCGCGATCCTGGACGGCACCGAACGCCAGGTGCGGCGACGCCTGACCTTGATCCCCGAAGGCACCTACCGCGGCGTCGATCACGTCGACGACGACGGCATCACGGACGACCCGCTGCGCATCGAGATCGCCGTCACCCGTCGCGGCGATGCGCTCGAGGTGGACTTTGCCGGCACCTCGCCGCAGCCCGCGGGACCCGTGAACGCCACCATGGAGATGACGCGAAGCAGCGTCATGTACGTCGCCATGGCGACCATCGGCAAGGACATTCCCAAGAATGACGGCTGGCGGCGCGCCATCGACGTCCGGGCGCCCGAGCGGTCCCTGGTGAACGCCGGCCCGCCGGCCCCGGTGGCCAGCCGCGTCACCACCTGCCACCGCATCGTGGACGCCATGATGCAGGCGCTGGTGCAGGCAATTCCGGACCGCGTGACCGCCGGCTATTACGGCGCGAGCAACATCTGCAACATCGGCGGCTTCGATCCCGACACCGGCGCGCCGTGGGTGCACTTCGAGATCGAGGTGGGCGGCTGGGGCGCTCGGCCGACGTCAGATGGATTGGATGCCTATAGCGCCCACGTGCACAACCTGGCGACCACACCGATCGAGGTCGTCGAGTCGAATCCGCGCCTGCGCGTCGAGCGTTACTCACTGCTTCCGGGCACGGGCGGCGCGGGCAAGTTCCGCGGCGGACTGGGCCTGCGTCGCGACATTCGCGTGCTCGTCGAAGGCGCGCGCCTGAACTTGCTGGGCGACCACTACAAGTTCGCGCCCCTCGGCATGTTGGGCGGCGAGCCCGGCGTGTCGGGACGCTACGTGCTCAACCCCGACACCGAACGCGAGCGCCGGCTGCCGAACAAGGTCTCGAACATGCCCATCGCCGCCGGCGAGGTGATCTCCATGCAGACCTCGGGCGGCGGCGGCTACGGCGACCCGAGCGAGCGCGATCCGGCCCTCATCGAGCGCGACCGCCGCCAGGGCAAGACTTAGGAATCTCTACCCACCCTTAGACGGCTTCGGATCGCAGTGACTTGTCATTTCGGGCCTTCCTCCTGTCATTTGTATGTTGGCAGCGGCCTCACCACGTGGCCGGGTGGTGAGGC
>JAPPNP010000038.1 GCA_028873795.1 Chloroflexota bacterium
CTGGACCCCGGCCTTCGCCGGGGTGACGAAGCCGCCCCCTCCGTCATTCCGGCGCAGCCTGTCCCCGCGCAAGGAGCCCCTTGCCTATCCCCTCCGTCATTCCGGCGCAAGCCGGAATCCAGTCCGGTCGAATCTCGCGCCGGGGCATCGACCCTGGACCCCGGCCTTCGCCGGGGTGACGAAGCCGCCCCCTCCGTCATTCCGGCGCGGCCTGTCCCCGCGCAAGGAGCCCCTTGCCTATCCCCTCCGTCATTCCGGCGAAAGCCGGAATCCAGTCCGACCGAACCCCCACCCACGCCGATCGCAAGGCATCGCCCCGCGGCGGCCGAGCACGTCCGGCCCCCTCTCCCGTTGGAGACCTTTGCGTAAACCCTCCGTCATTACGGCGAAGGCGGGAATCTAGCGGCCGCTCAACCTGTTGCCCCACAAGTAGGGGCGGTTCGCGAACCGCCCTTATCTCTTTATTCAAAGGTCTCCGTTGGGAGAGGGTTGGGGTGAGGGGGCTCCGGAACCGCCCCTCCCGCCGCTCGCGGGCCCGTGCACCCGCGCCATCCACGACCGATCCCACGAGGCCTCCATCCGCCGTGCGATACTGGGGTGTGGGATTGACGCCTCGCTGCCAGCGGCTGCTCATGGACGACCATGAGTCCCACCACCGGTCACCGCGGCGTTCCCGAGTTGCTCTATCCACACCCGTTCTCTCGTGAAAGTCACGCTCGTCTACGGATTTCTCGGCGCCGGCAAGACCACGCTGCTGCGCCGGTTGATCCCGCGTCTCCAGCCCCTGGGCCGCATCGCCGTGCTCGTCAACGAGTTCGGCCGGGAGGGCATTGATCAGCACGTGCTGCGGACCGCCGACGTCAGGGTTCGCGAGCTCACCGGCGGCTGCATCTGTTGCGAGGTCCGTGGCGACCTGCTCGCGGCGCTGGTCCAGATCAGCCGCGAGGTGGCGCCGGAGCGGCTGGTCGTCGAGCCCACCGGCCTCGCCGCGCCCTACATGCTCGGCCAGGTGTTCACCCAGGCCGAGGTGCGCGAGATCGCCCGGGTCGACTCGGTGGTGACGGTCGTCGACGCCGCCAGACACGAAGCCGCCCACCAGGCCTTCGGCGACTTCTACGTGGACCAGATGCGCGTGGCCGACGTTTTGGCGATCAACAAGGCCGACATCGCGACGCCGGAGCAGATCGAGACCGCGCGCGATGCCGCCCGCCAACTCAATCCCGACGCCGCCCTGGCCGTCACCAGCTATGCGGACGTCGACCCCGATCTCGTGCTCGCCGCCATCGCCGCGCCGCGCCCCGCCCCCGCCGCGGCCAACGGCGCCCACGACCACGGCGAGCAACCCGAGCTCTCCACGCTCGGGCTCGAGCGCGCTACGCTCCAGCCTGGGCCGCTCGCGCGCGACCACCTGGACCGCTGGCTTGCCGCTCTCGCCCGCGGCGCCTTCGGTGACGTGGTTCGGGCCAAGGGCATCGTGCGCGTGGACAACGACACGCTGCTCGTCGACGTTGTGATGGGGGGCGTGGAAGTCCGGACGTTCAGGCCGACGCCGGCGCGCTTCGAAATCATCGGCCGCAATCTCGATCCTCGATCCATGGAGAAGTCTCTCGCCAATGGCAACACGCACATCCCGAGCCCGTCGCTCACGCAGTAGCAAACCCGCCAATGCCACGCCCGCCGAAGGCGAGGCCGCCGCGGCCGAGGCGAAACCCGCCGAACCCGCCGGCAAGGCCAACGGCAAGCTGCCCTCGCACCTCACGCACCACCGCCGCATCGCCCGCAACCTCAACGGTCTGCTCGAAAACTACGGCGAGTTGCGGCGTCAGGTCGTCCAGATCGAGCGCACCTACAAGCGCGGCGACAAGGATCTCGACGCCCGCATTTTTCAACTCACCACGCGCCTGGACGCGCTGGAGAAGAAGCTCAACGATTTCGACCAAGAGATGATCGGCGTGACGTTTGAATCCAATCTGAAGATTCGCGGCAACACCGACGCCATCGAAGCTCTCTGGGACGCGCTGGAATCCGGCGGGGGCCCCAAGGCCATCGCCAAGCGGCGCCGAGAAGCCGAGGAACGCGAAGAGACGCGTCAGGAAGGCATCGAAAAGCAGCTCCAGGAGATGCTCGACCAGAAACGCCAACCCAAGCCGACGCCCCGACGACGAAAGGTCACCAAAGCAAAATGAAACGGCTGTCACCCATCCCCGAAGACTTTGCGCCCGATCCCGAATCCGCGGCAAACCCGGAGGACGACCTGCGCGCCCTGATGGACGAGCTCAAGGACGCCGTGTCGGCGCCGCGCTCGGCCGAGCGCGACCTGGCCGCCGCGGCCAAGGCCCTGGCCCAGGCCGCCGGCACGCTGCACACCTCCAACGGCGCGTCCGACTATGGCCCCAAGCTGCGCCTGGGCGTGTTTCTGGACACGGCCAACTTGACGGATCGCGGCTCCGACGACCCGATCCGCGTGGACTTCGCCAAGCTCTTGACCCATGTCAGCGAAGGCCGCCGCACCGTGCACGCCCGCGCCTATTGCCCCATCTACGCCGACTTCAACGGCCGGCTCGAGCACCAGCGGTCGGTTGCGCCCGTCTGGGACATGGGCTATGACATCGTCACCAAGCCCATCAAAGTCTTCGCCGATGGCACGCGCAAGGCCGATCTGGACCTCGTCCTGGTCGTGGACGTGATCCGGCGTTTGCCGACGATGGACGTCGTCGCGCTCATGTCCGGCGACGGCGACTACGTGCCGATGGTGGAGTATCTGCGGGAGCACGGCGTGCGCGTCGAGGTGTACTCGTTCGCTGATGCCATTGCCGAAGAGCTGCGCCTGGCCGCCAATGCCTGGCACGACATCAGCGCCCTCACCGCCCTGCACGTTGGCGCCCCGGACGCCAAGGGGAGCCGCGGCCGCGCCGCGGCCGCGGCGCGCAGCGCCTAGCCGATCATGGCGCGACCACCGGTTCTGACATGAGCGGCCGCCGACGACGGCGGCGCCGGCCGCGACGCGGGGCGTCGGGGACGTCGCGCCGTCCGTGGCGCCGGGCGCGCCGCTGGTTCACCGTGGCCCGCATCTGGGCCGTCATTTCGGTCATCGCCGTGATTGTGCTGGTCGCGTCGCTCATCATCACGCCGGGTCTCCCCACTGGGAACTAGCGCTCCCTCGCCCACCGGCGGCGTCTCGTCCGGGCGGGGGAACCGGTCGCGAAGGGCCCGCTCGCGCGGCTGGACCATCCTTCGCATCGGCGAGACCGCCATCACGCTCGACCCAAGCTGGCTGATCATCTTCGTCATCATCGCCTGGATGACCTCCCAGTCGGTGATCCCGGTGCGGCTCGTCGAGTCCGCCGCCCAAGCCGGCCTCCCACCGCCCCCACTCGGACCTCAGGCGAGCTACTGGGCCGGCGGGCTGCTGGCCAGCGTCGTGTTCTTCGCCTCGATCGTGGCCCACGAGGTGGCCCACGCCCTGATGGCCGTGCGCCGCGGCATCGCCGTGCCTCGCATCAGGCTGTTCGTGTTCGGCGGCGTGGCCGAGATCTCCCAGGAGCCGCGCGCCGCCGGCCAGGAGTTCGCCATCGCCATCGTCGGTCCGCTCACCAGCGCCGCCATCGGCGGCCTGTTTCTGCTCCTGGCCCAAGTCCTGCCCGCGGCAACCGTGCCGCGCGTGACCGCCCAATGGCTTGGCGAGATCAATCTCTTTCTGGCCGCCTTCAACCTGCTGCCGGGATTCCCGTTGGACGGCGGTCGCGTGCTGCGGGCCATCGTCTGGGGCATCACGCAGAACGTGCACACGGCCACGCGCGTCGCCAGCATGGCCGGCGCCGGCTTCGGCGTGCTGCTCATCGTGATCGGCGTCGTGCAGTTCGTCGCGTTCCGCGCCACCGGCGTGCAGGCGCTGTGGGCGGTGTTCATCGGCTGGTTTTTGTTGTCGGCCGCGCGCTCGGCGCTGCGTGAGGGCGCCCTCCGGCAACGGCTCAATTCCATGGTCGTGCGCGACGTGACGCGGGCGTTCACCCAAGCGCCGTTCGTTCACGACGCCGTGATCGCCGAGGTCGAGTCGATCGCCGGCGCCGAGAACGCCCCGCCGGTCTGGCCCGTCGCCGACGCCGCCGGCGACGTCTATGCCATGGTCGCCTCGCGTGACATCGCCGCGGTGCCGCCGATCCTGCGCGAGACCACGCGCGTCGCGGACGTCGCGCGGGAGATCGACCCGGCCGACGTGCTGGAGCCGGACACGCCACTCGACGGCGTGCTCGAGGACGCCCAGCGTCGCCAGCGCGGCTACTACGTGGTCAACGCCGGTGGCCGGGTCGCCGGATGGGTCTACGTCGGCGACCTGCTCCGCGCCGGACGCCCGCGCGGTTCCAACCGCCGCGAGACCTGACCGGCCCGCAAGCCAACCCGCCCCGTCCACTATCATCTAGGCAAGCCTGAATCGGCGCGGGGAGCACGCGGTGGCCGCAGCGAACAAATCTGCCGTCTTGATTGATCTGGCGTCGCTGCAAGCCCTCACGGCGAACGGCGGGGGCCAGATCGACTTCCAGCAGCTGCGCGACAAGCTCACTGGCGACACCAGCTTGGTGCGCGCCACGGCCTACGGCACCGAGCACGAGGGCCAACCCAGCCCCCATCTGGACCTCGCCAGCCTGTCCCGGGCCGGCTACAAGCTGGTGACCAAGCGCCTGCGGCGCCGGGATGACGGCACGCTCTATGCCAGCGTGCACGTCGAGATGACCGTCGACGCGCTGGACCTCACGCCCTACATCGACCGCCTCACGCTGGTGACCACCGACCCGGACTTCGTGCCGCTCATCGAGGCGGTGCAGCGCCGTGGCGTCCGGGTGCAGGTCGTGGCCAGCGGCGCCGGCCGCAGCCAGCGGCTCGCCGCCGCGGCCGACGAGACGTTGGAGCTGGACGACCTGCTCTCCGAC